>CAYZZI010000049.1:1889-24391 GCA_964482795.1 uncultured Klebsiella sp.
AGAGTCGTGGCCGAATCGCGGCGGCGTGGTGGGCAGCGGGGCTACTTGGCGACGGTATTAAGTGCGAGTGAGAATAACTGTCTGGTTGATCTCATCAACGCACAATCCGGGTGGGTGAGTGGGAGTACAGGATTGGGTCCATGGCTCGGGGCAAAGCGTGTGTCACAAACTGGACCATTCATTTGGCAGGGTGGTCCTGAGCTGGGTATGCGTCTTGACGATAACCTGGCGTTCAATCGCTTTACGGGAGGTAACCCTGATAACAATGGCAATATCGAAAATGCGGTGCATATTTTTACGGCAGATGTGCCAACTGTGACGCAACGTGATTGGAATGATATTGCGGATTATGCACTCCTCAAGTCTATCATCGAGTATACCTATCCACAATCTGCATGGACAATGACCCCCACTCGTACCATAACACGCTCTCCTACGCGCAGCCCGACTCGTACTTCTACGCGATCTATCAAGCAACAACACATGACGCTGACGCCTACAGCGATAGCAAGGCCATAGGGAATCATGTTAATTGGTATCGCTCTAGTAACTTACATTCGACTTGATTTGAACTGCATTATGCGGTGTAAAAAATTGTAAAAATTCACAAAAATTAAAACATCAAAAAATCAACTTTTGTGAAAATTAACAAGAAAAAAATCTGTGTAGACTGCTAATATGAAGGTGCGTATGTCGAATAGATTGGGTTTTGCACATGCCATTTCGACCTTCAGTAGGTGACGAGTTCCAGATTAACAACATCAATTACGCAGTCGCATCACACCCACAAAGTCCGATGTATCCGTATGCCCAAGAGGGTGGTCGGGCGACGGTATACCGCATAGATTCACGATATGGCGCTCGTGCGCTCAAGGTATTCAAGGCTGCATATCGTTCGCAACAAGTTGCACTAGCATCGCGAAATCTCGAGCGTTTTTCGACGCTTGCAGGTATGGGAGTGTGTCGCCGTGAAGTCCTAGTGCCCAACGATCAAGGTGATTATCCACTCGGAGAGCCTGACCTTGCGTGGTCGGTTGTCATGCCATGGATTGAAGGATCAACGTGGTACGACATCATCACGGAACCGGATCCACAAAAGCGTCAAATTGACATTGTTGTGATGCGCATGGTTGTGGAGCAGTTTCTCAATATATTGATTCAGCTTGAGCTGAACGGTGTAACACACTGTGACTTGTCACCGGGGAATTTACTGATTCGGCTCAAACCACCAGAGATCGATTTAATTGACGTAGAAGAGATATGTGCCAACGGTATGAATATACCTGAGAATATTCCTCGTGGCACACCTGGGTACATGCACAAAAGTGCTGGGTATGGTATGTGGCATCCGTATGCAGACCGTTTTGCAGGTGCCATTTTGTTGTGTGAAATGGTGTGTTGGAGTAGCAGTGAGTTTCAGGCAGCCATAAACGGCGATAGTTATTTTGCGCCGAACGAGATGCAAGAGCCATGTGAGCGCTATCATCTGATGCGTCAGACACTCATAAATTTTGGTGGCCTGGAGCTTGCCGAGATGTTTGATCGATGCTGGTTTTCACCGGATTTGGCATCAGCTCCGGCATTTTGGGAGTGGGCGCGTGCGCTCAAAGAATATCTACGCAAAGTCATTCCAAGTCAGCCACCGGGTGCTGATATTTTGCGCACACAACTCGCACATACCATCACTGAAATGAAGCAGATGGCCAAAGTCTCGCAGAAGCACATGTCAAATGATGCAAAAGCGGGGCTCCAGCATTCAATACAATGGCTTGAAAAAGAATATCAACAGTTGACAAAGCATGTCAGTCAACCACCCAAAAATCCGCCCAAGAGTAATCCTCCGTATCGTGGTGGCACACTTGAGGTCAAACCCAAGTCAAAATTGCCCATCTTGCTGATGGGAATTGCGGCGTCATTAGCGATTTCGGGGTATGTTGCGTTTGGACTGTTTGGCCAGGATGCACAGCCACAATCACCACTTGAGCCTGATGTAGTCATTACTATTTTGCCAAACAACGAGACGCTAACACCATCCTTCACGCTGATTCCGACAGCGACGTACACACCGACAAGCACGTGGACTCCAACGATTACTAATACGCTTACTCCTGTTCCCACAGCAACACCAGTGCGTGTTGTGGTGCAACCAACGGTGCGTCCACCGACCGACACACCAGTACCGGCACCAACCGACACACCAGTACCGGCACCAACTGACACACCGGTACCCGTACCAACCGACACGCCGGTACCCGTACCAACCGACACGCCGGTACCGAAGCCAAAGCCAAATCCTAACCCGAATCCACGTCCCACGAATCCGCCACAGGGAACACCAGATGGAGGGCGTTAATCAGGGAAGTACGTTTACAGCTCATGCAGTAGGTATATATGAACCGAGATAAAGAACGCATTCTCAAAATCATTTCAGACGTTATTGACGCATCGCGGTTACTTGCTGATGAGAGCCGGCGCTTGACGCGCAACAAATTACTGGCGTTGATGAACGAACGTCGACCGCACTATGCACAATTGTCACGTGATGAATTTCAAAATCATTTCACGACGCGCGTTGATCGCAAGAGTATCGTGCCAGTTGAAGATTTGGTATGTCTAATTGAAGTCTTGCTCGAACACTACACTGACTGTGTGACTGCAGAGTCTATCCTTGAATTGTGTGATGCTGCTCGTCTTCCTTTGCGCGAATATCGGCGTATATCGCGGTATTTCTCAATTACCGAATGGAATCGTGCCTGGCGTATGTATGATGCGGCAACCGTCTCGAGTTATCAAGATGAGTTAACGTTTGCAAGTCGAGAAGGACTGATTAGCTCCATTTTTCAACACTTTGCAGAAAAATCAGTCGTAGTGCTAATAGGGTCGAGTGGTATTGGCAAAACGCGACTCGGGTTGCGTGTATGTACCATGCTTGAAGCAGATCAACAACGCGTTTGTGTGGTCAATGGTCGTGATGTGAGCGATGTCGATTCGTTTGTGTCGCAACTCTCATCGGCATTACGTGTCTATCCATTTGGCAGAGAATCACCCCTGCAGCGTCTGCAATATTATTTACAAGACAACCAAAAAGTCGTCTTTATAGATGATTTGGCAGTGTACAACGAAGCAACAATGGTATCACTGTTGAATCATATAGTGACATTGTTGCCCACAATAAAAATACTTGTGACCACAACTATGCGGATTGTTACTACCAATGTTCATCGAAACATGCAATGTGTCGTTTTGCAAGGTCTTGAATTTCAAGAATCCCAATTGTTATTTCGCCAGTCATGTTATCAGTTAGGTTTTTTTGCCACTGATTTCCCATTCATCGCTCGTCAACTTGCGCAGTGTGAAGGGAATCCAATGGCCATCAAAATGCTTGCCTATATTGCCAGTCAAAATAGCGAACATATTGAGATACATCAGCACTTAAGTCGCATGATGGAGTCACTTTCACCAGTCGAAGCACAAATCATTCGGTTTTTGATTATTTTTGACGCATTTGTGAGTATTGAATTTGTTGCGTCAGCATGCAACATAGACGATGAAGAGTTATCATTGTCTATACAGTCATTAGTCCATAAAGGCATTGTAACATTACATAACTACGACATGATTATGTGTCATGTCACCGTACGAGTGTGGTATCAAAGTCGTCAAATACACGAAGATGTGAAAACTATACAACTTGATGTCATACGTACACTTGCACAACTTCATCCGGATTATTCATTGGTTCATCATCGTTTACTTGTTTTGCAACGCAGTGATATCACACAATTGCTCATACTCATCAAACGAACGGTGATTACGAGTGATGACCAGATGCTTGAAACTATCATAACGTTGTTGATACGATGGCGATGGTATTGGTGGATCATGGGGTACGAATCTGACGTACTTTCAATTTGTAACAATATACATACGACAAACCAACAAGTGTCGCAAAACCCTTCATTTCTCTTATTACAAGCAACACTCATGTGGCGATGTGGCGATATTGACACCGCACGCACAATGCTTACAACAATAGAAGTAAATGGAACAATGAGTGGTAACCATTCGTTGGTCGCCCAAGCCAAACTAGAGATGGCACTCACATATGCGGTGGTCTATAACCAAGTAATATTCATGACGTATATTCGACAAGCGCAACAGTTGTTCTCGCTGCTCAAGATGAGTGATTGGAGACAGTACAGTCTCATCCAGCAGGCAATGTTTCATATTCACGAAGGTCATTTCAAAGAAGGGTTAGAGTGTTGTCAAGATGCCGAGCGCGGGACGATAGAGCAACAGTACTATCTTCAGGCACAACTTGCGTCAGCACGTCTGTCTGCGTACTTTTTGATGGGACAATATGACGTGGCGCAAAAGTATATTGAGGTAGCGCGTCAACTCTTTACACAATTAAACATGGATGTTGATGTGCAGGGTGTACAAATCTATGATTGGGTAAATAGTCATTTTCAGTGTGCAGAAGAACGTGAACAGTCATATGAACATGCAATTACTGTCATTACGCAACTTACACACATGCCACATATCCTCTTGTTTGGTGACATGGTGGTATTAGCATTGTTTGATGATGATCATGTTGAACGGGCATTGTTGCTCTTGCACATTATCTCTCATGTGCGAAGTGCCATGATGACTCCACGCATGCAATTTATGGATTCGTTGCTTGAACAAAAGCGCAGAGCATCGCTGATTTTACGTCGAGAGTATCAAGCACCATCGGTCATTGAGGGCACAGTTTCACTATCCGAGGTTGTGGCGCATATCAGGCGTGTACTTTCTAATACCAAACATCTTGCGTCAGGAATTCATTGAAACAACGATATCGAATGAGCACGTTCTGCGCATAATGTGAAAATGCGTCAAAAATGGCGATAAGCAATTTATAGATGCGCTGTAGCATATTGACAAATCACCGTGAATGGAATGTTGTTATGCAAATCGTATTAACTCCAGCGCAGTTGCATCTTGTCGCGAGTATGTGCAATGGATCAGTACCATCAATGCCCAATCCATTTCGTGGGTGGTTAGCCGATGAAATAGATCGGTCGCTGATTCAGGCAGGACTATTGTTAGTTCGTGAAGAGCTCGCAGTCAGTCATGAGGGACAAATTCTGTTGAACAACCTGTTGATTCATCTGATAAATCCGGTGGTTCACATGCAACATGGGTTGTTTCTACAGTACGCGAGTAATTTAGATACATCAAGTTTTATGGGATTTTATCGCGGTTCAAGTGCAGAGAGCGGCACGTTGATTGGTCGCGTTGGAATAAATACGTATGCCCTCGAAGAAATTCCTTCAGATATGAGTGCGCGCTACTTTATGCAATTTATCGGCATCCCAGCACAAGTGAGTTACGAACCTATTTCTGCGTTTCAACTATCAAAACTTAATGTTGAGCGCATTCTCAAGCAGAATCCAAATGCACAACAAGCCGTACGTGCATATGATTTTTCGGTTGTAAATGGACAGCACAAGCAGTCGTTTCGCGTGATGTATGTCAGGAATCAGTGGTGGTATGTCACAGACATTGGTGATGAATGCAGATTTGATCCTATTGATGGTCGTGGACTTTTGAGTGTTATCGAACAAAGCTTAGTCTCAGATCTGTGGGTGCGAGTATGAATGTAGATTCGGTAATCGTCACGGTGAGTGTAGTTGGTCAGCCTGATCTGGTTGATCTAGAAATTCCCGATAATCGCTCATGCTATGAAGTGGTAAGCCAGGCAATTAATGTGCTTGGTATGGCCAACATGTATGAACACCGTATCGAATCAATCGAGGTTATTGAGCCACATAATGCACAGTCACGAACAATTACGAATGACGCTCAAACGGTGCTTGCCGCGGACATTCGTGATGGGGCATGGTTGATGGTTCGTTTAGTGCGTGCGAATCTACTGAAAAATAAGAGCGTTACTGAGCTGCAAATGGCACCAACTGCCGCATCACAAGGCAGTAGCAATATTACCTTTCAAAAACGTCGCGTTCTCCACGGAGGATCGGTGACACGAGACGATTGAGAAATGGTTGGTGTAAGTGGGTTTGAGGATGTGTTGATCTGTAGAGGAGGATGAAATGCCACGAATTGTGATGCCTCATGAAGAGGTAGCCGCAGCGGCCGCAAAGTTTGCGAGTGAGGCAGTTGCTGCTGCCACCGCAGTCACAACATTGAAGAGCGCTGTTGCGAGCTTGGTGTGGGAAGGCTTGACCAAAGAGGCTTTCTATCAGCGCCACGAGCAGGCACAGGTAATCATGCGTGAATACCATGAGCTTTTGGACTTAATCAATCGCGATCTTGCTGAGATTGCTGAGCGATTTAAATTGGCTGATGAGGCACGCATCAATGGTGGGGGCGGAAATTAGGTTGTTGAGAATCTGACTATAGAGAGGTGACCGTATGCCACGTATCGTAATGCCACCAGAAGAAGTCTTGGCAGTAGCTCGCCAGTTTGCACAGCAACGTGAAGCTGCCGAAACCCAAATTCGCATGTTGCAATCGTTGGTCGATTCATTGGTATGGGAAGGTGTGACGAAAGAGTCGTTCCGCCAGCGTTTTGAAGAGGCCCGCAAGAAGATGCAACAATTTGTTCAACTTCAAGAGCAAGTCAAGCAGGAACTTGAGGTAATCGCCAATCGCTTTTCACAAGCAGATGAAGCCGGCCGCCGCTAGTGTTCTTGTGCCGACCAGCTCTTCCGCATGCGGAAGAGCTGGTCGATCTGACAATGTTAAAGAGGTTTGCTATGAGTGCTATCATCCGGTTGAAGTTGGCTCGAGAAGAAGTGTATGTGCTGATGCAATTGGCGCAACTCCGCGGAATGATGGGAGTGCAACCTTTTGAACCGAGTCCTGACGGTGAAGCGTTATTTGATCTGGCGTTTCGTACATTAATTGCGCGTGGAATCATTAAGATTGAGGATAGTAGCATCATTGTGGATGAATCGGTCATGGGTATCATTGGAGTGAGCGCTGCACCCGATGTCATTGCAGTGGTCAATTCGTCTTCCTTGACGCACGACATTACAACTACGTTTCCTGTTCAGCTCAAACCTGGTTTGTTGATATCACATGAGGCAAATCAAGGCATTCATACCTTTGAATTGTATGAAGATGTACGACAAGTGGCGAATCAGGCGGTGCAATCGTTGCGATTTAGTGGTGAGATACCGCTCCGTGATATTCCTGCAGTTAAACTGCGTGAAACCACACTAGAAGCAGCACGTAATGTATACACGCAAGGCGAAGCGGCTGTAGCACATGCGTTGAGTCGGGATGCCATTCATCCGCTTACGTTGCAAGTACTCGCAAAAACCATGTCAAACAGTACGATGAACGCTTCTTTCACATTAATGCGTAGTATTACCGAAGAAATTGACGGTTTTGTGGTGTTTGCGTCGAACGACGCGATATTTACCATTACACCGGACCGCGATCCTGACAGCCCTTGGATGGTCATTGAACCATCATCAACCATGGAGTTGAGTCGTCGTGTGCATGGCGCATGCTTGACGGTATTGTAATGTGGCCGTTCTTTGTATGAGATGAAGGTGATGATATGTCAGTTATTCGCGTTGATCCAGATGAGTTAAATTCAGTTGCAGGGCAAATTAATGCGTCCATGCGTGACATGGACCAAGCGTTGCGTCATGCGCATCAACAATTGAGTGGAATACGCGATCGTGCCAAAGGGCTTGATGACATTCGTAGCCGTGCGTCGAATTTATATCGCCTTCATACGAATCTCATGCAAGATGGTGCACATGTTCAGCAACACATCGTCCAGAGTGCTGTTCGTTTTGGTGAAAATGATCGTAACCTCGCATCCATGATTGCCCAGAATGCCGGTGCCCAACAGTCTTTGTGGCAGCAAATGTTAAATGCAAGTGTGATTGCTGGAGCTACACTAAACGATGCGTTGAGCGGAGTGCAAAATTTAATAAACGGCTTTCAGCATCATGCTGGAACAGCGCTCTCAATGTTTGCTCAATATGCAGGAATGATAGGAAAGTTTACGAGAAAAGAAGTTCTTGACTATTTAAAATCTGTGGGCAATAACTTGGATCTTGCGTCAAAACTTTTTGGGATACATGCTGGTTTCAAAGGAAAATTGACTGAAGTCTATAAAATGGTAAAAGATTTAATTCCGCATGGAAATAGCACGTTAGGAAAAGCCATTCGTTGGATGGGAAATGCTGCAAAATGGGCGGAATATATTAAAAGTGGTGTTGATATCGCAGGAACATTCGTAAATGATATTAAAACTGGTAATTTCTGGAACACATATGATAAAGCGACAGATATTGCGGCGAATTTCCTAACGAAAACGCTTGTCACAGCGTCGGTCGCATTTGCAGGTAAAGTGTTTTTAGGAGCGGTGGGTGTAGGTGCGGCTGTTGTAGTTGCCAAACCTGCTGCGATTGTTTTACTAGCTATTGGTGCAACCTATGGTACATCCATGCTTGTTCAATCGGTAGGTTCTGGAATTGCATCTGGGTATGAATTATTTGGTAATAAGGAGAAGGCTGATAACATCCGCGAGAGTCTAAAGCAATGGGATCTGGTTGAGAAAACAAAGAATGGTGTAAAGTGGCTCATCAAAGATGGCTCTGTGATGATTACCGAGAAGATTAATCAAACAGTCGATTCGGCCACACAAGGGGTGATTAGTTTTTATCGTAACCCCCAAGCACATGTGCAGAGGTTTGTAAACTTTGTCGATCACACGAAACAACAAGTGACCGAAAGCGTCATAAACACTGCAAATCAGGTGAAAGAGGTTGTGGTAAACACTACGAATAAAGTAAAAGAAGTGTCAAAACCAATTTACGATTGGGCAGTGGAAAACAAAATACCTGAAAAAATAGGTGATTTGTATGACATATTTAAACGCTATCCGCCACCAGTTTGTCATGTGAACTTAGGAATAGTTGCGCCCAAACCATTCCCATGTACATTGCCAGGAAATCCCCCTATTGTTTGGAATTAAGGAAACCTTCACCATGAAGCGTAATCATCGCTCAGCACCCCGTGTGATGCCGGTCTATCCCACAGAGGAGGTAGTTATCGAACTACCTCCTGCGGTTCCGCAAGCAAGTGGCCAACCAGCATGGATTATTTGGATGCAGGTGGTCGGGTTGTTGGGCGGTGCATCTGGTGGTGTCGCCTATGCACTTATGAGCCGAAATACGCCAAACAATGCGTTGTGGTGGATTCCATTGCTGTCAGTCTTAATGATGCTTGCGAGTTTGGGATCGATTATTCAACAACTCACTGAGCCGCGCCGACGTAAGTATCTGCTTGAGCAACGTGCCAAAGAGTACCGCCAGTATTTGGCGGAACAAGCGGTCTATATTGATACACTTGCTGACACACAACGCCGTGAACACGATATTGTCAATCCAAACGTTGAAGAGTGTTTACTCATCTGTGCAAATCCACAAACGCAACAACCTGCGCCGCGGATGTGGGAACGGTGGCGTGCAAATCAAAAAGATGCTGGTGATTTTCTTCATTGTCGCGTTGGAATTGGGCGAATCTCGTCAACATATCGAGTACGTGCGAGTCAATCACCAAACCGGAGCGTGGTTGGTGATGCCCTAGTACAAGAAATGATGAATCTCATCAACAGTGCGAAAACGGTACCAGGTGCAGCGGTTACAATACCACTTCCCTCTATTGGGGTGTTGGGTGTGCGTGGTGACGGTCAAGAGTCGCTCCTTCGTGCGTTGCTTTTTCATCTTGTCGTTCATCATAGCCCAGCAGATGTAAGTATTAGTATTGCATGCCCGCCCGAACAATATCCGCATTGGGCGTGGGCGCGGTGGTTGCCACATATTTGGAATGACAATCATACACGACGTAATGTTTCACTCGGCCAAGATTCATTGAGCACGATGCTCGGTGAACTGATTAAGATGATGCAGTATCGTTCAGAGCAAATAGCCGATCGTCATAATCAAAACCAATACAATGGCATGGTTCATGTTGCGTGTTTTGTGCAGTGTGAAGAATATTTACAGCGTGATGATTTATTTCGTCAGTTTATGCTGATTCTCAACGAAGGTCCACGACTGGGGATATACATTGTCATTCTTTCTGAACAACAACTCCCAAGAGAATGTCGTAGCGTGATTGAAATCCAGTCAATTACTGCGCGTTATAGCGAGAATGCCTCTGCGCGTGAAAGTGTGTTTACGCCTGATCAAGTAACGATTGCACAAGCTGAGCGACTTGCACGCGCACTAGCGCCTTGGCAAAGCACAAGTCTCAATAGCGATACGTCAATTCCTACGCGTGTGTCGTTGCTCGAATTAATGAATGTCGAGACTATTGACCAATTTGGCGTGGCAGAGCGTTGGCGCAAGGGTGCACCATGGGATACCCTAGCCGTGCCAATCGGTCTTGGCGCTGGCCGTCTACCAATTACCCTTGATGTACAGCGACATGGTCCTCACGGATTGGGAGCTGGAACAACAGGATCTGGTAAGAGTGAACTTTTGCTGACCTACATCGCGATGCTTGCAGCCAACTATAGTCCGAAGGAAGTGGTTTTTCTTCTGCTGGACTTTAAGGGTGAAGGTATGGCTGGACGTGTGGCACAGTTACCACATCTTGCCGGGGTGTTATCGAACCTTTCTGCAAGCCAGACAAGTCGCATCTTAGTCAGTTTGAATGCAGAACTGAACAAACGACAACGTATCTTCAAACAACATCAGATAAATGACATAAACGATTATTTGTCCAAACGCAAACATGATGCGTCGCTCCCGGTCATGCCTATCATGCTGATTATTGCGGACGAATTTGCGCAATTGAAAGATGAACAACCAGAGTTCATTGACCAGTTAGTTGGTGTTGCTCGTATTGGTCGTTCACTTGGCATACGCCTACTGTTGACAACACAAAACCCGAGTGGCGTGGTCACCAAGCAAATTGCCACGAATACCTCTTATCGCTTCTGTTTGCGTGTGGCCAGTCGTGACGATAGTATTGATTTAATCGGCAATCCTGATGCCGCTTATTTGCCAGGGCGTGGCGCTGGATTCCTCAAAATGGGTGAATTTCAACCCATCCAATTCCAGTCCGGGTATACTGGCGATCAATATGCGCTGGTGGAGCATGAAGCGCCGATTATCAACTTGATTGATGCTGAAGGCGTGAGAACTCAGGTTGTTGGTCCCAAACTGCGGATGAGTGATGAAACGCAGCTGGAATATTTGGTGCGATACATCAAAAGAGTGGCAGAAGCAGAAAATCTCGCAAAACCGTATCAAGTGTGGGCACCGCCGTTGCCGGATGTGCCACCAACACTGACCCATGTCGCACAACAATATGGTGTTCCAATATCATGGAATGGCAAAACATGGACGCGTCCACATCAAAGCGATTTGCGCCCGTTAATCGGAATATACGATGATCCTAGCTCACAAAAGCAAGGAGAGCTCTATCTTGCGCTTTCTGAGCGGAATCATGCTGGAGTGTTTGTGGCAGCAGGTGAAAGTCGTGCACTCTTCATCCGCACATTTGTGAGTGCAGTTGCCACGCAATATTCACCCGACGAAGTTCAATGCATCTTTTTGGACTTCGGTGTGAGTGGTCTATTACGCCCCTATGAGCAACTTCCGCATACGATAGCTGTAACTACTGTCAATCAAACAGAAATGATTGCACGCATCCAAAATCGTATCAACGACGAAATGAATAAGCGTGCCAGAATTTTAGGAGGTCTCACGTTTGCGGCGTATCAAGCAAGTCAACCAAAGCCGTTGTCACGTATCATCATCGTCATTGACAACATGGTTGAGTTACGCGAGATGTCATCGCTCAGACACCTAAATGAATTAATTGAGCGCGTTGCTCAGAATGGTGCTCCACTGGGCATTCATCTCGTAATTATGCTCAATCGTGCAACTGAGGCTGGTTCGAAAATCAACCAACAATTTGGCGTCAGTCTTGGCATTGGAGTCTCATCTGATATGGTCTATGAATTGACAAATAGGCGTAATTTTGAGATTGATGATGAAATTGTTGGAAGAGGAGTAGTTTCTGGCATCAATTGTGAAATACAGTTGGCAACCGTCGTTGATGGTGGTGAAATTGCGCAAATGCGCGCCATTGAACAACTCATGACCAACATGAATAGTAATCAGGAATATTCCATTCAACATCAGATACGTGAAATACCCGATTTGTTGACAATGTCGCAGTATATGCGCAAAGTCACGTCACATGATTTTGAATTCTTGACCACATCATTCATGTTGAACTTAGATTCGGAACAACCAGAAAGCATCTCGTTGCTTAAGGATGGACCATACTTCTTAATAACTGGTGGTGCTGGCTCAGGTAAAAGTACTACGCTTCTCACCTGGTGTCATCTAATAACTCAGAAACCACTTGGTGAGCGTCTTCGCATGTTTGTGATGAGTAATGGGTCGACGCCGCTTTTCCAAATGCAACATAATCCGCATGTGGTTGCATACGAGACCCAAGTTACAAAATGGCCCGATCTTATTCGTCAACTTGACCATGCATTGACTGCGCATCGACAATATTTTCAAACGGAGTTGGACAAAGGCAACGTCCTTGATCGAGCACAAATGCTCGACAAACTCCCTGCAATTGTGTTAGTCATAGATACTGATCGATGGGGCGATCTTGAGGCTCTCGATGAACAAACGCATCAAGATTTGGCCCGGTTGTTACAGGATAGTCGTGATTTAGGATTGTTTGTTCTCGCAGTTGGTGAATCACAACAAGTGAAAGCAGCAAAAAATAACTTGTGTGCTTTCACAAATTTGTTGTTGAATAAACAACCGGTACTTGCAATGAATATTCATGATGATAACGATTTCGATGTGGCATTGCCCGGTGTATATGCGCGCGTAGAGCGTGAGGGGTATATGCAGGGAATGCGACAAGGAAGAGCGCTACTGGTCAAAAACCAGCAGCGCATTCGATTGCAGATGGCAGTTGTTGATTAGTCGTTTTTCTTGCGCTTCTTACGTGCACGCTCTTCGCGGTCAAGTCGATCGTAGTGCTCTGCAAGATCACGCAATCGACGTGCAATTGAACGTAGTTCATGTACCGTTTGTTGTGTAGCGTTAATCCACTGACCACTGATATTCTGAAAACCTTGTGCTGATACTCCGGTCCAAGTGCCACGTAACGCCTCGCATCGTTGCGCAAGTGTTCTACGCCGGCTGTCATATTGGTCTGCTTGTTGTTCACATGAAGACGCTATACGGCGTAAACGGCTCGTGTCTACATCAATTCCCATAAGATGCTCCATCTGTTGGTGAACTATGGTGTTAGTCTAATAACATATCGCAGTGAAATATGCGTCAGATTTGGCGCATCTTATGGGAGATTGATTCATGACGTATGGAGAATACACTCAATTAGCAACTGCTACGACGCCAGCCTTGATTATCTATGTCATCGACATAAGTCGTTCCATGACATTACCATTAGGGAATAAACGTCGTATTGATTTGGTACGCGATGCGTTGTCAGTCACACTTCGTCGTATGGTGTTTTTGTCAACACGAGGAAGTCGTATCAGTCCTCGCTATCATGTGGCAATATTGGCGTACAGCCAAAGTGTGTATGACCTGATTGGCGGCATTCAATCAATTGATCGTCTTGCAACGCTCGAAGTTCCTGCACTGCAAACGGACACACTCACTGATACCGCGTTAGCGTTTGAACGCGTCGAAGAATTATTACAAGCAAATCTACATCGATATCAAAATTGTCCTGCACCACTCATTTGTCATCTTACGGATGGTGAGTTTAACGGGAGTGATCCTGCACCAATTGTGAAGCGCATTCGCGATATGCGTGTCCAAGATGGTAAAGTGTTGGTCGAAAATATCTTTATTAATGATAAATCGATGGTTGTAGGTGGTATAGGAGACCTAAAGTCCTGGCCCGGAATTACACCAAACACGCAGTTCACCGATGATAATATTGGCCACTATGCAGCGCATCTGCGCAATATGTCGTCGCCACTTCCACCCTCATATCATGCGGTGATGGCTGAACAGGGGTATCGTATATCGTCAAATGCAATTATGATGCTGCCTGCAAATGACCTCGCATTAATTGAGATGGGTTTTGTCATGTCATCATCTACACGAATCCGTTAGGGATAAACTTATGAAAACGATACAACTAGAGTATGTGAGTAATCCCCTCCACGACGTTTTTCCTAAACACGTCGACCAAGATTTGTTTACGTTGTTGGTTACCTACATGCGTTCTGCAGAGACAAAATCACTAAACGAATACAACCAAGATGCACTTGCAATCTGGTCGAATCATCAGCGTTTCGTAGCTACGATTGCAGATGGTGTTGGCCAATCGTTTCGAGGCGATATTGCAGCAACGGCAGTTGTTCAATTAATAACGCGCATTCTCTGGGAATACGATTTTTCCAATGATAATCTTCGCTCAACATTGGCGAGTGAGTTGATTGCATTGAGTCCCAAAGTCCAAGAATTGCTTCGCGCCATTGATGTTTCTCATCATCCCGTCATGTTTCGTGAGGCATTAGAACTACGTAGAAATCTTGGAAGCGAAAGTGTGTTTGCTGCGTGCTGTATCGACTGGCACCATAATTTGGTCTACTTATGTTGGCTTGGTGACTGTAGAATCCGCGTAATTGACAAGAATAATTCACCTGTTTTGCTTGATCAGCAGCTTTTTCGCACCGCAGAACGGTGGTCATCTCAACGAATGCTCGTTGGCGATGTACATAGCGTGCGGATGCCGCTTCACGCAATTCGCAGGATTATCATGTATAGTGATGGACTTTACTTGCTAGACAATCAGGCTGTTGATGGTCCCGATTTGAGTCGTTTGGTAGAGTCCACACTTTCCCAAAGCCTAGACTTACCTGAAAGTGACGACGTAACATTTGTCGCAATTGATGTGACAAAACATGCGCAAGCGTAGAGCGCTTTATGGGGCACGGTCACAAGTTATACCGGTGCCATCAGCAGTGTTTACCAGTAACTTTGTGTGGTTGTTATTAAGGCGCATCGCGCTGTTGTCCTCTAACTTGATTTCCTCACCATTGACGGTGCCAATAAGTGTTTGCTGGTTCATCAGTACATCATAAAAACTGCCATTTTTGTCAATAGAAATTAGCATCTCATCTTGACCTGCACACGCCCATTTACCCTCAAACTTATCGACGGGTTCGCGCGTTTGTGTTACCACAATCGCTTTGACGGCACGTGTGACGGTTGGTGTTGGTTGCCGATTAATGACATCGGCAGTCACTTCACCACTCAAATAAATGAGTACTCCACCAAAAATTAAAAGACAGAGTCCGGCAAGTCCAAATAAGCGAATTTCTCTGCTCATGCGCTATGTGCTCCTATGAAGTTTACGACGATTTATTTGTGATTTGTGATTTACGCCGCTCGTACTCGGTCGGGCTAATGATGCCTTCCATGTAATCAATGAGCAATTCGTCTATCTTGGTATCTTGATCATCGTGATTTGAGTTGGTCGTTTCGCCTTTGTCATCAATAGACCGTCGTGGTGCTTCAGGATGATGTAATAGTTCACCTTTGCGTTTGTTATACGTCTCTTCATCAATAATGCCCAATGATCGATGTTGAATGAGTGTTTCAAGTGCCGTGACTAATTGTTCGCGATCATACGTATTTTCGAATTGTTGTGTAGGAATGGATTCTGTTGGTTCAATGGCTGGTGTGCTTGGAACGACCTTATTAGGCATCGTGGGTACGTTGGGCACAGGCGGAGTAGGCGACAGGCGCTCGTACGGATTACTCGTCGTCAGAGGAGTAGGTTCGGTGGTGTTCAATGATTGAGGTGGTAACAACTGCTCAAATTCAAGACTACTTGCAACTGCATCGCGAATACCTCTGCCGCGCTCTTTTCGCTCTTGAATCCATAAAATGAATGTGTAAACTAAAAAAACAACACCAAGAATCGAGAACGACAATCCGACAAAGAGATAAATGGTTGAGTTCACCATTGCAACGCTCTTCTTCACTAAAATCCTATAGTTCATTCTATGTAACATCGCATCAAATCATGCGTCAATATTGACGCATATTCGGTGGGGGCGGTTGAAAGATTGTTATACTTATATTGGTTGTCGTGTGATATCCTCTCTGGAGCACCCATGCGCTACATCAACAATCTCGACATTACTGACGCGACGCGCAACTTGGCACTCGAAGAATACGCCATTCGCACCAAACTCGACGACGAAGATCTCCTGCTCTTCTATATCAACAGCAACGCGATTATTATCGGACGCAACCAAAACACCATCGAAGAAATCGACAGTGATGTGGTCACCGCCAAACAAATTCAGGTCGTGCGCCGCGTCTCGGGCGGCGGTGCCGTCTACCACGACACCGGCAACCTCAATTTCAGCTTCATGACTCGCGATGTCAATGGCCGATTCAATCGCTACGACACCTTTAATGGACCCGTCCTCGCCGTGCTTCACGACCTTGGTATCCCCGCGGAGCTGAGTGGTCGCAACGACATCGTCGTCGAAGGCCGCAAAATTTCGGGCAACGCTCAATTTGCCGCTTCTGATCGCATGCTCAGCCATGGCACGCTCCTCGTTGATTCGAACGTCGACCAACTCGTGGCGGCCCTGCGCCCCAAGCCGGGCAAAGTCGAGTCGAAGGGTATCAAGTCGATTCGCAGTCGTGTGGCCAACATCAACGAGTTTTTGACCACACCCATCACCGCCGTTGAGTTGCGTGAGCGCATTCTCGAGAAAATCTTCGGTACCCGCAATCGTGACCATATCCCTAGCGTCACCATGCGCGATGCCGACTGGCAAGGCGTTGCTGACTTGCGCGCCAGTCGCTACGCCAACTGGGATTGGAACTATGGGCGCAACCCGGGCGCCAACGTGCAACGCTCTCAACGCTTCGCCGGTGGTGAGGTCGATGTTCGCCTCGACATCCAAAACAACCGCATCATCGCCGCCAGCATTTTCGGCGACTTTATGGGCCAAGGCGAGATGAGCGAATTAACGAGTCGACTTGCTGATGTCACCTACGCACGTGACGCGATTGTGCATGCCTTGGCTGACATCGATACCACCCACTACATCGCCAATGTCACCAAGGAGGAATTGCTCGGATTGCTTGTGCCATAACAAGTGATGATGAAATGTACCTATGCGACAAAGGAGTCTGTGATGCATCAATCTTGGCACACTACGTGGTATGCACGCGCCGTGGTGTTGGTGAGTTTTGCTGATGTACTCATCCATGCCGTTAGCCAACAATTTGAGCTCTCCCGGGCTCTCGTGGCACTGCTTCTTGTTCTCTGGGTGCAAGCGTGGTCGCAACAACGGTGGGTAGGCTGGAGTGTTGTGGTGCTGTACGTGCTTGTGAATGGGTGGTTCATCAGTCAAGCCGGGTTGGTTAATCCGACCACTGGGATGGTGCGCATGGTGTGGCTCCTCGTTGTTGGTATGACGCTGGCGTTGAGTAGTATGTGTCTGTATCGACAATCACGGAGAGGGTGATGTAGCAGTCCCTAGCATGAATGGGCGTGCAGCCGTACAACACCAGTTGCCGCAGATCTTGGGACCGTGGGACCGCATCGTCCGAGAGATGTGTGTGTCGACGACCATTCATCAAATGCTCATCTAGCCTGAGACTACTGCATCTTGAAGCGGATTATCTCTTTGTGGTAAGCTAAATACAGGATTTGTAAACCAATGTTTCTTGCAAGTTATTACCCCTGACTGTATAAACTCCCCCGCGCGAGAGGTTTGAAATCACATGGCACTACGACTCTTTATTTTCGGTGCACTTATTAGCGCAATCCTTAGTATGCCCACCACCACACAGGCACGGAGCCCCGAACGCCCAACCATTGCACAACCTGCGTGTACTATCACGGGCACCCAGCGCAACGACGTCTTGCGCGGTACGAATCGGGCAGACGTGATTTGTGGCCTCGGTGGGAACGACGTCGTCTACGGACTTGGTGGCAATGATACCTTGATTGGTGGCGCTGGCAACGACACATTACATGGTGGCCCTGGCAGTGATACGCTTCGTGGTGATGGCGGGAATGACGCACTCGTCGGGAATGCAGGTGATGACGCACTCGTTGGTGGCATCGGCAATGATCGGCTCGACGGTCAGGTCGGCCACGATACGATGAACGGTGATGGTGGCACTGATGTCCTCATCGGCGGCGACGGCGATGATTCACTCAACGGTGGATCCGGTCGCGATCAGGTACGCCCAGGCAGTGGCGACAATTACTGCGTACCAGATGGCAGTGACACAACGGTCGGTCGCTGTCGCGTCGATCGAAATCCGCCGGTCTTCGCTCCGATGGCACTTACACGCAGTGTGTCTGCCGGTCAAACGGTCGTCTTTGAGTGGGCTGTTGAGGATGAATCATCAGTCGTTACATGGTTGAATATCGTTCGTGGTGCCACAGGTTGGGTGAACTGGTGTGGCTATGACGTGTTTGGTACTCCCGTAGATCAAGTAGCTACATCGTCAAATTCCAATAGCTCTTTGTTCCGTGTTGAGTGTCGTGTGCCTACGAATGCAGCAAATGGTGAATATACCGTTGGGTTTAACGCAATAGATGTGTTCAACAATAGTGCTGCGCAACGGTTGATGTTGATAGTTGAGAACGGTATCACTGATACAGACGCTCCAGTTTTGTCGGAAGTTACTGCCACAAGAATCATGAGTGATGCCAATATTTTTTCGGTTTCATTTCGGGTCGATGATGCAACGGGCGTTGAGACGGTATACCCGTTCTTAGCGTATCAGGGTGATCAATTGCGTAACAGCAATGGGGAAATGTTCTCGCGAGGCATTACGTCCATTGTGAATGGGATACCAGTTCAGAATGATGGCGCAGCATGGCAATATCAGCATATTATGATGATGAATCCTGCGGCCTTTGCCCCTGCTGGGACGTACACTGTATGGATTAGCGTGCGCGATACGTTGGGCAACACCGATTTCATCAAAACCGATGTGACAGTCGAAGTGCAATAATTTGTTATGACTTTGATGCAGTTATGTGCATGCGTTGCGAAGAGTTGAGTTTTGATTGAATTGGCTCGTTCTTTTCATCGTATGTTCATGTAAGAGATGCCGTGTACTGTTGATTCCTTGTATGTACTCATGGTATTCTGTGAGTAGAGTTGTTCGGGTTGGATATTTGATAATAACTGTATATTCATTTCCCTTGTAAATTCCCCCCCGCGAAAGGATTTCATTGAGATGGTCAAGAGATTCTTCATCATAGGTGCACTTATTAGCACATTCCTTAGTATACCTACCACCACACAGGCACGGAGCCCCGAACGACCAGCTGTTGCACAACCCGCGTGTACTATCACGGGCACCCAGCGCAACGACGTCTTGCGCGGTACGAATCGGGCAGACGTGATTTGTGGCCTCGGTGGGAACGACGTCGTCTACGGACTTGGTGGCAATGATACCTTGATTGGTGGCGCTGGCAACGACACATTACATGGTGGCCCTGGCAGTGATACGCTTCGTGGTGATGGCGGGAATGACGCACTCGTCGGGAATGCAGGTGATGACGCACTCGTTGGTGGCATCGGCAATGATCGGCTCGACGGTCAGGTCGGCCACGATACGATGAACGGTGATGGTGGCACTGATGTCCTCATCGGCGGCGACGGCGATGATTCACTCAACGGTGGATCCGGTCGCGATCAGGTACGCCCAGGCAGTGGCGACAATTACTGCGTACCAGATGGCAGTGACACAACGGTCGGTCGCTGTCGCGTCGATCGAAATCCGCCGGTCTTCGCTCCGATGGCACTTACACGCAGTGTGTCTGCCGGTCAAACGGTCGTCTTTGAGTGGGCTGTTGAGGATGAATCACCCATTGACATTTCGTGGATGTTTATCGGTGGGGCACCTGGATGGGTGACAGAATGGTGCGGGTTTGCCATTATTGCCACACCGATTGCTGCCGTTGCTTCATCTGGTAGCTCAATTACCACCACGACATACCAAGTCGAATGCACGATTCCTGTTAATGCGGTGAACGGTGAATACTTTGTTGAGATGCATGCGGTTGATGTCTTCGGCAATTATGCTACAGCCCAGCGTCTCATACTCATGGTCGAGAATGGTTCTAGTGATGACGATGCACCGGCAATCTCTGAACTTGCCGCATCCGCAACCGTCGTACGCACGAGTGACCCACTCACGATATCGTGGCGGCTTGATGACGCCACAGGAATAAACGGTGCAGTTGTCTGGATGGCCAAGGACGGTTACTCGTTTGCAGACCCAACCGGTCTTGGTCCGTATGCCTCGTATACATCTGCCGAAGGTGTGGTGATTCCCGATGCGTCGGAATCGGGTGTGGCCATGCAGTATACCCAACAAATTATCTGGAATGCGCATGCAGGCCCGGGTGTCTATACGGTGTGGATGAGCGTGCGTGATACGCTCGGGAACCGCGACTTTATCCAAACAAATATCACGGTAGAAATTCGGTAGTCTTCCTTTCAAGCCTCCCATGCGGCGTACTTGGCAGTTGCCATATGCTGTATGGGGGGATTTTTTATTGATGGACTTTACCATGATGTCCTATCGTGGTGGCGCAGCGTCGGTGCGGTGTGCAAACAAGGTTTTGCTATAATGAGACACATCAACAACTGGTTTGCGCATGTGGAGGTGTTGTCATGTTGCTCCTGTAACTACTCTTTGCTGAATCTATTTTTTTGCAAGAAAGTTGAGCAACGCATGACATCTTCTGCCCACTCTGTGGTCACAACTGTGACCCGCACCATGCCCACACTCCTCGGTGACACATTGGTCGGGATGTATCTGTTTGGCTCGTTGGTGTGGGGGGATTTCGACGAAGACACGAGCGACATTGATATCCTCGTCGTACTTACACATGACGTCGATGATGTCTTGTTTGCAACCCTTGACTCCTTCCATAACGAGTTGGCGCTGCAATACTCCTACTGGGCCGGACGCATCGAGTTGGTGTATATTAGTCTTGCCGCGCTTGACTCTTTCAAAGAAAAACGCAGCCCGATTGCGGTGATGAGTCCCGGCGAGCCATTCAACATCAAAGACGCCGGCCTTGATTGGCTGATTAACTGGTACACCATCCGTGATCAAAGCCAGGTGCTCTATGGCCCAGCGCCCACGACGATTATCCCGCTGATTACGCGCGAGGAGTTCACCGATGTGGTGCGCATGCAGGTCGATGAATGGGGTGACTGGGTGGAGCATGCACGTGAATCGCGGCCGTCACAGGCCTATACGATTTTGACGATGTGTCGGGCGTTGTATGCCTGGCAGGAGGGCGTGCAAACCTCAAAGCGTGTAGCGGCCGAGTGGGCCATGCAGGCGCTCCCTGACCAGGCGCAAATCATCACCAATGCACTTGAGTGGCGCCGTGATCACCGCAACAACGACATCAACCATGCGGCGACGTATCGATTTGCGGTGGAGATGGTGCGGGTGGTGAGCGAGAAGATGGGGATTATCCGCGAGTAGTCGTGAAGGAGCATACGATGACCGTACAAACAAGTATGATCTGGTTGCGAGTGGCGTGTGTGATTACCGTTGTTACTGGTCTTATCTGTGCCATGGCGAGTCATCCGGCGACCGGGGGCGTGTGGCTCTGGTTGTTTGATCTTTTGAAGTGGCCGTTAGACGGTGATCCGGCCTTCTTTGCCGATGATACGCGGGCCGTCAATGCCGTACTCGGCGGCACCATGGTTGGCTGGGGAGTGTTGATGTATCTACTGGCCACGCCACAGCGCCTACAGGCTCTGCCCGAGTTGCCGCGTCTGCTTTTGATTGGAATTGTCGCATGGTTTGTGGTGGACTGCATTGGTTCGCTGTTTGCTGGTCTCCCCGGTAATCTCGTGTTGAATGTCAGCTTTCTCGTCTTGTTTGTCCCGCCGTTGCTCGTGTTGCAACGACAACGATGATGGACGTCGCTGCGCCATACTGGAATCCGATGGTGCCTGAGCTGACGGTGATGCAGTTTGCGGTATCGCTCAATTTTTATCGACTTGTTGGGTTTCAGGTGCGCTTTCAGCGCACGAACCCCAACTTCGCCTATCTCACGTTGGGCCAGGCCCAGCTGATGATAGAGGAGTACCACGACACGGGGTGGAATGTGGGCGTGCTAGAGCGTCCATTCGGGCGTGGCGTGAACTTGCAGATTGAAGTTGCTGACGTGCACGCGATAGCAGATACCCTTAGTGCACACGGCATTCCCCTGTATCGGCCGATGACCGAGATGTGGTACGCAACACATCCGGGGGTTGAGGAGGGCGTGCGTGAGTTTTTGGTGCAAGACCCGGACGGCTATTTGTTGCGCTTTCAGGAGTATGTGGGGCAAAAAACGCCATAAATCTGCGGTAGGCATTCCATCATTGCCTGATGAATACCTACCGCGTAGTGGTTACCGCTGATACGTGC
>CAYZZI010000050.1:0-1343 GCA_964482795.1 uncultured Klebsiella sp.
AAGCAACGATTTGCCGCTACTCCACGATGCTGATGTCTGCTGATTGGCCATAGCTTTTCCTTTTCTCTAGACAAATTGTGCCGTGCAAGGTTTATCCCGGCACGGCACAATGGAGCTACCAACAACTAGCGGACAGGAGCGTCGAGTACCTGCTGACCATTGACGCGGATTGCCATCAATGCGCGCATAGCTGCTTTGCGTGTCTCCTCTGGCAATGGTGAGTACCCTAGACGTACTGCAGCACCTTGTCCATCGGTCAAACCCCAGTAGATGAAGTCAGACAACGCTTGTGCCTTCTCGACATCCTTGTAGGTATCCTTGCGCACCAAGATATACGTGTACCCAGCAATTGGATATGCATCCGCAGCTGGACCATTCACGATGGTCATTGCCAACTTCTGTGGATCTGATGACAACGTTCGACCAGCAGCAGCTGCAGACACATTCGCGTTCTCAGGCTTCACATAGTTACCAGCTGCGTTCTTCACGAACGGTAATGGGAAGCCAGCGGCCAATGCATAACCGACTTCGACATAGCCAACTGCACCCTCAGTGCGTTGCACGGTGCTTGAGACGCCTGCGTTACCAGGAGCTCCGATACCGGCTGGCCACTTCACCGTGTTCCCCTTGCCAACCTGTGAATTCCAATCGCCACTCACAGCTGCCAAGTAGTTCGTGAAAATCGAGGTAGTGCCCGATGAGTCTGAGCGATACACTGGGATAACTTCAAGATCTGGCAATGCAACACCCGGGTTGTCTGCGGCGATGCGTGGGTCATTCCAGCGCTTAATTGAACCGAAGTAGATACCAACTAAGCTCTCTGGCGAGAAGCGCAACGTTGTGTTGACTCCAGGCAAGTTGTACATCGGCATCACACCACCCAACACCATCGGGATGTGGATTGCATCAGGAGCTTGCGTATTTACCGTGTTCGAACTGACTGCTGAATCACTCCCGCCGAAATCGGTCAAGTAGGCGATAAAGTCCTTCTGACCCTGACCTGAACCGACGCTCTGATAGCTGATTTGCACGCCGGGAACGATGTTCTTAGTGTACACCGAAATCCACACTTGGTAAAGTGGATTGGGGAATGTAGCGCCTGATCCGCGCAACACAATATTGCTCAACTGACGTGGCTTCCACTCACCCGTATTTGCTGCAGGTGCAGCCGTTGCCGTTGGTGCAGCCGCAGCCTTGGTGGCCGTGGCCGCAACCGTTGCTGACGCAGCAACCGTCGCAGTGGCAGCAGTAGTTGCAGTAGCGGCAGGGGTCTCAGTGGCAGCTGCACTTGCTTGCGTTGCTGTTGCTTCTGGAGCTTTTGTTGGCTCGGCCGTTGGCTCGGC
>CAYZZI010000050.1:1443-23254 GCA_964482795.1 uncultured Klebsiella sp.
GTTGGCTCGGCCGTTGGCTCGGCTGTTGGCTCGGCCGTTGGCTCTACCGGTGCAGCCGTCGGCTCAACTGGAGCGGCCGTTGGCTCGACTGGAGCGGCCGTTGGCTCAACTGCAGCAGGCGCACTTGCACATGCTGATAACACGAGCATGCCAACCATGAGGAGGCTGAATACGACCAACATCATTCGACGACGTGAGGTTTGCATTGGTAAACCTTTCATACACATATCTTACCCACGACCGTACTGTACCAATCGATTGTTATATCAGAGACGAGTTTTCTTTAACTTCATGTTAAATTCGGCACCGATACCGACATATCCTGCTATACTATGCAAAGTAGCACAATAATTGTAGGCGCGTACCATCCATGCTCGATGATTTAATAACCTCCATTCATGCAGCTCAACGACCATCAGTCATTGAATTTGCCGGCGCGGGGAGTCAAGCATTATGGTGGCTTCATCGAATCGCAGGATCGTCACGTACAATTGTTGAAGCCACCGATCGCTATTCGCGGTCGTCAATGACCCAGCTTCTGCATTACACACCAGAACGTTTTGTTAGCCAACAAACTGCCATTGACATGGCCAAAGCAGCCTATATTCGTGCGGTTGACCTTGGTGCAACACATCATCCAATCGGGATTTCGTGCACGGCAACAATTGCCACCGATCGCATCAAAAAGGGTGACCACGGCTGCTGGGTAGCCTGTTATGACGGCACCACCATTTCAAGCTATGGTCTCATCCTCCAAAAAGGGCTTCGCACACGTGATGCGGAAGAATCAGTTATCAGCCAACTCATCATCCACGTACTCGCCTTGCATACACGGGTCTCCGACAACATCGCACTTGCCCTCAGTACCGATGAATACCTTGATGTACACCACCAGACATACACTGATTATCTAGCCGATCTCCTCTGCGGTACACAGCGAGTCATTCATTATGACAATCACACATTCAACCAGTGGCATCCAACACCTGCGGTCATTCTTTCTGGATCGTTCAATCCACTCCACGATGGACATCGCGCATTACTCCACACGGCCAGTCAACTCACAGGATTACCTGGATTTTTTGAGTTAAGCGTAATCAACGCAGACAAACCTTCTTTGCCGTATCACACAATCACTGGGCGGGCCAAACAATTCACTACACCTGCTCTGTTATTGACCCGTGCACCGCGCTTCATCGACAAAGCGCAACTCATGCCAGGGTCAACGTTTGTACTCGGCTACGACACGGCTATTCGTCTGCTCGACCGCAAATACTATGTTGACGGGAACATTGACGACATGTTCGCACACATAGCAGAAGCAGGATGTCGTTTTGTGGTCGCAGGAAGGCGCTTAGAAGAGCAACCGTTCCAGCTCTTTGACATCGCAAGTGTACCGTCCACATGGCGTCATCTCTTCGAAACGCTAGATGAAGCAACATTTCGCTACGACATCTCGTCAAGCCAAATCCGCCAAGGGCGATTCTTTCCAAGCACATAGCCGGCAACTATTGCCCATCCTAGTGCCATACACTACCGTTGCGGTATGCATTCAAGCATTCGTGCATCTCGGCACAAAAATCCCCCCATTTTTCCACGAAATATGAGTATACTACGTGTATATAATTTCTTGTTCATTTCGATAACATTCCATGGACGAAACCTTTTCGCACGAGTTGGAACGGCTCGCTGACGAGCAACTGCATGATGATAGCACCACACACCGACATCATCGGTGTGAACGCGTCTGTGATATTGCCGCAGCCGGTGGTATTTCAGCACCAGCTGACTACTACCACGCTGCTATTGTCCTCCTTTATGGCGAAACAGTCGAAGAATTTGCCACGGCGCTCTACTTTGCCCGGACTGCCACCCAACGCAACGACCATCGGGCCTGGGCCGTGGTCGCAGCCAGCTGGGATCGCCTACTCATCGCCAAACGCCAACCACAACGCTTCGGCACGCAGTTCATCCGTATCAATGGATGTTGGAGCCTCGGTGAGATTGACCCAAGCGTCAATGATGCTGAACGTGCGTTGTACGGCGTGCCCCCACTCTGGGTCCAAATTAAAAGCGCCGCTGCCATGCAGCGGCGCGAAAATCCGCAGTAAATTATTCGTTGTCGCTCAGCTCTTCGCGCAAGATGTACCCCACACCACGCACCGTATGAATTAACCGCGGTTCACCGTGTGACTCCAGCTTTTGACGCAAATAGCGTACATACACCTCGATAATGTTACTCTCACCACCAAAGTCGTATCCCCACACACGATCATAAATGATGTCACGCGTGAGTACCTGCTGCGGATGACGCATAAACAATTCGAGCAACTCATACTCTTTGGCCGTTAACTCGACACGACGCCCGTTCATCGTGGTTTCGTGAGCCGCAGTATCCATTTGCAGATTGTTGTAGCGCAACACATTGCCCGTACTGCGCCCTTGCACACGACGCAACTGCGCCTTGATACGGGCTAGCAACTCTTCGAAGGCAAATGGCTTGACTAAGTAATCGTCAGCCCCCACCTCAAGCCCCTGCACACGATCAGGTACGGCATCACGTGCGGTCAGCATGATAATTGGCACATCTGAGGCTGAACGAATGCGACGTGCCACCTCGAACCCATCAATTTTGGGCAACATGACATCGAGGACGATTACATCGGGTGGACGCTCACGAGCTGCAATCAGGGCAGCTTGCCCATCAGCTGCCGTCTCAACCACAAACCCTTCGAAACTGAGGCCACGCCGCAAATACCCAGCAATCTCTGCTTCGTCTTCGACAACCAATATACGTTGTTGTGACATACGCACAACTCCTTTCTATGGCATCCACACTGCAAATACGCCGCGCCCGAGCGGCACCACTGCACCACCTGCTACTGGTTGACCTTGCACAACGGTATCCGTCGCCATCAGTAACCACGACCCATCAGCACTCCATGGTGACAGCGCATATGCATCAAAATACCGAATATACCCGATGTACATTTCACTCGGCACAAACGCGGTTAAGATTTGACGTTGGCCACTCTCGACGTCAAGCATGTGCCACTCAGCTTGCCCATTATCAAGACCGACAAGCACGGCAATGCGTTGTGCATCAGGCGACCAAAACGCCGCAATCGGCTTCGTATCCGCGAGGGTAACTAACTGTTGATTGCGCCAGATGCGCAACACCCGTGTATCAACGGTGGCCGCAATATATGCCAACGCATCGCCTTGTGGTGCATGCATCAAACGCACCGTGGCTTGACCCTCGTCAGCAATGATTTGACTACGCCCGTCCAAAAATTGTTGCGTAATCACAGCCCGTGGCACATCATTCGGATTGCCGAGCGGTTGCGGATCAGCCACGTAGTAGTACCCATCCCCTCGATTATTCCACTGCGGTGCTTGAAAGTTAGCCGGGTCATTACTAATAACAGTGACGGTATCACTCACCACATCGTAGGTCGAAATCATACCACCCGCACGCCCTATCCCACCTGCATGTAACAGCAGTACCTGACTATCCGGTCGCCAATCCATGTACGAAGGAGCACCTCGTGCTACCTGCACTAATGGAGTTGAGCCATCGCGTCGTGCCACATACGTGATATTCCCACCATCCACCAAGAACGCAATATACTGACTGTTCGGTGACCAGATAAATGCCAACGGAACACTGCCGGGCTGCGCATACACGTCAACCATATCACCCGTTGCAATACGCACAACACTTAAGGCAATTGTCGAATCTGTTACTCGTGCAAATGCGACAAATTCACCGTCTGGCGATATCACAGGCAAGCCGTATCCATCGGGGAGTGCATCATTCCGCAGTGTGACTACTGTGCCATTACGATGCAGTTCGAGCGCTCCGTCAGCCGTCACACCCACCCATTCTGGGATCAAATTTGGCGTAGTACGGAGTTGCATGTCATCCGCAGAGTTCCGAATGGTTGACCACACAAGTGCACCTACCACCACGATACTCACACTCATCACTGCAATCAACACAACCAACAGGCGTTGCACCACGTCATTCCTCTCTCATCACTGCATTACACACAGTATAGTGCGTCAACATGGGAATACGATGAATAGCATGGTATAACCATAGTGGGTTTAGCTACGAAAGTGACACAATCATGCAACCAGCAATCGCTCATGAATACGGCGAGGGTGCACCGCTCCTGCTCCTCCACGCCTTCCCGCTTAATCACCACATGTGGCAACCACAACTCGCCGTACTCGGTCATCGGTACCACGTCCTCGCTGTCGATTACGCCGGATTCGGCACATCATACTGGGCACCTACCACACCCGCTGACATCAATCAGATTGACGATCTGGCACGTCACATCATCACCATGCTCGATGAGTATCGCATTGAGTCCGTTGCCGTAGCAGGACTCTCCATGGGTGGCTATCTTGCACTCGCTCTGTGGCGTGTTGCTCCCAACCGCATCAATCGACTCGCACTCTGCAACACACGCGCGGCAGCCGATGACCAAGCCACGAAGGCCGCACGCAGCCGTAACGCAGCCATAGCGCTTGAGCAAGGATCTGAGGCGATCGCCGATATCATGCTCCCACGCCTGCTCTCAGAATTTACGGGGAATGGAATGAAACGGCTCGTGCGCGATATGGCAGCCTCAGCACCAGCGCGAACCATCGCCAATGCACTGTTGATGATGCGCGAACGTCCTGACGCCACCTCACTCCTGCCCCACATAACCGTCCCAACGCTCGTAATCGGCGCAACCCATGACCCCATCATCCCTGCCGACGAGAGTCGTGCCATGGCCGATCGCGTCCCGAATGGCCATGCCCTCATCATCGACGAAGTCGGCCACTTGAGCAATCTTGAGCGACCCGACATATTCAATGCGGCCATCATCAACTGGATGCAGCGTGTCACGTAAGGCGGCAATCACACGCATGTGCACACAGGCATCAACTGATTGGCACACCTGACTAGGTGTGCCAATCGTCCACGTGCACATGCAACACGAACGATGCCAATCGCTCTTGTGCGCCGCGCACAGTCACACCGGAGATCCTACACGGATGCACCAGGGATAAGAGTACCCGTGAGCACCGCAGATTGGTGGGGTTGTCCCTGGAGCGTTGTCACAAGATAATGAATGGCACGAGCGCCCAGCTCATAGGCGGGTAATTTGATATGTGTCAGCGCTGGATATAGCATTTCTGCAAGTGCTGACCCACCAATCGACGTCACAGCAATCTGATCCGGAATCCGTCGTTGGTACTTGTATGCACACTGAAACACGGCTGCAGCCAGTACGTCATCATCACAACAAAAAAGCGTCGATTGCCGATCGGAATCACTGACAAGTGGTTCAATCATGCGTACTACCTGTGCAAAATCGCCTGGCACGCGAATTTGGCGACATTCCAAATAAGCATATTTAGTACCAAATCCAGCAAATGCTTCACGACGCATCGCAAATGTCGAATCAGGCAAATCCATACTCACATGCACAATCCGCTGATGCCGTTTGAGTACATGCAATAACACTGTGTGCATGGCCTGGTTCACCGCAAATTCAACCGATGAGACACCCGGAATGCGGTGTTCTACGGTCACAATACGGTGTGCGTACGATTTGGTAAGGGCGGGGCTCATCGGTTGCCACAACACAAAACCATCCACTGCTCGTTCAGACAGGTGTTGGACTACTACTTCTTGGGTCTTTTGCGTATTGCGACAATGTACCAACGACAAACTGTATCCCGCTGCATGTGCCGCTGATGCTGCACCATGATACACTTCACTGAACAATGGGCTGTCAACCGTTGGAACGACGAGCGCGAGCACCTGTGACTGTCCTGTGCGTAATGTGCGCGCAAGCCGATTCGTCACATAGCCCATGGCCTGTGCCTCAGCGCGAATTTTGTCAGCGAGTGCTGGTGCAACGCGCTTATCACTCTGCCCGTTCAACACGAGTGAGACAGTGGCCCGTGAAACCCCTACACGATCGGCGATATCTTGATGTGTCACGTTATTCGCCATCAACATCCTCTATCAAGGTGGCAAAGAGGTCATCATACGTCTCTGCACGGCGAATCAGGCGAAATTGGTTGTCCGACGTGTGCAGTACCTCGCCACAGCGCAATTTACCGTTGTAGTTAAAGCCCATGGCGCGCCCATGCGCTCCTGTGTCGTGAATGACCATCACATCACCGGGTTGCACCGTTGGGAGCTGGCGATTCACGGCAAATTTATCGTTGTTCTCACATAATGACCCGACCACATCGTAGTGCTCGTCACTTGCCATGCCTGGTTTGCCGAGTACGCTGATGTGATGATATGCACCGTACATCCCCGGTCGCATCAAGTCGGCCATTGAGGCATCAACACCCACATAATGGCGATAGGTACTTTTGGCATGACGCACCGACGTCACAAGCACACCCGCTGGCCCCGTAATGACTCGACCGCACTCCAAAAGCACCCGCGGTGCCGGCATACCACTCGTGGTAATGTGCTGCCTAAATGCACGTGCCACACCCGCACCAATCCGATCGATGTCGACCGGCGACTCTTCTGGGCGATACGGAATGCCGATGCCGCCACCCAGATTGATATATTCGAACGAAATACCCAGTTCTCGATGAATTTCGGCCGCCAATTGAAAGAGCATGTCTGCCGTTGTCACAAAATAATCAGCATTACGCTCATTCGACGCTATCATGGTGTGTAGCCCAAACCGCGTCACACCGAGTGCGTTGGCCTGCGCATATCCGTCAACGAGCTGCGCTTTGGTCGCACCAAACTTCGCCTCCGCCGGACGGCCAATGATGGCGTTCCCTTCGCGTTCAGCCCCAGGATTATAGCGGAACGACACAAGTTCGGGGAGTGAAACATCGTGTGCGAGCAAGTAGTCCAGATGCCCAACATCGTCAAAGTTGATGTGTGCACCTAATTTCAATGCCAAACGGTATTCATCAATCGGCGTGTTATTGGAGGTAAACATGATGTCGTCGCCTCGCAATCCCATGCGCCCAGCCATGAGTAACTCAGCAAACGAACTACAGTCGAGGCCACACCCTTCTTCCGCGACGATGCGTAAAATCGCCGGATTCGGTGTGGCTTTGACTGCAAAATAATTACGAAAACCAGGAGCCCACGCAAATGCGTGCGTGAGTTGCTGCACAGCCTGACGAATGCGTTGTTCATCATACAAATGAAAGGGTGTTTTGAACTGCTGTGTTGCGGCAACGATCACTGCCTCGTCTACAGGCAGTGGTTTATGTGCTGACATGATTACACACCTTTGTATAAATCCTTAAACAGCTGGTGGTATTACTCTATCATCTTCGGCGTCAAGTGGCAACGTGGTGTACTCACTTGCAAGGGGAACTGGTGAATTTGGCATCGTTGATGGATGTGTAAATCCCTCTCCCATGACCTCTAGTGCTTCGCCGATAATCACAAATGCCTTCGGGTCATGCGTCGTTACGATTGACTTGATGACACCAACCTCACTCCGTGCAACCGCACACACCAGTATCTGGCGCTTACGATGCGTGTAACCGCCACGCCCTTCAAGAAGGGTGACACCGCGGCCAAGCTCCGCAAATACATCGCGCACAATCGCATCAGGGGCATTCGTGATGATGAACAGTTGCCGTGATCCCTTGCCTGCGGCAAGAGTCGCATCAATGACACGCGTGGCAATGAAGGCCACAATCAGGGCATATAACGCCTTCTCAGGCCCATACAAGAAGAAGGCTGCCACATAAATAGCCACATCGAGTAACAAGATGACACGCCCCGGAGCCACACCATAGCGACGTTCGATAATCCGCGCAATGATGTCTGTACCACCCGTGGTACCACCAACGCGCAACACCAGTCCCATGCCAATACCATCAAGCAGTCCCCCGTAAATGCTGTAGAGCAACGGGTCGTCGGTCACAATAGGCATATACGGTGCAATATAGTCAATACCGAACGCCAACAACACAGTGGCGTAGATGGTTCGAAGGGCAAATTTAAGCCCACCAAGCATGCGAAAACCAAAAATAAACAGTGGGATGTTGAATGCAATAATCAACCATCCAATCGGGAGCGCCATCATCGAATTTAGCATGATAGCAAGACCAGTGATTCCACCCGCTACAACCTCATTTGGCACCAAAAACGAACGGGCTGCAGTTGCCGATAGTAATGCCCCGACAGTAATCACACCATAATCGCGCACCGCTCGCCACACCTGTTGTCGCATCACATACACTCCACCGCTGACTCTCTCATCTATTGTAGTGGAAAGAGCCTTTCAAAGCTAAAAAACCATCCCGTCGTACGCATTTGTACGACGGGATGGTGGCTACGCTGTTATGCGTCTTTAGTTGAGGTTGTCTGGTGTCACCTGTGGCTTGTGACGACGCAACTTGATGTCCATAGCGGCCATCATTGTCTCGGTGTCCAAAGAAGAAGCCTCGGCTTGAACTTGCAAACGCGTGTGGCTCCGCTCAATCCCCATGGCGCGCAACATCTTCTCGGCTTCGGGGATTTGTGTCATAACTTCGTCGCTGTACGACTGTTCTACGTGTGTGTGATCCATTGGGTGGCCTCCTTGCCATCAATGTTTTCGAACCCATCTCTATAGTATTGTACATTTCATATGAATGCAAGCTTTTTTATTTGTATATTTTGTACAAATACATACCTATTCTAGGAGATACATGGCAATTTGATGCAACGCGTGTGTCGGATGGGGTTACGAACGTGCATCCATGCATGATAGAAATGCACAATACCAATACGTTACAGTGGGGTACAGATCGACGCTTACGGAGCCAAACGGCAGGCTGATTCGGTGCAGTTTATTTGCTGAAAAGCCATTATCATGCTAGGATAGCACGGCAAAAGGGATAATTGGGAGTAACGCAGATGAGCATTCTCGTCGACCGTAACACACGGTTAGTTGTACAAGGAATCACCGGTCGCGAAGGTGAATTCCACACGCGTCAAATGGTTGCATACGGCACAAATGTTGTTGCTGGTGTCACTCCTGGCCGTGCAGGGCAGACGGCAATTGACGGCAAAGTACCAATCTTCAACACCGTCGCCGATGCCGTGAAGGCGACTGGTGCAAATACGTCAATCATCTACGTGCCAGCTGCGTTTGCGCCGGATGCGATTCGCGAGGCGGCTGCAGCCGGAATTGCCCTGATTGTCTGTATCACCGAGGGCATTCCCGCAAACGACATGGTCAGCACCTATGCATACGTCAAAGAATGTGGGGCACGACTGATCGGACCGAATTGTCCAGGTCTTTTGACGCCCGGACAAGCCAAAGTCGGTATCATCCCAGGTAATATTGCCATTCCCGGACCAGTCGGGATTGTCTCAAAGAGCGGCACGTTGACCTACGAGGCCGTTGACGCGTTGACCCGCATCGGCCTCGGCCAGAGTTCGATTGTTGGCATTGGTGGTGATCCTATTATTGGCACCAATTACATTGACGTCCTTGAGCAATTCCAAAACGATCCTGAGACCAAGGCCATCGTCTTAATCGGTGAAATCGGCGGTACTGCCGAGCAAGATGCGGCACGGTTCATCGGCAAGTATGTCACCAAACCAGTCGTCGGCTTCATCGCTGGTCGAACCGCTCCTGAAGGCAAACGCATGGGACATGCCGGTGCCATCATTTCGGGCGGGGAAGGGACGGCTCAAGAAAAAATTGAAGCACTCCAAGCAGTCGGCGTTCATGTAGCCGAATTGCCCACTGATATCGCACGCCTGGTCAAAGAGGCTATGAGTAAGTAGATTTGTGCATGGGAAGGGCGGCGATGTGTCACGACACATCGCCGCTTTTGTATCTAAAAGGAGGAAGATAGTGGCCCGATTTCACTACTACGAGGACTACCCGCTTGATCTGCAGATGACCACGCCGGCACGCACAATCGGTGAAACAGAAGTCAGCATGTTCGCCATGCTCACCGGTGACTTTAATCGTCTCCACACCGATGCCGAATACATGAAAGATTCACCATTTGGCGAGCGGATTGCCCACGGATTGCTTGGGCTCGCAATCGTCAATGGGCTCAAGTATCGCACCGATCTTGACCCTGATGGAATCATCGCATTTTTGGGCCTGAATTGGAATTTCACCGCGCCGATTCGCTTCGGCGATACCATTCATGCGGTACTGACCGTGGCGAGCCAACGCACGACCAAGCACCCTGAACGCGGCATTATCACGTTCGGCGTCAACGTCATAAATCAGCATGCTGCCGTGGTGCAACAGGGTGAGATGACAATGATGGTCAAACGTCGCCCAGTCGAATAAGTCCAGCCAATATGAAAGGGGCGGTACGCGACATATGCCGCATACCGCCCCTGTAGTAGCGTCGTTATTCGAGATACCCTTGAAGACGAGCGCCAAATTGTGGTGAACGGAGCAGTCGCAGTGCATCGGCTTCGATTTGACGGGTGCGTTCACGCGTGATGCCAAAGGCAACGCCAACCTCTTCGAGGGTACGGCGCCGACCATCATTGAGGCCATATCGCATCATCAAAATAGCGCGTTCGCGCTCAGGCAACTCACTCAACGCCGATGCAACATCTTGTTGGAGCATGTGACGCGTCGCGATGTCGATGGGCGTATCGCTGATTTCGTCAGCTAACAACTCACCAATATGTCCTTCACCGTCGTTATTGATTGGTTGCTCAAGTGAAATAGGCTGGGCTGACGCTTGGAGCAAACGGCGCACCTTGCGATCCGAGATACCGAGCTCTGCCGCCACCTCTTCGGGTGTTGGCTCACGTGAGAGCCCCTGCTCAAGCATACGCGTGGCACGGCGCATCTGACCAATCGCATCACTTAAATGGACTGGCAAACGAATTAATCGGCTCTGCTCTGCGATGGCCCGCGTTACGGCTTGACGGATCCACCATGTTGCATAGGTTGAAAAGCGATTCTTGCGTAAGTAATCAAACTTCTCGACGGCCCGCATCAGGCCGATGTTCCCCTCTTGGACCAAATCCATGAACGATAATGGGCCACCGATGTACTTTTTTGCCACACTGACGACAAGACGCAAATTTGCCTGTATGAGTCGACGTCGTGCCTCTTCGGCATCGTCAATCCGTCGTTTGAGTTGACGCTGCTCGCGATCGGTCAAGAGCACCATGAGCCGCGCACTCTCAGGCAGACCACCGATCAACCAACCAAGCAACACGTCCGGAGCATGCCCCTGTTGGACAAGTCGCAAATAAAGCGGTGCAAATGGGGCTATCCCGGTCATGCTAGCCATGGTAACAAGGCGCTCGCGTTCGCGGAATAAATCTGCATTCTCATCGAATTCCGGCACGGCAAGCGGTTCTCGGAGCAACAGATGGTGTTGACTTGCACTGACCAGCACTTCGAGGATTTCGGTAATCGTGCATCCGCGCGTTATGCAATGCGCATACCACGTCGTGACGTCCACGGCACTTGGCACATTAAGGACCCACTCGTATGTGTGCACTCCCAACGATGCATCCGCATGTGCCTCAAGATACTGCACAATTTCACGTGCACAAATCCCCGCCTCCATGCGTTGTGCCAAATCAATTTCTTGAGCGCCGTTGAGCAACGGTACCTGGCCGATTTCACGCAGGTACATCTGCACGGAATCTTCTACAATATCGTCTTTGCGCAGATCATCGTTCACAAACTCTTCAGCGACTTCATCGGTCCACTGTGCATCGGGGCCACTTATTGTATCGAGTTCATCGGATATCGGTTTAATTGACATTTTGCAACTCACATTCTGTGCTTGGCAAATCGCACGCACATTCTATGTGCATCTATAAGTGATACGATTATGGTCAATCTCTGGATGTGTGGGCAACGACAATAACGGCGTATCACAGATGAGGAAATGATGAAAAACCTCCGCAGAACACCGAGGTGTTCTGCGGAGGTTTGTTGATGTTGCGCGGTTTTGTGTTATGAGCGACGACGTAAAATCGTCTCGCCAATTGTGCGGAACGCCGCATACACGGTTGGCGTGGCGTGTACTTCGATGTGCGCTAATCCACGGGCCACACATTGCTCTGCAGCTGCGTAGGCGTGCTCGATACCACCTGCGGCCGTGATTGCAGCAATTACCGATGGTACGTGCTCGGCGGCAATTGGCCCGCTGGTAATTCGCCGAAGCAGCGGATCCGCAGATCGTTGCGCGGCCAACAACAGCGGCAACGTGATGGTGCCCTCACGCAAATCATTGCCGGCTGGCTTGCCCAACACAGCTTCGCTCTCGGTCATGTCTAATATATCGTCAACAATTTGGAAGGCTAAACCTAACTCATGCCCCAGTTGGCCGAGTGCGGCGACCGCTCGCTCACTCCCCCCTGAGACGGCAATACCGGCACGACAGGCGGCTTCAAAAAGCACGGCCGTCTTGTTGCCAATCTTGCGGTAGTATTGTGCGGAGGCCACCTCAAATGGTTCGACCACGGTGACTGGATTCAACTCGCCTTCGACCATACGTTGTGCTGCGTGGACATAGTAGCCGATGATGCGGGGATCTGGCTCATCAGCAAGCTCGCGCGCTGCCAAACCAAACAAGAAATCACCAAGCGCAAGTGCGACGTTGCGATTCCACTGTTTGTGCACGGTTGCACGACCACGACGCGCACCGGCATGATCAACTAAATCGTCATGCACTAATGACGCCGCATGCAATAACTCAATGGCAACCGCAGGATGCACTGCGCGGGAAAAATCGTACTTGGCAACCTTCGCAGCCAACAGCACCATCATGACGCGCAATCGCTTACCACCCGCTTGCATGGTATAGAGACCTGCCTCTTGAATGGCAGATTGTTGCGAGCGTATCCGCGCCAAAATCTGTTGTTCAACCGCCACGAAGTCAGACTGCAATCCAGTGGCATGCATGATGTCGCCTAATTGCATTCGCCCAACTTCGGGAGTGTTCATTTCGAGAGTGGTCATATGCATGCATCAACCCTTGCATTCAACTACCAGATTGGCAGTGCGTTAACTATATCACAAAGTGTCTATCTGTCAACGCAACGCAAATGCACATGTTTTGTCAATATTTTGCATAAAAAGCGGTAACGACATTCATCGTTACCGCTACTCTGCGTGAGACTACCAGGCGCCACGCACCACTTCAAGCTTACTGAGATGCGAGGCCTCACTAAGGCTAGCCAAGTAGGTCATATCGTTACTGTATTCGATAACCGAGATGCTTGCATTAGTAACCCAGATGCGATTCATGCCGTCCATATGCATTCCAAGCGCATCGGCGACAAGGATTTTGACAACCACATCATGGGTCGAAAGCAAAATTGTCTGATCGGGGTGAGTTTTGAGCAAGTGCTCTTTGAAGTCGAGCACACGTTTCAGAATATTGCTAAAACTCTCACCACCCGGCATTTGTGAGCGTGTAGGATGCAAGCGCCACTCACGCAGGCCGTCACCGAATTTTGCAATAACCTCATCAACCATTAATCCAGCCCATTCACCGTGATCAATCTCAATGATGGCTGGGGCGATCACAAATGGGGTCTCGGGATGGTATTTATGCACTGCTTCACCGGTCAACCGTGCCCGTTGAAGCGGGCTTGCATAAATGGTATGAAACGATTCTGTGCGTAAGCGCTCTGCGAGTGCCTCAGCCTGCCGCACTCCCATCTCTGACAACGGCGCATCATACTGACCTTGATACCGGCCAATCCGGTTCCATTCACTCTCGCCATGACGAACAATAACTAAACGCATATGGTATGCTACCTCATAACAACAAATAGATGTGTTGATTGGCATTATACCATTGACTACACCGCTTATGGACAATTCTAGACAGCACACATACCCATGACTACACCATCACAACCACTGATGCCGGTGTTACGCCGTGCCCTCGACCAAATCGAACCACTTGCACTCGTCTACGATCAACAACCGGATGGCGCACGGCGTTTTTTGGCGCTCCTCGATGAAATAAGTCGTCTAGCTGAGGCGTGTCGCGACCAGGGACTCGACATCGAAAGCGAGCAGGTCCGTGTAGATGCAGTTGTTGGGCGTGCTCGCCGTGAAGCAGAACGATTTGCGCGGGCACACGCAGGCATTGCAATCCCAGCCGAGAGCCGTCATGGCCAAACGCTCATGACACTTGCCGCCCAACGCCGCACCGAAAAACGCAAACGACTGGTAATCAGCACCAGTCTGGTCACCCTCATCATCACCGTACTCGTCTATATGGTCGTGAGTGCGCCGCCCTCACCAAACACGTCACGCATCCTTGAATTGGCTGTCTCTGGTGCATCAGCCGAGGCCTATGCTCTCGCACAAAAAGAACACGAAGCGTTCCCCGATGATGCTGAAACGCTACTGTGGCTCTCGGTGCTTGCAGAGGTCAATAACGACGCAACACGTGCCGAAATGCTCTGGCAATCGTTACAACGCACGGTTGATAACCCAGACGCACTACTGTATCAACGCGGGAATACACGACTCCTTGCACTCAATCTGACCAAGGCAGCCGAAGATGCCGCACTCCTTAAGCAGAACCCGATAACCTACCCTGAGGGTGTCCTACTCGAAGCAGGCATCGCAGAGGCGCGTGGCGAAGTCACCAAGGCAATCACGCTGTTTGGTGAGGCAGCGCGCGTCGCAGAGGCCGCAAATCGTCAAGAGATGGCCGTGTTGGCACGCGTGCGCATGGGTAATCTGATGCAGTACGGCATTGATGCAACGATTACCCCAAGTCCTTGATTATTCGTCTGGACCGAATAAATCTTCACTCGTTGGCAGTGGTTTGTCGCCAATCTGCATCGTTGACGCATACCCCTGAGCCATGGCGGCGTAAAATTGTGCGTCATATGCACGAGTGCGCACGACCACAGGCATCGGCACTGCGTGTCCCAAAATCAAGCACTGTTGACGCGAATCAAGTGTGGAGAGTACCGTGCGCAATGCGGTTGATCCACTCACACCGGTAAAGACTGCATCGATATCTTTTTCGTCGTTTAGGAGTGCGGTAACACGACTGCCGAGTTGACTCATAACATCACTATCAATTGATGATGGACGTTGATCAACCACCAAGAGTGTCACGCTGTATTTACGCATTTCGCGTGCGATGGTACCAAAAATGGTCTGTTTGGCCGAGAGCGGATTCAGAAATTTATGCGCTTCCTCAATAGTTATGACAAGTTGCGGAGGCTTTTGACCGACGTCCTTGGTGGTTAGATAGACCTCAGTGCGTTCGCGCCAGCGCTGATGAATTTGGCGGGTAATCACGTTTGCCACGAGCATGTAGTCAATTGCGTTATCAAAGCGACCAAACTCGAGGACGACATGCTTTTTGGCCATCAACTCATCAATAAGTGTCGTAATGACCGAACCATTCACATGGTCACGGACATATTCACGTCGTCGCAGTGATTCAAGCTTACGTTTGAGTGCACTGAGCGAGCCGTAGTGCGTACCGGTTGTATCAGCAAACTCCTGCAATTCTTCGGGAGTCCAGTCAAGTAATGTACGAAGCCACTTGTCACGGTACTGATCAACGAGTCGATATGCGGACTCGGCAGCTGTTGCATTCAAATTGAGTTCATGCTGAATAAGCAGGACATCATCAACTTCGATTTCGTTAAGTCCTATGAGTACTTCATGATCATAACTAGAGCCACGGCGTTGTGACGAGACTTTATCGAGGGTGTAGATACGCACACTGTTGCCGAAGATTTTGCGCAGACCTTTCACAAACCCACCGCCCTCAGACGTCGCATCATTCCCATACTCGGAGTGCATATCAAAGATGAGATTAGCGGCAACCCCGGATTTGATGGTGCCACTGAGCAGTAAGCGCGTCAAGAAACTTTTGCCGGTGCCACTTTTGCCAAATACGCCGTTTGAACGTTCTACTAAACGATGCAAATCTATGCAGACGGGTACGTCCATGTCGAGTGGACGGCCTATCTCAAAATGTGTTGCATCTTCGCTGCCAAAGACGCGGGTGAAATCACGCTCATCGGCCTCATACACCGGCGAAAAATGCGCGGGGATGGTCTTGACGGGGAGCATACCTTCATTGACGTTACGCGGCAGCATCAGCGATGGTCGCAACTCAATGGTGCCGTAGGTCGTAGTGCCGGTCAACACCTCTTGCATGAATGCGTCGTCGCTCGGTGGATCAAGGAGCACACCTGGCGACGTTGCGGCAAGTTCTACGTCCGTCAACATAGCAAAAAATTCGTGCTGACGCCCTTCGACCAACAAAAATTGCCCGACGCGCAACGATTCGATGGCGTGTGCGCCGTCAATGCGTGCCGTTAGACCATCGGTGAGCGAGCCACTGACAATGACCCCAAGTCGTGAGCGGTGCGGCATAACACGGTTCCTTTGTGATGAGCAAACGGTGCTTTATCAGCATTATACCGTAGCAATTTCAAAGAGGCGTGGGTGGGAGCAAAGCTCACCACCCACGAGGTGTGGAAACCGGGTTGCCCCGGGAGGTATAGGGGGCGACGTGAAGCGAAATATCGTTGCCGATATTGTGATGACCGTCGCAATCACCACGTATGCCCTCACTATACCACGCCAAATTTGCACGAACATAAGAGATTCATAAGAGGAATCTGATAATTACATGGTATGCAAATGTGGCATCAAAATCACTCATGATAATCGAAGCCAGCAATCATCCCTTGTGCAATTTCTTGGCGCAACCAGATATCAAGAATCTGTCCGGAGATGGCCGTAGAAGGCGGTGTGGCCGGCATGGCGTCCCGACTAAACCAGCGGCCATCGGCTAATTCTTCGGCATCAATTTGGATGTCACCACTTTTGTATTTGGCCAAAAACCCGACCATAACTTGATGGGGAAACGGCCAGTTTTGGCTGCCGACGTACCGAATTTGATGGACTTCGACGCCGACCTCCTCGCGCACTTCACGCGCCACGCATGCCTCAAAACTTTCGCCTGGTTCCACAAATCCTGCAACAAGACTATAGCGATTGCCCCAGCCGGTTTTGGTCGTCAACAAGACACGATCAAGCCCATCATGAATCAGCACGATGATAGCTGGACTCACCGGAGGAAAGATTTCGAATGCACAAGGGTCACAGCGGTATCCCCAGTTATTCTCAATGGCGCGATACGGCTTACCACAGCGCGTACAAAACCGATGGAGCGTACGGAACTCGACGAGTTGTTTGGCATAGCTTGCCGCTGCCACCACTTCAGGAGCAACACCGGGATGATTCATCAGTGTGCGCAAATTAACCGCTTGTAGCCCTTCAGAGAGTTCACAATCAGCAGCCACTGCCGCCGCATGCACTGCCACATCGCCTTGCACACCCAGCGGAAAGTGTTGCGCAATCGTGATGCTCTGTGGCCCATGTGGGTCACCAACCAATGGTTCGGCAGGTGCATTCACATCGACCACCAGCTCCTCACCCCGCATGACATACCAGACATGGCGTTTGCCTTGTGGCCGTTTGGGCGGGTACACGCGAATAAATGGCTCCATGATGACCTCTTTGTCTGTTATACGCTACTATCGTCACCGGGACGATTGAACCAACGAAAGAAAATGACCGTGAGAATGGCAAAGTAAATCAACCCGCCAAACAACCACATAATCAGACCAGCCAGCTCTTGATCGGCCTGTGCGGACATGCCCCACGGCCGCGACACACCTTCATACGCTGGGTACACCACAAAGCCTGCAAAGGTCAAAAGCGCACCGATAATCGTCGGTGGAATGGACATGAAGAAGAGATAAATCATGAGTGCCCCAGGTGTTGACCGTGGTAACTGTGGCAATTGACTGTACACCGGCCACCACGACAAAAACGCCCCGACCGTAAACATCACATGCTCAAGCACATGGACGTTTTGATCGCGCACAGCCAAATCATAATTGGCAGGAACATGCCAGCCAATCAAAATCGCATTCGAAATCAGGAAGACTGCAACCGGGCTAAAGATGGTTTGGGCTAATGCTAACACGCTGTTGTTACGCAATAACACACTGCCGAACGAGGCAGGGATACTGCCAATCAAGAGAATCGCCACTGGAATCATCAGTATCAAGTGTTGCACCATATGCATTGACAACGAGACCAGCGAGAGCGTGTCAATTGGTGACACAAGAGCGACAATCATCAACACAAGGGCCAACAAAAACCGATTCCGCTCAACCGCCGTCGCAGGCGTCAAGCCCCAACGTACTGCGAGTGGCCCAGTAAGGAGCAAATAGAGAACTGTCAACAATGTCAACCCGGTAATCAGACCGGGATCAAAATTCCACGCATATACATTCATGAAAACGTCCTCAAAAGATGTACCGCTTTTATCTTACATCATTCAGCACGTTCCAAAACAAGAAACCGCCACAGGACACTGCCTGTGGCGGCTTCTTATCTGAGGTTAACCAGCGATACCGACATGGTATGAAAAGAGTGTCAGCATAAGCAATACGAGTGAAACGGCCAACAAGAACGGCACAATGAACAAGAACTGAAAGATCTTGAAGTCACCCTTAAGGTGCATGAAGTACAATACGACCCCCACACCTTTGGCAAGCATCAAGACAATCAAGATGGCCAAGAAGACCTCATGCAAGAAGAGATCCTGCACCAAGAAGATTGCCACTTCGATGGCGGTGACGATCGCAAGTACTAGGCCAACTATCCAATAAAAGCGCGTACTGTGCTCGGTGTGAGCCTCGTGATGCTCCACATGCGTGTCATGGTTTGCCATGCACCCCTCCTACATCAAATAGACGATGGTGAAGATTGCTACCCACACCAAGTCAACGAAGTGCCAATAGAGACCGCCCAACTCAATATCCATCGGATTCTCTGGTGAATCAGGGTACTTATTGACTTTGACGTACACGGCAATCAACCAGATGATACCAATGGTCACGTGCAACCCGTGGAAACCGGTCATGACGAAAAATGTGACACCGAACAGACTTGGCACGATAGCCGCTTTGTGCCCATGATCCTCACCAAGTTTGACGATTGATGGATCAAGGTTAAGCGAGGCGATGGTGTTATACACCTCATCACTGATATGCAATGCGTACGACGGAGCCAACTTGAGACCGACGTGATACAAGTGCATGAACTCATACACCTGACCACCAACGAACGATGCACCGAGCAAGATGGTGGCCAACTGCCAGAAGCGGAACTTCTTCCAGTCTCGCGCTTTCGAGGCAGCGAGGGCTAACACCATGGTCAACGAACTGGCGAGCAACAACGATGCCAAAATCGTGGTCAACTCAATACCAAGATAGTTGAGACGTGGGTCAAGCTCTTTCAAAATACCCGCACCGTTTAACATTTCTTTGGTGCGTGCATAGAAAATCAAGTGTGTGACAATCAAGGTTGCGAAAAACAACGTTTCGGAACCGATGAAGGCCCACAACCCCAACTTACGGCTATCCACACCCATCGAACCGACAAGCGGCTTTTGGCCGGCTTCGCCGTGGTGTGCATGACTTGCAGAACTGCTCATGAATCCTCCTCATCACGCGCGGCAACCCGGAGTTGCCGCGCGGTCAATGCTTTCTAGTGGTGATGCCCTAAGTAGGGTGAGTCCTTGCGTGAATCAACGACCCAACCGCGAATTGCATAGAACACCATGACTGCGCCGATAGCGATAAACACGAGGGCGGCCACACGTGTGGGCAGACCCAAGATGGCTTGGTTGATGTAGATGAAACCAAGTGATGCAATCGTCAATCCACCGGCCAGAATCATCGGATTGAAGGTCAAGCTGGGCATGTGGATATCCTTGGCGCCAGGGGTGTTTTCATCGGTGTACTCATAGCGCACCGGTGATGGCTTGCTGGCAGGACCATGATCATCACCGGCCGCATGTGGGTACTTTGCATCCCACAATGGACGGCGACTGGTCACCACTGGAGTATGGAGGAAGTTGTAGGATGGTGGTGGTGAAGGAATTGCCCACTCCAACGTGGAGGCATCCCATGGGTCGTTGCTTGCCAACGCACCACTCCGTAAAGTTTTGAAGACGTTGTAGATGAACATCAACACGGAGAAGGCCAACAAGAAGGTGCCGACGGTCTCAATTAAATTCCAAATCTCCCAGCCCATGCCGGCTTCGTAGGTGTAGATACGACGAGGCATGCCCTCGGTCCCTACAATGTGCATGGGGAAGAAGGTCAAATTGAACGATACAAGCATCAACCAGAACTGCAACTTGCCTAACTTCTCGTCAAGCATGCGCCCAGTCATCTTGGGGAACCAGTAGAAGGCACCCGAGAAGAGACCCAAAATCGAGCCACCGAAGAGCACATAGTGCAAGTGGGCGACGACGTAGTATGAGTCGGTCTGCTGCAGGTCAATTGGTGGTGAGGCCAGTGTAATACCACTGATACCACCGATGATGAACATTGAGATAAATCCAATGGCGTACAACATGGCGGTTGTCAAACGCACATCACCACCCCACATTGTCGCAATCCAGTTAAAGATTTTGACGCCGGTAGGAATGGCGATCACCATGCTGGCACCTGCAAAGAAGGCATTTGCCACTGGACCAAGACCAACACCGAACATGTGGTGCGCCCACACGATGAAGCCCAAGAAACCGATGGCCACACCAGAGTACGCAACAAAGGCATACCCGAAGATGGGTTTGCGTGAGAATGTTGGTAACACCTCAGAAATCATACCCATGACCGGCAAGATCAAGATGTAGACCTCTGGGTGACCGAAGAACCAGAAAAGGTGCTGCCACAGGACGGCATCACCGCCCAAAGCAGGATTAAAGAACGCAGCACCAAACTGACGGTCAAACAAGAGCTGAATTGATGCGACGGTGAACGTGGGGAAGGCAAAAATGATGATGAAACTGACCACCAAATTCATCCACACGAACAACGGCATACGATTGAGCGTCATGCCCGGAGCACGCATGTTCAGTACCGTAACGATGAAGTTCAGTGCACCGGCAATCGAGGCAACTCCGGTCAATCCGAGGCCGAGAATCCAGTAATCCATACCAGCCGTCGGCGAATATCGGGTCTGCGTGAGTGGCGCGTATGAGAACCATCCGCCGTTTGGTGCACCACCTGCAATGAAGCTGAAGTACAACAACAAACCACCACCCAAGAAGAGCCAAATCGACAAGGCATTCAAACGAGGGAACGCCATGTCACGCGCTCCGACCATCAATGGCACCACATAATTACCAATGCCAACGTTCATTGGCATGATGACTAAGAACACCATGGTGGTAGCGTGCATGGTAAAGAGCTGATTGTAGACGTCTGCGCTCAGGAACGTGTTGTTGGGCATGCCCAACTGCACACGAATCAGCATTGCCTCAATGCCTCCGATAATGAAGAAGGCAAACGCACTGATGATGTAGATGATACCGATCTTCTTATGATCAACGGTCGCCAGCCAAGAGCGCCATGAGAAGCCTTCACTGGCGGCACTGTCGCTGTGTGTTGATGTGACGTGTTGCTCAGCAATCGCCATTATCGAACTCCTTACTTCTCTTCCGGAAGAGTGATTGTCAACTTCATACTATCAAGGTAGGCAACAAGGTCGGCCGTTTCTTGGTCAGTCAATGCAACTGCTTTCCCTTCACCAACGACTTTGCCCATCAAGTTTCCTTGTTTGACCGCTTGGGGGTTCTTCAACCACTTTGCCAAGTTCTCGGTGCTGTATGGCAACACGCCAGCTGCAATCGTCAGACGATTGCCGTAGTGGTTCAGATTTGGGCCAAGTTTGCCGACCGCTTTATCAACACCATCGACCACGTGACAGCTGATGCATTGCTT
>CAYZZI010000051.1:0-22443 GCA_964482795.1 uncultured Klebsiella sp.
ATGGTCTTGCAGGGTGTCAAAAACAACTACGACACTGATTTGTTTGTTGATTTGATCAATCGCATCAAAGAGTTGCGTGGCAGTGACGAAAAAGAGTATCGTGCACGGTATGCGCCATATCGTGCGGTAGCTGACCACAGCCGTTCGGTGGCCTTTTTGATTGCAGACGGTGTGCTGCCGGGCAACACGGGGCGTTCGTATGTGCTGCGTCGCATTTTGCGCCGCGCCGTCTACCAAGGTCGTACCGTTGGCTTTGACAAGCCATTTTTCACTGGTGTAGTTGATCGTGTGGTTGACTTGATGGGTGATGCCTATCCGGAGCTCAAGGCGCGGCGCGATTTTATTTTGGAGACGGTTGACACCGAAGAGCAGCAGTTTTTGCGCACGCTCTCGGGTGGCTTGAGTAAGTTGGGTGTGGTGATTGAGCAGGTCAAGCAGAGCGGTGGAGCGGTGATTCCTGGTGTTGAGGCATTTAAGCTGAAGGACACCGACGGCTTCCCACTTGACTTGACCGAGAAGATAGCCGCCGAGCAGGGGATGACGGTTGACACGGCGGGGTACGATGTGGCCATGAACGAGCAACGTTCGCGGTCACGTGCGGTGGCCCAATTCAAAAAGGGTGCTGATACCGAGGTCTGGGCCGAATTGAACTTGGCGCCGACCAGTTTTGTCGGGTATACCGATGTGGTGGCCGACGGCCAGATTGTGGCGATTGTTAGTGCCGATGATGTGAAACACGAGGCCTCAGCAGGTACCGAGGTGCAGATTGTCCTCAACAAAACGCCGTTTTATGCGGAGAGTGGTGGTCAAGTCGGCGATGCCGGCTGGTTGATTGGGCCACGCGGTCGGGTGCAGATTAGTGACACGCAGCGTCCTATCCCCGGTGTGACGGTGCACTTTGGCGTGGTCGAGAGTGGCATGATAGGGCGTGGCGAGACGGTGCGTGCCGAGATTGATCAAGTACGACGCAACCACGTGATGCGCAACCACACGGCCACCCACTTGTTGCAGCGGGCGTTGCGTGATGTGGTCGGTGAGCATGCGGCACAGGCGGGTTCGTTGGTGGCACCTGAGCGATTGCGCTTTGACTTTACGCATCATCGGGCGGTAACGCTTGAGCAGCAGCGTGAGATTGAGCAACGCGTGAATGCCTGGGTCCGGGCGAATCAGCCGGTAGTGTGGCGTGAGATGGCCTACCAAGAGGCGCTGGATAACGGGGCGATTGCCTTGTTCGGCGAAAAGTACGGCGATCGGGTGCGCTTGGTGCATGCTGCAGCAGCAACGGTGGCCGGTGACCAGCCCTACACGAGTCGCGATTCACGCGAGTTGTGTGGCGGTACGCACGTGGCAATGACCGGCGAAATTGGCCAATTCCGCATCATTGCCGAGAGCAGTGTGGCTGGTGGTGTCCGGCGTATTGAGGCAGTCACCGGGTTAGGCGCAGAGCAGTGGGTTGAGGGTCAACTGCACCTCTTGCGCGAGGCAGCTGGTCGCTTGAGCGTGCCGGCACCACAGTTGGTTGAGCGCGTTGATACGTTGTTGACCGACTACAAGCAGCGTCAGCGTGAACTTGAGGCACTCAAGTCGCAAGCCACGGGATCACAGGTCGATGATTTGATTCGAGCGGCCACGGTGCGTGATGGCGTAACATACGTCATTGCGCGCGTCGATAATCTTGAAGTGCCACAGATGCGCGAGCTCGGCGACAAGATTCGCGATCACCTGACGAGTGCGGTCGTTGTATTGGCCAGTGCCACAGATGAACGTGCGCAATTGCTCGTGATGGTGAGTAAGCAGGTGACGCAACACCATGCTGGCAATCTAGTCAAGGCGCTGGCACCGATTGTTGGCGGGAGTGGTGGTGGTCGTCCCGACATGGCGCAAGCCGGTGGCCGCGATATCACGAAAATTGATGTAGCGCTGAATGAAGCGCGTGCGTTGTTGCACATATAGAAAACGGTGTTGATTGTGACTGCACCAGATTCACGGAACATGTCAATGAGTACGCCCCCGCGTCGTCGGACGACGCGGGTTATTACCCCGCGCGATTACGATGATTTCGACGATCGTCCGACCAAACCACGTAAACGCCCGCGTCGCAGTGCGGTGTGGCAGTGGATTGTCATGGCGTTGGTTGGTAGTCTCTTGGGGGTAGGGTTGTGGGCATTTACGGTGCACACGACGGTGACGCTTGTTCCGCCACTCGGCGAGATGCGCGTTGTGCCACTGAGTGATGTGGAGTTTGAGGTCATGCCGGTAGGTGAGGCGTCAAATGTGCAGATCGAGGCGGCGTGGCTTGAGACAACAATTACCGTGAGTGAAGTCAGTGAGGCGCTCACCGAAGTCCCTATGCCTGAGGGGCGTGCCCGTGGTACGGTTCAGGTCATTAATATGCTCGATCAGCCAATTAATCTACCGGTGGGTACCGAGTTTGTGGCGCGTGGCGCGAGCAACGAAGTGCGTCTCATGCTTGATGCGCCGACCACGGTACCAGCTGCGGTTACCGAGACCTCGTTGACAGGGAGTACGACGCGCTATGGTCAAGTCGAAGTCACTGTTACGGCGCGTTCGGCTGGTAGTGCCTCAAATGTCGGTGAAAACCGAGTATTGACGTTGCTTTTGCCGGGTCAAGGTGCACTGGTGAACGATCAAGGGCAGATCATGTTACGCAACGGATTAATTAGCGGCGGGAGTGAGACAATGCGGCGAATTGTCTCCGAGAGTGACATGGCGCGTCTGCTTGGTGCTGCGTTAGCAAAAAGTTATGTACAGGGTCTCAAAGATCTGCAAGCGCAAGCACAACAGCGTATGTTGATGATTGATAATGCTACTATCTCTCCGGCGATGACCACATTGGGTAGTCCTGCTGTTTATGGTGAGCCACAGTTGGAGCCATCGGTTGGGACCGTACTTGATCCACGCAGTGCAGAGGTACGCTTGACCGTACAAATGACATTTCGTGCGCTGGCAGTGAAGTCTGAAAACATGGTGCAGGAACAGTTGCAACGCGTAGTTCCACAGCGCTTTCAGACGGGGAATGCACCGGTGTGCAAAGTGGGTGAGTTGCCCAAATTCCGCATTGCCTCATGGACGGCTGCTTCGTCGGGTGTGGTGATTAACGGAGAGGTTCGTTGTGCCCCGCAAATGCCAGTTGACGACGCCGTTGTCATGGCGTTGCCACGGCAACTACAAGGGATGACGGTAGCACAAGCAACACAGGTGCTTGATGCGCTCAAGGCACAAGGCGTGATTAGTGATTATCAGTTGCCAGCACGGGCGCAGATGCCACCGATCGCTCAATTAATTACCATACGTGTCGGTGGGGGTACTCCGTGACGCACCTACGAGGGCGTGTCATGGCACTTGATGTCGGTGAGCGACGGGTAGGGGTTGCGATGAGTGATTTGTCGCAAACGCTTGCTACGCCGTACACAACAATGCAGGCACATCCGCAAGCGATACTCTTTCAGAAATTACAGCAACTGGTAATCAAAGAAGAGGTCGTTGCGGTGGTGATTGGATTACCGATATCATTAAACGGCCAAGAGGGACCCCAAGCGCAGCGCATTCGAGCGTTTATTGCTGCGTTAGCGGCCCATATTACAATCCCCATGAGTACATGTGATGAACGGTACACCACTGCCGAAGCGCAGCGGATGATGATCGAAGCAGGATTGCGTCCTGAACAACGCAAAGCCAAAATCGACGAAGTCGCAGCATCGATTATTTTGCAGGATTTTTTGAACCAACAGCGTAACGCTGAGTAATGCAGCACTCACGCATTCACCGATGTCAGGGTGGGCTTATATTGTAATCGATGATGCGTTTGAATTCGCTAAATGGTTGTGCACCGAGCAGGAGTCGTCCATTAATAACAAACGACGGTGTGCTCCGAATGCCGAGTTGCTCGGCTTGTTGCATATCAAGGCGTACCTGGTCAAGGTAACGATTACTTGCGATACATTGGGCATACTCGGTCTCATTGAACCCCATGTCGGTGCCATATTGCGTGAACAAATCGAGTGCTTGGATTGAGCCGTCGCGCCATTCATTATTGCGCACGCCTTCAAATAGGCGCAGGCGCATTTCGTGGTACTGACCACGTTCAGCGGCACAGTTAGCCGCCTGTGCAGCCATGAGTGCGCCCGAATGAATGCTCATGAGTGGATAGTCATAGACCTCAAGGTAGACTTTGCCGGTATCTACGTACTCGCTGATGAGTTGGGGTAACGTCTCACGGACGAATCGATCACAGTACGGTCATTGATAATCGGTGTATTCTTGTATTTTGACGGGTGCATTCGGGTCACCAAGACCACGCGGGTTCGGTGTTTGGTTTGTTAGCAGAGTGGTATCTGCAGGTACGCTGTTTGTGGATGGGACGAGCGTGCATGCAGTTAGGCTCACAAGCAGTGTAGTAGTAATGAGTGCCGTTTGCCAGATCATCGTTCGATCCTGCCTGGCGTGTCACGGCGGACGTTGGTTGTGGTACGGCCAACGAGACCACTCCCATCATCGCCACAATAGGGGCAAATTGCCCATGTCAGGTCAATGACGCGGTCGCAGCTGATACAGCGCCGACGCAGAGCGGTGTGACAGTGTGGACAGAGGATGAACTCATGGTCTATGCCGCGTTGGCATTGTGGACAGACAAACTGTTCTTCAATGTCATGGCGTAGGTATTCTTCTTCGAGTGAGCGTTCATAGCGTTCTGCGATGGTTTGACGGGGGCGCAGGAGAGTATAGATACCAAGCCCAGCAAACGGTATCAGGAGTGAGAGCGAGACCGCAAGGGCTTGGAGCAACGTTTCTTCGGTGCGCGCATGAATATCGCGATACGTCCAGATGACGCTTGCCATCCAGAGCAATACAAAATACCCACCGAGAACCCATTTAAGGATGTCAAAGAGCGAAGTCAGAAAGCTAATCGCGCTACCTATATCCACAATACAATCTCCTCTACGCCGAACTGAGCGAGGTGCATACTATGACATGACGCGAGTCACAGACTCGGCGTCAAGAACGAACACGGTTGCGCCACCGACCTGTACTTCAACGGGTGTTGGTGGATAGAACTCACCCGACTCTGCGACGGGAGGTAGCGGTGAAATATAGCGGATGCGCATATGGCAGTGGGTGTGAATCAGGTTCATGACTGATTCGATGTGCTCATCTTCAACAGCGATTAAGAGGGTGACGTTCCCCTCACGCAGGAATCCACCTTCGCTGCTAATCCGAGTGACACGATGACTACGAGCGGTCAGGGCGTCAACCAAATCACCAGCATCTTGGCGTTGCACGACGGCGATCATGAGCTTCATAGGAATATCCTTTCATCTGCCAGAGGCGTCAAGTTTTTGGATGTGGGCCACAAATGGACTCATGTGTTGATAAATCGCTGTGGCAATTGTGTCAATGCTTTGTGCGGCATCGCAGACAAACCACCGTTCGCGGTCTTCGTTGATGAGGGTACGATACCCATCGGCAACACGGCGGTGGTAGGCCACTTCACGTGCATCGAGTCTGTTCCATTCTACACCCTGTGGCAGTGCGCCGTTTTTGCGTCGCTGTTTGCGTTCAAGGCCGGCATCAGCACTGATGTCGAGGTAGATGCTGACATCGGGGCGTAGACCTCCGGTGGCAATTGCGGTGAGTGTTTTGAGTTCATTGAGGTCGCGACCAAGACCGTATCCTTGATAGGCGTAGGTTGAATCGGCGTAGCGATCACAAATCACAATCCCACCTTGCGCCAGATAGGGACGGATGACTTCGTTTACGAGTTGGGCACGTGCTGCTGAGAAGAGAAATGTCTCTGTTGTGGCATCCATCTCCGTGTGCTGCAAGTCCAACACAATGCGACGAATCATATCGCCGATACGTGTCCCACCGGGTTCTCGTACGAGGATAACCGGGTAGTTCTCGGCGTGGAGCCGTTCATATAGTGCACGAGTCTGGGTGCTTTTGCCGCTCCCCTCGCTCCCTTCGAATGTGATGAACAATCCCATAATACCCTTTTTTTGGTCTTTCTGCTAGCGAGAGATCTTCACACGACGAAATGGTTCGCGTCCGCGACTCTCAGATTGCACATTATACCGCTCGGCCATCTGATGTTGCAAACGGCGGATGATACTGCCTTGTGGGGTCAGCTCTACCGTGTTGCGTTCACCGGTCAGCAACTGATGAATGGCTGTCTCTGCTTCAAGGATGGCGTCGTGGATTTCGGGGTCGCTTTTGCCTGGGCGTGTATCACTCTGTGATGGTTGTTCGATGCCAAAGATATCGAGGAGCTGGCGTTCGATTTGGATGGCTGTTGATGAACGCAGCACGTAGATGGGCAAATTGCGCTCTTCGGCGTTACGCAGGCGTGTCGAACCCTGGCGATAGTAGTTTTTGATGGTCATAATCATGGTGGCGTCATCGAGGTCGCGGACCACTGTTGCAGGTACACGCAGATGGGTGATGGCCTTTTCGACCTTATCGCGACTCAATCCAAACGGATAGATACGTTGCGCAGGCGTTGTGGTCTGGACCGCAGCAGGAGTGGCAGTGACCGTGGGTAGTGGCGGGGTATGCGGGAGCGCGGCGAGATTCACGGGGCGCGGAGATGACGGCATGCGTTCGGTGCGGTCATGACGGTCATGACGAGTTCGATTGCCACGTGCGCCATATGGTTCTCGTTCGAGGCCCGGCGAGTGACTTTTGCGGATGCCCCACGCTTGTTGACCAGCCAGACCATCGGGTGGTTCGGGGGAGACCATTTCGATCGTAATTTCGCCTTGTTCGTTGCGAGTACGTTGTTCGGCGAGCGGGGATTCACCGCGCAAGATGGCATCAACGGATTCACCGACGTTGCTGTAGACGAGGACATTCTCCCAGCTCCGAATCTCAACGAGGATATCAAACGTCGGGGGTTGTTTGCGTTCGAGGACGGTCTTTTGGGTGCCACGGCGACGTGCTTCGTCATCACCGAGGGTGACCGCTTGGATGCCACCAATCAGGTCGGAGAGGGTCGGATTGACCATCAGATTTTCGAGGAGTTGGCCATGAGCGGTGCCGATGAGTTGGACTCCACGTTCGGCGATGGTGCGCGATGCTTGGGCCTCGAGTTCGGTGCCGATTTCGTCGATGACGATGACTTCGGGCATATGGTTTTCGACGGCCTCAATCATGACAGCATGTTGTTCGCTCGGGCGTTGCACTTGCATGCGACGCGCGCGTCCAATACCGGCATGGGGGATGTCGCCGTCGCCGGCGATTTCATTGGATGTATCGACAATGATAACGCGTTTGCGCACGTCATCGGCGAGTACGCGGGCTGTTTCACGGAGCATGGTCGTTTTGCCGACGCCGGGTCGCCCCAAGAGGAGTACACTTCGTCCAGACTCAATTAAGTCACGGATGATGCTGATGGTGCCGTGTACGGCGCGTCCTACGCGACAGGTGAGCCCGATGACGGTGCCCGCCCGGTTGCGCATGGCGGAGATGCGGTGTAACGTGCGTGGAATGCCGGCACGATTATCTTCGCCGAAGTTGCTAATGGCGTGGGTGACAGCGCTGATATCGTCAGCACTGACTTCACGGTCGCCGAGCAGGATGGAGGTTGTGCGATAGCGTGCTTCAGGGAGCCGACCGAGATCCATGACAATTTCGAGTAAGTCATCTTGTGAGTGACCGGAAGAATCGAGGAGGTCGCGGATATGGCGAGGAATAGCTGCCAAGAGCAGGTCAATGTTACTGGTAATGTCGTTCTGGGGGTGCATAGAACCTCGCTTGTTTGTGAGCAGCTGGAACGATGGTAGGAATCGGCGACCCTGGATCTTGATTTGGTTCGAGCACACGAGCAAATGCAGGTCGGCGAACAAACGCCACATTATGGCGCACAAGGAGGCTTTGTTCGCTGAACGGTTGGAACCCTAAGTCTTGGGCTGACCAGAGCAAATCCTCCTGGTAGTCGCGGAGGACGAGCCAAATGGGCAATGTGTCAGCAATTTGACTAATGCCAAATCGTAGCATATCAGGTACTTCATCGCGGGCACTGGGTTGTACGAGCAGGCGCATGACATGGGCTTCATGGCCGCTGTGAATGTGGAGTGAGGCCACAACTTGATCGGAGTGACGTTGCACCCATGCCCGTTGTTTCACTCGTTCCCACGGGGTGGCAAGTGGGAGCATCCAATCGCGCGCCGCTTTGGCTTCAGCGAGTTGGACGGGGCGAGGGGTGGTTTGACCATAGAGTTGGTGCACGCCCCACACGTCATGGCGCGTTTGGGGGGCCATAGCAGCAAGACGAATTCCTTGATCCCAGTCGGGGCCATCGAGCCGCAAGAGCACTTCTCGGCTAAATGGTGCATAGCCACTTTGGCGGAATATTTCAACCAAGTCAGTATGGTTACCATCAAGTGTAGCATAGAGGCGTTGAATGCGACTACGCGCACTTTCTACCACATGGGCTTCAAGGAGATTGAACCACATATCGTGATCGCTCGGATAGCGTTGTTCGGGTCCATATGACGCGAGCGCAAGCAATTCGCGTTCGGGTCGCGAATGGCGACGACGTGCCTGGAGGATTGCGCTTGTTGCACCATCACGGACGATAGTCGTTGAGTACCGAGTGTGATTTTCGAGAATTGTGCGCATGGCCACGAGCAAGACGCGATGACGGCGAAGGAGCGCCACATCACCATCAAGCACCACCAATGAACGCGCCTTGCGACGCAGGCGAAATAAATCAATTGGGGTGAGCAATCGGCTCATGCGCCCTCACTTAGAACGTCAAGAAAAGCTCATGAATGCTGCTGTCATTCGTTAACTCCGGGTGAAACGACGTAGCGAGCATATGTGCTTGACGTGCGGCCACAATACGACCATCAGGAAGTGTTGCGAGGACGTGACACTGCTCACCGGGTTTTTCGAGGATAGGAGCACGAATAAAGATGGTGTGAAATGGATGATCAATGCCTGTAACGTTGACTTCGGCCTCAAAGCTATCGAGTTGACTGCCGAAGGCATTGCGCCGTGCTTCAATGTCCATGACATGGAGTGCAGGTTGATCAGGGCGACCATCAACAATGCGGCGCGCCATCAAAATTGCCCCTGCGCATGTTCCCCACACCGGCATTCCTGCTAGAATACGCTCACGGAGCGGTGTGAGTAACTCATACATGACTAATAATTTGCCGATGGTCGTACTTTCACCACCTGGGATGATGAGGCGATCTATTCCGGCTAGGTCGCGTGGGAGGCGTACTTGCCGCGTCGCTACTCCCATGCGATGGAGCATCTCTTCGTGTTCACGAAAGGCACCTTGGAGTGCAAGCACACCGACAGTCATAGCTATCACTCCCGTTACTATGGAGAATGCCTAGTCACACCGCTCGTTCTGGGCAGTGTGACTAGGCGTGTCGAGTCAATTACCAACCGCGATTGGCCAAGAGTTGATCTTGAGGGAGCTTGCTAATTTCGATGCCGACCATGGCCTCACCGAGGTTTTTGCTGACTTCGGCGATGATGACTGGGTCTTGGTAGTGGGTGGTCGCCTGTACAATCGCCTTCGCGCGACGCATTGGGTCACCTGACTTGAAGATACCCGATCCCACGAAGACACCATCGACACCGAGTTGCATCATCAATGCTGCATCGGCTGGGGTGGCGATGCCACCGGCTGCGAAGTTGACGACGGGCAAGCGGCCGTTTTGGGCGACGTACTTGACCAAGTCGTAGGGGGCCTGTAAGTTCTTGGCGGCGCTGTAGAGCTCGTCTTCGCTCATTGACTGCAGGCGACGAACCTCACCGAAGACGGTACGTGCGTGGCGAACAGCTTCAACGACGTTGCCGGTCCCAGCCTCACCTTTGGTGCGCAACATGGCGGCACCTTCAGCGACGCGGCGCAGTGCCTCACCGATATTCTTACACCCGTTGACGAAGGGGATTTTGAAGCGGTGCTTGTCGATGTGGAACTCCTCATCGGCAGGGGTCAATACTTCGCTCTCGTCGATATAGTCGATGCCGAGGGCCTCAAGTACTTGTGCTTCGACGAAATGTCCAATACGGGCCTTGGCCATCACAGGAATCGTGACGGACTCTTTGATGCGGATGATGAGCTCAGGATCGCTCATGCGGGCCACACCGCCCTGCTTGCGTATATCTGCGGGGACGCGCTCAAGTGCCATGACAGCAACGGCGCCAGCTTCTTCAGCGATTTTGGCTTGCTCTTCATCGATGACGTCCATGATGACGCCACCCTTGAGCATTTGGGCTAAACCCGCTTTGGTCGTCCAAGTGGACTTTTCCATGGCCATGAAGATGACTCCTTTAGTCTGTGCGAAGCCCGCACTCCAATTTGCAATATTGTACCACAAACGATTATGAGAATTCGGTTTGAGATGCAACAGCAGGGCGGCTTAGCCGCCCTGCTGTTTGTGCGCTGTGGGCGACGTTAGCGACCGTAGTTGGCAGCGACAACGCTCCAATTGACGACGTTCCACCATGCGGCCAAATAATCGGCACGACGGTTCTGGTAGTTGAGATAGTAGGCATGTTCCCACACGTCAACGCCCAACAACGGCGTCAAACCTTGCATGATTGGGCTGTCTTGGTTGGCCGTGCTGATGACCTTGAGCGCACCGCTCGCATCGGCAACCAACCATCCCCAGCCACTGCCGAAGCGCTTCATGGCAGCGTCATTTACCTGGGCCTTGAGCTGATCAACCCCACCGAAGGTGCTGGTGATGGCTGCGGCCAAGGCGCCCGTTGGGGCATTGGCACCGCCGGGTGCCATGATCTCCCAAAACAACGTGTGATTGGCATGCCCACCGACGTTGTTAATCAACGCCTGACGAATGCTATCGGGCGTCTCGTTGATTTTTTTGAGAATTTCAATCGCTGATAACGCCTGTAATGCACTGTGGTCAGTCATGGCATTGTTGGCATTGTTTACATATGCCGCATGGTGCTTGCCATGGTGAATCGTCATGGTCGTTGCATCAATGTGTGGCTCAAGTGCTGCCACATCATATGCAAGTGCCGGAAGTGTCAATGGCATGAAATCCTCCTTGAAAAGGTGTAATGCGTCATGATGGGGCAATATGCTCCCCTAGGTAGGAGTATAGCACTCTCTCTTTGACCGTGTCAAAGATGTATTGGGGAACAGTTTGCTAGTGGTAGTGATGCTTGAGGTGTGTGCTATACTATATGTAGTAAATACTATGGTTGTTGTACTTATCATTCACACAACATCCATACAATATACATGCGTACATGAGCGTGGGAACCCAGTCGTTGGCGGCGCTGCGGAATCGTTTGGTAGACGATATTGCAAGGAGGCGTACATATGCAACGGGTGTTGGTGCTGAATGCGAGTTATGAACCGCTCCAGCTTGTGCCGGTTCGGCGGGCCCTTGTTTTGCTCCTCCAAGAAAAAGCCGAAGTCGTCGAAGCCGCACAACGCTTCATTAGTGGCATATCGAGACACTTTCAGCTCCCACTCGTCATTCGCCTGACACGATATATTCGCATTCCACGCAATTTGCGACTGCCCTGCTCACGGCGGGGCGTTATTATTCGTGACCGCGAGACGTGTCAGTACTGTGGTGCACAACCTGGTCGGAATTATTTGACCATTGACCATGTAGTGCCACGCACCTACGGGGGAACCACCGATTGGGACAATGTGGTGGCAGCGTGTCGTGAATGTAATCACCGTAAAGGCGGCCGTACCCCTGATGAGGCGAACATGCCGCTTCTTTCTATTCCACGACAGCCACACTATGTCGCATTTGCATTGCTCATCGAACTCGAACGGCATGACGTCTGGCGTAAGTACAGCTACGCATAATGACGCGTATTATTGTGACGGTTGGTGCGTCTGGTCACGTCATTGTTGCCTGTGCGAGGCGCGTGCGTGCAGCTCCGCTGGTAATCGAGTGTCGAGCCATGGCAATGGCACTTTGCCAGTCATCAGCGCGACCTGAGACGATAATGGCCGCCGCTGCATTCAGTAATACGACATCTTGCTGGGCGGGCGAGCCTTGCCCAGCTAAAATAGTGCGGGCAATCTGGACATTTTCGTGCAAGTCACCACCGGCCAATGCGCTGTTTTCGGCTCTAGTTAGGCCGACAGTGACAGCATCGAGTTCGAAGCGACGCGGTGGCAGGTTGCCACGCACCACGAAGTACACATTTGTTCCTGCTAATGAGAGTTCATCAATATTGCCGTATCCGCAGTACACAATCACATGTTCCATGTTCAGCAATGCAAGAGCGTTTGCGAGCTTCTCAGCAAGGTGTTCATTGGCAGTGCCGATGACTTGGCGGGTGACTCGCGCTGGATTCGTGAGTGGGCCGAGCAAATTGAATGCGGTGCGAATACCGATTTCACGACGCACAGGACCGGCAAAGCGCATGGCGGGGTGAAAGCGCGGTGCAAACATGAAGCCAAAGTTGTTGGTGGTGATATGATGTGCAACGGCGTCAGGATCGAGTTCAATCGAAACGCCGAGACCCTCAAGTACGTCCGCAGAACCACAGCGACTCGACATGGCGCGGTTCCCGTGTTTGGCAATGGTTACTCCGGCACCGGCAGCCACAAATGCGGCAATGGTTGAGATGTTAAACGTCCCTGCCCCATCACCACCAGTGCCACACGTATCAACCGCACCGGGGTGTATCTCTACGTAGAGCGCGTGTTCGCGCATGATACGTGCCATGCCGGCAATTTCTGCAGCGGTTTCTCCTTTGAGATGTAGCGCAGTCAAAAACGCTGCAATTTGTGCAGGAGTTGCGACACCACTCATAATCTCGTGCATGGCCTCGGCAGCCTCGTCTTCGGTGAGATTGTGGCGCCCTACGACGCGAATGATGCTGTCACGAATTGTCATGATTCTCCCCCACACACTAATCACCGCTCAACACCCACTATTATATACCGGCTCGGCACTAGGCTAGCCAAAGATGACGAGTACTCCTACCCCTACACTGACACACGCGGCACCTACGATGCGGCTTGACCCGAACGACTCTTTGAGCCAGAGCCATCCTACGAGCCCGGCGATGATGATGCTCATCTCGCGTGCGGCTGCAACATAACTGACCGGCGCTGTGGTGTAACTGTAGAGTACGATGAAATACGAAATAAACGATAATGTGCCGATGACGGTGGCGCGTGGGAGTTCGCTGGGCAACTGCCGCCAGTCAAAGCGGCGTGAATGATGCTGCCAGATTACGTATGGGGCCATGACCAGTGCCGTGCAACTCATGCAGAGTGAATAGTAAGTGAATGCATCACTCTGGCGTGAACCAAATGCATCCACGATGGTGTATCCCGAAATGACCAATGCTACGATCAAGGGAAGCCACGGTACATGTCGTTTGGTGCCATGCACAGATTGGCGAATACCAATCCACATCGTGCCTCCGGTGATGAGCACGATGGCGATGATGCCCCCGAGTTGAATGGCATCACCAAGAAATAAAAACGACCAAATAGCTGACAATAATGGTGCCACACCTCGCGCAATAGGGTACAAAACGCCTAAATCATAGTGCTCATATCCATAGGCAAGCAAGAGGTAGTAGAGCGCTTGAAAGAGGGCACTGATACCGGCCACCAGCCACAATTGTTCTGTGGCATGACTCCATGCCCAGGGTAATGTGGCAAATCCTGAGATGGCGACTGCCAACCACGAACTGAGTTGACGATGGGGAGACTGTTTGAGCAGGAGATTCCAGCCGACGTGAATACACGCCGAAAGCGTAATCAACGCAACAACCGATAGTGGCACAGCATTTACCTTGGGTTACACGATATGCGCTGCATTATACCGTGTTATGGCAGGCGTGTATCGGGGAGCGGTTGCGTGGCCTGTGGTGACTGACTAAATCCGGCTGCCCGCACAATGGCCTGCATGCGCTCTTTGGGGAGTGCAAAGGCGGTACGCCCATTGAATCCAACGGTTGTTTGCGCTGCGCACAAGGCATTGGCGATGGCCTCTTCGACCGCATCTGCGACACCATGAAAGAGTTGATCCATGGCACTTGGTGGGAGGACGCGAATCTGCTCAAGCTGATGCCGATTATCAGCGAGTTCGTTGCCAGTACTGAAGGCCACAAACAAATCACCGCTCCCGTTATGCCCATACCCACCGGTACGGGCGAGGCCGACGGTTGCTCGTTGCGCAAGGCGATCGCATCCACTAGATGTCAGTGGTGCATCAGTTGCGATGATCACAATAATTGACCCATCACCAGGCGCGTGATGTGGTTCGTTCCATCCGCTCGGTATTTCGCTGGTGGGAATAGCACGACCAACCGGCACGCCATCGATGCGTAAATCGGCGCGAGCACCGTAATTTGCTTGGACGAGTACGCCGACGGTATACGATTGACCAGCGGCAGTGACGATGCGCGATGATGTGCCAGTACCACCCTTGAATTCGTGGCAAATCATACCAGTCCCGCCACCGACGTTGCCCTCAGCGATGGGGCCACTATGGGCATGATTGAGGGCATTGATGACCTGTTGGCGCCCCACTAGTTCGCCGACGCGATCGCTGAGCCAGCCATCGTATGTTTCGGCCACTACGGGTAAAAGGAAGCTATCATTGAAGCCTTGAGAGACAGCAAACCATGACATGGCATCCCAGACTGCGCCGACCCACGGAGTTCCTGTAATTGCAATCGGGTTGTACAACAGCCCAGACTCTTTGAGCCAGGCCAGACCGGTCACTTCACCACATCCATTGAATGAATGGGAGCCCGCAAATACGGGTGCGTGCCAGCTTTGATGGCCACGAGGCATGATGATGGTGACGCCGGTCCGTGCGACGTGCGGAGAATCGCTGATGACGGTGTCGTAACCGACGAGCACGCCGGGCACATCAGTGATGGCGTTGTGAGTCCCTGTGGGCAGGGTGCCAATGGCAATTCCGATATCACGTAAACGACTCATGAGTGTACCTTTCTGGATGTCTCTGTATTGCGTGCGCGCCACTCGTGGGCAAGGATGCTCATCTGGATGTCGTTGCCACGGACTCCGTCGCGATAATCGGTATCACGGAGGACGCCCTCAATAACAAACCCTAGTGATTCGTATACTTTGCGGGCCGCATGATTGCGTTCGAGCACCGTTAAACCGACGCGGTGCAAGTTGAGCTCATTAAATGCATAGCGCAAGATGAGGTTCATGCCGTCGCGACCGTAGCCCTTGCCGCGATCGGCGGGGTCGCCGATGGCAATACCCACGTTGGCGGTCTGTAAATTCCAATAAATATCGTAGAGCACGACATACCCGACAAGGCGATCGTCGGCGAGTGTGCGCAGTCTGAAGTGGGTGTGTGTATGACCGTGCCCACCACCCAGATACGATTCAGCGGCTTCATGCTGATTGAGTGGTTTGGCAGGAGTAAACTGAAGGCGGCGGAGGAACTCAGCATCGTTGCTCCAGCCGGATACGATGGGCAAATCATCGGGTGTTGCAGCTGCAAGTCGAACCAACGTGCCATGGAACAGATTTGACAATGACATGATGCTTTCTCTCAGAACAACGAGAACACACCTATCATAGCCGATTGCGATGATTTATGCATGAAAATGCTGGCGAACTTTGGCACTGGCATGCCCATGCAACGGTGGGCCATGCCCAACGACCAATGTCTCGTAGGTGTATGTGCCAATGCGCTGTCGACTCACGGCCGCACGCTCCGCATCTTCGTGGCCGACTGCACGCCGCAGACCGAGGAGATGCATACAGACGTCACCACCAATGAGCACGCCACCGTGCATCTGCCAGAGGAGTGAAATGTGCCCAGCAGTGTGACCCGGTGTCTCGATTACGTGGATGACATCATCAATGATATGACCGTGTACTGCTGTATCAATGACATGTGCGGGCTGTCCCATCGGTTGTGAGGGGGGATTCTTATCAATGAGCGCTTGGAGGTGGTGGAGTGGGGGTGTCAGGTGGAATGGGCGTCGTAACAGGTTACCTTGGCGCACTTCATCGGCATCATGTGGATGCATCAGTGCGGCAGGTGCGCCATGTTGTTGAAGATGAGCAAGCCCACCGCTATGGTCATAGTGGAGGTGTGTGACAATGATGCCACGGAGCTGCGCTGGTGTGAGGTTGTGCTGGTGCAATGCCCTGATGATGGTCGCCCCACTTGAGGTGTCACCCGTATCAATCAGCCATGCACCATGCGGCGTATAGAGCAAATAGGCGTTGACCATGCCAATGGCGATGCGGAATAATCCGGGGACTACGTGCTTAACCATGTGGCATCTCCTCATGTTTCTGCCAACGTAAATGAATCCCAGATGATTTGTATCGGAATCCACAGCGTTGATAGAGGGCTTGTGCTTCTTGGCGCTCGTCATCGACGGTGAGTTGCACGCTGTTCAGTTGATGGCTATACGCCCAGGCTAATCCGTGATACATGAGTTGTGTTGCTACGCCGTGGCGTTGATAGGCATCTGCAACGGCGATATATTCGAGCGTGGCACTCTGATTGAGTTCATCAATACGCCACCATGCATACCCCTTGATGTCGGAGTTCTCGGCAGGAATAACGCTCAGCAAATGATAATCATCGCTGGCGTAAAGGTCATCAATGGTCGCCCAGGTACCCGCAAAGTGTTGATGGTGTAAACGGGCAATTGCATCATGATGCGTGGAGTGCGCACCATGTACATCGTGAATGAGTGCATCGACGATGGGGTCTGTGTGGTGCATGACGTGTACGGTTTTGATGGTGCGAAATCCCTGTGATTGCCAAAAAATAATTAATTCGTGAGCATCACGATCTGGAAATGCGTCGTAGGTGGTGACCTCTGCGGGGAGGTGGTGCAACAAGGCCCGCCAGAGGTGTTGGGCATGTGCGCGATGCCCGAATGGTCCACGCAACCACGCACGTTCGAGATGGAACTCTGCGGCGAGCATCGCATCGCCGGTTGTACCAATGGCGAGGTGTCCGTCGGCGAGTTCTGCCTGCCAAGTTGCCTGAATAATCTCGAATGTGTCATGCGCAGATGCGCTTTGAAGGCATCGCAATGCGGGTCGTTGTATAGCCTGATGCACCATGGTGATCATCGCATCAAGATGCGGACTAAGGGTGTGTATCCATGTGATAGCGGGTTGATTCATCATTGAGGCTTATGTACTCCCAAATAACGGCGTCCGGTTTGCCGCGTAACCGGCGAATTAAATCGGTGCTGCGATTGCGGAAGGTGTCAACGGCATCACTGACGGCGACCACGTCGTGTCCATACAACCATCCACGGATGCCCGCTGGGTGGATGTGGAGTGGTGAGCAGGTGATAGGTGGATTGAGTTGGGGGATTTGGCGCCAACACTCACGAATCATCCGCATGTAGACGCTGTCAATCCGTTGTGTTGGCATATCGTTGGTGAACGCAAGGGTCAGGCGCCAGCAGTGAAGATGCTCCATCGTGGTGCTCGCTTTCGGTAGTAAGTCCGATTCTCTCAGCTCACTACCGTTTTGGCGACCACAAAGGGTACGCGATGGTTACTTTTTTGTGCTTTTGCTCAAAAACCACGTCAGCGCAGCGATGACGAGCGCAATTGGCGCACCGAGTGGAATGAGGTCGCGTTGACCATCCCAGCCAACCACTTGACCCAAGAAGATGACTCCCATGACCACGATGATGACGCTTGTCAGTTTGTTTTTGAGGTCGTCGAGTGAGTTAATTGCCAACCATTCGGGGATTTGTACGTTATCACTGATAAACAACTCAAAAAGCCCGAGCGCAGTAATATAGCACACAGTGGCAAGTAAAAAGATGTCAATGGCCTCAATGATATAGAGAGCGACGGTTTTGCCGATTTTTTCGGGCGTTTCGGTGTTGATGACTTTATCGACAACCGCATAGATCTCCCACATCCCAAAGGCCAGGAGGGTGACCATGCCAATCAATGAGCCAATTACTGCAACGATGATGAGGTAGCGACTCGATGATAAGATGCGTGACAGAAACGACGTCATACAAAACCCTTTCAAACAAAATGTGGTGCTACCGAGATTACGTATGTGTGTGGGTATCGGTTTGAGGGAGATTCGGTAATCGTTTGTTGCGTCGCTGGAGTAATTGTGATTTGATGTCTGGCCATTCGCGGTCGACAATCGAATACACATACGAATCGCGGATGCGACCATCATAGCGGATCAGGTGATTGCGCATGCAGCCCTCAAACGTGGCACCAAGTGCCACAAGTGAGCGTTGGGCAGCGGTGTTGAGTGCATCCGTTTTGATTTGGACGCGTACGCAGGTGAGTTGTTCGAAGGCGTAGCTGAGCATCAACAACTTGGTCTCAACATTGGTGCCGTCACCTTGGGCGGTGGGAGTAATCCACGTGCCGAATTCGACGCCACGATGTGCGGGGCGAATATCAATAAATCGTGTGACGCCGACAATCGTGTTGGTGGCGCGGCGAATCATCACGTAGGGGACCTCTTCGTGGGCATCACGTCGGCGCATGAGCTCAGCAATGTGGGCATCCATGCCGGCTGGCGTGTCGCCCGGCGGAAAGCGCAAATAGGTCCAGATTGATGCATCGGCTCCGGCAGCGATTAACCCGGTGCGATGGCGAAGTGGGTCCAGTGCCTCAAGGCACACGATGTGGCCGTCAAATTGCGTGGTAGTAATCCAGGGGTGCATAGTTACTCACAGCATCCACGAATCATCTGTTGTGGTGTATGACCACGATCAATGATGGCTTGTTGATACTCACGCAGCGTGCTCCACGGTGCTGGTGTTGGCAGCGTTCCACCTGGCATGATGCGCCCGTTGAGGATGGTCGTAGTACAGGCAAGGAGTTGACTCCCTTGACGACTTGCCATGGCAATATCATAAAAATGAAAAGTACCCTGGTAGTTGTGGAGAATCGCCACATCCGCTTTGGCGCCGACATGGAGCGACCCCACATCAGGAAGGTTGAGAATCTTAGCAGGTTGTGACGTGGTCGCTGCAACGACGTGCGCAAGTGAGACGCCAATCGCCAAGAATTTGCTCATGCAGGTCGGCAAGTCGAACATCGGGCCATGGACGCTGATTTGGTGCATGTCGGTTGAGATGGCATCGGGCAAGATACCTGCCTTGAGCATCCCCTCGGCCACCGCAAAATCAAACGAACCGGCACCATGACCAACATCAAGGATGACACCACGTGCAATTGCCTTCCGAATGCTCTCGTGGGGCAAGCCATTTCCTGCGGTGACGCGCATCGTGCCACCCGTAAAGCAGTGCGTCAAAATATCGCCGGGTTTGAGGTATTCGAGGACGGCATCGAGATCGGGGGGCCCTGAGCCAATGTGTACCATCATTGGGAGCCCACAACGGTCAGCAGCGATACGCGCGCGCCGGAGTGGTTCGAGGCCGTTGGGCCCGACGGTTTTTTCTTCGATGCGCGCTTTGACACCGATGATAATATCGCGGTGTTGATCGACGATTTGACAAAAGAGATCAACATCGCAGTTGTCAAGATTGAGGTGTTCACCGAAAGGGGCAGTCAACCCGACCCCTGAGATGTTGAGAAACGTGACGATGCGCACGTCACTCTGGCGCATGATGAATTCGCGCAAACCGCCGAAGTTGTAGGCCCCTGCAGAGCCAACATCAACCCAGGTGGTCACACCGCTACGGGCAGCCAGAGCATCTGGCTCGATGCCCCAGTAGGTGACGCCGTGGTAGACATGGGTGTGCAAATCGATGAGTCCGGGCGTGACAATCTTGCCGGTTGCGTCAACTAAATGGCGTGCCAAGGAGGGATCGATATGGGGTTCTACGGCCGCAATACGGTCACGTTTGATGGCAACATCAAAGTGCCCGTTGCGCTGGTTGGCTGGGTCAATCACATGACCGCCGTGAATAATCGTGTCGTACATATCTAGGCTCCTAGATAAGCGATGACATCAATCTCCACCATAAAGCCATCAAGCTGACTGCCAACCGTTGTGCGGACGGGCTTGGGATCGGGGAAGTAGCCGGCGTAGACTGCGTTGTAGCGGTCAAATAATGCCATATCCGAGAGATGGACGGTTGCTTTGACGACATCGCTCATCTCTGCTCCTGCAGCTGCTAGGAGGAGCTTGATGTTGTCGAGGGTGCGCGCAGTCTGCTCTTCGATGGTGGTACCAACAATTTCGTTGGTGGCAGGGTCAATGGGTGCTTGGCCAGAGACAAAGATAAAGTCGCCTACGCGCAAAATGGGTGAGTAAGCACCACCTGGTTGAGGACCATTTGTAACCTGGACGGCGTGTTTTGGCATAGTAGTCATCCTTTGACGGTACAGTCGAACAGCGCGCACTGCTCCATGCATATCTGTGGCCGATAACGGTGAGTTGTCGTTAGTGCATCCGTGTCAAGACCACAAACGGCACTTTGTCGTTACTCATGAACGCATATTCGGGATAGAATCCGGCGCGTTGCCAGACTGCAAGCGCGGCATCATGACTGGTGGGTATGCTGACTCGGAGGGTTTTGTCGGGATGGCGCGATTGCGCATGTGTGATGGCAACTGCACATAATCCTCCGCCACGCAATTGTCCGATCAGGTCTGGACGTAAACCGATGAGCAAGTCAACTGCATTGCTGGTGTAATCGCCGCCAGCGACTTGGGCGTGGTGTCCGATGACAACAAACCCGTACAACGAACCTTGCTCGTCACGCACTTGCCAGTATCCACTTTCGTGTTGACATAATCGCTGGTGTGTAGTCTCATTCGCAGCAAAACTATAGCGATTCATGATGCCGGTGTAACGCCATGTTTGCATGATATGTGCGGCTGCCGAGCGAATTTGTCGCAGTTCAAGTGTGGGGACTGATACCCGTGGAATTGTCATGGCCATAGTGTTCTCTGCCATCATCGTGCGATTCATGTACTGCAGTGTATCACCACTACAAAATGTAATAGAACCCTCAGAGATTACATGAATCTGACGATGGAATGACAAGTTGATTGCGTCAATCGAGCGCTGTTTGAGTGCAACGGCAGGTGACACATGGTCGAGGTATGGTGGTTAATTGATGTACTCAAGGCCGGCGTAGCACCCATTGTATTTTTGTGTCAAATCGGGAACGTTCTGTTTGGTTGTCACTGATTGTTGTAACGTGTCGTAGATACTGAGGCAATCAACTTGGAGCGTGGTAAATACATCGAACCACTGGCGGTTGACTTCATTGAGTTCGCCATAGTCGCGATATTCAGCGATGACCAATTCAAGCTCTTCAATGATGCGTCGCACTTCGCCATCTGCATACGACACCACATTATTGTAGGTGCTTTGAGAGATAGTACCACTCGGGAGATTGGCCTCGACTTCTTTGGTGAGGTTAACAATCCGGTCTATGCCGACCACAAACTCCCAGGTGATATTCTCATTGGTGAGGAGTGCATCTTGCTCTGCATCATCGACGGTTGGTACTGGCGTTGCCGTACTTGTTGGTGGATTCGTATTGATGGAATTTGCTGGTGATGGTGTCGGGCTCAGTGTTAGGTTCGTGGTTGCTGTCACCACCACCGTTGGGATAGGTGTAGCTACAGTCGACGCCGTGTTGGCCGTTGGGGTTGGAATCATGGGCGGGGCAATATCATCGTTTGTATCTGACACGCGGGTCTCATCTTCTGAGAGGGTGGTTGGTGCTGTTGAAGTGGATTGATCACTTGGTAACTCAGTCGCCACGAATGTAGGGAGCGGTTGTACATCAGCAGTATCGACGGAGTTGTTCTCCTGATTTGTGGCAGGTGGTAATTGAGTCATGGTGAGATCGGGAGTGGCGCTCAGTTGGTCATCAGTACGGGCGACGTCCGTGTTGGTAGCTGGTGGCACTATTCCGGGTATGGTCAAATTTTCGACTAATGAATCAATCAGTGATGTGTCATCGGTTGATGAGGGCAGGGTGGTAGAGGTGGGAATAACCACGGGTGCGGGTTTTGGCGCAGACGATGAGAGCCCACCAATAAGCGAAATGGTGACAAGTGCCAAGAGAATGAAGAGGATGCTGGTGAGCACGGTGCTGGTGCCACCATCAATGGTCGGCATAATCAAACTAGGTCGCACCATACCGAGGACGGCGCGCGGCATGATTGGTACGCCTGCTTCGACGTAAATATCGACGATGTGACCGGTACATGGTGCGGTGATGACTCGTTGTGTTGTGCCATCAGTCACGATAACAATGGGTTCGCCACTGACGACATAGCTGTCGCGGGTGCGGAGCCAATATGAGACGGTGTAGTGTGCGTGATTATCGAAACTCGCGTCGAGTTGAATGGCTTGATCGTGCATACACAGGGTATCCCAGGAACAGTAAGACTGATGCATTTATTGCATCATAGCACGGTTGACGATGGCGTGCCTGCGTGGTATCATTCCATTTGTTGCCGGCGTAGCTCAGTTGGTAGAGCAGCTGTCTTGTAAACAGCAGGTCACGAGT
>CAYZZI010000052.1:0-21439 GCA_964482795.1 uncultured Klebsiella sp.
CCTATGATTCGCGTAGTTGTGTTGAGCTTTTGGCATGTCCACGCCCGCGATTACACCAACGCCGCTGTCAATCACCCCGACGTCGAGTTGGTTGGCATTTGGGACACCGATGTTGAGCGTGGCCAGGCCGCCGCCACCCAGTATAACGTGCCGTTTATGACCGACCTTGATGCCATCATGAACGACAAGAGCATCGACGGCGTAATTGTCACCACCCCCACCGTCGATCACCTCGACGTGATGACGCGCGCCGCCAAGGCCGGCAAGCACATCTTCACCGAAAAGGTCATCGCCGCCACGGTCAGCGAGGCCAACCAAATCATGGCTGCCGTGCAACAGGCCGGCATCAAGTTTGTGGTCAACATGTACCGCCGCTACAACGCCTATAGCGTCGAAATCAAGAAACTCATCGACAGCGGCGCCCTCGGCGAGCTCTCGCTCGTGCGCGTGCGCGACTCGCACAACGGCGCCTTGCGCACCCCCGAGTCACCCAACGGCTGGCTGGTTGAGCGCTTCTTTGACCCCAAGGAGTCCGTCGGCGGCGTATTGACCGACCTGTGCCACCCGGTCTACTTGACCCGCTACTTCCTCGGTATGCCCGACAGCGTGATGGCCAACTACGGCTTCAAAACGGGGCGCCAAGTCGACGACAACGTGGCGCTCTCACTGCGCTACGCCAACGGGGCGGTGGGAATCGTCGAGACCAGCTTTACGATGCGCTATGCGCCGTTTAGCATCGAAATCCACGGCACCGAGGGCTCGTTGATTTATGAACAGTGTGGTATCGGCGAGATGATCGACCAGCGCCGCATTGTGGCCGAGGGGGGCACCGTCGACAACGACAGTCTGCTGTTTGGCATGAATCGCGTCTTGCGCGTGCGCAGCACCAACATCCCCGAGGCCCAAAACGCCTGGCAGATGCGCCCCATCTCGGCCGACGACGATCAGCCGCCCGCATTCAACCAGTGGGTCAGTCACATCCTCAACAACACCAATCCGGCCGAGACCGACAACCACCAGCTCGGGCGCGATTTGACGGCCATCGTCGAGGCCGCCAACCGCTCGGCCCAGGTCGATCGCGCCGTGCGGATTGACGAGTTGCAAGGGTAATTTGACATCAACGTGAGAGGGGCAAGGCATAGCCTTGCCCCTCTCACGTGTTACTATTACCGCACGTATCATGTGCATACAGATTGTATACTTCGAATGTATCTATAAAACTTTTGGCACCTAAGCGAATCGCAACCTACTTTTTCGTCGTAAACTTGCCAAATCCACCTGATGCCACCGTGGTACCGCCAGCGTTCTTCGCACGCACCTGCCAGTAGTAAATTTTGTTTTTGGCTAGGCCAGAGACAGTAGCTCTGGTTGCAACCCCTGCACTCTTCCAATTTGTACAGGCTGCTTGTGTCAACGCAATACAATACTCGTAGCTGGTGGCACGAGCGCTCGCAACCCAAGTGAGTGTAACCGTTGTCGGCTGATTCCCTGCATTATTGGCAGGATCTTTTTTGCTAAAGGCAGCCGGTGGCAGCACCACCTTGACGCGCCAATACTGGCCCGTATTAGCCAGCGTCGTACCAGCCGCATTGGTCGCCCGCACCTGCCAATAGTAGGTGGTGTTGTGCACCAGACCCCTCTTTATGGCCGTTGTACTGGTGCCAGTGCTGACCCAGGTGGTACAAGCGGCTTGTGTCAAGGCAATACAATACTCATAATTAGTAGCCCGTGTACTGCCCGCCCAGGCAAGTGTTACCGTGGTCTGTGAACTCACTGCATTATTGGCAGGGCTCGTTTTGGCGAACGTAGCCGGCTTCAAATCAACCGTAAATTGTCGCGAACTGCCCCCATCAGCAAATGTGCTCCCGGCAGAATTGACCGCCTTCACCTGCCATGTGTAGGTCGTGTTATGCACCAAACCAGTAACAGTTGCGGTTGTGTCGGTGCCAGTACTAAACCAAGGGTTGTAATACAACTTGAGGTCACCGGCGGTGTAATCATAGTAACTGATGACCGGTACATTGCCCGATGTTAACGCGAGCGAAGGGGAAAACCCAGAAATTGCCGCACTATCTGCAGTCGAGATAGTACGACTTGTGCACGCCACATCATTGCACACCGCAAGTTTCAAGTACGCATTGCTATTATCCACATACGTGATGACTGGTGCGTTCGCTGATGTCAGTGCCAATGAAGTAGATAAACCAACACTGCCATCACTATCAATAATCGAGCGGGTTGGGCTTGTACATGTTGCATCATTGCACACCGCGAGTTTCAAGTCACTGTTACCATCATCCAAATAACTAATAACCGGCACATTGTTTGTCGTCAACGCCAGCGATGTGTCTAGACCAACACTGCCAATTTCGTCGACAATCGAAATATTTGGACTTGTACAGGCAATAGCATCACACACTGCGAGTTTCAAATCTTGGTTGATACTATCGTGATAACTAATGACTGGCACATTGCTTGTCGTCAATGCCAGCGAGCTATACCACCCAACACTCCCTGTTCTGTCGATAGTCACGGGGCTTGAGCTTGTGCATGTTGGATTGTCACATACTACTAATTTTAAGTCTTGATTAGTAAAATCCATATAACTGATCACAGGAACATCGCTTGCAGTCAACGCCAGCGAGGTATTCCACCCAACATCCCCGGTGCTATCGATAGTCAAGGGGCTCGAGCTTGTGCACACGGCATCTTGACACACCAAAAGTTTCAGGTTTGTATTAGTAGCATCGTAGTAACTGATGACCGGATACCCATTCGATGTCAACGCAATCGACGTATACAACCCAACATCCCCACTACTGTCGACAGTTGAGGTGGCCTTATTCGTGCAAGTAGCATTACTACACACCATTAATTTGAGGTCCCCGTTGATTAGATCGTAATAACTGATAACGGGGTTACCTGCCGATGTTAGCGCAATCGATGAGTACGCTCCAACATTTCCTGTACTCGCAATGGTCGAGACAATCGAACTTGTGCAGTTGGTCATACAGTACGCATAGCTATCAGCATTAGCACTTGCCCCCCACGTCAACGTGACCGAGGAGCTATTTACCGTAGCGCTATCTGCGGGTGCCGTCTTGCCGAATGCTCCCGGTGAGAGCGACTTTGATTGTGTCGAAGCATCAACATCATTTGCATGTACCAAACCGATTCCATCTGTAATGAACATGGTGTTCAACAGAAGTATGAGTAGCATACTAACAGTTAAAATCGTATTGCCTCTCGGTGATATTAACCTGTTCATCATGGCAATCCTTTCTGTATATACATCTCGTACCCCTGCAGGCATACACACATTAACAAATCACTCGCATCGTTTATAGTGACCAATATTATGTATATAGTCAATAATAACGGAAATATGTGCTGATGTATATATTGTACTTACACATCGTACGTTGATTAGATACACTCCGTATCGACAGTTTTTAGTAACGGTTATTAATGAACAACAACATATAGGCACTCCATCTCCATTACCGACCAGATAGTTGTTCTCGTCAATGGTGTTCGTGTTGTGCAACACGCCACCCATCGCATACCGTACTAGCAACTTTTTGTACTGCCAGGCAGACACCACCGATATCACAAACAGCGATCACCAAGTAGTGATCGCCAAGCAGTTCATTGTCCGCATAGTGCATCGCGTTATTTTGGCATTACAATGATATTTTCATGCAACATGTGTCGTCAGTAATTATCAGACCACCAATGTAATCAACCAATAAAAAATAGCGTACATCGTATCGCATGCTGAGCGCATGATGGTGTTTGAAGTGTGTGTTAACCAGTGTCATTGTAATGATTTCATGCGCAATCAGAGTAACATGTGCATCACGTGGATACACCAACCCATCCATTACCATATCCACCATCACCACACAGGTTCGACGATGTAACCTCAATATCTCTGTTGATCATGTGATTGGCATACATATCGAAGTGGATTGTCATGCAAATTGATGAGCAATCAGTCTGTAAACCATATCTACGACAAATTCTTTAGTACGAACAACTATCAAAATGTTGACATTCTAAATTGACAGCAAATTAACATTATGTATAATAAAAAAGAAATAGTTAAATTAATATGCACTGATACGTATGAAGGGGTAAGCCATGCTCAGACGGTTCATGCGACATTCGTTGGTAACATCGCTGGTATGTATCGTGTGTATGCTGTTGTCATTGTTCGTTCCCTCTCCATCAAACGCTACTGCTGCTCCTGATACAAGTGATACACAATCTACTACAGACTCTCGCGCATTATCGCTTGAAGGACAACACACTGCGGTCGCAATCACCAGTGATAACCGAAATGTAGTGTTAGCCTACTATGATACGTTCACAAAAGATTTAGTGCTACGAGTACATCCTGTCAGCGACGTCTACGATAGTAGTGCTACAAAAACCACTATCGATTCAACTGGAGATGTCGGCAAACAAGTTGATTTAGCACTTACATCTACCAATGTCGTCGTTTTGAGTTACTACGATGAAACAAATGGGGATCTCAAATATGCACGTTGTGCAATCCCATGTACTAGTCCAGTAGTAACATCGATTGCAGATACAGATGCAGGGCTTTCGATTGGCAGTTTATCTGATATTGAGGTCACAAGCACAGGTCTTGCGGTGATTGCCCACAAAGATGTGGAGAACGGTAATCTATATTTGACGACATGCCAAAACACCGCATGCTCGACTCAAACAACAGAAATCATTGCACGATCAGAATCACCAATGACGCCTATTGGTCTCGCTCTGACTCGTGGTAATCTCCCAATAATTGCCTTTGCAGTCGCAGTAGGTGGAGACGCGAATGATCACGATCTCAAGCTCATGTATTGCGCAGACATCACATGCAGTTCAGAAAACACCTCTGTCGTCGATTCATCAGGGAACACAGGCTTTGGTATTGATATCGTGCTTGGTGCCAACGATGAACCATTTATCAGTTATATCAATTATGGGACACAACAACTCCAACTCGCAGTCTGCACTGATGTGCGCGATTGTCGCAACAACATGACACTCTACGGTTACAGCAAATTTGCAGTGGATTCTGTGCTCGATACGGCTATCGATCTCCATTATGTGTCAGCCGATCGATATAGACCCGTCATCAGTTACCACCGTTATGACACGTATGATCAATACGGCAGTATCATCACCTGTAGTAACGCGAGTTGTGACACAATAAGTACCTACAATGGCGTCCTTGACGGATATGGCTTATCCATGGCGATTCGTGCAAATATAACAGCTGTTGGCTACTACAAAGATGGATCATACGTTTACAATAACCTGAACACAGCCTTTCCTATTACCTTGAGTACTGGGAGCAACTACCTTATCGAAGTAGGCGAAGCACCTGTAGCATTCAACAAAACTTCACCGGTACATCGGAGCATCGTCAAAAGCAGTTCGACCGTCCTGCAGTCTCCTTTTACTGATGGCGCAAGCTGGTATGAATACTGTTTTGCTACATCAGTTGCCGCATGCACAAACTGGACATTGTTCTATCCTTACAGCGGCGCCACCAGAACTGGCCTCGCACACAACACAACCTACTACTGGCAAGTACGTGCCAAAAATCGTATCGGCACAACACTCGCCAATAGCAACACCATTTGGAGTTTTACTGTGCAGGTGCCGCCTGCAGCTTTCAACAAAACTGCTCCTACAAATAATGCAGGGAATCAACGCACCAGCGTCACCCTCTCGTGGACAGCGAGTGCCCGGGCCACTAGTTATGAGTACTGTATCGTGTTAGATACTGCTGCATGCACCAACTGGAGGAGTACCACCGCCCGTACTGCCACCGTCTCAGGGCTTGCCAAAGGCAAAAAATACCAATGGCAGGTGCGCGCCAAAAATACTGGTGGGACTACTGTATCATCAGGTGGAGTCTGGAAATTCACCACCGCTCGCTAACATGGTTGGCCTGCACATACAGTCCTATCATGGTAGTGACGATGCAAAACGGTTGTGGTGGCAACACATACAACGTTGAAGACTGTGATGGGATTGCCTCAATTTCATACACCAACAGGTTGATTACGCCGTGAAACCATCCTAGTGCTGGTTTCACGGCGTAATAATCATTCCTTGCTTGTGTTGCGATGGTTGAACATACACATCATGACAAGATGTCTTGTGGGAGTAAACGAGCAATTACGATAAACTACCCCAACGTCTTGAGCAACGCACTCGCCGCTTTGCGACCACTGTTGTAGGCACCATGCACCGTCGAGGGGTCGGTGTTGGTGTAGGCCTCGCCGGCGAACGCCAGTTGTGCACTAACCGGTGTGGCTAGCACGGTGCGCGCCCGGATCGGGCTACCCACTGGTACATACGAATAGGCGCCGAGCGCATAAGGATCACTCCCCCAACGTGTGGCCACCATGCCGTTGCTACTCTTTTTGGTGCCGAAGGCTTTTTGGACGATGGCCGTCATCTCGGCCGTCAACTGTGCATCGGTCTTGGCCTCGAGCGCCCGCGCCTGACTCCCCGCATTAAACGCCGCCAAGGCCGGGATGCCGTAGGGGCCGTTGAGCGGGATCATCTGATACCACTGATGTGGATCCTTGCCCACGATTGTAAACGTCGAGTAGGTGTCACCCCAAAACGCCGTGTCGAACTTGAGAATACAACGATTAAGCACCCCTGTCGCCAGTTGATTGATGGCCGTTTGGTACGTACTGGGCAAGGCCGGCGTAAAGGTCACCTTGTTGGCTTTGAGTACGCCGAGCGGCAACGTCACAATCACCGCTTTGGCTTGCCATGATTTGCTGCCAGCGGTCACCGTCACGCCGCTTTTGCCCCAGGCGATCTTGGTGACGACCGTGTTTTGGATGATGGTGAGCCCTTTGGCCACGTGTGTAGCAATGCCGTCGTAGCCGCCGTTGACGAACAAGTCGCTCCCCGTGTAGGCGGCGTTCTCGGCTTCGTAGCCGAAAAGCGACACCTTCTCGGCCTCGATGGCGTATTCATCATCGACGATTTGGGCCAGCATGCTTTCAAACAGGCGTTTGTTGGTCGCATTCAACTGCTTGAATGCTGCGACCTGGTTGATTGACGTGCGCAGCGAGACATCAGCATCAAGATTGTCGCCACGCGCCACCGCGCTCTCGATGATGTCATACGCCCGCGTGTAATGCGACTCGAGCGCCGCCCCGGTGAGCGACGTGCCATTGACCGTGTCGATGAGGCGCTCGTCGCCGGCCTCTTCGGGGTCACTTGTGGTTGCTACACCGGCTTGTTTGGCCAGGGTGACGAGCGGATTGCCGGTCTTGGAATGAATCCAGTTGGCGCCGAGTTCAATCGGCTTGCCCCAGTTGCGCCAACTCCAGATGCGCCCGCCAACCCGCGCCCGCGCCTCGAGCACGACCACGCGCTTGCCAGCCGCCTGAATCGCCTGCGCGGCTGCGAGTCCGGCAATGCCAGCGCCAACCACGATGACGTCGTAATTTGTGGCAACCGTAGCGGCGTTCCCTTTCACAACCTGTGGGGCCTTGCTCTCGGGCACCACCGTTGGGGCACACCCGAGCAAGGTGCCACTCATGAGGCTATACAAAAAACGCCGACGCTTCATCGCTTTCTCTCTCTGCTAGAGACACTCTCGCATGCAATACATCGCATCACTTGAACCGAGCCGCATGGGCGAGGTTGCGCATATCTGCGTACTGCACCAATCCACGGGATTATACAAAAAACGCCGACGCTTCGTAGCTTTTATTGCCTACGCCTGACGCACCGGCAAGCGCATCAAACCACGCAACTCGAGCCCAGCCCGCCACTCAATCATATCAGGTGTGGCGAGTTGGAGTGTCGGCATGCGCTGGGTCAGGCGCTCAAACGCTACCACGCCTTCGAGGCGCGCCAGCGGAGCCCCGAGACAGTAGTGAATCCCCTGGCTAAAGGCCAAGTGGCGCCCGGTCTCAGCAGTGATGTCGAGCGTATCACTCCGGGCAAACACCGCCGCGTCGTGATTGGCAGATGCCACCACAAGTTGCACATGGGCCCCACGCGGGATGGTCACACCACCAATCTCCACATCCTCGGCTGCATAGCGATTGACCAGCTGCACCGGATTGACCAGGCGCAACAGCTCCTCGACCGCTGCCGGGATGCGCGCCGGCTCGGCACACAGCATCTGCCATTGGTCGGGGTGCTGGAGCAGCGCCAACAGACCGTTGCCCAGCAGGTTGACGGTCGTCTCGTGGCCGGCAATCAAGAGCAATATCGTTGTTACTACTAACTCGGTCTGACTGAGACGCTCACCGTTGACATCGGCAGCAATCAACTGGCTGACCACATCGTCACCCGGGTTACGCCGGCGCTCGGCAATCAGTCGGCGCATGTAGCGACTGAGCGCCAGCATCTCGCGCGTCAGCACCATGCGCTCACTGCTGAGCACACCCGAGGCAATGATGGCGTTCGACCAGGCATGAAAGCGCGCATGGTCACGCTCGGGCACACCCAACATCTGACTAATCACGTGGATGGGCAACGGGAGTGCAAAATCCGCCACGAAGTCAAACTGCGGTTTGGTCTGTAGCCGATCAATCAGGGTATCGGCAATCTGTTCAATGTCTGGACGCATCAAGGCAATCCGGCGCGGCTGAAATGCGTCGCTCGCCAACCGGCGCAAACGCGTATGCGTCGGCGGGTCAGACTTGAGCATGTTGCTATCGGTAAAGCGCCGCCACAGGTGTTGGTCGAGCCAGCCACGATGACGCACGTTGTAGACGTTTTTGATCAGACGGGCGTCTTTGAGGGCGGCCAGTACGTCAGCATGGCGCGTCACCACGTAGACTGGTGCCCCGCTGGGCAACGTCGTCTGGGTGACCGGGTGTACATCACGCCAGCGCGCATACCAATCATACGGATTAGCGCGATAACTCGGGTGGCTGTAGGGGCTGTCAGAATGCTGCTGCATAGTATTGACCTATTCATCGGCCCAGCGGACTTTGGAATCGATCGGCTGGCGCACGCCGGTTGGCCACGCCACCGCCGGGTGCCCCACATACAAGAAGCCGTAGAGCTTGGTGGCGGGCGCAAAGCCGACCACCTCGGCCACATGTGGGTGCATTACCACTGCACCGCTGGTCCACTTGGCGGCCAGGCCGAGGGCGCTAGCCATCAGGTGCATGTTGTGAACGGCACAGCCGAACGCCACCAAATCCTCCCATTCGGGCATCTTGCCGCTCGGGTACATGCCCAGGGCAATCCAGACCGGCGCCTGCCAGGCGCGTTTGATTTGCGCCTGCTCGCCCTCGCTACCGGGGGCGTGGTGCGGGTTTAGCAACCGAAAGGCAATGCCAAAAGCCTCACCGAGGTGTTGACGGGCTGCGCCGGTATAGACCACAAAACGCCATGGCTCAGTTTTGCCGTGGCTCGGCGCCCAATTGGCGGCCTCGAGGATTTGGCTGATCAGGGTGCGCTCAACTGATTGATCGCTGAGATCGCCCAAGGCAAAACTCCGGCGGCTCGCGATGGCGTGCTGAATATGGGCGATGTAGGTGCGCGCTGCGTGATCCATCGCGTGTTCCTTTGGGAGTGGCAGGTCAGTCACATGTACCTGCCGTATGAATTACTCGCATTATACTTGACCAGAGAGCCGAAGAATGCGAGGATATGCGCAGCAGATCCCCATGCCAAGGAGCAGATAATGAGTAGACGCATGCGAGTCGTCCAAATTGGTTGTGGTGGGCGCGCTCAAGCGCATCTCGCCGCCATGATGACGCACCCCGATGTTGAAGTAGTGGCCGTGTGTGATCGTGACGAGGCGCGCCTGACGGCAACCGGGGAGCGCTTCGGCATTGCCATGCGCTATACCGATATGGCCGAGGCGATTGCCCAATCACACCCGGATTTGGTTGACATCGTCACACCACCGTCGATTCGCCTGAGTATCATCGAGGCGGCGATTGCAGCTGGAGCACCGGCGATCTTGATCGAAAAGCCGTTGGCGCTGACGCCCTCGGAGAGCAGAGCTATCGCCAAACTGGGCGAGGAGCGCTTGATAGCTGTCAACACGCAGTACCAATGGATGCCCCACTGGCAAGAAGTATGGCGTATCTTGCGCACTCAGCAACTCGGGGCGATTCGCAGCATACGGGCCAGCACGGGGGTAAACATCCTTGAGCAAGGGCCGCATGTACTCGACTTGGCGTTTACGGCGATTGAGGCGGCCGGATTGTCGGCACCCGAGTGGGTGTTGGCGAGCTGCGACGGCATCGAGTGGTTCGACCAGACACCGGTGCCGGCCGATACGAGTGCGGTGATGGGGATTGGCGATATTCGCCTCTTTTTCAATGCGGGGCCATCGGCACCACCGGTGCCCGGTGAGACCAATAAGTACTACCAGCAACAACTCGAGATAATCGGCGAGCGCGGGCGGATTTGGGTGTCGCTGAATCAGGGGTGGCAACTCTGGCAAGAGCAGGCATTCACGAGTGGGCGTACGGCCTGGCCCGATGATGACGATGTGGCGCAACGGGCGTTGTTTGGACAATTGCATCGGACGCTGGTGGAGGGCGCCGATTGGCGCGCATTCCCTACTCACATCACGCATGCGTATCGGCGGCAACAGGTGATGTTTGCCTGTTATGCCTCGAGTCAACAACGCCAGCGGGTGGACTTGACGCATGAGTGGGGCGATGACATCATTGCACAGCTTAGCCCGCAATAACGCAATACCGTGGTGATTGGGATAGCCCAATCACCACGGTACGACCCGCACATCAGCAGGATTAGCGGTCACCGGCCAACTCCTCGAGTAATTCTTTGATTTGCCGATCAGAGAGCAACGTATCACCTAAGTCGGGAGCAGGTGATATTCCCTCCATCGCCAAAAAGTCACGAATATGTTGATCGTGTTTCACCAACAGTTCGGGAGTCAAAATTTCAGCCAGACGGACTTTCATCAGTAAATCCTTCCTAATATTCACGAGATGGCGTAAGTATATATGTACTCAACGGTTGCTCAATGAGTTGCTCAAACGCCTGTCGCTGTTCGGGTGTACCACATACAGCAACAATATCACCAGTCTCAAGGACTGTTTGGGCACTCGGCGTCATCTGTACTTCGCCGTCTTTAATCACCGCAATCACCAGCACACCAGATTGTTCACGAATCGCACTTTGTTCGAGCGATTTGCCAACGATTGGTGCATTAGCTGTCAGAGTATACCAATGCAATGCCAACCCAATGCGTGTCTGTGCCATCGAGCTGAGCAGACTAGTTTGTAAGTGTGGTGACGAGATAGGCACATAGGCCGCTGCGCGCACCTCATCACTAAGTTGTTCAATCCGGTCAGCCGACACATCAAAGTGTAACAACGTTTGACGCATCATCTCAAGTCCAGCTTCGAATTCGGGTTGAACAACCTCGTGAATACCGAGGTCGCGGAGCACCTCGATTTGCGACATTTTGGCAGCCCGCGCCACAATGTGTACCTCAGGCGCTAATTCACGCGCACGCCGGGCAATAGACTCAACGTCGAATGCCGAACCTACGGCAATCAACACAAGGCGCGCATGGTCAATCCCGGCTGCCTGCAAGACCTCGGCACTTGCTCCATCACCATAGATGACGGGCATGCCATGGGCGTTCAATTCATCGAGGCGGTATTGATCGCTTTCGATGACCACAAACGACAAGTTCAAGCGTTGCAATAGTTGCGCAGTATACTGGCCCACACGCCCATACCCCACAATAATGGCATGATTTTGCATGGCCACATCAGGGAGTTCGTTACTCACATGCGGTGTTGGCGCAGGCCAGAGGCGTTGTTGTAGCGCACTCAGCGGTCCGCGCAAGCGCATCATCATCGGGGTGACCATCATGGTCACGAGTGCAGTGGCAAGTATCAAATTATACTGAGCGCTATCCAGCATGCCCTTGTCGAGTGCCACTCGCGCCAGCACAAAGGCGAATTCACCGATTTGAAAGAGGCCGAGCGCCACGGTCAACGGAACATCACCACGATAGCCAAAGAGATGGGTAATCCCACCAAAGATAAGCACCTTGCTGATGACCACGATGCCTACAAACATGAGTATCGTCAAGGCGTTTTGCCACAAAAAGAGCGGATTGATAAGCATACCAACCGACACAAAGAAGATCATGCTGAAGATGTCACGCAGGGGCACAATATCGCTCAGCGCCTGATGACTGTACTCAGAGTCACTCAATACCATACCCGCCACAAACGCCCCAAACGCAAACGACAATCCAGCAAGATAGGTACCATATCCGATACCCAAACCGAGTGCCGTGATGGCCACCAAAAAGAGTTCACGCGAACCCCATTGGCTGATACGACGCAATAGGTAGGGCATGACGCGTGTACCAATGACCACCATCGCCACCAAAAAAATCGCTGCCCGTACTGCCGCCCACAGCAGGTTGTTCATGCTACTCTCAAGTTGATTCATCTCAGGAAGTATCAGCATCATTGGCACAACCGCCAAATCCTGAATAATCAGCATGCTAATCATGATGCGACTCGCAAGCGATCCGAGCTCACCTTGGGCCGCAAGCGTTTTGAGAATCACCATGGTACTCGAGAGCGCCATGATGCCACCAGCCCACAAGGCTGCCGTATTACTCCAGCCAAGCGCAACAGCAACCGACCAACCAATGAGCATGCTCAAGCCGATTTGGATGGGTGTACCGATGAAGGCAATCCACTTGACTTTGGCAAGCTTTTGAAAATTAAATTCAAGCCCGAGTGCGAACAACAGCAACGCCACACCAATCTCGGCCAAGACCTCGATGTCGTGGATTTCAGTAACCGTGGGACCGGCGGTATATGGCCCCACCAAAATACCTGCGGTGATATAGCCAATAATTAGTGGCTGACCAAGACGCTGTGCAACCATGCCACCAATCAATGCAACCACCAAAATCAACGCAATATCTGCAGCAATCCCCATGATGGGTCGCTCCTACTCGGTTAGATGAACAAGACAGGTGGAAACCACACAATACGTTGTTACTTTAGTATTTGATACTAGTATTATGACACATGCGCGCTCGTTCACACAAAGAGCGTCCAAGCCCCGTATAATGATGAGTATGACACAACCATCTCTGCGCATCTATTTATGCCACGGCGCCTTTTGTCGCGGTGAGTCGTTACGGTCAACGCTGATGCAAGCGCTCGAACACCATCATCTCACTACCACCTGTGAGATTCGTGCGAGCGGATGCCAGAGTCGCTGTGACGACGGTCCAAACATGACCGTCTGGCCTGGGCCGATTCGCTATTGCCACCTCAATCACCATCGCATCGAAACAATCGTCGAAACACACCTCGCCAACGGTCAGATTGTCACCGAGTTCTTACATCCATCATCGCGCCCGCCAAGCGAATCCTCATCGTCCTAGTTGTACGCCTGTGGTACAATGCTTTCAATACTCATTGAATAAGCATGTAGGACAATCATGGGTTTGTTTTCGCGCAATCAACTAACCGAGGCCAAAGTCCTCGACGCCCTACGTACCGTCCAAGAGCCAGAGCTTGGTGGCGACCTTGTGTCGCGCAAGATGATCAAAAATGTCGTCATCAAAGATGACGGCGTGAGTTTTGCAGTCGAATTGACCACACCTGCCTGTCCCCTCAAGCACGAGATTCGCACGGCCTGTGAGGATGCCATTGAGCAAATCCTCGGTGTCAGCCGTGAGCATATCAACGTCGAGTTCACCGCTCAAGTGCGCACCCACGGCGGCATTCTCGACAAAGCCGCCATCCCGGGTGTGAGTCACGTCATCGCCGTTTCAGCCGGCAAAGGCGGTGTCGGCAAATCAACCGTGGCCGTCAACTTGGCCACCGCGCTGGCCCGCGAGGGCGCCCGCGTCGGTCTACTCGATGCCGACATCTACGGGCCATCAATCCCGTTGATGATGGGTGCCACCGGGCAACCCGATGCCGAGACGGGCTCTGATGGACAACCACGCATGCAACCACTGCAGGCGCATGGCATCAAGTTGATGTCTGTCGGATTCTTGGTTGATGACAGCCAGCCAGTGATTTGGCGTGGCCCAATGGTCTCACAGCTACTCCGTCAGTTCCTCTACCAAGTGGATTGGGCGCCACTCGACTACCTGATCATTGACATGCCTCCGGGCACCGGCGATGTGGCGTTGACGTTGGCGCAGTCACTCCAAAATGTCGGTTTGACCGGGGCGATTACCGTCACCACGCCCCAGCAAGTGGCTGCCATTGACGTCATCAAGAGCATGGAGATGTTCCGCAAAGTCAACGTACCACTGTTGGGTATCGTCGAAAACATGGCCTACTTTGTGGCACCTGACACCGGTATGCGGTATGACATCTTCGGTACGGGTGCTGCTGTGCGCTTAGCTGACCGGTTGGGTGTGCCCCTGCTCGGGCAGATTCCACTCGGCATGAGCATTCGCGCCGGTGGTGACGATGGGCGTCCAGCAGTACTCAGCGAGAATAGCGACGCCTATGCGGATGTCTTTCAAAGCATTGCCCAGCGTGTCGCTGCACGCGTCAGTGTCCTTGAGCATATTTAAAGAGTCCGTCTGCATCACCAACCCGTTGGTAGGTTGGTGATGCGGGCAACCCGCAACGAAGAGGGTTTATCATGCAATACGAAGAGTCTCGTCTTCAGCCGATTACCCTGATTGATCCCTTACGCACTTCGCGCCCACACTATGACAGTAGTCGTCCGGCGCTCGACAATTATGGGCGACGCATCGATTACTTGCGCATTTCACTCACCGATCGGTGCAATCTGCGCTGTGTCTACTGCATGCCCGAACACGGCATGCAATTCATGCCCAAGGATGAGTTGCTGACCAACGACGAGTTGTTGCGCGTGGTACGCGCCGCGGCCGCGGTCGGGTTCCGCAAAATTCGCCTGACCGGCGGTGAACCGACGCTTCGCCGTGACCTCGTCCCACTCGTGCGCGACATCAAGGCAATTAACGGTATCGACCACATCGCCATGACCACCAATGCGGTCAAACTTGCGCCAATCGCCCACGACCTCAAAACAGCCGGACTCGACCGCGTCAACATCAGCATCGACTCACTCGATGCCGAGCGCTTCGCACAGATGACGCGTGGTGCACGCCTGAGTGACGTCTGGGCAGGCATTCATGCCGCTGAATCAGCGGGATTAACACCGCTCAAGCTCAATATGGTCGTCGTACGTGGACTCAACGACCACGACGTCCTTGAGCTGGTTGCACTCACGCTACAGCACGATTGGGAGATTCGCTTCATCGAGGTGATGCCCCTCACCGGAGTTGCCGATGTTGCCAATGACGGCGTCATCCCGAGTAGCGAATTAATTGGGCGCATCGAAAGTGAATACGGTCCCATCATCGACCATGGTATGCACGCCGCTGATCCCGCCCATCGCTATCAGATTCAGGGGGCCAAAGGGTATATTGGCTTCATTAGTTCGGTCAGCGAGCCGTTTTGTAGTACATGCAATCGCATGCGTCTGACGGCCGATGGACGATTGCATCTCTGTTTGCTCCGTGACGACGAAGTTGATTTACGCGCCGCACTGCGAAGCGGTATTGACGATGACGAGTTGATGCAGATTATTCGACATGCCGTTGCCATCAAACCGTGGGGGCATGGTCTACCTGACGGCATTTTGCCCACCATTCGTGGCATGTCGGCCCTCGGCGGGTAAGTGCGTACAATACGCCGCCATGGGCGCATCGGCGATACCACTTGCATCGGTATGCTATAGTGGTAATGGTGTATAAAGAAATCAACAAATGTCACCACGCAAATCTGCTCTCACAACTACAATCCGCGATGTTGCGGCACGGGTGAATGTATCCCCGATGACGGTCTCACGCGTACTCAATGGCGTTAATAGCGTCCATCCTGAGACAAAATCGCGTGTCGAAGAGGCTATCCGTGAACTTGGGTATACCCCGTCACCTCCACAGCGCAATGACACTCAGCGCCGAACCTCACACACGATTGCGCTGATTATGCCCAGCATTACGATTCCGTTTTTTAATAAGGTTGCTCATGGCGTAGAAACTGCCGCAGACGCACACGGGTACCGCGTGATTATTAGTAGCACCCACGGTGAAAATGCGCGTGAACAACGCTCACTACGCGATTTCGCACAGCGGCGCGTAGACGGTGTCATCGTGGCTCCATGCAATGATTTGTCTCGTGGTGCCATCGAACAATTCATGCAGTTTAATATCCCCCTTGTCCTAGTTGACCGCGAAATATCCGCACTCAACCTTGATATCGTTCAAGCAGATAATGTTCATGCCGCATCAATACTCACCCAACACCTCATCAAACAAGGGCACAAGCGGATAGGATTTATTAGTACGGATAACCGTATCTCAACCTCACGTGACCGCATGTACGGCTATCGCGCCGCTCTCGATGTTGCCGGGATTCCCTTTGATTCATCGCTCGTCTACGAAGAATTCGTCATCCAAGATGATAACGGATACCCGATGGCGCAAAAGCTCCTCACACGTCCAGATCGGCCAACTGCGGTTGTCGCCGGCAATTACCTGATGCTGATGGGGTTTGTACAGGCGTGTGCTGATTTGCGCATCCGCATCCCCGGTGACATTGCCGTGGCGTCGTTCGATGACATCGAATTCTCAAATGTCCTGTGTCCGTTCTTTACGGTTATCGACTTACCAGCCGTGCAAATGGGCATTTACGCAGCCGAGCGACTCCTCCAAATTATCCGCAATCCTGAGAGCAGACCAGTACACCGGAAGCTGAGCACGAACCTGATTGTACGGCACTCGTGCGGCAACCTCACGCACGATATCTTTTTGCACGAGCACTACCCCTTTCGCCAACTCGTCTAATTTATGAGAGGTCTTTCATGCGTCAAATTGTGTTACGTGCGGTAGGAGCGATGCATGTCGAAGACGTGGCACGCCCCGACGCCCCACAACCGCACGACGTGCAAGTGCGTGTGCGCCGCGTCGGTATTTGTGGCACCGACCTGCATGCTTTTGCTGGCAAGCAGCCGTTTTTCAGCTATCCGCGCATTTTGGGCCATGAACTTGCCGTTGAGGTTGTGGCCTGCGGTGATGCAGTGACGTCTGTCGCTGTTGGCGATATCGTGGCGGTTCGTCCCTACCTTGAGTGTGGACATTGCCGCGCCTGTCAGCGCGGTTTGACCAACTGTTGTGAAACACTGCGCGTCCTCGGGGTTCACATTGACGGTGGCATGCGCGAGTACATCAACCTACCCGCATCGCATCTCCATCATGCCCACGGCGTTGGTGTTGATGGCCTGGCCCTAGTTGAAATGCTCGCAATTGGATTTCACGCTGTACGTCGCGCCAATCCCGCTCCAGATGACCGCATCGTCGTGGTTGGTCTTGGTCCGATTGGGTTGGGGATTGCGCTCGCTGCCCGTGCCCGTGGGTTAACAGTGCATGCCATTGATCCAAGCCCTGGACGTCGTGCGTTTGCCATGACACACCACCTTGTCAGCAACGCCCAGGCTCCCGATGCGCAGGTACAAGCAACCGCTCGCGAACTTTGTGGTGGCCACGCCCCAGATATCGTCTTTGATGCAACGGGGCACGTAGGTGCCATGGAGAACTCAGTCACGATTCCTGGACATGGTGGCAAAGTGGTTTTTGTTGGACTCGTACAAGGTCACGTGAGTTTCAGCGATCCCGATTTGCATCGCCGTGAAATCACCATTCTTGCCAGTCGAAACGCCACGGCCGTTGATTTTGATGCGGTCATTGCCGCGTTGCCGACCATCGCAATACCAGCCTGGGTCACACATCACACCACGCCCGACCAGCTTGCACAGTGCATGCCCGCATGGCGCGATCCAGCAACCGGCGTCATCAAGGGCATGCTTTCGTTCGATTAACTAGCAGCGAGAGGGCGCGCACATGCTTGGCAAACACTACCCAGCGCTACAACACCGCCCATATCGCTTGTTGTGGAGTGGCCTTCTGGTATCAAACATGGGTACCTGGATGCAGAACGTCGCGCAGAGCTGGCTCATCTACAAGATGACTGATAACGACCCGCGCTACTTGGGGTGGCTCGGACTCACCTTTGCCATTCCAATGATTCTCTTGCCACCTCTTGGTGGATTTCTTGCTGATCGATTCCCTCGACCCAAAATCCTGACCATCACCCAATGGTCAATGATGGCGGTGGCGCTAGTACAAGCGCTACTCACCTGGGGCGACCTCAACTCGCCAACGCTCATTTTGGTGGCCACATTTGTAGGGGCCGTGTTACTCGCCGTTGATAATCCGACGCGTCAAGCGCTCATTCCCACATTAGTACCACGCCACGATTTGATGAATGCGCTTGCGCTCAACTCTGCGACCTATAACGGCGCCGCGTTAATTGGACCGGCGCTTGCGGGTTTTTTGTTGGGGGTAATGGGGCCTGGATGGTTGTTTTTTGGGAATGCAGTGAGTTATTTGGCCGTTATCTACGCAGTCATACACATGCCATTTGAGTCTGATCACGGTTCTTCGGGGAGCACGCTCCGCGATGCGTTGTTAGGCGGCATCGTGTATGCATGGGGGCATGCGTTAACGGGCGTTTTATTAATCACGTCCACCGTGATGTCAATATTTGGACGTTCGTATCAACAACTCTTGCCGGTATATGCGGACGACATTTGGCGCATCAGCGCACAGGGATACGGCATTCTCCTCTCAGCAGCAGGAGCAGGTGCCATGATTGGAGCACTCGGTCTTGCATCACTCCCCAAGATTACTCCCACACAACAGAATCTACGCATTGCCGGCATCGGCTTTGCGCTGACCCTTGCGGGATTTGCTGTCGCACCATGGTGGTGGTTGGGCGTCTTCCTGCTGATACTCGTTGGCATCATCGGCACGGTGGCAACGACCATGATTGCGACGATGCTCCAACTCTCTGTGCCAAGTCACCTGCGTGGGCGAGTCATGAGTCTGCATGCCGTCACACTCATCGGCGTGCCGTCACTCGGAGGGCTCTTGATTACCAACATGACTACGTGGCTCGGACGCGGCGATACGCTCACAGCCATCAACGCCAGTGGCGCACCACTGGCGTTGATAAGTGGCTCCATCTGCGTCTTTATGCTATTTCTGGTGGTACGTCTACCGGTTGTGCACGACGATCAAACACCCAGGTAATCAGACGGAGTATCACCAAAAAGAGCATGCTCATGGCAGTAGTCACATACACCCAGAATAAGCTCTGCGTATCGGTACCCGCCCAAATAGCGTGCAACGCAACCATGATGTACACGACAAAACTGACGTAGTGAAGCGCACGCCACACCCTTTGGCCAGTCCAACGGCGCACCCAAAAACTCACCGTAACGAGCGTTAGCAGATAAAAACCGATTTGACCGAGTGCCACAGCATCTGGTCGATAGGTGGTGTCGGCATATGGCACAAATATGGTCCACATGGTATAGGTAATATACCGGTCGCCTAACAAAATAATCGCATGTACCAGCACAAATACCACCGTCAACCACGAGATGTGCCGGTGCAAATCAACGATAGCCGCAACTTTCCCGAGTGCTTTGCCGATAGCCGTAGTCAAAAGCAACCCCCACACGGCACTCAACCATAACAACACATAGGCCACAACGCCCGACGAGCGTGACAGGTACCAGTACGCTTTGGGCGCATCACCAAACAGGGTAGTCACGGTTACTGACACATACACTGGAATAACCAGCCAGGCGATGCCCAAGCCAAGCACAATGCCCATCACGATGGTACGAATGACGCTCCCCCACGAGTAGCGTTCAAGCATGCTGTCCAGCATGGCCAATGCTTCATCGTTGCTCGGTTGTACGGGCGGTATGCGTTTTGTTGATTCAGAAGGCGTCATATGAATACCTCGTTGGGGGCTACATGAGCTGCATCAGGCCACACAAACGGATGCCACTCATGGTTTGTGTGGGCGACACCTGCGTGATCCACCACAAGCGCCGGCAAACCACGTACACTCAACCAGGCGAGGCCGGCATCAACACCGAGTATCACGGCTACTTTGGCGCCAGCCTCGGCATATGCGGCATCAGCCGCAATCACAGTGGCAGTGGCGACATCGCTTTGGGCTGGGCTCCCACTGCGAGGGTCAATGATATGATGCGTTGGACGCCCCGCACGTTCCCAGCGTCGACTATACACACTTGAGGTCATCACCGCACCCTCAGCTAATGCAATGTGGGCCACTGGTGCCGGCATAAACGGATGATCTATCGCAATACACCATGGATCCTCCACTGGCGCTGAGACGACAATATCACCGCCAAGTTGTACGAGCAGCGTCGGATGGGTCAATGTATGTTGCGACACTAGGCGCTGTACCATCCACCCCTTGGCCACACCTGCCACATCGAGTTGCACATCAGCAGGGAGTGATACCGTGCGTCCCTGGACGTGAATCCCACGCCAATCAGGTACGACGGTGGCTGATGACATCGTCGACTGGTGCTTCGGCATTGCATCAAATGACCGATCGTATCCAATCTCATACATCACCTGCGCTAGGCTGGGTACCACCAAGCCTTGACTCCACACGGCAATTTCACGGGCCACCAAAATCACTTGATGTAGCGTGGCAGAGACATGCGCACGACGCTGACGATTCAGACGCATGAGTTCACTAGTAGATTGAAAGCGACTCAACTGTGATTCCCACGTCGCAACCGTCTGCTCGATTGCATCACCATCGATTGGGTGTATGGCCGCAACCCGACAGTGCACGCCCAAGGCGCGCCATTCATGCACGTACTCAGCACGCGTCATTTGGACCCTCCGCTATTCCCACCAGGATTCGGACGCGGATTTGCTGGTTGTGGAGCAGCCGGTTGTGGCACTACTTTGATGACCGGTGCCGTCGGTTGTACGACAACGCGCAACGCAGGCATATCATTCGCAGGTGCTGGTGCCGACACAGACACGTCGTTGGTTGCCGGCGCAACAGCTTGTATGTCAGTCACATTGTTATTCTGTGCAGGAGCCACATCAGCACTTATGGGTTGTGCGACGTACGGCATCAGCGTTGGTACCGGCATGAGATCTGGCATCGTAGGCAGCGTGGGAATAGGTGCAAAATCGATTTGCACTGGCGCAATCGTGGGATTTGGCATTGCCTCCAGATGCGTGTCTGATGCTGCATCATTTGCCGTCACCACGTCAAACTCCATGCCAGCGTCGGTTGACGGTGTGGCCGTCCCATGCGCAGCCTGTGATAGCACCATCCAACCCATCAACGTACCACACGTTGAAAGCGCAGTGACAATCACTCGACCAAGTAATCGCTCATTCTGCTCAGTTTCACTCCGCACACGCTGGAGTACTTTACGGTCAAGTGTACCCTTAGTCATCATTCTCACCGTCATCACGCTCGTCATCACGCTCGTC
>CAYZZI010000053.1:0-21387 GCA_964482795.1 uncultured Klebsiella sp.
ACATCGTTGGCCATGGTGGTGTAGTAGGCGGCATCGTCGTCACGCCCGATGGCGCTCGCCATCTGTGCCATCAGGGTGGCGTCGTGTGCCCAGTAGGCGGTGCCAATCAGGTCGCGGGCGGTGTGTGAGTCCATGGCCACCCAGTCGCCGTAGTCGTTGCCCCGGCGCGTCATGCGGCGCAGATTGGGGTTCGTTTCGAGCAAGAACTGCATCCAGCGTTGCATGGCGCTGTAGTTCTCGCTGATGAACTCGGTGTCACCGTACATGCGCCACAGCGTCCACGGCACGACGACGCCACAATCACCCCAGGCTGGGGCGCCCTCGGCTTGGACCACGATGCGCGGTGCGACATCGGGGAACGCGCCGGAGTCGTGTTGGCCGTCGCGCACATCGCGCATCCACTTGGTCAAATAGGCGGCGCAGTCCATCTGGTAGATGCCGGTGCGCACATAGATTTGCATGTCACCCGTCCACCCCAAGCGCTCGTCGCGTTGCGGGCAGTCGGTGGGGACACTCATGAAGTTGCCACGTTGCCCCCAACGTATGTTCTTCCAGAGTTGATTGAGCAACGGGTCCGAACAGCGGAACTCGCCGGTCAACTCGGCGTCAACGTGCATCACCAGTCCCTCAACCTGATCGGGTTGTGGCGGTTTGTCGAGCCCGGTGATTTCGACGTAGCGAAAGCCCTTGTAGGTGAAGTTGGGCTCAATCCAGCGCTCTTGGCCATCGAGCGTGAACGTGTCGGTCTGTTTGGCCGCACGCAAGTTGACGGTGTGCAGTGAGCCGTCTGGGTTGAGGATTTCACCGTAGCGCACCACAATCTTGTGGCCTTTGGGGCCGTTGACTTTGAGGCGCATGTAGCCGGCATAAATCTGCCCGAAGTCGACGATGTAGACTTTGGGGCTCGGTTGGGTGACGCGTGTGACTGGCAGTTTTTCGATGACGCGCAAGGGTGGCGACGTGTCTGGGCTCATCTGGCCGGCGTAGGTGACGGATTTAGCGGTCTTCCAGCTTTTGTCGTCATATCCCGTCTGCGCCCAGCCATGTGGGATGCGCGTGTAATCAATCGTTGCGCCCATATAAAAGTCGGCGGCGCGAATAAAGCCATCGCGCGCTTTCCACTTTTTGGTAGAAAGGATGGTGTGCTTGCTGCCATCGGCACAGGTGACATCGAGGCGACAGCGCAGAGCGGGGTAATCGCCGTAGCGCGAGAAGTTGTTCTCGAACCCCAAGTAGCCGCAGTACCAACCGTCAGCGATGGTGGCGGCGATGACGTTTTGGTTGGCAGCCAGCAACTCGGTCACATCGTAGGATTGGTACATGGCGCGGTAGTTGTAGTCGCTCCAGCCCGGTGTCAAAACGCGGTCGCCGACCACGGTGCCATTGAGGGTTATTTCGTAGAGGCCGAGCGCTGATGCATGGAGCGTAGCGCTGACCACTGGACTCGGCAAGGTGAATTGATGGCGTAGCAGTGCCGTCGGTTGACTCATCTCGCCGGCGTCTTTGGCGGTGGGGAACGCAATCCACTCGGCCCCCTCCCAATCGTTGGCACTCAAGCCGTGTTGCCAGAGAGCGGGTGTGCTCCAGCCTGATGGAGTATCATCTTCATCCCAGATTTGCACGCGCCAGAACACCGTTTGACCGCTCTCGAGCGGTGGCCCAGCATAGCGAATGGCGGGTTGTAGATCACTAGCCACCTTACCGCTATCCCACAACAAACCTGTCTGCTTTTTGAGGGTAGCATCATTTGATGCTACTTGAATCTGATAGGCACTCTGGCGACGGTTGGTGCCATTGCCTTTGAGACGCCAGCTCAGGCGCGGATTGCGGCTCTCGATGCCACGCGGGTCAATCAAATACTCGCAGCGTAGTTGATGCGGTCGTAGCACACTCATTGACTACTCCTTTGTAGGGCAACACGAATGGGTGCCACTATCCTAGCACAAAAAGTCATGGCATTTGGTGAGGGAGCTTTCGATTCCAATGACTTATGGTTCTCTAAGCAAAAACAGACATATGCAGGTTGACAGTCTCCAATAGCTGAAGGACACTACATAATGGATATGCGTTGAGAGGGTGTCATGATTACGTTTGTGATACAAGTTGTCTTTTGGGTGGTCACATCGAGCGGCATCCAAGCGCTTGATGACTTTCTCCATGCAAATCGTGGCCAAATTGCTGAAGAAACCAGCGACCATACGATTCTCTTCGACTTTCGTTTGCCAGAGGCAACGAATGCCTGGTACGCGCGTAACGACAATGTGATGGGAGGAATCAGCGAAGGATCTGCGCAGGTGTCACCCAATAGGACGTTGTTGTTTGCCGGTGATATTCGATTTGAAAACAACGGCGGTTTTGCCTCCATTCAAACCATCTTTGATGTACCACGTGATGTGTCAGCGTATGATGGCATTGTGGTATGGATGAAAGGCAATGGCGACCGGTTTGGGATCTATTTGCGCAATGGTACGGGTGGGTTAGCGTATCAAGCGACGTTCATGACCACGGGGGAGTGGCAAGAGATACGATTGCCGTTCAGTGCGTTTCGTTCGATTCGTTCGGGTGAGCCGGTGGTTGCACCGCCATTTGATGCTACACGTTTGCGCTCAATGAGTGTGATGAATGGGTATAATCAGCCGGGTAAATTTGCAGTTGAGATACGTGCAATAGGTGTCTATGTTGAATAATCAGTTCATGTTTGTGCTGGTGTGGAGTTTTTTGGCAGTTGCCTGCTCTTCACCGCAAGTCGCTCCACAACGTTCGATAGAACAGGAAGCAACAATGAAACTCGTGGACTTTACGCTGCCCAATGAAACGAGCGCGTGGTTTTCACTCAATGATGATGTCATGGGCGGGGTCAGTCGAAGTGAATTGCTTGCAACCACAAGTGGAACTGCGATTTTTCGCGGCAACGTCAGTTTTGAGAACAACGGTGGATTTGCCACTGTGCAAACGAACTTTCGTCAGCCGCTCAATCTCTCGGCGTATCGTGGTTTAGTATTGCGTATCAAAGGCGACACAAAGCGCTACGGGGTGTATTTGCGCACGAATTCACGCTCACTCGTGTATCAGGCAACGTATGAGACAACTGGTGAGTGGCAGACTGTCCAAATCCCGTTTGATCAATTCAAACCGACGTACTTTGGGCGCACTGTCCCCGGAGATCCGATTGACACCTCGATTATCCGCTCGATGAGCATGTTAATCGAGTACAAGCAAGAGGGGAAGTTTGCCCTCGAAATCGCCTATATTGGGGTGTACTAACGCATCTTAGTATCATGCCCAACGTGGTGTCATAGTGATTCAAAACCCCAGAGCCAGCGCATAATGCGCTGGCTCTGGGGTTCATACGATGATGTGGCCGATGTGCTACACCTTGCGTGGCGTCACAATATTAGCCTTGATGCGGTGACCGCGGATGGTTGCATGATTGAGTACATCCACCACTCGGCGCGCATCGCGCTGTGGCACATTGACATACGAGAATCCATCGTGGAGTTCGATGCTGCCAATCATGCGACCGGGGATGTTGGCCTCGTTGGCGATTGCGCCGACGATGTCACCAGCCCGGATGCCTTTCGCGCGGCCAATATCAATCCACAAGCGCACGCTACCACGGTCGTTGCCGCGGAACTGAGGGTTGCCGCTTGGACCGTGCGGGTTGTTGCTCCGTGGTGGTTGCGTTGATGCACGCTGCGCGGCGTTAATTGAGTTGGCCAGTGGATCTGACTGAGGCGTCGTCATCTGTTCGCCGAATGCGATGCGCAAGGCTGCTGCTGCAATGGTCATTGCGTCGTGTTCCTCGGTCAATTGACCCAGTAACTCGCGCTCGGCATGCAGTTCGCTGCTGGCAATGGTATTAATGACTTGCTGAGCAAATCGCTGGCGTTGACGTTGGCGCAAATCAACCAAACCAGGAATCTGGTGCACGTTGATGAGAGCTTTGGTCATACGCTCAATTTGACGGAGCACAAAGCGCTCACGCGGTGTCACAATTGAGATGGCCACACCGCTGCGCCCAGCACGACCGGTACGGCCAATGCGGTGCACGTATATCTCGGGATCGGGTGGCAATTCGTAGTTGATGACATGGGTGACGTGATCGACATCAAGACCACGCGCCGCTACGTCAGTGGCAACCAAAATGTTGCTCTGACTGGTGCGGAATCGTTGCATGACGCGGTCGCGTTGCGTTTGCGACAACTCACCGTGAAGTGTGTCACAGTTAAATCCGCGAGCAGTTAACTTTTCGCCGACTTGGTCGACATCCATGCGGGTGCGACAGAAAATCATCGCCGCGCCTGGTTCCTCAAATTGGAGCAAGCGTGACAAGACTTCGAAGCGATCGCTGTGGAGTGCTTCGTAGGCGCGCTGCTCAACCATCTCAGCCGTCTGTTGCTTTGAGGCAATCGTGATATGGGCTGGATTGGTCATGTAACGCTTAGTTAGGCGCAAAATGGCCTCGGGCATGGTGGCCGAATAGAGCGCCGTCTGATGTGGTGTCGGCAGTGCTGCAAGAATTTGCTCGACGTCTTCGATGAACCCCATGGCCAACATCTCGTCGGCTTCGTCAAGGACAACCGTTTGAACGGTGCCAAGATTAATCGTGCCACGATTCATGTGGTCAATCAGACGACCTGGGGTAGCTACCAAGACATGCACACCGGCGTTCAACGAGCGGATCTGACGATCGATTGGTTGGCCACCATAGATGGCCACGACGTTGAGACGACGATGCTTTGAATATTCCTTAAACGCGCCAGCCACTTGGACGGCCAACTCACGGGTTGGAGCCAGTACCAAGACTTGGGCCTGACGCCGATCTGCATCGATTCGCTCAACCAACGGCAATGAATATGCTGCCGTCTTCCCTGTTCCCGTCTGTGCTTGGGCAATGACATCTGCACCGCTCAGCATATGACGGATAGACGCTTCTTGGACTGGTGTCGGGGTCACATACCCGAGCTCGCTCAATGTGGCGAGCAGGCCCTGACTTAGCCCAAGCGCCTCGAATGTGTTGGTCACACATCCCTCCTTCATAACAATAACCTGTTAATTATACACGGTTCTGGTTATTATGGCGAACGCAATGTGTGGACCGGTGGATGGGCACTAATCAGAGAGTGGTTCAATCAACGTGCTTGGTTTGGTCATGTTGTACTTTTCGGCCATCTGCGTAATGGTTTCGCGGAACATGGCAACAAGTTCAGGTGGACTTATCACCTCACAGGTGCCACCATAGCGCAACAATACCTGACGTGTTGTCCACAAATTTGTCACCGACGCAGTGATTGTCGCACTGCCATCTTCGTGATAATCAATGATGCTGTCGTTGAAGAATGTAGCCAGATCGCGTCGTCGTGCCACCACCGCATCGAGGCGATACACCAGGTGGTAGCGGGGCTGGGGCGGGCGCTCCGGTGGATTCATGATTGGCAGGAGCTGGGCGCTTTTTTTGATGATTCGTTCGAGTCGGTATTCAACCGATGTCATAGGGAGTGCGTGTCCTGCTGGTTCGACATTCATCATGACTGCATCAAGATACATGTGTCCATCGCGCATGAATAGGCCATACGGAGCAACGGTATGTCGTCGCGCCTCATGTTGTTCGAAGTTGCTCATGTACAAAAATCGCAACTGTTGTTTGTTCTCAATGGCCCGTTTGACGGTGCGGAGTGTTTGATTATCGAACGATTTATGTTGCCGTATCGGTGAGTGTAATTTGAAAATGCTAGGAATAGAGGTCGATGAAATATGCGGTAGCAACATGCGAACTTGACGTAGTAATTTTTGTACGTTAATGAATGCAGCTAACATGTTGTCTTCGGGAAAATTCGTATCTAAAAACGCCAGTGCCTCAAGACTTTCACGCGATAGGTCGAGTACCGCAAAATCACCGACACTGTGTAAGGTGTATGTTTTTTGATTGCGATCAAAGCTAATCTCACAACTGAATTCACGTTTTAGTGCATCGAGATCGTGTTTTAGTGCCATGGCAGCCGCCGCCGGATAGCCATCTTGTGCCAGTTCGCTATTGACCGCAGCTATTAACTCTTCGGCAGTACTTGGTTGACTGAACAGCGTTCGAAAAATGATGATTCTGCGTCGAAACGTTTGCTTTGAACTACGACGTCTGCCGCTAATATGCTTGCTCATTGTCACCTCCTCACATCATCATGCTGTGAATCAACGGGCCATGCGCGTTCTTGCGCGATATCGTGTAATGCATCGAGTAGTCTGCGCAACTGGACAATCATCATGCCAACTTTGATGTTTGCGCTCGTATCACCCTCAAGCCAGCGCATCAGTTGACCATCGGTATATGTGCGAAACAGGCGATCAGTTTCATCGACCATTTGATCAAGCGACTTTATGCGTACTTGTCGAAATTTACTTCCTGCGACGACGGTGTCATCACGCAGGTATTGACCGTCCACACCTTCGTCTTTGTCTGTTGTATGCGTCGGCAACCCACTCTCCTGCCAAATCTGTTCGAGCGATGGTGTATTGTTCGATGGTGCCTGTTCAGCAGAGAGTGGCGCATTCATCGCGGTGGTTGTACCTGGTTGTAGTGCGAGTATTGCACTGTCAATGGTGTGTGTTGGATTCGCCGCAAAGTAGGTGGCTAACCTGCTTAATTCGGCAGCGGACATTCCTTCGTCGACAGCTGCGCGCGCCAATTCTAATCTGGTATGAGAGTCACTTATGCGGCGTAGGTGTTGTGCTTGGGTAACCGTTAATTGTCCAGTGCGCAAGTAATTTTGAATGCTTTCATCGAGATCGAGGAGACTCAAGTATCGTCGAATAGATCGAGGTGACAATCCGACGGTTTGTCCCACATATTCGTCCAATGTGCCCTCGTCAGCCTGTGGATGTGTATCTGCGAACTGACTGCGTAATCGTGCAAATGCACGTGCTTGTTCGAGGTCATTCAAATCACGGCGCTGTAAGTTTTCTGTGAGTTGACGGATTAAGTTTCGTTCAGCCTGGTCTGCGAAGACAAGGCACGGCACGCGAGTCATTCCAAGGCTTATGGCGGCCTGACAACGTCGCTGCCCATAGATGAGTTGGTAGGTACCGTCGTTCCGTTCAATCACGCCGAGTGGTTGCAACAAACCTTGGTCGGCTATGGTCGCCGCCAAACCAGAGACATCGCCGATGTCTTCGCGGATACTGTCGTTTGCGATGATGATATCGTGTGGGTCAAGCTCGATGATTTGCATGTTACGTTTCTTTATGCACAATTGTGGACAAATAGTTCGTTATGATTATACCACAACCACAAATGAGGAATGATCTGGTCAACAAACGATTGTGCAACACGAAGACACACCGAAGCGTATGCGCGTTCGGTGTGTTTGGGAGTGCGTGTGCAATGAGAAACGGAATTAACTTGATGATGTCAGTTGCTTTTGCCGTTCGACATAGTCAATCACTGCTAGCGCTTCAGCAATGTCGGTAAGGCTTATCAGTCCGAGATACTCTTGGTCATGGTACACGGCAGCAACTTGTCCTTCGTTGGCCGCGATGATGTTGCGTACTTCATCGAGTGTCATCGAGTGTGGTACACGCAAGACGTTGCGTTGCATGATGCTGGCCACATACACGTCGTTTGGTTCTTGTGAGAGCGAATTCAGCACATCTTCACGAGTGACGATGCCAAGAAGTTGATTGCCTTGCATGACAGCGAAGTCAGGTTGGTACGATGTAAGGATGAGATCAACCACCCGACTCGTACGATCTGCAGGTGTCAGGGTTAATGCGTGGCGGTTATACGCATCTCCGACCATTTTTGTTTCGAGCATGGTCCGTGTACGCGTTTCAGCTTTTTCGTTACCGGCACTCAAAAAGATAAATGCAGCAGTGAGGACCATAAGAAAGTTACCACTCAGGACGCCGAGCACACCGATGATAACAGCCACGGCTTGTCCAATCAATGTGGCAATATTGGTTGCGGTGCGTTCTCCGGCAAACAGCGCAAGCAGTGCACGAAGAATTCTGCCGCCATCAAGTGGAAATGCAGGAAGCATATTGAACAGGACCAACATGACATTTGCTGTGAAGAGTGCTGAAATAGTGGCGTTCACACTTGGAGTGACTTCTGGGCCAGGGAGGACATAAGTCAGTGATTCACCGATGGCAAACGGTAAGAGCGCAATGATGATAACTACGTTGACGAGTGGTCCAGCGACAGCGATCCAGAGTTCGTGAAGTGGTTTGCGTGGAAGTCGGGTCAAAAACGCCAAACCACCAATCGGGAGTAGGAGGATTTCACGCACGGGGATGCCCACACTTTTGGCGGCAAGTGCATGTCCGAGTTCATGAAGGACGACACATACAAACAAGAGCAGAATCAGACCCACCCCAAATAGCATGCCGGTGACGCCTTGCTCCCGCCAGCGCCACGCCTCAAATCCGATGAGCAGCAAGAATGAGACGTGCATTTTGATGGCGATGTCGCCGATGCGAAGAATTGTGGGTGACCAGTTCATATCTGCCTCGCGATAGTAAATAACGTGTAAGTGCACAAACCAGCGAACAGCGAAACGTGTGGTTAGTTCATGTCTCGCGCAACTATTCCAGTCAAACAGCCGATAGCACCGGCTGCTTTGGCTAATTCACCAACTGGTGTCGTAACGCATTCTATCCCTAATCGTTCATACCAAGTTTGCGTGTGCGGATTACCAGATGCGAGGAGAATCTTGCGTGGCCCCAAGGTGACATGATTAAATGCAGCGCCACGACGTACTTCATCACCATCTGGGAGCATAGCGACTTTGTAGCCACGATAGCGCAACGCCTCAACTGCTCGATGTACCAAGCGTGTTGGCCAGGCGATAGCTAGGTTGTGGTCTACAATCCGAAGCATGCCCATTAAGTGCATCGTGCCAAAGGGCATGTCAACGACCACTGTCTCAACTCCCATGTCGTTGAGTACTCCGGTAATTTGCGCGACACCACTGTCGTTCGTCCGCAAGCCGCGCCCGACGATGGCAGTTTGTGGGTCGAGCCACATCAAATCTGCGCCTTCGAAGGTGCCACGATTACTGATACTGCGTACGATTGGTACGCCTATATCAGCAAGTCGACGTGACGCATTGCGTTCTTCACCTGCGCGTACTTCGGAGGCCGGACGTGCCACAATGGCACCCTCGGGCGTCATCACAAACAAATCGGCCATAAACATCTGGTTGGGACGTGGAAGTTCAACCGGGTCCACATAGGTCACGGCGACCCCGTTTGCACGGTAGGCATCTGCCATCGCATCATGCTGTGCTTGTGCCTTGATCAAATCAAGTGGTTCGAGCATATTCACTGCATCTGGGTCAAGTGAGGCTAATAATTCGTCACCTGGGCGATGCAGCAGTACATGTTTGAGCGGACGATACTCGCTGTTAATGCCACAAGCTGCCCAGAGCGTGCCCAGCTCCCCGCGTAGTGCGCGTTGACGTGGTCGCCACCCATCACCACCATATGCAGATTGTGTGTGATTCGGGTCAACATTAATCATGAGTTCGTACTTCCTACCCGCGGAATCACCGCCAGGACTGATGCACAATTCTATTTGCATTTGTGCCACGATGATGGTATTATACACATCGTTGCTTATGCGCTGCTAGCTCAATTGGTAGAGCAGCTGACTCTTAATCAGCGTGTTGAAGGTTCGAGTCCTTCGCGGCGCACCACCTGACCCCCACAGTGTGGGGGTTTTCTATTTCTCCTTTCTGAATCGAAACTAAAGATGGTACGTGATTATTGCGTACGTTCGCCACGTTGTTGTAGGCTAATAGTAGCGAGAAATGAATTATAAATCCACAAACAAAGGAGTTTGTTATGCAGCACGTTCCTATTTCACGACCGCGTATTGGGCTCTTTGCCGTGGGACTCGATGCGTATTGGCCTCAATTTGCCGGTTTGAAAGACCTGTTGGAAGGCTATCATGCCGTGATTGCACACCGACTCGAACAAATGGGTGCTGAAGTTGTTGGTGCCGGATTGGTAGATACGGCGACTGCTGCAGTTGCGGCAGGTGAATTTTTCGCCCGTGAGCAGGTGGATTTGTTGATTTGTCATACTGCGACGTATGCCACCTCGTCACAAGTGTTACCCATTGTACAGCGTGCCAATAAACAGGTGTTGGTGTTAAATTTGCAACCATCAGCGCAGCTCGATTATCCCAACACAGACACCGCCGCCTGGTTGGCAGAATGTTCGGCCTGTTGTGTACCCGAGATTTCAAATGCGTTCCGTCGTGCCCACATTCCGTTTCAAGTGGTCTCGGGCACCTTGCACGACGACCCACGCGCCTGGGGGCGCATCGCCGATTGGGTGCGGGCAGCAGGTGCAGTGGCATCGTTGCGTGGTGCCCGCATCGGCATGCTCGGGCATCCATACCCCGGCATGCTCGACATGTACAGCGACCCAACCATGTTGCATGCGCAACTCGGCTGTCACGTTGAGTGGCTTGAGTTTGATGAGTTGGCGGCAAATGTAACTGCGACGAGTGCCAAGACGCAGGTGCGTCGTGAGCACGAGATTCGCGCGGCCTTCCGCGAGGCACCGATGGGTGTTGACACAATCTCGCGACCGGTGACGCCAGACGGTTTGGCCAACGCAGCTCGTACCTCACTCGGGCTCGACAAATTGGTCGCTGATTATCGGTTGAATGCCCTGTGTTACTACCATCGCGGCATGCCCGGTATGCCCACGGCTGATGCAGCGGCGCATTTGATTGTGGGTGCCACAATGCTGACGTGGCAGGGGGTACCCTGTGCTGGTGAGGGCGACCTCAAGACCGCCGTGGCCATGTTCATCATGGATCGACTCGGGGCTGGCGGCTCGTTTACCGAGTTTTATGCGATGGATGTGCCTGAGCAGTTTGTCTTGATGGGGCATGATGGCCCGGCCCACCCGTTTATCAGTGACGAGCAACCGTTGATGCGAGCGCTGAGTTTGTACCACGGCAAAGCGGGTGAGGGTATTTCGATCGAGCTCAAAGTCAAACATGGCCCGATTACGATTCTCGGCGTGACCCAAGACGGCAACGGCAAGTTGCGCATGTTGGTGGCCGAGGGCGAGTCAATCCCCGGGCCGGTGCTCCAAATTGGCAACACCAATAGCCGACTCAAGTTTGCCAGTGATCCGGCGACCTTCATGGATACGTGGTGTCAAGAGGCGCCGACGCATCATGTGGCGTTGGGGATTGGCCATCAGGCGACAGTGATTCAACATGTGGCACGGTTGCTCGGTATCGAATGCGTGGTGGTGCGATGAGCGAGTATGCATTGGCAAAGCAGCGCTGGCAGATACCTGATCCGGCCTTTTCGCCGGCGCCGATTTGGTGGTGGAGTGGTGATCGGCTTGAGCCTGCGCGTTTGCGTTGGCAACTTGAGCGCTTTGCCGAAGGTGGCGTTTACAATCTGGTCATCCTGAACTTGGCACCGACCGGGCCGCTGCACGGCTCGCGCGCCGATGATCCTACGTTTTTGACGCCCGAGTGGTGGGCGATTTTTCGTGGGGTCTGTCGCGATGCACACGAGTTGGGCATCAAGTTGTGGTTTTATGACCAAATCGGTTTTTCGGGGGCCAATTTGCAAGGGCTGTTGGTGCGGGCACAACCGGAGTTTGTCGGGCAGCAGATTCAGAGTTTGGTACAAACGTTTGCACAGCCGACGGTCTGCGCCTTTCCGGATGGAGCGATGCCCCTTGGGGCCTGGCAGTTTGATGCATCTGGTGCAATGACAGCGCTTGCATTCGATGCTGGGGTAGTGCAATCAACTGGCACGACGCCCCACCGTGTGCGGTTGGTGTATGCGGTGGCCAAGGGGTTTGATTACATGAGTGTGGCGGCGTGTGCGGCGTTGCGGGCGACGGTGCACGAGGCCTTTGCGCGCGAAGTTGGTGATTACTTTGGCTCGGTGATTGTTGGCTCGTTCCAAGACGAGCTGCCGTCGATGCCGACCTGGAGTGCCGACTTTGCCCAAAGTTTCGCCAATGAGTACGGGTACGATGTACGCGACCACTTGCCGGCGTTATTTGAAGGTGATGATGCGCAGAGTCAGCAGGTGCGTATTGATTATCAGCGTTGGCGGGCCAAACGCAGCGAGGCGTCGTTCTTTGCGCCGTTTTATCAGTGGCACGAGGCGCACGGGTTACTCTGTGGGTTCGATCAACAAAGCCCGGCGCGCATGGCCTTGCCCATCGGGGCAGTTGACGAGTATGCCGACTACATGCAGACGCATCGCTGGTATGGAGCGCCGGGGAGCGATCATCACGGCAACGGTAAGATTCACTCGTCGATGGCGCATTTGTATCAGCGACCTCGCTCGTGGATTGAGGCGTTCCATAGTAGCGGTTGGGGCGGCACGCTCGAGGAAACGTTTGACTGGTTGGTGCCGTGGTTGCGTGCCGGCCTTACGCTGTATGATCCGCATGCGGTCTACTACTCGACTCGCGGTGGTTGGTGGGAGTGGGCGCCACCTTCGACCTGCTGGCGCCAACCGTATTGGCGCCACTACCGGCATTTTGCTGAGGCGGTGATGCGTCTGACAGGAGTGTTGGCGCTAGGGCGGCACCACTGCGATATCGCCGTGTTGTTCCCCACTACAACGGTGCAGGCACAGTTGACGATGCACGGGCCATCTGCGGCTGCCACCCGGGCTGAACAGGTGTTTGTTGCAATTACCGGGTCGATGTTTTGGAATAACCCGCAACCCGGACTACTTGAGCGCGCTCGTCGCGATTTTGATATGCTCGACGATGATTCGCTCGAGCGTGCGCAGGTCGCTGATGCCACGTTGCAGATTGTCGACGAGCGCTACCGCTGTCTGATTCTGCCGGCGTTGACGCATTTGACACCCAAGGGCGTGGCACAGGTGAATGCCTTTGTGCAGGCGGGCGGGCTGGTGTTGGCAGTGGCGCCACTCCCAGCCGGTATCACGCTGCATCCGCAGGTGATTGTGGTTGATACCGTGGCCGAACTTGCACCGTATCTTGATCATTTGCCGCGCCGAATCGATGGCGAGGTGCAGGTGCTTGAGCGTGTTGTTGATGAGACGCTCGTATTGCTGGTGACTCCTACGGTGAGCGGATCGCAGTTTGCCTGGAACGGCCATTGGAACAGCACGCCGTACGATTTTGATGCGACGCGCCTGCCACAATTTGTTGACATAAAGATTCATGTACCTGGCAGTCCACGACAATGGCGAGTGAGTGATGGAGCAATGGTGGCAATCCCGCGCAACTCTGATGGTACGTGGCGGGTTGATTTGACCGATGCGCCGATTGCACTTGTGGTGCTAGATGGTGATGAGCAAGTGCGTGTCACGCAATCGCCATTACACCACGACGTCGTCGATTTAGCAGGGGATTGGCAGGTACAGGTAGTGCCAACACTCGACAATCGGTGGGGCGACATGGCCCTGCCGGCCAGTACTGAGTTGTTGATGCCACACACGATGCGTTTTGTGACGCCCGATGGTATGCCGTATGTGCAGGGGTTTGAGACATATGGCTGGTATGTTGGTCCGTGTGCCCGAGAGGAGCTACCTGCGCCCCTCGAGAGACTCACTGCCGAACGCGGCCTTGCTGTGACCGGCTGGTCGCCGCTCGTCTACTCGTTGACGCGCGGGATTGCCAATGACACGTTGCATTGGGGCATGTTGGGACCCAAAGGGTATGTCCCCGAGGAGTTCATGCATTTTGGCACGGTAGCCGCTGGGCAGGCGGTGCGGGTGCGTACAACGGTGGTGCTCGATACGGCGTTTGATGGCGCATTCGTGCTGGCTGCTGCCGCAGCCAAGCGCGTGTGGATTGATGGAGTGCTCCATGATGACGCACCGCTGGGCTATCAGTGGTTTGTAGATGTGCAGTTGGCAGCAGGCCAGCACCTGATTGAGTTTGAGTTGGCGCCCGAGCAGACGCTCAATTTGCGTGGCTCGTGGGCCTTAGTGCGCCAACCCGAGCGCTTTGTACGGCCGAACTGGATTATGCAGGCGGATGCCCCACACGCAGCGACCTATGTCACGTTTGCACAGACGTTTGTGCTGGCTGAGCCGAGTAGCCACGCCGATGTAATGGTGGTGGCCGATGTGCCGATTCGAGTGCTGCTCGATGGCGTCGAAATCGGTCGCCAAGGCGGGTTTGATCCCTATGGCAGTACCGTACGAGTCCAGCCGTACCAACTTAACGGGGTTGCTGCCGGATCTCATGACCTAGCCATCGAGGCCCTCGATGCTGGCCGTGGTGTGTCTATCATGGTCGACGGAATATGGTACGACGGTCAGCGTGTCGTGGGCACGGTCATGACGGGCCACGGCTGGCAAGTCACTCGGCAGGGTGGTGTGCCGTTGCCGGTCACAGTGCGCCGTCGCCAATGGGTCGATTTGACGTTTGATACTGACCATGCGTTGTATGTCGATATGGATCCGGGTTGGCCGTTGATGTGGCGGCGTCAGCACCCGTTACCCGGTGCTCATTGGCTCGAGGATGAGCCGGCAGATGGGAGTGTGCTAGCAGTGGTCCCCGACGCCTACCCCTATCAGACGCAACTGCTTGATGTGACATGGAGAATTCCTGTAACAGCGACGCGCATCTATCTGCCAGGACACGTATCGGGCATTGTGACCATTGATGGCAAGCCGTGTGCGGTGACGCAGGGTATGGTTGAAGTACCCGTGCAGGCGCAACAAGCTCGATGGCAGGTGGCTGTGTCGAGTGGGCATGTCGGCATGGATGTGCCGATTCGCTATGACCATGCTATCGGTACCACGGCGTTACCTGCTGATGCGTCAGCTATCGGTTACGCAGATTTCTCCGGCGCGTTACGCTTTCGCAAAACAATCACGATTGCTGAGGTGCAGGGTAATTGGACCATCGATCTTGGTCGGGTGCGGGGCACGGTGGCGGTGTTGGTGAATGGAGTGCAGGTGGGGGTGCGCATCTGGGCACCGTATGCCGTTGATGTGACGTCGTATCTGCGTAGCGGTGACAATGACATTGTGGTTGAGTTGACGAATACGATGGCATCGTATCTGGCCGCGCATAGTCCGTCGCACTATACGCCGACGTATCAACAGGTGAGTGGTATCTTTGGACCTGTGGTGCTACGGCGAGCATTTTAATGTTTGATTGACATATTGCGTTCGTCAAAAAGATGGTATACACTGACGCTATTGGTGTGGTGTTTACCATAACGAGAAAGGTCGTGCTATGCGTGCGTTCATGATGCTATTGGTCATGGTGTCATTGCTGGTCGCGTGTGGTAGTGCTGATTCGAATGCGACGAATCAAGATGTGAATGGCGAGACTCCGGTCGAGAATGCAGCGGAGAATACTTCGAGCAACGATGCCACAGATGCATCAACGGCAGAGGGGACAACAAGCGACGAAGCAGGAGCGACTGAAGAGTCAATCTGGCAAGCCGATGTCAACCGGAATCTCGATGCCGTAAAAAGCTACGTTGCCACGTTCACCTATAAGTCACAACCTGAAGGGGGCGAGGCGCAGGAATGGTCGTGGCGTCAAGTCGTAAACCGTGATCCTTTTGCATCAGATACAACAACGGATACCGTGTCTGGTCAGGGTATGGGTGAGTTTCGTATGATTGTGATGGGCGACAAAAGTTATTTAATCAGTGATGGTATGCAATGTATGGCAATGACTGACGAAAATAACCAGAATGAGATGATGGATCCGCAGAACTTCATGTCATCTGCTGCCTATGATATGCGCAAAGACGGAAGTGGTCCTACCATTGATGGTCGTGCCACAGATAAATATGTCGGCGAGTACAACGACGGTGCCAATACGGTAACGAGTATTGCCTATGTTGATCCTTCGACAGAAATTACAATGCGGTGGGAGGTCAGTGGTACGAGCGATAGCAATGGTGCCAAAGAAACATTCACGTGGGCATACGAGCTAAGTGATATTGATGCAGCCCCCAACGTTGAGATGCCCGCCGAGTGTCAAGCGATGACTGAGGCGAGTTCCTATCCAATGCCAGACGACGCCCAAGTGACACTGCAGAGCGCCGAGATGTTTGCCTACACTACTAGTCAAGCACTTGCTGATGTGGTCGAGTTCTACACCCTAGAAATGCCGGCTGCCGGCTACACTGAAGCCGAAGGAAGCATGACGACGCCCGACATGAGTATGCTGAGCTACGCCAAAGATGGCAAAACTGTATCAGTTATGATTACGGTTCAAGACGGCAAGACAAATGTGATTATTACAGCACAATAATCATGAAGTGGGTGATGTGCCGCACACCGTTGCCAAGTGCAACGGTGTGCGTGTTTTTATGAGGGAATATTGAGGTGCGTGCGTACGATTGCTGCCAGATCCGCGCTTAGGTTAGGTGCATCTGGTCGGAAGTTCATTCGTGTTTTGGTCAGGGCAAGTGCAACGCCATACTCTGGGTCCGCAAAACCGATCGCGCCACCAAATCCATCATGCCCAAAGGTGGTATCGCGTAAACCGAATGCGGGAATGCTACTACCAAGAAAAAAACCTAGTCCGAATCCGCGTTCGTTTGCAAGCGTTTGATCGTGGGCCCAGCGTTGTACTTTGGTGGCAATCTCGACACGGCGTGGAGGGAGCAACCGTATGCCATCTACACCATCACCAATGAGCGCCGCGTAGACACGTGCAATCGCATGCGCACTTGCGAGCATATTGGCTGCTGGCATGCATGTGGCCCGAATACCTGGGTGATTTGCAAACCCGATTGGATCACCAAAGGCTGAATCTGCCTTCACTCCTTCGCCCAAATCGTGAGTTAATCGCACCGAGTTGGCGGTTTGTGAGTTGGGAATGCCGATATATAAATCATTGATGTGAAGTGGCCAACAAATCTCGTCCTGCACGAATCGACCAAACGATCTGCCATCAACTGCTTCAAGGACCTTGGCAAGTGGCCATCCATACGTTAGTCCGTGGTAGGCAGGTACCTGTCCTGCACGACTAATTGGTACCATGTCTGCTACGATTGTACACATTCGTTCGTAGTCTGCATAATCGTCAAAAGTCACTCCTGCATGGAGATGTGGAATACCTGCAGTATGACTCATAATATGACGAATGGAAATGGCCGATTTTCCATGTTTTGCAAAATCTGGCCAGAATCTTGCCACCGCATCGTCGTAGTCGATGAGTCTGCGTTCGGCGAGAATGTGCATACACGTCGCAGTAATTCCTTTACTCACGGACCAAACAAGTGTCATGTCGTGGGTATTTAGGGGTGTGCCGACATCATCACGTACGCCGCGTGTGATATCGACGATGCACTGACCATGATGATACACACAAAGTTGGACACCTTCTTCGTCCCCCGCACTAATTGAATGATCAATGTGATTCGTCAAATCCTGAACAATTGACATAGGTGTTACTCCATTGGTGCGAGATGAGCACGGACAATTGCCGCAAGATCGTGTTTGACTGACGGGCGGTCGGGGGCCAGAGTCATGCGCGTTTTGGCGAGGGCGAAGGTGAGATGATGCTCGGGGTCGGCAAACCCGGTTGCGCCGCCGTAGCCACAGTGCCCGAACGCAGTGTGATGCCGACCGTAGAGGGGATTTGCGCGCCCGAGCGCATACCCGAGGCTATGGCCAATTTCGCGTTCTTCTTCGACGTTTTGCCCCCAATACTGAATGCGAGTGGCGTTGGCCACACTGCGTGGCGTGAGCAAGCGCACGCCGTTGACACCATCGTCGATGAGTGCGGCGTAGACCTTGGCAATCGCACGTGCACTTGCGACCATGTTGGCAGCTGGGAGACATGTCTCCATGATGCCTGTATCATTGGCCATCACGGTCGGATCGGGGAGTGGGTTGTCGGGGTGGGCAAGTTGCTCAGGGGTGGCGTCGTGACTCAAACGAGCGACGTCGCTGAGACGTTCGGGTGGCAGCCCGATGAACAGGTCGCTGATGCCCAGCGGAGCACAAATCTCACGCTGCACCAATTCACCAAAGCTGATGCCCGTCACCGCCTCGGCGACTTTGGCGAGTGGCCAGCCGTAGGTGAGTGGGTGGTAGATGTGTGATTGCCCGGGTTGATGGGCTGGTGTCAAATTGGCGACGATGTCGCAGATTGTGTTGTAATCGCGCATCACCTCGTAGGAGTAGCCGCTCGGTAGCGCATAAATGCCGGCGGTGTGACTCATGAGATGGCGGATTGAGATGGCCTCTTTGCCGTGCGCGGCGAATGCTGGCCAGTAATCGGCGATGGCGTCGTCGTAGGCGATTTGATTGCGCTCCGCCAAGATGTGCATGACCGTGGCAGTGATACCCTTGCTGGTTGACCAGACGAGGATGAGGTCGTCGGGGCGGAGCGGTGTACCGCTATCGTCTTTGGTACCAACTGTCAGGTCAACGACGAGTTGACCGTGGTGGTAGACCGCAAGTTGGAGCCCTTCTTCGTGGCCGAGGGCGATGGCCTCGTGCATGCGGGTCAGTAACGCGTCATTGAGTGCTGACATGCGAATCCTTTGTGCAAAAACATTACACGCATCATATCACCAACACGGGCATGCGTGAGCGGAATGACGGATGACTAATCGTTACAATACACATCATTGTGTGCAGGACGAGCTGTGTCAGTGTAGGTTGCGATTGTGTACATGGGTGTAGCGGGTGCAGGAGCCGACGTCCGTAGATGCGTGGGGATTTGCTCCGATGATTGGCATGCTCGTACGCAGATGCGGTATGATGCCACAAGAGGCCCGTTTTATGTGTGTGATTTGTGACGGAATGGCACGCAGTGATTGCCGGGTAAACGGGACGGCGCAGGTGTGCAGATTTTTTGTGAAGGAGGGAGCGATGGCGCACTGGCTGCTTAAAACAGAACCAGATGTCTATTCGTATGCGGATCTGGTCCGTGATACGCAGACGATGTGGGACAATGTGGCCAACAATCAGGCGTTGATTTTCATCCGGTCGATGGCAGTTGGCGATACCTGTATCATCTACCACACGGGTGACGAACGGCGATGTGCCGGTATTGCGACCGTTATCAGCCCTCCGTATGTCAACCCTGCGGACACCACCGGTAAACTGGCGGTCGTTGATGTACAGGCGACCAAAGTACTCCCACATGGCTATGATTTGGCCCATATCAAAGCCCAACCACTCTTTGCCGATTCGTACCTTGTCAAGCTGGGTCGGCTGTCGGTGGTACCATTGACCTACGAACAATTTGCGTATTTGGCAACAGCACACGAGAATCGAGGATGATATGTCGCATGAATTGACTCAACTCAAAGCAAAACTCGCTGAATTATCGGATTGGAATGCGATCAACTCATTGCTCGGCTGGGATCAGTCGAGCGTCATGCCGGCTGGTGGCGGTGAAGGTCGTGGCCGTCAGATGGCGTTGATGTCCAAACTGACCCACGAGAAAATGACCGACCCAGAGATCGGCCACCTCCTCGAAAAACTCCAGAAACAGGCCGAACAATGGGATCCAGAGAGCATCGACAGTGCCATCGTACGCGTCACCGCCAAAGACTACGCCGATGCAACCCGCGTTCCAACCGAATTTGTTGGCAAGATGACTGAGCATATCAACGCAAGTTACATGGCGTGGGCACAGGCTCGTCCGGCCAACGACTTCAACAAAGTTGTTCCGTTCCTCGAAAAGACGGTCGAGATGAGTCGCCAGTACGCAGGATTCTTCCCGCAGGGCGCGCATGTGATGGACTCGCTCATCGACATGCACGATAGTGGGATGACCGTTGCTACGTTGCGTCCGCTCTTCAAATCACTACGCGAGGGGCTTATCCCGATGGCCGATGCCATCAGCAAACAAGCGCCCATCGATGATAGTTGCTTGGCTGGACCGTTCCCGATCGACCAACAACTGCGCTACGCCCGCACGATTGCTGAGCAGGTGGGCTATGACTTCAACCGCGGCCGCCTCGATACTGCCCCGCACCCGTTCGAAATCCGCCTGCACCACGGTGATATCCGCATCACGACCCGTGCCCGTGAGAACGATTTGGGTGATTGTATCTTTAGCGTTATCCACGAGTGTGGTCATGCGATGTACGAACAAGGTGTTGCGTTTGAGCTCGAAGGCACGCCGTTGGCCCATGGGACGTCGAGCGGGGTCCACGAGAGTCAGTCACGGTTGTGGGAAAACCAAATTGGCCGGTCTCGCACCTTCTGGCAACACAACTACCCCAGCCTACAGGCTGCGTTCCCGGCACAACTCAACAACGTTTCGCTCGAGACGTTCTATCGTGCCATTAACAAGGTACAGCGCTCGCTTATCCGCACCGATGCCGATGAAGTGACCTACAATTTGCACGTCATCATCCGCTTTGAGCTCGAGATTGGGTTGCTCGAGGGTACGCTCAATGTGCGCGATTTGGCCGAAGTCTGGAACGATAAATATACCAGCGACCTCGGCATTACTCCCAAAGACGACAAAGATGGCGTCTTGCAGGACGTGCATTGGTACGCTGGCATCGTTGGTGGGTCGTTCCAGGGCTATACCATCGGCAATGTGATGTCCGCCCAAATCTTCGAGGCTGCCCAACAGAAAGACGCCAGCATTACTCCGGCAATTGCACAGGGGAACTATCAGCCGTTGCTCACATGGCTGCAAAAAAACCTCTACGCCACTGGTCGGCGCTACGACGCACCAACCACGCTCAAACGTGTCACCGGTCAGGATTTGAGCGTTGAGCCGTACTTCCGCTATTTGCGGAGCAAATACGGCGAGTTGTATTCGCTGTAAGCGTGTCGAACCAAAACGCTACCCACAACCTAACGGCTGTGGGTAGCGTTTTTTGTGCTTCGCTGAGAACGCTTTCGATCAGCAATTGCCTAGATTGTCGATTACTTGTTAATACTGCGAAAGTCGATATGCGCCGGTGGTGGATGGAGCCGACGTACCTCGGTCTTGTCGACATCGCTCAGGGCGCCCGTTCGACGATACCACATGCCAAACCAAATATCGGTCAACTCGGTCTCGCCCTCGCGCACGACGGCATATTCGTGTTGCATCAGGCGCTCGACTGTGGCGAGATCGTTGCGCTCGAGCGCAATGCGCGCATACAAGATTTGGATGCGGTCATTGCGCTTGAGTGTGTCAGCCAGCGATTGATACACCGCATCCGCCTGCTCGTATTGTCTGTCGTGACACAAGAGTGCCAGATATTCTTGGGCCAACTCAAGCACATGCGGGTTGAGTGCCCAGGCCTGCTGAATGCCGTGGCGCAATGCCGATGTATCGCCGGAGAGCCGGGCAATCACGGCCAGATTGCGCCACGCCCAGGCAGATGGAGCGAGGGCAAGCGAGCGATTCCATGCGTCGGCGGCGCCAGTCATGTCGAAGTGCTCCATGCGCATCACACCCAGATGCAACAAGGCATACCAGTTG
>CAYZZI010000054.1:0-21092 GCA_964482795.1 uncultured Klebsiella sp.
CCGCCGGCGACGACCACCATGCCAACCATGGCCAGCGCCAGGCCAATCCAGTAGTTGCGCGTGAGTTGTTCTTTGAAGATGAACATCGAGGCTAATCCGACCCACAACGGTGCGTTGTTGGCCATCAGGGTGGCGCTGGTGGCTGGGGCGCGCAGCAGGCTTTCGTTCCACAAGACCAAGTCAACGCCAAAGAAGAGCCCGCCGGCGATGATGGCCCAGAGTGCCTTGCCTTTGGGGAGTGTGGGTTTGTGCAGGATAAACCACGGGATGAGTACGAGACACCCGATAAACACCCGATAAAACGCAGTCGAGGTGCCTGGTACGTCGGCGAGTTTGACGATAATTGGTGAGGTGCTAATGGCAAAAACGCCGGTAATGAGCGCCAACCATGCCTTTTGTTGAGTGGTCATCGTGTATCCCTGATGGGTGAAATGATTGCACTGTAGCGTACCATATTGTGTGGGATGTGTGATGCATGACATCGATGGTGGTGCGTGTATAGTGCGTCATGATGCGACATCGTGACAAAATGTGCTACCATAAATAATGGTACATTCGCCCTTCGGCTCGTCCTCCGCCATTTGACGACGCCGGATAGAACGGAGGGTTGCACATGCATCCTGCAGTAGAGGCATTATTGCCGATTGCACTTATGTTGCTTGCCGCCAAAATCGCTGGACTTGTGAGTTTGCGCATTGGCATGCCAGCGGTCTTTGGTGAGTTGTTGGTTGGTTTGGCGCTTGGTCCCTCGTTATTCAACCTGGTTGAGCTCGACAAGACGACCAAAATCATCGCCGAAATCGGCGTGGTCTTGTTGATGTTCATGGCCGGCATTGAGACGGACGTCAAGGCGATGCAACGTGTCGGGCGCCCGGCGTTTTTGACAGCACTTGGTGGGCTAGCACTGCCTTTGGCTGGCGGCACGGGTGCCATGTTGGTCTTTGATGCAGACCTCAAGACGGCCGTCTTGGTGGGTGCAGTGCTGATGGCCACGAGCGTCAGTATTTCGGCCCAAACCCTGCGCGAGCTTGGGTTAATGCGTACGCGTGAGGGGACCGTGGTCCTTGGTGCAGCCATCATCGATGATGTGCTTGGGGTGTTGATTTTTGCGGTCGTGATGAACCTGATGCTCGGTACTGGTGATTTGGTGACGACGCTGATTAGCATGGTGCTCTTCTTCCCGGTGGCCTGGTTTATTGCCGACAAGGCGATTCCATTTTTGCGCCGCTACGAGGATCGCATTGCCCAAAAAGAAACCGTCTTGGCAATCCTGGTTGCCATCATTCTCTTCTATGCCTGGTCGGCTGAGGCGTTCGGTAGTGTGGCGGCGATTATCGGTGCCTACCTGTTGGGCGTCGTTGTGGCACGCCATGTCGATCACCATCATGTGGCACATGGCGGGATTGCAGCAGTCGGGTATGGCATTTTTATACCGATCTTCTTTGTCAGTATTGGATTGCAGGCCAACATCAACGATGTGGTCGGTGCACCGTTATTGGTGATTGTGTTGACCGTCATCGCAATTGTCACCAAGCTGATTGGTGGCGCGTTGGGTGCACGCGTCGGTGGTGTGGATTGGCGCAACTCGTGGCTGGTAGGTGCTGGGATGATCTCGCGTGGTGAAGTGGCCTTGGTGCTCGCTGGCGTGGCCTTGAGTGCGGGTGCCATTGACACGCCCATCTTCTCAGCGTTGATTGTTATGGCGGTCGTGACCACGCTAGTGACACCACCGTTATTGCGTGTGCTCGCACCCAAACAGCCGGTCACACCGGCTGACGAGGCGTCGCAGATCTAGATAATGGCGGTTATCTAGCCATCAGACCCGGTGATAGCAGATGCTATCACCGGGTTTTTGGTGTGATGAGTGCGACAAACAGGTCATTGACGTTGGTGCCGGTTGCGCCGGGTATCAGTAAATCGCCTAATGCTCCCCACCAGGCATAGGTGTCGTTGTGGTCGAGGGTGTGCGCAAGGTTGAGCCCAACCTGATGGGCACGCGCCATCGTTGAGCCTGTCGCCACGGCACCAGCCGCATCGGTGGGGCCATCGCCGCCGTCGGTGGCATAGGCGGCAAGGATGATATTGGGATGCCCGGCAATTGCTTGAGCGGCGGCGAGGGCGAGTTCTTGATTGCGGCCACCTTTGCCGTGGCCAGTGAGTGTGACGGTAGTCTCGCCGCCGGCGATGATGCAGTGAGGCGTATCAACGGTATGATACGTTGCCACTAATTGCCCCAGATCGCGCCCGACATTCCGTGCATCGCCACTCAGGGCGGTATCAACGACAATCGTGGCATAGCCAAGGGTTGAGGCACAGGCTGATGTCGCATGAATGGACTGCGTGATATCGCCGATGATGTGCAGCGGCGATGGATGTGGTACATGTGCCATCGGGGCGGTCAGGGCCGTGATGAGTGCCGGTGACAGTTGCTCTGCGATATGATGGCGCGCAATCACCTGCCAGGCCGCATCTGGGGCATCTGGGTTGGGGACAGTGGGGCCAGAGGCAATCGTTGCGGGCGGATTGCCGAGGACATCTGACAAGACCAGGGTGCGGAGTGGTGTCGTGCCGGCAGCATGGGCCAATCCACCGCCTTTGACGCGATCAATGCGCCGGCGAATGGTGTTGATGTCGTTGATGTCGGCGCCACAGCGAAGCAGGGTGCGGGTGAGGTGTTGCAGGTCGCTCAGTGGCACATCATCGGGTAAATCGACCATCAACGCGGATCCACCGCCCGAGATAAGGACAATGATGAGGTCGTGGGCGGTGGTGGTGTGCAGTAGCAGCCGCGCTTGGCGCCCTGCCTCAATACTGCGCTGATCTGGTACGGGGTGACCGGCCTGGATATAGCGGAGCTGCGGGATGTGCGGGTTACCGTCGTCGTCTTTGTAGATGACGAGACCGTGACTGAGGTGGCGCCCGAGTTGGGCACTGGCGGCTGCCGCCATGGCGGGGGCGGCTTTGCCGACGGCGAGGAGGATGACGCGTGCGGGCGTGAACAGCTCGTCGCTAATCCAGACGTGCGTCTCATTGCTGCGCACAAATGCTTGTATGCGTGGAGTCGGCAGGGCTGCTCGTGTGGCCGCATACAAGATCGTCTGCAAATCACTCCCGGCTTGATGACGTCGTGTGCTGTATGTGGCAAAATAGGCGCTATCCATGTAATTCTCCTTTCTGTGTATTGTACTGTCGGTTGGATGCGGAGTATGTATGTCGAAATCTGCGTGGGGCATGGTGTTCGTAGGTATGGCCGCAGTGCTGTGGGGGAGTATCGGCGTGGTTGTGGCCATTTTGTTTGGCCGTATAGTCGTTGATCCACTCATGCTCGGTGCGTTGCGTCTGCTCATCGTCGTCCCGTTTGTGTGGGCGTGGCATCGCGTGTCAAGTGGGCAGTGGCGGATACGGGCAACAACCACACAGCATGGTGCCATGCTCATCGGCGGGGTTGCGTTTGCCGTCTATCAGGTGGCATATTTTGCGGCTATTCCGTATATCGGCGTGGCGATGGCGGTCATGCTCAACATCTGTAGTGCGCCGATTTTTACGGCGATGATTGCGCGTGTGTGGCTTGGGGAGCGTCTTGGTTCTGTCCAAATGCTTGCGATTGTCCTGGCCATTGGGGGGGCAACACTGTTGGTGGCCAATCCTGCTGATATTCCCACATGGTCGTGGCTTGGGGTTGGCTATGCACTCGGCGCCGGGTTGTGTTATAGCGTGGTGGCGGTGACGACGCGCATGGTGGCGCCGGCGTTCGGTGTGGCCACTCCGCTCGCCTCCATGTTTGGTGTGGCAGCGGTGGTGTTGGTGATGGTGGCCATTGTGACGGGCAGTACTTGGCCGACTGATGCGGTCATCTGGTGGGGCGCGGTATACCTTGCATTGGTGCCGACACTGTTGAGTTATCTACTGTATGTGCGCGGCTTGCAATCGATTACGGCGACCACGGCCGCCACGCTCTCGCTGTGCGAGCCGTTGACCTCGACGTTGTTGGCTGTTGTTGTGTTAGGTGAGCAGTTACGTCTGATCGCCTGGGGTGGTGCCGGTTTATTGTTTGGCAGTTTGGTGCTCTTTAGTCTGGCGCATCGGTGGCCGCCACGCCAATCCGAGTAGTGTGATGATGATGCCGATGATGACGATACACACCGGCATCACTGAAGCGCTTCGTGGCACTGCACTGAGGTAGTACCACCAATAGTCATAAAATCCGGGGCGACTATCACTGGCCCAGACGATCATTTCGTTGGGTGTTGCTGGCATGCGTGATGGTGGCGTCAAGTTGGCCCAAATCGGATAGACGCCGACGTGGTCATACACGCGCAAGTCGAGAACGGTTGCTCCGAGTATGTCGTACCAGGCATGGTGTGGTAAGCCGTCAATGTGCACACCTGTGCCCGCAAAGAGCAATTGGCTTGGTCGTGATGGCAGGAGAATGTGCATGTGTCGTGGTGGGCACGGCGTTGTTGAGGAGAGGGTGCGCCGGTCAAGTAGGACGTCAACGCGCATCTGGTTGCTACTGTCGTGACAACTGTGGTACGTGATCATGAGTTGCGGGTTCGTCGTACTCATCGGTGTGATGATGATTGACGCATCAGGGCCAGCAAAACGCGGGAATTGCTCTGCCAACGTCCGATCGCCTTCGCTGTAACTCCACCCGGCAAGGGTGACTCCGGGTTGGGTCATGCGCTGCACGTCAGCGGTAATCTGCCGTGTCAAGGCTCGCCAGTGCCCCATAATCGGCGAGAATTGTGGATCGTAGTAGCGCGCCTGTTGGTTGCGCGTATCAATGATGACGGCATTGAGATTAATACTGAGTCCAGCCATCTGTACGAGCACGGTTGCACTAATCAGGGGGATGAGGATGGCGCGTCGTATTGTGTGCGAACCATGTGCCAGCCATTGATAGACTGCACCGAGTGGCCACACCATGAACGGCAAACAGAGGATGAGATAGCGTGGACCCCAGGCACCATCGCCGTGCCAGTAGATGACGTTGGTGTGGATGAAGACGACTGCGCCGATGACGCCAAGGCAGGTGAGTGTTAGGTATCGTTCACGGCGTTGTAGCCACACACCCACGGGCCAGAGGAGTAGCAGTGGGGCATAGAGAAAGATGCTTTTGCCGCTACTCAAAAACTGACCGTAGAGACCAGTGGTGATGTAATCCCAACGAATGTCCAACTCGGTCGCAGATTGACCGTATCCTGAGCTTAACATGCTGCCACGTGCCAGTGTGTTGTACGTCAAAAAGATAACCGCTGCGACACTTACTCCACTCCCCCAGGCTATGAGTTTGTGCCAGTCGCGTTGTTGCCAGCTCATTATCACGATGGAGAGACCGAGAATGGCTACAGCAGGTGCAACGGCGATTTTGGTCAAAAGTGCCGCTAACGTGGCGAGGCCGGCGAGGCCGTAAAGTGTGCGATGGGTGTGGCTTTCTGCAGAGGGGACAAAGAGTGGGAGGGCGGCGACAAGCAAGAAGAAGGCCGCAGTTGGTTCCGAAAAAAAGCTCCGTGCGTACATCCAGGCAGGCGTTGCAAGGGCATAGGTGATTGCCAAAAGCATACCAATCCGCATTGACTGATAATGACGCATGCCGTACCAGCCCAAGAGTGTGGCAGTGCTTGCCACGGTCATGGCGTTAACCCACGTCATCGGGAGTCGTACCAACCAGGCCTGCATCTCGTCAGGCCCTAAGGCGGCAAGCACCGTGCCGATGGGGAGCATGCTGAGTGCCAAGAGCGACTGCATGGGACCATAGATGCCGAGAATTGGCTGTTCAACGGGCAGTGTTGCATCAAACAGGTGACGAATTGCCTGCCACATTCGCATGGTTGTGGTAAACATGCGTTCTTCATCACTGGCATAGAAATGACCGCTCCCACTAGCAATCAGGATTGCCACTAACCCGAACCAGAGGCGCCGGAATGGTGATACGGAGAGTGATGAATGCACACGACCGTCCTTGTACAGTGTGAAGAACTTGCTATGTATTATACGTGGAGTAGGATTGTTGAGATAGCCCTTCAATCGTATCCATTTCTTGGTCATATGGTGGTTTCATGCGCTGTGCATAGGCATGTGAATGATACAACGATGTGCATAATGGTTGGGCCGTAGACGCAGATTTTGTGTGTTGTTGGTCCAAACCTGTCATGCGTGGCTATAATACGTGTATCGGTTCTTTTGTACAGAGTGGAGCATCCATGACTAACGCACTTCGTGACCGATTTTTGCGCTACGTGCAAATCTACACGACCAGCGATCCGTTCTCGAAAACATATCCATCAACTGATCGTCAGTGGGATTTGTTGCGGCTCCTGCGTGATGAGTTGACGACCATCGGCGCCGCTGATGTCGTATTGACGGAGCACGGCTATGTGATGGCAACGATTCCGGCCACACCTGGGCATGAGCAGGCACCGGTGGTGGCGTTTTTGGCGCACGTTGATACGGCGCCAGACTTTAGTGGCGAAGGGGTCAAGCCGATTGTGCACGCCAACTATGATGGGCGCAAAATCGTACTACCCGATGATGCCAATCAGGTGATTGACCCAGCTAATCCGATGTATGCCGATATTTTGACGGCTGTCGGCAAAGATTTGATTACGGCATCGGGGACAACGTTGCTCGGCGCTGACGACAAGGCTGGTATTGCCATCATCATGACGGCTGCCGAGCAGTTGTTGCGCGATACATCAATTCCTCACGGCAAAATCCGCATCTGCTTTACGCCGGACGAAGAAGTTGGTCGTGGTGTGGACTACCTCGATATTGCTCAACTCGGTGCCAGTGCCGCCTACACGTTTGACGGTGGCGGTGTCGGTGAGGTAAGTTGGGAGACGTTCTCGGCTGATGGTGCCGTCGTGGAAATTACAGGGGTGTCAACGCACCCAGGTACGGCTAACGCCTACGGCATGGTCAATGCGGTGCACCTCGCGGGTAAGTTACTGGGCATGTTGCCGCGCGAGTTCGCTGCGCCTGAGAGCACCAATGGTCGCGTGGGATTTATTCATCCTACCGGGATTGAGGGGAGTACGGCGAGTGCGACGGTGCGCTTTATTATTCGCGATCACGACAACGACAAACTGGCTGCAAAGGGGCAGATGTTGCGACTGATTTGTGATGCACTTCAAGCCGGTTATCCCACAGCCAAAGTGACGTGCACAATTACTAAGCAGTACCGTAACATGGGGTACTGGTTGCGCGATCGCCCTGAGATCATGGACAAGTTACGGGCGGCGTGTGCAGATGTTGGTGTTGCATCATACGACGAGCCGGTGCGTGGTGGTACCGATGGGTCGCGGCTAACCGAGCGTGGTTTGCCGACTCCGAACATCTTTACGGGTGGTCATAATGCGCATGGTCCACTGGAGTGGGTGACGGTACAGGATATGCAAAAAGGTGTGGATGTGATGGTGGCCTTGGCCAAGCGGTGGGGTGAATAGGTCGATTTACCTTACAAATTGCCATGTTCTGACATCAGAACATGGCAATTATCCATGTATAGTATTATCCGTGTATAGTAATAGATGTGTTGCAACTATTTTGCTGTGGCATACGTATTATCTAAATGCGTCGTTCGCTAACGTATTTGTTTTTGTAAGAAGCCTAGAAACAGGGTGTCATGGACTCAACATTGTTATGGGTCGGATTTAATGTGTTTGTGTTGGCGATGTTGGCACTCGATTTAGGTGTGTTTCATCGCAAAGCGCATGAAGTCAACGTCAAAGAAGCCTTGGTCTGGAGTGTAGTCTGGATTGGATTGGCACTGGTGTTTAATGTGGTCATCTATTTCTACTGGGATGTGATGATGCCAGGCAACACTGATTTTGCCAGCAATACTGAGGCTGCGCTTGCCTTCTTGACCGGGTATCTGATTGAGAAATCGCTGAGTGTTGACAACATCTTCGTCTTTGTGCTGGTCTTCACCAGTTTTGCGGTGCCGGCAATCTACCAGCATCGTGTGCTCTTCTGGGGTGTGTTGGGTGCCTTGATTATGCGCGGTATTATGATTGCTGCCGGCGCCGCCCTCATCAAAGAGTTCCACTGGATTATCTGGATCTTCGGTGCCTTCTTGATTTATACCGGTATCAAGATGGTCAAGAGTGACGATCATGCGGTTGATCCAGCTGATCACACGGTGGTCAAGTGGCTCCGCAAAATCATGCCAATGACCGATGGCTATGAGGGACAGCGCTTTGTGGTGGTCAAGAACGGTGTACGCATGGCTACGCCGCTGCTGGCCGTGTTGTTGGTGGTTGAGTTTACGGACTTAATCTTTGCGGTGGACTCGATTCCGGCTATTTTTGCGATTACGGATAATGCCTTCATTGTGTATACATCGAACGTCTTTGCCATTCTGGGCTTGCGTTCGTTGTACTTCGTGTTGGCCGGTGCCATGGGTAAGTTCCGTTATCTCAAGCCGGCGTTGGCGTTCATTTTGACGTTTGTCGGTGTCAAGATGCTCTTCCCTGATGCAACCAAGTACTTGCTGGGTGAAGCCATCAAGATCCCAGTTGGTGTGTCGCTCGGTGTCGTTTTGGGCGCATTGGTCGTGGCCATCTTGGCGTCGTGGTATGCTAATACCCGTGAGGATGCGCGCACCGCACATTAGTGCGGTACTGTGATGTTGATGACCGTGGGGAGCATGCGCTCTCCACGGTTTTTTGTTTTCATGAGAGTTCTCTCATAATGCAGAGTTTTTGTAGATATATTGCATAGATTTTGCAACAAGAATGAAACACACATCGTTTAATTAGCGGATAGGAGCACAATCAGCAAATACGAGGTAAAGAGGAAACGATGGAAATGACGTGGATTTGGGTTGCATTCAACCTATTCGTGCTTGGTATGTTAGCACTCGACTTAGGAGTCTTTCATCGCAAAGCACACGAAGTCAGCATCAAAGAGGCAACTATTTGGAGTGTTGTGTGGATTGGATTGGCACTGGCGTTTAATGTGCTGATTCTCTACTATTGGGATGTAATGAATCCTGCCAATCCACAGGGGTATAGCAACGACGAGGCTGCGTTGCTCTTCTTGACGGGGTATTTAATTGAGAAATCATTGAGCGTTGACAACGTCTTCGTCTTTGCCTTGGTCTTCAGCAGTTTTGCGGTACCGGCAATTTATCAGCATCGCGTGTTGTTCTGGGGTGTCTTGGGTGCCTTGATTATGCGCGGTATCATGATTGCCGCTGGCGCTGCCCTCATCAACGAGTTCCATTGGATTATCTGGATTTTCGGCGCCTTCTTGATCTATACCGGTATCAAGATGTTCAAGGCTGATCACGGAGCGGTTGACCCGCAGAATCACACCGTCGTACGGTGGTTACGCAAAGTGATGCCGATGACGGACGGGTACGAGCAGGATCGTTTTGTGGTGGTCAAGAATGGTGTGCGCATGGCAACGCCGCTCTTTGCGGTCTTGTTGGTGATTGAGTTCACCGATTTGATCTTCGCAGTTGACTCAATCCCGGCAATTTTTGCGGTGACGCTTGATCCATTCATCGTGTATACGTCGAACGTCTTTGCCATCTTGGGTTTGCGTTCGTTGTACTTTGTATTGGCGGGTGCGATGAGCAAGTTCCGCTATCTCAAGCCCGCTTTGGCCTTCATCTTGGTCTTCGTCGGTATCAAGATGTTCTACCCCGATGTGATGTACTGGTTGACTGCGGAGAAGGAGAAGTTCCCACCGTTGATCTCATTGGCCGTTGTCACAACGACGTTGTTGATTGCAATTGTGGCCTCGTGGTGGCGCAGTCGTCAGGAGCCGACGGCATCGGCCCAGCACTAGTTCAGAGGTGCTGGTAGACATAGATGGCGCCGTGGGAGATACTCCCACGGCGCTCGACTGTGTCACATTAGGGGTGAGTAGGTGATTGGGTGGCCCGCCAGCGTACCGATGGCATGATGGTGGCATGACGCACGAGGTGCTTGTGAGCATTGACGATGTGCATGACCGAGTCAATCAGGGTGTCGCTGAGGTAGTGGGGCTGAAGCCCGAGGTCAATGAGCTTTTGGTGTTTGGCGTTGTAGTAGTGGTTTTCCTTTTCGACGCGTGGATTCTCGAGGTGTTCGATTTCGGCGTTGATGCCGTGAGTGGTTGCCGCGTGTTTGACCAACTCGGCGAGTTGGAGCACGTTGAACTGCTCGGTGAACTGATTGAAGACACGGAATTCACCACGATCGGCGGGATTGAGCAAGGCTAACTCGACGCAGGCCAGGGTATCGCGGATATCGAGGAATCCGCGGGTTTGGCCACCTTGACCGTAGACGGTGAGTGGCACCCCACAGACGGCCTGTACGATGAAGCGGTTGAGGGCGGTGCCAAAGACGGCGTCGTAGTCGAAGCGTGTCAGGAGGCGTGTGTCAAGGTTGGTGGCCTCGGTCTCGACTCCATAGACGACGCCTTGGTTGAGATCGGTGGCACGTACTCCCCAGATACGACAGGCAAACATGATGTTGTGGCTGTCGTGCACTTTGCTCAGGTGGTAGAACGAGCCGGGTTGTTTGGGGAAGGGGAGCGTGTCTGTGCGGCCGTTGTGAGTGATGGTAATGTAGCCCTCTTCGATGTCAATGTTGGGTGTGCCGTACTCGCCCATGGTGCCGAGTTTGACGAGATGGCAATCGGGCGCATGCTCAGCGATGGCGTAGAGCAGGTTGAGTGTGCCGACGACGTTGTTTGTTTGGGTGTATACCGCATGGCGGCGGTCAATCATCGAGTAGGGGGCACTGCGTTGTTCGCCGAAGTGCACGACGGCGTCTGGCGCGAAGCGTTTGAAGGCAGGCTCAAAAAACGTGTAGTCACAAAGATCACCCACCAATAGCTGGATGTGGTGGCCAGTGAGCTGATGCCAGAGGGCGACGCGTTCGTGGATGGAGGGAATGGGGATGAGGCTGTCGGCACCGAGTTCATGGTCGTAGCTTCGACGCACGAGATTATCGAGAATAGCGACCTCGTGGCCGCGTTGTGAGAGATGGAGGGCAGTTGGCCAACCAAGGTAGCCGTCGCCGCCAATCACAAGAATTCGCATACCATCTACTCCTCTACGTACTATTTAGGTACTATTGCGATGATAAAAAATACCATGGTAAAATAGTAAACGACTTCTATGATGATTAGATAGAAATTTGATTAACACTCTATTTCTTTTTGGTGTTGTATATGATGCGTATGTCGAGTCAAGTAGAATATGGCCTACGGGCAATGATTGATATTGCGGTGCATGGTGGCGATGCACCGGTACAAGCAGGTGACATTCATCGACGCCAAAACATTGATGAGCACTTTATCAGTCAGATTTTGTTGATGCTTCGCCGTGCTGGCCTGATTGAGAGTTTGCGAGGGCGTCAAGGTGGGCACCGTTTGTCGCGTCCGGCAAGTCGTATCACCATTCTTGAAATCATCGAGGCACTCGAGGGGTGTGATATGACGCGCGAGCGGCCGATTAACACCGCTGTAGCTGATGCCGTGGTAGTGCGCGATGTCTGGAGCGAGGCGCGCAAGCAGGCACAAATCCACATGCAACGCACCACGCTGGCAGATTTGTGCGAACATCGGAATCAGTTGGTAGCGAGTTCGTATAACATTTGATGGTTTGACCGCAATAAACCGCCCCCTCTCCGAGAGGGGGCGGTTTTGTGTGGTCTACTTACATCCAGCCGTTACTTTCGAAACCGAAGCGGAGCCAGGCCATGCCACCGAGTTCGATGGCGGTGATGATAGTGGCGACGACCATTGGTTTGGCCAAATCGGTGACGTGGGAGATTTTTTGGTCATACCCCATGGCCACTGCGACGGCGAAGAGATTCGAAAAGAGCAGGATGCCGATAAGCCCAACCCAAGAGATAATCGAAATGGGCCAGTACGCCCAGGCTGGACCAAGAATGACCAGTGCGGCATAGACGCCAGCCAGTGCCCACAACAGGAGGATTTCGCTCGGATGGCGCAGGCTCCGTGCATCAACACCGTTGGTCCGCAAGATGTTATTGAACAGTGGGACAAAGAATGCCGCAACCGCAATTCCAGCAAATGCACCGGTAAGCGTACGGAGCCAATTTTGGGGTTGGTAGAGGGGTTGCCAGCCGAGGTCAACAAACATCGAATTAAAGCCATCAACGGCCATGATTGCTACGGGTATAACAAGGAGGAACATGTTCCAGCGTGTAGGGAGCTGATTGACACGAAAGCGACCGAGGGCAATCATCGTCAACAAACTGATGGTCATTGCGCCGTAGATGCCGGTGTTGCGCGCACAGAGCGGGAGTTGGGTGCCAGCCACGGTAATGTTGTGGACTTGGGCGCAGACACCGTGTACGCTGGCGTACATGTTCCAGGCAATACGGCTGCCGGGCCAACTCGGGAGAGGGAGTGATGGCCAAAAGAGCAGGCTGCCGAGAAAGCCAACGTAGATGCCAATGGTTATTCCTTGCCACCAGCGGAGTGATTGTGCATTCATGGGAGTCGCTCCAATTGTAAGGCAATTGCGTCGGCACTCAAGATGCCAATTGAGATGGTACGAACGAATCCTTCGCGGTCAATAAAGACGCTGGTCGGCAGATTGCGCGCACCATAGGCGAGGCTGACATCGCCGTCAGGATCACTGATGAGTGGGAACGAGACGCCAATCTCGCTGATGAACGGCGGGATGACGTCGATGTTTTGGCCTTTGTTGATGCCAATCACGACCACATCGTTGCGCCCATGCACGCGATCCAGATCGGGCATCTCGCTCCGACACGGCTCACACCAGGTGGCCCACATGTTGAGGATGACGCGTTGGCCGCGATAATCGGCGAGTTGGCGGGTGGTGCCTTGGGCATCACGCCACGTGAATGATGGAGCGGGTTGGTCAACCGTGGCGATGGTGCCGGCTTGAATGAGCGTGGCATTGACGCCGATTTGGGAGGGGAGATTGGCTGGGATGTCGCTCGTATTGTTGGTGCTACATGCGCTTAGGCTCAGCACGATGATGAGTAAAACAAAAAAGCGCTGCATGATGCGTGCTTTCTGACTGAAGCAAAACCTCACCTAGGGTAGCACAGATAAATGAATATGCGGTGATAAGGGAACTCCCACGACATACGTCGTGGGAGTTCCCTTATGTAGCACATGAGTCACTCCGTTAACCGGCAATAATACGGGCAAAGTGACGGCCCTTTTGGATGACGGCGATGGGAGCGACGAGGGTGTCGTAGGCGCTGACCTTTTCACCGTTGAGTTTGACACCGCCACCATCGATGAGCCGGCGCCCTTCGCTTTTGCTACTGGCTAAGCTGGTGCTGACGAGCAAATCAAGGATGGTCGTGGGTTGACTGATGGCGAACTCGGGCATCTCATCGGGCATTTCGCGGCGTTGGAACTGGCGTTCAAATGCCTCGCGGGCGCGGATGGCATCGCTGGGTGAATGGAACTGGGCCACAATCTCGGCGGCTAGGCGCTTTTTGATGTCCATCGGGTTGCCGGTGCCGGTTTGGATGACGTGCGTCATCTCAGCCACATCGGCAAGTGGCACGTCGGTGAGCACCTCGTAGTAGAGGGGCATGACGTCGTCGGCCATCGACATGACTTTGCCGAACATGTTCTCGGGGGTCAACAAGATGTCGACGGTGTTGTCGAACGATTTGCCCATTTTGCGGCCGTCGGTGCCGGGGATTAATGGCAGCAAGAAGACATCTTGGGGCGTTTGGCCCATTTGGGCTTGGAGCTCACGACCAGCGAGGTTGTTGAACTTCTGGTCGGTGCCACCGAACTCGACGTCAGCTTTGACGACGACGGAGTCGTAGCCTTGGAGCATCGGGTACATCAACTCGAGGATGGTCAGCGATTGACCGGCCTCGTAGCGCTTGCGAAAGGTGTCGTGTGAGAGCATGTGGGCCAAGGTGAAGCGCCCGGCGAGGTCGAGGGCGTTCTCGAGTTTGAATTGGCCGAACCATTCGCTCTGCCAGCGAATCTCGGTCTTGTCGCGGTCAATCACGCGGAAGAACTGCTCCATGTAGGTGAGGGCATTCTCGCGCACCTTCTCGGCAGTCAGACGTGGGCGGGTGGCATCGCGGCCGCTGGGATCGCCGATTTGCGCGGTCCAGTCGCCGACGATGAGGACGATGGTATGCCCGAGCTCTTGGAACTTCTTGAGTTTGCGTAGACCGACGGCGTGCCCAATGTGCATGTCGGGTCGGCTCGGATCAAATCCTTGTTTGAGGCGGAGTTTTTTGCCGGCATTGAGTTTGGCGCGGAGCTCTGACTCAACGATGATTTCGGCGACGCCACGCGTCAATAACTCCTCGGGGATGGCGGCCATAACACTATGCTCCTCAAATGTGTGGATACACCACGGCGTGCAAGTGAATGTGTTGTGCCACGCAACGCGGGCACGAATGTGCTTTAATTTTACCAGATACGACGCCACATTCGCCAGAAAGCTTAGGTGCGACTCGTTCGTCCGCTCGGGAGAGTGATGCTATTGACGAGGTCCTGCACCACTTGACTCGTTGTCTGGTTGCGCATGCGTGCGTTGCCACTGAGCAATAGGCGGTGTGCTAGGACGGGGACTGCTAGGGCTTTGATGTCGTCGGGGAGTACGTAGTCGCGTCCTGCGAGGAGGGCACGTGCCTGTGCGGTACGGATGAGCATCAGGAGAGCACGTGTGCTCGCACCGAGTTCGATGTCGTCGTGTTGTCGTGTAGCCTGACCGAGTTGTACGACGTAGGTGTCAATGGCAGGGTCAATGTAGATGAGGGGTACGATGCGTTGGACGGTGAGGATGCCGCTTGCATCGGTGATGGGCTGAATGTCATCAATTGGGTGGTGACTGCGTTGGTTGCGCAGCACGGTGGTCTCGTCGTTGAGATTGGGATACCCAATCGTAATACGCATGGCAAAGCGATCGAGTTGGGCCTCTGGTAGCGTAAAGGTGCCTTCGTATTCGATAGGATTTTGGGTGGCAATGACCATGAACGGCTCAGGTAATGCGTAGGTGATGCCGTCAACGGTGACTTGATGCTCTTCCATCGCCTCAAGCAGGGCGCTTTGGGTGCGTGGCGTGGCGCGGTTGAGTTCGTCGGCGAGCACGATTTGGGCGGCAATTGGTCCAGGGCGAAACTCAAACGTATGCTCACGTGGATTATAAATTGAATTGCCAGTCACATCGGCAGGGAGGAGGTCAGGCGTCAGCTGAATGCGCTTGAAGCTACAACCGAGTGTGCGAGCGAGGCTACGAGCCAGCATGGTCTTGCCGGTGCCGGGGACATCTTCGACGAGCAGATGACCACCGGCAGCCACACTGATGACTGCTAGATCAACGGCATCACGCCGACCGATGATGATGCGATTAATCTGTTGGGCGATATGGCGCAAAAGCGCATTAGCATCATTCAGCATTTGTTGAGAGAGAATGGTGGTAGTTGACGTCATAAGAGGTGTTTCTATAGGTAAAAAGATGATTCTTCATGTAGTATAACAGTTTTCGTTTTGTGATTAGGACGGGTGCGTCGTTGCACAGAGTACATGATAGGCTTCGCCCGTCAACCGAAATCCGTGGTGTGTGTAGAGTGCGTGAGCGGCATAGTTATCGTGTTGGGTGTTCAGCGTTATGCGTTGGGCGCCGTGGTGGTAGGCGTGGTGCATCACACTGGTCAGTAATTGCCGTGCAATACCCTGACGTTGATAATCGGGGTGAACGGCAATACGGACTAGATGCAGGGTACTCTCTTGATCGTGCCACAAGGCAATGGCGTAGCCGACAATTTGTGCATCAACTAGTGCGGCGATGCGCAACCCATGACCATGAAAGAGTTCATGGAGTTCGAACGCCGATTTGTGCCAGTGCATCTCGAATACGTGCTGGTCGATGACTTGTGCATGCGGGAGTTCACTGAAGTGTAGGGGGCGAATGAGTGCCACACCTGGTGTGGGGGGAATATCAATGGGTGTGGCCGTAAAGCCGATAATCGAACCGTGTGCTACAAACCCCTCGGCCATCAAGAGATCGGCGAGCCACGCATCATACTGATCGCCACTGTAGAACAGGAATGGTACGGGTGCGTGATGGATGAGGTAACGTGCGAGAGCCTGAACCGTCTGATCGTGATCGGCAACGGTGATGCTATCAAGCGCACAGACGCGCACCCAGGCAACATGCGCATGAATGCGTATGGCGACGAGCACGGCGACGAGGCGTTGTTGATACCATGCGCCGGCCATGATGTAATCGTGCGTCGGGAGGTTGAGGGTTGTCGTACTAAACTGCACCACACGAAAGCGCGCACGCCGAATGAAGTCGAGTGCCTGTGCTGTTTCGTCGTGATGGACGAGTCGGATCGTTAGTTGGTGAAAGCGTAACGAGAACATGGCATGCTCTATTCACGAGACTCGTGGATGGGCCGAGTGAGCAACTGATGCCGCGTAAAAAAGAAGAAGAGCGCGAGGGTAGTGATGATGCCAACGGTCATGAAGATGAGCCATGGCGCCTCAGGGTGATTCCATGCTTGGCCGAGCCCGTAGAGTGTACCACCACTAAAGCTACCCATGCCACCGCCGAATGCGATGGCCAGACCGGCTACGCCGAAGTACGACCCGAGCGCAGTGGCGTTGGCTAAGTTGGCGGATACGGTTTGTTGGCTCGGTGAGGTGAGAAGCCCTCCAAGCGAGTATAAGGCGACACAAAGCAGCATGACGCCGATATTGTGCGCGATTGCCACGAGACCGAGACCAGCGGCCATCACTGCGACGCCGATGACAAGTGTGCTGGCTGGTGCAAAGTGTTTGTCCATGAAGCGCATGACCGGGTACTGCAAAATAATGCTCATCGCCGCATTGACCCCATACACCCAACTGACTGCATCATTGTCGGCTGCAATTTCGGTGGCTTTGAGAGGGATGGCGAGAGTGATTTGCGTCCACAGAAACCAATAGCCGAGTAGTAGTGCATTATAAAACATGAACCGCCGATCGCGGAGTGCCAAGCCAATCCCGTATGTCATGTGCTCTTGATTGGTGGCCACGGCGACATTCGGGAAGACAGCATAGGTAAACACCCAGGCCACGAGATAGCATGATGCGGCCGACACAGCGACGACACCGAAATCGTAATCGAGGAGCCATGTGCCAATTAATGGCCCAATCGCCATACCGAGATTGCGCACGACGCCCAAAATCGAAAAATAGCGTGAACGGTCCTCGGGAGTGGTGAGTGCCGCAATCGATGCCGAGCTTGGTGAATCAAATAACGCACCGCCGAGTGCCGCAAAAATGGCACTGAGCAGGAGGAGTACAAATGAATCAGCCCAGGCCATGGCGGCAAAACCAAGAAAGCGCACGATGAGTCCAGCGAGAATGAGCAAACGAGCGCCGAAGCGGTCCGCCAACATGCCGCCGACGACGGTGAACCCTTGTTGGAAGAGCTGGCGTACGCCAAGGACGATGCCGATTGACGCGGTGGCCCAGCCGAGTTGTTCGACGTAATGAATCGAGATGAGTGGCACCACCATGAAAAATCCGCCCCACATCATGAATGAATTGACAATCATGACCAACATGCCAGCCTTGCGTTCGTTGGGAGTCAAATCACTCGGTTGCCGCATCATGGTGCTCCTCTTGTGTATGAATGGGCCCTTGACAAATAATCGCCGTGTGTTGCCCTGACACACGGGTGAGCACAACGACATATGGTACACCATCTTGTTGGGAAAGTCGTTTGGCCAAGGCGTCGGTATCGACTGGCGATCCACGCTTTTTGACGGTGATTGCCCCGGCCCCTAGGTGCCGTAATCGCTGGCGCAGATGACGTTCGTTGAACGGCAACGAATCAATCACCTGCCAACAGCGCGCAAATGGTGTGTCAACCACGATAGATCCGGTTAAATAGGCGATCTGCGAGTCAATCATGTATAGGTCGAGCTGGGCTGCCAGATGCGTCACAAGACCTGCGCGAATCACGGCGCTATCGGGCTCATAGAGATAAGTGAGTGGTGTCGAGATGGGCATATGGACTGTATCGGGCTGATTGGTGAGTCGATAGATCCCATGGGCGTTGATAACTGTTGCCTGGCGTTGCCAAGGGTATGGCGCATCGAGAATGATGAGCGTCTCACGCATATCGCCCGTGAGTGACACACAATCGATGGCATAGGGTGGGGCAAATGGCATTTGGGTGTAGTCAATCCCCGGTGCACACTTGATGATGATGCGTCGTCCGGCACGGCGCCACTGATTGGCGAGCGAGAGGGGTGGCATGTAGTCATCGGCATCAAAGATGCGTTTGCCGTGCTGGCGCCGCCCCGGATCAAAGAAGACGACATCAATCGTATCGGGGATTGTATAGGAGGTCGCATCAGCCACCATGCAAGTCGCCTGCAGATGGCGGTGGGCTAAGTTGGCCTCAGCAAAGGTGATACGCGTATCGTCGGTGTCGATGGCGATGGTTGGCGCAACGGTAGCGAGTGTAAGTGCATCACCGCCGCATCCGCAGCAGATGTCGGCGATGTGGGTGGCCGGTGTGATGTGCATCAGACGAGCATGAGCGACGCGTTCGTGGCTGGCTTGCTCGAGTGCCTCACGGGTAAACCAGAGGCGGTCGCCATCAGCAAATTTGGTCGTGGCGCGTTGGCGTACCCAGGCGAGCTCAAACAACGCAGCCGCATGTTCGGCATTGACGTGTTTGCGCAGAAAGCTCATGCTCGACAGGTGCTGCGCGGGATCAACCTGTGCGAGCAATTGTTGTGCCTCAGTGGTTTGTAACCAGGCCACGATGGTGCTGTTCATGCCGTTGGTGTGGGGCGTTTGATGATGGCACGCCAGGTGCCGCCAGCAATCAGGATGCCGACGATAATGACGACGAGCCCAATGATGGAATTGCGGCTAATTGGCTCTTGCAAAAAGACGAAACCGTAGATGACGCCAAAAGGCGCCACGAGATACGACACCATCGATACCTTGGTGGCGCCGATGGTGTCGATGAGTCGGTAGTACAAGATATAGGCGATGGCCGTACAAAAGACGGTCAAGATAACCATGGCGATGATTGAACGCAGCGATGGTACGGCAGTGGGGATGCCCTCCCAGACTAATGCGATGGGGATGAGCATAGCGGTACTGGTAATCATCTGCCCGGTTGAGGGGATGAGGGGTGGCATCCCACTAAAGACGCGTCGGCTGTAGAGAGCCGAGATGGCGTAACAGACGGCTGCACCGAGCACGCAGAGCTCACCGATGATGTTGCCCTCAGTGGCGCCTGCAATACCGATGGCAATCATGACGCCCATAAAACCAATACCGAGACCAATAACGCGCTCGGCGTTGATCTTTTCTTCGGCGCGGGTGACGATATTAATTAAGGCGGTGAAGAGGGGCGTGGTGGCCCCCAAAATAGCCGTGGTGCTACTCGGGATGAGCCGTTGGCCCCACGAGATGAGCAAGAACGGGACGACAAGGCCAAAGACGCCGACGGATGCGAAGTTGAGCCATTGATGGCGATCACTCGGCAATGTTAATCCGCTGATGCGGAGCGTGGCCCACAAAATCACTGCGGTGAAGGCGATGCGCACGGCGACGAGTGTGAATGGGGTGATGTCGTCGAGGGCGATTTTGATGAGCATGAACGCGGCGCCCCAGATGGCTCCGAGTAATAACAACATTCCGGTTTGGCGCGCGGTCATGGTGTGTCCTTTGGTGATACTGAATCATCTTGCCACATCATAGCACGGTTGTGTTTTATGATGTCTGAGTTTCATCTACAATACACTTCTGAAGTTAGTAGGAAAGAAGTAGGCGATGCAATCGTTGCGGATGGTCCCGCGGGCGGCGTGGCTCGTATTGTTGCACAGCGTGTTGTTTAATTTGGGCATGAGTTTTTTTGATGTGTTGTTTAGTTTTTATTTGGTCAGTATGGATTTTGGCATCGAGTCTGCCGGTTTGATGTCGACGACAACGCGTATGGCTGGTTTGTTATTTGGCATTCCGGCTGGATATTTTATTGATCGGATTGGCGCACAACGCGCCTTGATTATTGGGGTGGTCGGGTATGCACTCGGCATGATTGTGCTGTTGATGATGCCGAGTTTAACACTATTGATTATTAGTCAATTTGCCGCTGGCTGTTTGTTTGCGGTCGGTATGTCGGCCTTGATGCCGTTATTGACACAGGCGACGCCACCCGAGCATCGCACGACGGTCTTTGGGCTAAACGAAGCGTCGATGAGTTTGGGGTTGGTGGGGAGCATCGTGGCTGGCTGGTTCCCCAGTTGGTTGGCGCCGATAGTGGGTGGTGGTGCGCAATCGGCCGAGGCCTACCGCGCCGCCTTGTTGATTGGGTGTGTGGTGATGGTATTTGCTGTTATACCGGTGTTGGGGGGAATCGGTGGGCGACGATCTCGCACCGAGAGCGATACACCGACATTTGTTGAGGACGATACGCCGCTCAAGCCAACGCGCAAAATCGTTGGCTATGCGGTGGCGAGTATTTTTGTGGGATTAGGAGCTGGGACGTTTTTGCCGTTTCAGGCGCTCTACTTTCGTCTCGAACATGGCTTATCTGATCAGCAAATCGGCTACGTGGTGGCCGGGGCAACGGTGATGATGGGCATTGGTGCCATGCTGGCTGGTCGCGTGCTCGGGCATCGGAACTTGCGCATGTGGGCAGGTTCGTTGCGCTTGATTACGGCGCCAGTCTTTGCGTGTTTGATGTTGCCGGTGTTGCCGTTTGCAATTTTTGGCGCATTTGGGCGAGCGTTTTTTATGGGCGGGAGTTTTACACTCAACGATGTGCTGGTGATGCAACTGGTCAGTGCCAAGCAACGTGGTCGTTTGGCGAGTTTGATGACGATGTTCTGGTCGCTCGGGTGGGGCATCTCGTCGACGGCCAGTGGGTATTTGCAGCAGTCCATCGGCTTTGCGCCATTGATTGGCATGAGTGCGGTGGCGTATGTGTTATCGGGTCTCTCGATTTGGTATTTTGAACGAGATTAAATCATGTTACAGACGATTCGGACAATCCCGGTTGCGGTGTGGCGGGTGTTGGTGCATAGCACGCTCATCGGCTTGGGGATGAGTTTTTTTGATGTGTTGTTCAATTTCTTTCTGGTGAGTATGGGCTA
>CAYZZI010000055.1:0-20979 GCA_964482795.1 uncultured Klebsiella sp.
GTTTGCCGACCGCTTTATCAACACCATCGACCACGTGACAGCTGATGCATTGCTTTTTGGGATCAGCAAATAATGCGGCACCGCGCTGTGCATCACCGGCTAACCCCAACACTTGAACGGTTGTGTTTGACACGGTCGGTATTTGTGCGTACAACTCTTGCCACTTGGTGAACTCCGCTGGATCGACGGCAATTACGCGGAATCGCATTTGCGCATGGGCCTCACCACAGAACTCCGCACAGAATGCGCGGTATATGCCCGGTTCATTGGCCGTGAAAGAGATGTAATTGGTCTTGCCCGGAATCATGTACGTCTTACCTGCCAACTTCGGCACCCAGAAGTTGTGCATGACGTCGGCAGCTTCGAGCTGTATCTGCACCGGCTGTCCGACAGGAATGTACATGTCACTTGCAGTCACTAACGCACCATCGTTGTACTGGAATTCAAACCACCACTGATGGGCAATTGCCTTGATTTTGATGGCCTCGGGTGGTTGGTATGAATTCGCAGCTTGCGTGCGGAACGTCAACACCGCAATTACGAGAACCACAATGGCCGGCGCAATCGTCCATGCAATCTCAATCTTGGTGTTGCCATGCACCTGAACAGGAATGGTTGTTGAGTTATCTTGCTTGGCACGGAAGCGCCATACGGTGTACACCAGTGCTCCCTGAACAATTAAGAACACGCCCAAAGCCATCCAGAAGACTGGCTTGAGCAAATCATCCATGATACGTGTGGCCTGGTCGCCATACGTGTACACCGTTGTCGCCGGCAGGTTTGCACAGCCAGCCAACAACAATGCTGAGCCAAGCAATACGGCTAACGCCCGCTTTGCGCTCACTTGTGCGTCCTTTCTCATGTTTCTCCTCACATGTGCACACCATATCTCGTGCCGTGCGATATGGCTCTATAACAATGATGACGATTCACGCTGTGCTTCGCATCACCTCACACCTGCCCCATGTCATTTGGCACACACAGGACGGGAAAATTGCTCATACCGATTATATGCAAATCCGGCAATCCGTCAAACCGAACAAAACCATTGCACCCACACACTGCATCGCATATCCGCATTGGAAAACTGTTTATAATCTCCCATCTTCATACGTTGCATCTTTGATGACATGTGATATAGTGTATTTACGCATTACGTTACAAGTAATTAAATACACGTGCTTTTGCAGCCTTTACAGAGATGAGGACTCGTATGCAGACACGTTATACATTAACCGATCGCACATACCATGCCGTTACATCTCCCTTAGTCAATGATGATGCAACAACACGGCTTCGTATGGCATGTATTCATCGCCAACACATTCCAGCTCTAGCACTCATTGAATGCGAAGTGCTCGATGCCCTCATCCAAGAAGCAACCTGCGAACAAATTGCAGATTTCTCACAAGTACACATCGACACCGTACGACGCGCGCTCCACGCAATAGAGCAGGCATTTGCGACGACCTCATCCTCACAAATCATTGATAATTGCATACATCGTGAGTGGATATCTCACATTCACAGCCGTCGATCATCATAAATCATTCATTTGCGTGATACAATCGTATTTGTATCCATTAAAATTATTAATAATATTCGTCCCTAGAAATACCGATATGAGATATATTCGATCGAGCACATCTCTGCTACCAATTACAATTGTCGTGGCATTGTTACTGACGAGTGTGATGAACAGTCGTGCGGTTTTTCTTGGTGCACAAGGTATGTGGGATATTGGGCGCTGGCACTGGTCGTTTCTCGGGCTCACAATTGCTGCCGCGATATGGCTCTGGCACGCGCGCCAACTTCGCTGGCCACTCATCACCGCGCTTATTGTTAGTTGCGTTGATATCACATGGCACGTCACAAATCCGATTACCACGGCCTACATGCATCTCGTAAATCCTGGCTTTTTGGCGTTGAATATGACTGCTGTTCTGCTTATCTGGCAGATAAGCCACGCCATACGCCTACACGAACACCACACGCGCATGAGTGCCCTCGTTATGATTCTGCCCACAATCATCGGCTGGAATATCTTTGTCTCTCACTCACCACTCACTGCCGTCTATGCAGAGATCTACGGTGGTGGCGACACGCTCATTGGCCAAGGATCATCAAGTTTGTTTTTGTTCGTCGCCATGTGGAGTGGTGTGTGGATTTGGATGCGCCAAAACGCCGTTCCAATCGGCTCATTTACGACCGCCTCTGTCATACTAGCATTCAGTCAAATCATCATCCAGGGTGAATGGCGTTTCTTGATCATCGTCATCGGTGCTGCATGTATCGTGGAGTGGTGTCATCATCGCTGGCCACAACGTTGGCATCTAAATAGTGTCCTGTGGACACTCGGATTTGGTGGTGGATACTTCATGACGTTGCATTTCACCACTGTCATTGCCTGGCCGACTACCGTATGGGGCGGCATATTGATCATCATGATTCTCATTAGTTATGCACTGGCCCGAATCAGTAATCCATACACCACACCTGCAGGAGCGCACTGATGATAGCCGAACACATTCGACCCTCGTGGTTACAACGCACGGCAGCATTACTCGGTCAACCACACATCATGGGATGGCTGATGATGCCCACTAGTATCTGGTTTTTGGCAGGACTCTATTTGGACGGCTGGGCACACAACCATGGCATGGTTGACAACACGTTCTTTACGCCGTGGCATGCGGTATTTTATTCAGGTTTTGTGGCGGTTTCTGCCGTACTCGCTGCGTTTGTGCTCGCATCGTATATCCGTGGACAACTATGGCAACGCGACGTACCACGCGCATATCGCAGTGCTATCGTGGCAGCCCCTTTGTTCGCCATGGGGGGTGTTGCCGATTTGTGGTGGCACTCAACCTTCGGCTTTGAAGCTGGCATCGAAATTTTGCTGAGCCCACCACATCTGTTACTTTCATCGAGCATGTTTGTCATCTGCGCAGCACCTGCACGCACCTGGAGCGCATACCATCAGCGTAATCCGTTGCCTGTCATTTTGAGTATTCTTGCGGCGTGGTCTGTTGTTGTCTTCATGTTGCAATACAATCATCCGTACGGCATCATTTGGCCCGAACGCAGTGTGATAGGACAGACAGGAGTACTGGTTGGACTCGTGAGCATTTGTTTACATGCCATCCTGACAACCGGGGTGGTGTTGTGGATGCACGACCGTCAACTGCCACATGGGAGTATCACGGCCGTACTCGTGATTAATGCGCTCATGATTGCACTCATGGGTGACGAATATCGTTTCGGCTGGAGTGCACTCTTGTCGGGAATTGTCATTGAAGTGCTGCTGTATGTATGTCGTCATCAAACACGGAATGAGCGCATTCGTTTGATTGCACTCGTGACGCCGATCATCTACTGTGTTGGCTACTTTGTGGTCATTGACGTGACAGCGACTCTGATTTGGCCAATCAGTCTGTGTGTGAGTACGATTATCACCGCAACCTTCTGCGCCTATGCTCTTGCATTTATTTGGCCCAAACCTCCTGTTGCCACAGACGCCTAATATCACGTGAAAAGCTACAACAACGGTCGCCCCCACGTCACCAACTGACGTGGGGGCGACCGTTGCAATCAACTAGAGCACGCCTTTGGTACTCGGCACGGCATCACCGAGTCGTGAATCAATGCGACTTGCTGCATCGAGTGCACGACCAAATGCCTTAAATAGCGCTTCAACTTTATGATGGTCATTCCGCCCATACTCGACACGCGCATGTACATTCATACGACCATGATGGGCAATGCTTTCAAATAAATGGAATAACAGGTCAGTACCGAGCGTGCCTACGCGAGGCGTGGTAAACTCGGCCGAAAAGACGCAGTAGGCGCGCCCACCGAGATCAACAGCAACAAATCCTAACGCTTCATCCATGGGCACATAGCTGTGAGCGGTGCGCACGATACCGCGTCGGTCACCGAGCGCTTTGTCGATAGCCTGCCCGAGGCAGATACACACATCCTCGGCGGTGTGATGATCATCAACATGTAAGTCACCATTCGCAGTTACGTCAATGTCGAACTGGCCGTGCTTGGCCATCAATGTCAGCATATGGTCCAAAAAGCCGATACCGGTTTGGGCGTGACACTGCCCGGTGCCATCGATGTTGATGTTGAGCGTAATACTTGTTTCACCGGTAGTGCGCGCAATCTGGGCCTGACGCATGATCACTCCTCCGAATCGAATATGGGTTACGCTCAAATTGTACCCCAAATCAGCGCACGGTCAGCGTGCACTCCCCGGCAAGCACGTCGATTTGACGACTCCAACTACCGTCGCCTTGGCGATACATCGTCAACGTCCCCCAGGCTTGTTGGGTAAACCACGGCATTACAAAGGTATCACCAGTCAAGAGCGCGGCTGGCGGATCAAAGCGCATCCAGCCCTCGGCGACGTTGCAGGCGAAGCCGGTACTAGCCGGCAGGAGCATCCACGCCGCCATGGAGCGCGCGTAGTGGTGGCCACACTCGACTTCGTTCCACGGATTGCGCTTCGTGCCATCGTGGCGGGCGCGCAGCGCCTTGACGAGGCGCGTGGCACTCTTGAGATCACCTTGGGTGAGCAGGTGGGCTGCCACGTGGTATTCGATGCCCGTCCAGACTTCGTCGGAGTAGACAAACGGGAAGCGAGGGCGCCCGCCGTTGGGCCACGAGCATAACACCAACCCCTGCTCATCTTCGAGTACATAGGTGCGTTGCGTATTGACATGACTATGGAACGAGACGCGAAAGTTGTGCTTCACAATCGCTTGCAACGTCTGATCTACCATCTCGCGTGGTACCAAATCACCCAAATCGAGCAAGGTGGCGTGTAGTTGCCCCAAGAGTTGATCCGTCAAAATCCCTTGGCCATGTTGATACCGTTCTGCATCGACATCATCAAGGTGCTGGATGAAGTACTTGCCGTTCCAGCACAACTCGACAAAGCGTTGTTGTCCACGTACCACACATGCCCGCCAACGGGTTGCACTCTCGACATCGCCGACCGCATCCGCCAACGCGGCGCCTGCCTGTAAGCCGGCGAGGTAGTAAAGCGTACTCAACGGATTGGCACCATAGAACTCAATGTCATACGTATTGTGCTGACGACCATCGGGCACGCCGTCACGGTCGGTATCCCAGTGGGCATCGGCGTAATCGACGGCCCGCTTGAGTCCGGGATAAATCGCATCGAGCCACGAGCGGTCGCCACTGAGTTGCCACTCGCGCCAGGCGCGCAAGACACAGCCCATTTGACCGTCGATACAGGCCTCGGGGCGCTGGTCGCCCCAGCCCCAGATGAACTCTTCGCCGAATTTTTGGAAGGTGCGGAAAATCATGTAGCCGTCGGCCTCGGTCTCAACGGTGAACTCAATCGTACGCATGACACGCTCGAGCTGTGGGAAGAGGTAGGCCATGGCGTAGGCGTAACTCCAGACGTGCGTGCACGAGCCCGGGCAACAGCCAGCATCATCGAAACACCCCTCCCAACCATAAAAATCGCCGTCAGCCAACCAAAAACAGGTGGTCGATCGCATCGGCACGATGGTGGCCGCCAAGGCGTCACGCATCGGCTCAGGGAGTGTCATCTGCGTCAGTACATCACGGAACTGGCGCGTCTTGTGCGTCAATTCTTCTTGGCGATGCACCACATCGGCTACCACGGCCGTAGCCGATGAATAGACCGTGGCGTAATGGTTTTGGGTGAGGGGCGCCGTGGCTTTGTCCCAGGTTTTGCGCCGATTCGGCACGTACCAGGCCAACACAAACGATATCGTCTGTGTGGCACCCGGCGCCAACGTCACATGCGCAGCCAATGAGCCGGTATCAGCAGCGCCACGCGGCGCTGGTGTGGCATAGGCTGGGTCGGTGAGTCGTCCATCACCGTGGAGATCATCCCAGAAGTCTTGTACATAGTCCCACCAACCTCCGCGCAACCAGGCGGTGCGGTAGCTGACATCGGAGTGCGTGGTGGCCAACACCAACTCGGCGTACTCAATGGAGTCAGCAGATTGCAGGGTGTTGCGATAGTTGAGCTGGTGATACGGCATCGCATCATACGTTATCACCCCGCCACCAGGACCCGACAAATTGCCGTATTTGTCGAAATGCACCCCAGCGGTGGCATCGTACAACGAGAACGCAAGTGTTATGTCGAGTGATGTGGTTGATATGTTGGTGACCGTATAGTTAAACAGTGCCGCAGGCATGCCTGAGTCAACTGGATTAAGTGGCACAAACGGGGTAAAAGCTTCAAGTGTGACGGTAATCGGCACAGCCGCATCACGGAGCGCAAGCTCAGCAATTGGATAGGTACCTGAGAGACTTGACGAATCAAATCGTGGCAATCCATACGCGGTATGTGGATGATACCCATGCGAGAGTGCATGCGTTCCAGCCACTGGTCCTTCGAGGATGCGTGTGATGCGTTCGCCTGCGTGTGGCAATATCGAAACACAGGCAAACGTATTTGGTAGATAGGTGCCTTTGGCCGGCGCATTGAATATCTCCCAATCCTGCAAATTCCCACGCACACCGAGCGATACATTGCCAGAACCTATCCCACCGAGTGGAAAAGCGGCTTGTGTTGCAGAGGGGCCGTATTGCCGTGATTGGTGGCTCATCATTGAACTCCTGCTGTGAATATACGCCGACGAATATGCTGATTATTACACACGACGCACGGCTGTCAAGCACGTTCTAACAAATCATCGCGAATAACACCAATAACCTCATAAAACGTCATCTGTGGGTGAAATATAGTGGCAGTCAACGACGTTTGTGCGACCATGGTACGTGCCATTTGGAGTTGCTGTTCCACCATTTGATCAAGCATCGCCCCACGAAAAATACGACGCTCAGTGCGGAATTGCTGACACAACGCACTCAGTACGAGCGTTTCGTGAGATGCACCGTTGCGCATCAGCAACGCACTATAAATGTCCATGATGTAGAGCATATCTTGCATGCCTCCTGAACGATGGAGCACGCGAAATGTCTCGACCAGATGATCACGTGTCTCATGAATTTCACCGGAGAGGACATGAATCGCAGCCAGCCGCAAGTGACAATTCGCCATGTTGATCGGCATGGCAATATGCTCAAATTCTTGACGGGCGTGGTGCAAATACGTACGTGCATCAGCAAAATCGCCGATTGCCATCAAAATCAGGCCACGATTATATCCGGCGTCGAGTAGACCAATCGTCACACCTGTATCACGGAACATGGTAATCGCACGATTGCTGTACTCAAGCGCACGCTGCAAGTTCCCAACTGAGAAGTACATGAATGCGAGCATATCATAGGCGCGTGCCTGCCAGGTACGTTTATTTGTCTCCGAAAAGTACGTAATGGCCTGATGAAGAGACGCACACAATTCGGCAAAAAGCCCATGTTGCATTGCATCAACATCATGTAACCCATTCAAACCATACTCAATGGCAGCACGAGCTCCAACAAATGGCGCATCGTGTGTTTGTGCAAGTTCAATTGCGAGACGCAGATACGTCAAGGCCAAATGAATGACCCCTCGATGCCCATACAAGCTCCCCAACACAAAGACCAATTCGATTCGTTGCGGATGGTTACTCGGCAGCAAGGAATCACACCGTTCACACAAACTCATGGCATCGGTGGTCACACCATGACGAATCCACAGCGTATGCCAGTTCACCAACATCGCAACGGCTTCGCTGACGAGCTGAGCATCAAGCAACAACTCAACCACATGCAACGCCACCACCACATCGGCAGATGTCACAAACGAATTCGTGTGGTGATAGATGTCCTCCCAGCGAGCATCAATGAACAGAGCGGCAGTCGCAACATCACGCAGAATCTGATTATGTGCTGCGCGAGACATTTGTGAATGTACACCATGACGAATCACGGCATGAACCGCATACAAGTCAGCATCACCACGCACCAAATAGATTACTTGCCGCTGTTCTAATGCATCAATCAAGCTCGGCAATGCATAGGAACTGATCGCAAATACCTGTTGGCTAATGAACTGCAAAAAGCGCAACGATACAGGCAGTCGACACATTGAAAAGAACATGACGATGCGCATCTCTGCTGGGCTCAAATTACGTACCGCATGCAGCACTGAATTCGCTGGTTCAATCGTGTTTGCATCGTCTTTCCACGCATTTGCAATCATGGCAATCAACAACGGGTTGCCATCCACCGAACGACAGGCTTGCAGTACATGCGCAGCCTCAATATGACGGCCACCTGCCTGTTGAAAAACTCGCATAAACAACTGACATGCGGTCGCGCGATCGTGATCGGTGCGTAAAGGCGGAATCGTAATAGACGTGGGTATGGCAATACGTTCTGCCAAATCTGCCATGCGTGACGTGATTACAAACCGTAGGGCGGGGAAATGCTGGAGCATCAACCGCAACAGCATGATCGATGATACGGGGTTTTGTTCATCGGCATTATCCACAAGGACATACACATCATAGGTTTCGAGAACCATTTTGAGGCGGAGCAATATCGGCTCATTTGCGAGTGGTTTGACTTGGAATATAAGTGCAAGTTGCTGGTATAAATGACCAATCGAAAGGACTCCAGAAATGTCAAAAAAATACGTTTGTTGACCCTGTATTATTTCGTATTGCCGCATCAATTCAAGTGCAACGGCTGTTTTGCCAATACCAGCCTCACCAACGAACACAATATGCTGACGTTGACGCATCTCTTCTCGCGCGTGTGCGAGGATGTGATCTCGACCAATCAGCGGAATAGCAACATTTGGTACCGGAGGGTAGAAGCCATATTGTTGGAGTGCGGATTGCCATGCCTGTCGAGGAAAATACGCGCTAAACTGCTGAATTTGATCGATTGGTACGCGCACGGCCACAGCTAAGCGCAGGAACTCCTCGGCGTTCCAAATCTCCGAATGATGCCTAAACAGCACGTCCACAGTATGCATGAAAATCTCAGATGGAGCCGTGCTATCACGCTCAGGGCGCGTCAAAAACATGTCATCGAACCGAGCTCGTGTCAACACAATACCGCGTTGGTGCAATCCGTCAATGACATCTTGCACATACGTTTGTCGTGGACGCAACCGATGAAACGCGAGCTTCATCAACTGAATAATCGTTGGCTTGTCAAAAAATACATATGACGGTTTCATTGATTATCACTCAACGAGCGGGCATCCATCATGACTCCCAAGTTGGCTTTTCCCAACCAAAATCAATTTGATGTCGACGCAACAGCGATTGCAACTTCGGATCTTCTTCTGCTAACTCTACGATCCGACTCAGCGCCGCATTGAAGGCATCTTGCATGCCATCGGGATACTTGGCAAATCGATCAGGTGGCACATCAAAAATCAAGGCAACATGGAACCGCAAATATCCGTCACTTGTTTGTTGCGGTGGCATACACTCACTCCATACAAAAGGGCGTCCTAAAGTATCATAGCATGCACGACTACACGAATTGATTGCAACGTGAATCTGGCGTGTGGTATACTGAAGAAGGTATGGCCCGGTAGCTCAATGGATAGAGCATCAGTCTTCGGAACTGAGTGTTGGGGGTTCGATTCCCTCCCGGGTCGCCATCATACTCCCCGATCCGCCTCGTGTACAACGTTGGACCGGGGTGTTCGTTTTTATAGAATAAAACATCACGACCACATAACCAAGGAGCACCGCTATGCATCAGCAGTTTGAGGCAATTGTCGTTGGTGGAGGTATTCTCGGCTGGAGTACTGCCTATCATCTCCAGACGCTTGGCCTCCAAAACATTGCCGTCATAGATGTGACACAACCCGCCAATGCCACCACTGGAGCCGGTGCAGGATTCGTCGGTACGTGGGCAGCAGGTTTTGGTCCGGCCTCATGGGGTGAAGAAGAATTCGCAATCGAAGAATATAGTCTGGCATACTACCGAGCCCTCGGACAACGTCAGGCCATCCAAATGCGCACCAACGGCAATTTGTTTGTGGCACGCACAGCCCACGGGTACAACACGTGGATTGCGCCGATGCTCACGCACCGACTCACACCACATGGGACACAAGCACTGAGTGCCGGCGAGCTAGTTGAGATGAGCCATGGCGCACTGGCACAAAACGAAGTATACGGTGCCGTCTACCACCCGCATGGTCTGCAGATACACACAACTCCTACACTCAACGCCATGGTACACGAGGCGACAGATGCAGGCGTCACACGCGTAATCGGAGAACTCGTCACTACCGTGATCGTGAACGATGGCAGAGTCACCGGTGTATCCACCAGCACTGGTACCACCTATCACGCACCATGCGTAGTTTTGGCGTGTGGTGCATGGAGTAATCAACTCATTGGCCAAGTCAGTGAGACCTTGCCACTCTATCGTCTGGTTGCAACGCGTGTGATTAGCCCGAGCTGTGACATTCCTTCATCACTGCCAACCCTCATGATCCCCGAAATGGGAGCGTGGATTCGCGAGCATCAGGGGGGACTGATGTGGGGCACCGGTGACGGATATGCACCGCTCCACAATTTGTCTACTGAGGCCCAGCCTGGCACACGACCCCATCATCCCGAATTACTGCATCAGCTGACACGCACGGTAGGCGAGTCCCTGCAACGACTCTTCCCGCACGCTGATATCAGTGTTGCCGAATGGACGCAGGGAATGCCCGTCTACACGGTGGATAGACGATTTTGTGCGGGTGCAGTGCCGCATGTTGCAGGATTATGGGCGGTAACTGGCGATAATGAAGCTGGTGTCACGCACGCCCCTGGGCTTGGGCGCATGATGGCCGATTTGGTTGTCACTGGTCACGCACCATGGGTCAATCATCACGCATTCGCCCTTGACCGCTTCAGTCAGCACTATACCAATGAACCAGCCGTTGCTGCGGCCATGCCGCCACGGCGCTAAATGAGGGCTATCACATGCACAAGAACCGACTCTACTGGCGCATAAGCGCGTTGTTCACCACCGCTGCCGGTGTCACCATGCTCGTCTACGTACTCATCGGGAGTAGCGTCGATGCAGCTGGCGTTTTACAGGAGCCATTTCTGCTGATTCCACTCTTCTGGCTGAGTACGTTCTTTGCAATCATTACTGCCGTAGTAGCGTTGATTGTCGGCAAAAAATCATGATTCGCTATGTCACGCTCGTTGTTGATGACTACGACAATGCAATCACCTACTACACCTCTGTGCTGAACTACGTGGTGCGCGAGGACGTGGCACTAACAGCCACGAAGCGCTGGGTGGTCGTTGGGAGTGCCGATGGCACAGGCTGTGGCCTCCTCCTCGCAAAAGCCGCCACATCAGATCAAATGGCTCATATCGGCAATCAAACTGGTGGGCGAGTGGCGTTTTTTTATGCGACAGACAATTTTGAGGCGACATATGCCCGCATGCGTGCGCTGGGCGTCACATTCCTCGAAACACCACGACACGAAGCATATGGACGGGTCGTCAAGTGGCGTGACCGGTATGGCAATCAGTGGGATCTTATTGGCGAGTAAAGGAAGGTTATTGCACATAGCGCGCATTAAGCTTCATCATGCAACAGGTCACAAAAACCATCGCAAATTATGTTTGTGATGGTTTTTGTGTGAAAATCAATCATAAACAATCATTATTACATCACAAATTGACAGATAATATTGACATTTTGAATTATTATGATATTGTGTGCACATATTTAATGTCTAACTTCACACTCATGACTCTATGTAACAGACGCAGATGGCGTAGCAAATATTACAGTTACGTCGTGCGCGAAAGGAAACTATCGTGCAAATTGGACTGATCAGTGACTGTTTACCAGATCGTGATCTATCGGCAGTGTTACAAAAGTATAAGCAGGTCGGCATTCAATACATCGAAATTGGCACGGGAAATTTTTCATCAGCACCACACTGTGAATTGTCTCGGTATTTGCATGATACCCAGGCATGTCAGGCTTGGGTAGACACATTTGCGCAACATGACATCCAAATAAGTGCGTTGAACTGCTCAGGAAATGTGTTAGATGGTGACCTCACACGGCGCATGCGTGCACAACAAGTATTTCGCGATACCGTTCAGTTAGCAGCACGCATCGGTGTACAGACGGTTGTATGCATGAGTGGGTGCCCTGGAGAACCATCTGGTACCGGGCAATTCCCCAATTGGGTTGCATGCGACTGGCAGCCAGAGTTTTTGGCGCTCTTGCACCGGCAGTGGAACGAGATTGTCATCCCGTTTTGGCATGAACAAGCATCATTTCTTGCACAACACAATGTCCGTGTTGCCATCGAAATGCATCCCGGTCAAGTTGTATACAATCCAGCCACATTTATGCGACTCCACGAAGTGACAGGAAATGTCATTGGTATCAACCTTGACCCAAGTCACCTTTTTTGGCAAGGAATAGAACCAATTCGCGTCATTGAGCGCTATGGACAGCATATTTATCACGTTCATGCCAAAGATTGCTGGATTGATGCTGACGAAATGGCACTCAATGGTGGGCTTGATACCCGTCATGGAAGTGGTGTAGTGCGTGCGTGGCACCACTGTTTGTGGGGTGATGGTCACAGCGAGGAATACTGGCAACGCTTCGTACAAGCGCTTGCAGCCCAGCATTACATGGGGGTATTGAGTATTGAATATGCAGGAAGCGATACAGACGTCATAGGTGATGTTAATCGCACACGCGCGCTCATCGAGCGGGTCTTGCCGGCATGATACCATCAGCATCTGCTGTGGTTATAGATGAATTTTGGTGTGCAAAGGAGCAACCCATGGACCAGTCTTCTCGATTGAAACGCCGTGATGTACTACGCATCATGGCAAGCGCCTCAGGAATGGCACTTTTGGCAGCCTGTGGTGCTGGGACAAGTGACAGTGGTGGAAGTAGTGATGCGATCGAATTGACGTACATGAGTCCTGATCGCGAGTTGGGGCAACAGTACGACAAGATCATCATCGACAGCTTCAATGAGCGCATGAAAAAAGAGGGCAAGCCATGGAGTGTCAAGGCTGTGCCCGGACCAGCCACAGACAATGACTACAATACCAAAGTCAACGTCGATGCGGCTGCTGGCACTATGGCCGATATCGTGGGCTTGAATTCGAGTGTTGTTGCAGATTTGGCAGCATCTGGTGCAATTGCCGACATTACACCATACCTCGAAAAATGGCCTGAATTGCAACACGTCTACCCAGTCCTCCGCGAAGGCAATCTGATCAATGGCAAGAATTACACCTTACCTGTATCGGCATCAACGTTCACGTTTTTCTATCGCAAAGATGTGTTAGCGAACAACAACATCAGCGACGTCCAACCCAAAACGTGGGACGACTTCTATGGCATTTGTGACAATATTGCCAAAGCAGGAATCAAGCCGGTTTGTTTACCAGGCGCAACCCCATGGGGTGGTGGCACATGGGAAGAAGGCTTCCGCATGGTATGGATGAGCTTTGAAGGTGAAATCTACAGCGAAGCGGAAAAGAAGTGGGTTGTCAGTAGTCCTGGATTGCTCAAGGCACTGACTGTCTACCAGACTCTTGCCAAAAACAAATGGCTCACCGTCGACGAATTGCTCAACCCGAATCCATGGGAACCCACCAAGTATCAGCAGTTCCCCGCAGGCGAACTAGCAATCTGCACAGGTGGTGACTGGCAGTGGACGTTTGACTGGGGTCCCACAGGTGCAACACCGATTGAAGGTTTATTTGAGAAAGTCGGTCGCTGGCAATTCCCCAGTGAAACAGGCAATCCCTTCGTCTTTGTGGGTACTGGTGGCGGCTCAGTCATTAACGCCAAGACGAAAAACATGGATGCTGCGTGGGAGTTCCTTGCGCACTCGTTGCGCGCCGAAGTGCAATGTGAAGCCAACAAGATTTATCTTGGTGGACCATCGGGTATGGATAACTTCGGTGAACTGTGCCCAGAATACACGACGCAAGTTGGTGGCAAAATGCTGGAAGCCACAAAGTTTTTTGCCACAGGGAAGATTTTGCGCAATCAAACAGGCGAATCAAAGATTGTCGATGGCATCGGTCGTGCTACCGAGGATGTCATCACACTGAAGTCAACGCCTGAAGAAGCAATGGCTGCGTTTGCGAAAGCAATGACGGAATCACTCGGTGCTGAAAACGTCAAACAAATCTAATTGGCATCGTGATCCACCACATGCGAGCAATGCTCGCATGTGGTGGCAGGAGTTGTTATGATTAGCCGTCGCTCAGAACGAAGCGTACTTTTTGTTTTCTTGGTTCCTGCGGTATTAACCGTTGTTATTTTTACCATTTTACCTGCACTCTGGGCGGTTGGGGTGAGTTTTACTGATCGTGCATTAACAGGTGAACGTGCCGTTATCTATGGGTTTGTTGGATTTTCTAATTACATCCGCCTATTTGAAAACGAAGCATTTCGTCACTCAGTGAGTCTGACGTTATGGTATACCCTTTGGACAAATCTTGGTCAATTCACCATTGGCATGGCAACTGCACTATTTTTGAATCGTGCTAACTTGTGGGGCAAAACATTTCTACTCGCAGTTGTCGTGTTACCAATGGTTATCCCAGGGGTCATTCAGTCACTAATGTGGTCATCAATGTTGGCGATGGGTGAGTATGGAACGCTCAATCGGTTTATGGGCTTATTCGGGATAGAACCGATTGCATGGCTACGCGAAGCACCCATGGTATCTGTGACGCTCGTCAATTTTTGGAACAATTCAGGGTTTGCCATGATTATGTTTTTGGCAGGATTAGAAAACATCCCCAAAGAAGTCATCGAGGCAGCGCATATCGATGGGGCTAATCCATGGCAAACGCTCATTCGTGTTCGCTTACCACTTATTCGTTATGTCGTCATGTTGTGGTTGTTATTAAACACACTCGGATGTCTTGGCGTGTTTGATTTGGTCTATACACTGACGCGTGGTGGCCCAGGGAACGCAACGCAACTCGTTGGCATTTTTATCTATGACCAGAGTTTTAAATTCTACGAATTGGGGCTTGGGAGTGCCGCATCAGTCATTTTGCTCTTTTTGAGTCTCATCATCGGCATCATCTACATACGTCTCTTACGTGTTTCGCTCTAATGAGGTTCACATGCGACAACGCATCTTGCAGAGTTCTCCATCACTCATTCAACGTATGTCACTGATTGGCATATATGTGTTCATGGTACTGTTAAGCCTGTTTTGTTTGATCCCATTTATATGGCCGCTGATGAGTGCATTTTCAATCAAGCCAGAAAATGTCTCTGGATTGTATTTGTACTGGCCAGAAGAGTGGACACTCAAGGGATTTGATGATGCCATTTTTGGACGTGGCAAAGCACTCATCCTACTCCGTAACAGTATGATAACGACCGTTGGTGGTGTTGGACTTGCAGTCATTTTTAGTGCGCTTGGTGGTTATACACTTTCACGGATTGATTTTCGCTTTAAACGTGCATTGATGTATGCATTTTTATTGATCCAGATTATCCCGTCTACAGCCACTATTTTGCCGTTCTTTATCATTATGCGTGAGTTACGCTTAGTGGATTCGTTGTTTGGCGTTACCATCGGTTTGACCGCAGCACAAATTCCCTTTTTGTTGTGGGTCATGAAAGGGTTCTTCGATGAAGTTCCACGCGAGCTCGAAGAATCTGCGGCCATTGATGGTGCAACCCGTTGGGGCATATTGTGGCATATCATGCTCCCACTTTCACTTCCCGGGTTAGGTGCAGCGTCAGTACTCGCATTTAATTCGGCATGGTCAGCGTTTTTTATGCCGTTAATTCTGCTATCGTCACCAGATAAATTCCTGCTCCCGCTTGGTTTATTTCGTTCAATTATCGGATACACCAATATCGACTATCGCATGATGAATGCAATGTCAATAATTTACTTCTTGCCATCACTCCTCTTTTTTATTCTTGCGCGACGGTACTTGGTACGTGGCATGATGGCAGGAGCCATGGCTGGTAATTGAAATCGAATCACCACGGCGCAAGGCATACGGTCGCGAGGGGCAATTCGTCGATCGGTACGGTAACAAATGGGATTTATTGGGGTAAATAACGCTGATACGAGAGGGTGATAGGAGAGACGCATGGTCATGCGTCTCTCCTATCACCCCACATGCGTCTCTCCTATCACCCCACATGCGTCTCTGTCAAGCCCCATCAATGGTTTACCAGGCGCTGGCGTCGGTCAGAGCCTTGATAGCATCAGCCGGCAACACCAGGTTGGCCGAGGCGGTCAAATCTTGTACCTGCTCGATGGTCGTACCACTGGCAATGGCGGCGGTAATACCAGGGCGCGCCATAATCCAGGCCAAGGCGACTTGACCGGGGGTGGTGTTAAGCTCGGCGGCCACACGCTCAACCGCTGCCAGAATCTTGAAACCGCGCTCGTTCATATAATTATGCTGTACGCCGCCAGCACGTGGCGTGCTCGGTAGTGGCTGGCCAGCTTTGTACTTGCCCGAGAAGAAACCACTCGCCAGTGATGAGTAGGTAATCACCCCTACGCCTTCGCTGATACACATCGGCTCAAGCTCGCGCTCGTAATCGGCACGCATCACCAGGTTGTAGCGGGGTTGCACACAGTCGTAACGTGCAACATTGAGCGAATCACTCACCCACAACGACTTCGTCAATCGCCATGCGCTGTAGTTCGAGGCGCCGATATAGCGCACCTTGCCCGATGATACGAGATCCTCAAAGGCGCGCATTGTCTCGTCGAGTGGCGTATTGAGGTCATCGGCATGGGCTTGGTAGAGATCGATGTAATCGGTCTTGAGGCGCATTAGTGAGTCCTCGACACACTTGATGATACGGTAGCGTGACAGACCCTCATCGTTGGGACCATCGCCCATGCGCATACCGACCTTGGTGGCCACAATCAGGTTGTGGCGATTGCCACGGGTCTGCATCCAGTCACCCAAGATACGCTCTGATTCACCACCGACATGACCAGGTGCCCAGCGTGAGTAGACGTCAGCAGTATCGATGAAGTTGCCACCGCCGGCGACAAAGGTATCTAGCACTTCGAATGAACGTTGAGCGTCCGTGGTCCAGCCCAACACGTTACCACCAAAACAAATCGGCGTCACATTTAGGCCGGTACGGCCCATACGGCGAGTTTGCATGCTCTCCTACTCCCTTACACGCAATGGAACGATATCATCAGTATTGTAACGAAAATCGCAATCCAATGACAGTCGATGAAATAATCGGGTATGATAGTGGTAGGTTTCATGCGTCATACAGCGTAGCATTGCGATGTCATCAAATAATGATTCGTCAACCCGCACATGGCACGAACTCGAAACAGCCGAGCTGCTGCGTCGAGAGATAGATGATGCACATCGGACCATCCGTGCGTTGATGCGTCGATTGGCCGATGAACAAGAACAGCAAGTTAAAACTAAACACGCGTACGAGCAAATGAAATCAAACATTATGGAGATGAATCGTGAATTCGCCATGATTGAGCGTGAACGGGATATGTGGCGACAACGTGCTGAACACCACGGTGCATTCGAATGGACAGACGTATTCCCACAACTCACAAGTGACGAAATCAGTGCGATTCGCCGGGCCATGGCGCGTCTTCACCATCCTGATCAAGGTGGTGACAGCAACCGCATGAAAGAATGGAACAAAATCCTCGACAAGCTCGACAAAAAGCGTAAATAGACCTTTACCAGTTTCACATATAATGTCAACAACAGAGACATACAACCAATGAGGAGTGCTTCATGCGCCAAAGTGGAATTCTACTCCACCCGACATCTTTGCCATCGCGTTGGGGCATCGGCGATCTCGGTGCTGCTGCGTATCAGTTTGTTGATTTATTGCTCCACACACGCCAATCTGTCTGGCAAGTACTCCCACTCGGGCCGACGGGGTACGGCGATTCACCGTACCAATGCTTCTCGGCATTTGCGGGGAACCCGCTACTCATCAGCCCAGATTTATTGTTGAATCAGGGTTTGCTCGCAAGTGAGGACCTCGCAGATTACCCGCAATTCGGCGATGGTGGCGTTGATTTCGGTGCTGTTATTCCTGCCAAGTTAGCACTGTTGCGCAAGTCGTTCCAGCGCTTTCGCAGTGCCAAAAGTGACGCTGTGGCGGATTTTGCTAATTTTTGCAGCACCGAAGCGAGTTGGTTGGGCAATTATGCGCTGTTTATGGCGCTCAAAGACAAGCACAACGGGCAAACATGGAGTAGTTGGCCAGAGCCACTCGCAAAGCGCGACAGCAAGGCGCTTGCCGAGGCAAGTAACGCACTGCAGGCCGAAGTATCGTTTTATGCATACTTGCAGTTCCTCTTTTTCCGCCAGTGGCGTGCATTACGTCAATATGCTAACGAACGTGGCATTATTATCATTGGGGATGCGCCAATCTTTGTCGCCTACGACAGTGCTGATGTATGGAGTGCACCTGAGCTCTTTTATCTCGATGCCCAGGGACTTCCCACTGTGGTCGCGGGCGTGCCTCCTGATTACTTCAGCGAAGACGGTCAACGCTGGGGGAACCCGCTTTATCGGTGGGATGCGCACAAAGCACAGAGTTATCGCTGGTGGATCGAACGCATCCGTGCGAATGCGGCGTTGTATGACCTCGTGCGACTCGACCACTTCCGCGGGTTTGCTGCCTACTGGGAGGTGCCTGCCAGTGAACCTACGGCACGCATCGGTCAGTGGGTAAACGGCCCAGGGCAAGATTTGTTCTCTGCGCTCACACAAGCACTTGGTGCGTTGCCGATTATTGCCGAGGATTTAGGACTCATCACTCCGGATGTCATGAAACTCCGCGACGATAATCAACTTCCTGGCATGAAGATTTTGCAGTTTGCGTGGCACGGTGACCCAAGTGAACCGTTTTTGCCACACAATTATGTGACGAATTGTGTGGTATATACCGGCACCCATGACAACGATACAAGTATGGGCTGGTACAAGAGCGCTCCTGAGCATGAGCGTGCCAATCTGCATGCCTATACGGGACTCCCCACACACGAGTTTGATCCAGCCTGGGAGCTGTTACGGTTGGCCTGGGCTTCGGTGGCTAACACGGCCATCATCCCACTCCAAGACTTGCTGAGCCTCGACACAAACGCACGCATGAACTACCCAGGTCGCCTCGGAGGCAACTGGAGTTGGCGTTTTCGCTTCACTGATATCCCCGATCATCTGCTCGACCGTCTGCGCGACTACACCCAACGCTACAATCGCGCGCGATCAAGCTAATTTGTTCATTTCTGCTGTATACACACCCTCGGTACGCGCTATAGGTGCATACTGAGGGTGTGTTTTGGTCAAAATTGCACTCATAACCATGTGTCAATGCAATACAAATTTGGTGTGGATACACGTATTTTATGTCGTTTATTTCTATGACATATTCACTTATTCACATTACAATTAATGACAAATTACACTTCTATTTCGCATATACATTACATTTTTTAAAAATGATTGAATTCAGGATTTTTTTGATATATCAACGTACTTATATTCAATTTTTCTTACAATTTTGTCTGTTTTATTCATTATTTTTACTAATTGTGTGATATATAATTTCATCGAAGTATTGTTCAATAAAGAGGTGAATATGCGCCAGAAATTCCTCATTCATTTAATCATAAGTGCCATGATATGTGTTGCCACATTCATGCAACCAGCGGTCACCCACGCACAGACAATACCCACCACGACCAACCCAACCATAAACACGGCCAACGGAGGGGTACGTGTTATCAGTAACACGTCGTTCGAGCTCCAGGCAAAGAGTGGCATGGTCTGTGAAAACGAAATGCGCGGATGGTTGACCACCCATCCCGTACAAGGATCATGTCGCGTATTCGAGGTATGGACTAAGAATGCAGCTAACGATAGTTTGGTAGGGCATGGCGCACCCGATGGTACGTACTACATTGAGCTCAACGCATACACCGTCTCAATGGCGTATCAACCTATTTGTATGGTAGATGGGGAGTCATTCGATTTTGAATTTTGGCATCACGTGCGAAACTGGTCAGACACGAACGAAGTTGAGTTCCGCTTCGGTATTCCACCCGGTCTCGCAAGTGGATCAAAACCGCAGGACAGTTACGAACGGCAAGTTATCCGCGGGCGAAGTGTGCAAGGCACATCTGGGAGTACGGCCACGGCGAGCGTCACTAATTACACGGGAACGAGCGGTAGTGGCTATCAGGTGTATGACACACCACTCAAAAACTGGATACGCTACTACGGTACACACACAATTGCCAGCGACTTTGGTGGTATTCGCAATCTCGGATTTTTTGGTATCTCACCAGCAGGAGCATCAGCTAATCTGCTCGACTCAATCGAAATTAATTTGATGCCCATCATTGACTTTGGGACAAGTCGTGACACCAGTGCCAATGAACAGGCGACCCCAACCGAAATCCATATCCGCATCAATGGTCGCGTCGAACCTGACACAAAAATACTCCTAACGAAAAAGGCTGGAACAGCGACGCCAGATAGCGACTTTAGTCTGGGAACACCTACCAACACAACATACGGGAACGGCAGCATCACGCATACAAGCGGGAGTGACGAGTGGCTCATCACCCTACCCGCTGGAGATTATGACGGTGGCATGATTGCCGCAAACAATGTGAGCGGTATCACCATCCCGATTACGTATAATTACGACCAGGTCAATGAAAGCAATGAGTATGTATGGTTTGAGCTTGCTGATCCAAACACCGGTTCATCAACTTCAAATTGGTCAAAAGGTGACCCAATCTGTGACGGTTCGGAGAAGTTGGACGGCGTTGTATACACAATCACGAATGTGAACCCGACGCCCACAAACACCTTAACACCGTCGAACACGTTGACACCGTCGAACACCAGAACACCCTCGAGAACATTTACGCCGACGAATACCTTCACTGCGACGGCAACCTTTACATCCACTCCAACAAACACCTTCACCGCCACACGGACCTTTACACCGACGCGCACCTTCACATCGACGCCG
>CAYZZI010000056.1:0-20953 GCA_964482795.1 uncultured Klebsiella sp.
GCCACATTGCGCAATTCAGATCGTTTCATGCGTTCTCCACTACAACATACGAACGCCTCGACCTTGTACGGTCGGGGCGCAACAATGCAACTCACAACTTATTTATAGTGTACCACAGTATTGCATAGGAGTGCTTTCTGGAGCGAAATTGTCTCATGCGTTCATTGACGTTTTTGTTCGTTCATACCGTGCATGCGCCAGCTAGTTTTCCACAAAACGGATAATCATACGTATATACGATAAGAAATAACAATATTGTATAAGAAACAGCAGTAGATACTAGGGGCTGTGGATATGTTGAAAAGCAGTGTTTTCAATGATTGTACTGCCAAATGTATCCGTGAATAACTCGTGCACAACAATCCACAGTCTATCAACGATTAATTTGGTGATCGTCGTTCATCAACAAATCATGCACATGCGTCCACGCGTTACACACAGACTTTTCCACAAAAGCGGTGGATAACTGTTTTTCTGCAAAAAACTATGCACACTGTCTCCCAATAGTATCCAGATGTTATCCACCGCAATTCGATCACTGATGAGCAACCATGCACGGTGAATCCTCAACATATGCACCAGGTATCCACGCGTTATCCACAAGCCGCTGGTGAACGTGTTTGATTATTCAATGCGCAAGTAATCGAAATAAAGAAGGAAGAAAGTAGTATCAAGAGTATGTTAAATAGCGGCGAAAAGAAAAAGATGAAAATGTCATTGATTTGTAATAATTGAAGGGGATTTACGCAACACAAAGCCAAAATATCCACAATTAGGAATAGTTATCCACAGAATATGCCTGAGTTATCCACAATTAGCGGTCTGGATTATTTTTGGAATCATCATCATCTTTTTCAAGCGAATTAATAAAATCGCGAAAAAGTGAGAGATCATCATCCGAAGAAGCGGAAGACTCGGAAGCATCTGCAGCAGAGGGTGTTTTGGTGGAGGAGGAAGTACCAGACTGAATGATTGGTGGTGATTGTTGATCATCGCTGTCGAATGGTACGCTTGCTTGTTCGAAGACGTGTGGAGCCACAAAAATAGGCACATCAGCGCGGAGCGCTAACGCAATAGCATCACTCGAACGTGAATCAATATCAAAAGTACGAGAAGCGGTGCTGACAACAATACGTGCCAAAAACGTTGTATCTTGGATGTCGTTAATGACGATGTGCTGTACAGAGGCTCCAAGCTCATGAAATACGGTGCGCAACAGATCATGCGTCATTGGTCGTGAAGGAACCAGCTCTTGAAGCACATGGGAGATAGAGTCTGCCTCAAATTGACCAATCCAGATAGGCAGGTAACGACGACTATCAGCATCACGAAGAACGACAACACGATTTTGAGTCAGCAGGCTGATGCGTACGCTGTCAACGGTAACTTGAATCATGGCCGGAGCCTTTCGCATGCATACAACAGTAAATACTGATTAGTTGCATTATACGTGAAAAACATGCCTAATGTGGGAATCGATTGGTGTGTCGACGGTTGACATGCACTACCATGCGTCGTATGATTGCTACGATACTGCGAATACAGTTTTGTGATACCCAAAATGATTGCACCGCAACCAACCAACCCGACGTTAACTGTATGGTTCAGACAATTGCGCCGTAGTGAAATCGCTGTACGACGCGAAATCTGGCGATTTATAGACAAATCACCGCTCTCAGAAGACGTGAAGCAAGTGCTTGCACCAATCGTTCAACGTGACGAAGAGGATGCACAGCACAACGCCGCTGTTGCTGCACGAGCCGCACTCCAAGGCAAAGAGTACGCGCAGGCAGAACGTGTGACCATCCTCTACGATCAACAGGTAAGCACACTTATTGTTGATTCGTTGTTGCATCCACGTCATGCGAGCCATACGACGATTGTGTTCTTGATAATTTTTGTGCTGGTCTTCGGTAAAGATTTAATCGCAAATAGTGGGTTGCAATATATTCCACAATCGGTAGAAATTCGCACATCCGTAGAAATGACACTACCGATTGATGCACCGCTCCCGCAAGTCACTAGTGCCTCAGAAATCACAGCCCCACACATGGTCACTCCACTACCAAGTGCGCTACCACCGTTTCTGTTCTTCCATCGTATTCAACGTCTAGATACGCTGGGTTCAATAGCCGAAGAGTACAATGTGAGTCCGAAAGTGTTGTTTTGGGCGAATGGGTTGCAGGACGGCAAGGTCTTCATTGCAGGCAGCACACTACGTATTCCCCGACTACCCGGTGCATCGCACACCATTCTTGAAAACGAAACAATCGATGATATTGCACAACAATTTGGTGTCCCGCGGGAAGCAATAACGCTATTCAGACCAAATAAAGTCACCCGCGATGAAGATTTGGTAGTTGGCAAAGAAGTATTTATTCCGTACGTTATTCCCGACTACCCAGAAGCAGTGATGACGCGCTACGGGGGTGAAGAGGGCATATTGAATATCTCGGCCATCGAGACAGTATCCGTCCTTGAGGATGAAACCAACTTACGTGGAGGACCCGGTCGCGCATACGACAAGATTGGCGTGTTACTGCGGAAACAGCGATTAATACCGATTGCACGCTATGGTGGCTGGATCAAACTCGAAATCATTGGTGGCGAAGTTCCGGTTGGTTGGGTCAAGGGAAGTCTCCTCGGTATTTCAGATAGCATGTTTGCAGGGTTGCCCACAGTGCGTAATGTCGCGTATCCACCTCCGCGCTGGGTATATCCGACCACTGGACAATTGACATCGCGCTTTGGTTGGCGTAGTGTGCCGTTCTACTCATTTCATAATGGTGTTGACTGGGCCAACAAAGCCGGTACAGCAATATATGCAGCCCGCTATGGGCGCGTAATTGAAGCTGGGTGGTGTCGCGGATACGGTTATTGTGTGAAGATAGATCACGGTGGTGGTGTGGTGTCGCACTATGGACATATGCTTAAACGACCCGTGGTAAGTACCGGCGATGTTGTTGATTTGGGTGACTACATTGGCCAAATGGGTAGCACATATGACGCATCAGGTGGCGGGTACTCATCAGGCGTCCACCTGCATTTCACCGTGCTCGTTGGTGGCAAAGCAGTCGATCCTTTGCAGTTCCTCCCATAACAGAAAATGAGGACACGGTGTCTGCTTCAGCATCACCATCACCAGGACGAACCGTCGCAATTGCGGCCATACTCATTGCAGTAGGCAACGTTACTAGCCGTCTCATAGGGGTAATCCGTGAGGCGGTTTTTGCTGCTACGTTTGGGAGAGGTGCAGAGCTTGCAGCATTTACTGCTGCTGCAACCATACCCACACTCCTGTACGACTTGTTGTTGAGTGGTGCGTTAAGTGCAGCATTAGTACCTGTCTTTAGTCGAGTGGCGAGTCAACCAAAACAATTTGCACGGACGGTCTCACAAGTGATGAGCTTGATGGTGCTGATTGTGGGTGGATTACTAGTTCCTTTGATGATTGCAGCACCATGGGTTGTTGCGGTCATCGCAGGTGGATTTGATCAAGAGCTTCAAACGGTGACGGTTACAATGGTGCGCTGGATGGTTTTTGCGGTGCCGTGTATGGTAATCGCTGGTATCATGACAGCCGCACTCCAAGCGCAACAACAATTTTTGTTCCCTGCATTTGTGACCAGTGTGTTTAATATCGGGTTGATACTTGCAGCTGTCATCTTTAGCCCAATCATTGGACCGGTAGCGTTAGCACTCGGGATGGTTGTGGGTGCGGCGCTCCAAGTCGTGCTGCAATATCAAGGGTTGCGGACAATGCAATGGCAATGGTTGCCGGATTGGCACAGTCCAGAAGTCCGAGAGATTGGACGACTCTACGCACCGGTGGCGTTGGGGATGATGTTTAGTGCGATAGGGACAGTCATTGATCGTCGGTACGCGAGTGACTTCGGCGAGGATGTGCTCCCCACCATGCGATATGCAACAACGCTGATTCAATTTCCTTTGGGACTGATTGCCGCCGCCGTGTCAACTGCTATTTTGCCAACGTTATCACGATTAACGAGTAAGTCATCGTTGGAAGAATATCGTCAAACTGTCGCCCAAGCGTTACACGTGGTGATGGCCCTCATTGTGCCTGCCAGCGTCATCCTGTGGTTGGTCCGTGTTCCGTTGACTGCGTTCATCCTAGAGCGTCAGGCCTTCAGCGCAGAAGATACGCAAGCAGTAGCAAATACACTTGCGTACTACATACCAGGCATGCCGGCTGCTGCCATTGATCAAGTGTTGTTGTTTGCGTGTTATGCACGAGGTCGTACGCTCGCACCAAACATCGTGCAGGGTGGCGCTATCGTGGCATATGTGTTGGCAGTCATGGTGGGAATTCCTTGGTTGGGCGAACGCGCCGAAACGCTTGCATGGGCAAATTCAGTGCAGTGGATTGCGCATATGCTCATCATGGTCGCGATTTGTCAACGTATGTTTGATTTGCGTGGATTAGGGTTAATTCAAACCCTCCTGTTAAGTGTGATTGCAGCTGCAGTCACGTGGGCGGTGCTGCTTGCGTTCCAAGCTATCGTGCCGATTGATTCATTGCCCACAATCATTCAACTTATGATGATCTCGTTATGTGCGGGAGTTACGTATATTGTTGTGGCATGGCGTCTTGAGATTGAGCCGGTGATGCATGCGTATCGTTTGATTTTTGAAAAAATAGCTCAGCGAATAGAGAGACGCAATGCGCGCTAGCGTAACTGACGTAAGAAGAGAAGCAGTATTTGGTAGTAGTCGTGCAAACTCGGAATGCTAATCCATTCGTTATCACTGGCAATACCCCCACCGCGCGCACCAAACTCTATGCCGCTATTCCCTACATGCATGTAATGGCGTGCATCGGATGAGCCTTGCGCAGCACGGATACGACTTGGTGTAGTCCGTATTTGAGCTGTTGCTGCACGGAGTCGTTGAATGTCTGCATGCTGTGCCGATGTATTCAGCGGTGGTTCGTGTGCGACTATTTCGTAGTGAAAAGGATTGCATATTTGCGCAATCACATCAAGTAGGCGGTGCGCGTCTTCGGGTATAAATCGCACGTCAATCCATAGCTCAACCGTATCGGGTACCTTGTTGAATGCTGTGTTCATGGTTTGCATGTGCGCCACATTGACGGTGGTACGCCACATTTGTCGTGTGGGTTGTGGAAATGTAGCGAGGAGTCGAGTGATGAGCTGGTGAGCACGGAGTATGGCGTTGTGACCGCGCCATGGATACGCACCATGGGCGGTGATACCGGTAACCAATATTTTGAGCCATAAAATCCCTTTTGCACGATTGACAATGGCAAAATCGGTGGTCTCAGCGCTCACAATAAAGTCACCACGCACACCGCACTGGATTTGATGGTAGGTGCCATCAAATCCACCGAGCTCCTCATCCGACACCACTTGTAGTGCAATCGGTGCATCGATGTGTGTAGCATGATGCGCAAATAGGTGTACGAGGACAGCAAGGTTTGCCTTCATGTCCAATGCACCTGTTCCGTAGATGCGCTGATGCTTGATGATTGGCCGATACAGGTTGGGATGACCAGGGATAACGTCTACATGACCATTCAGAATAAGACGAAATTGGTGTGGGCGTGTCGGGCGATTGTAAATCAGAACGCTGGGCGAGCCGTTGTGATTGAAGTGTTCAATGGTGAGATGCGTGCACTGACTCGTGACCAACGCAAGAGCGGTAGCGAGTGCCGCTGGTTGATCGGGTGTTGTTTGGAGAGCGATGAGTTGTTGGGCAAGTGCTACGTAGTCTTCGGGCATGGCGGTTAAGCAGAGGCAAGGAACGATCGTGCAAGTTGAAAGACTGGGATGAGTGCCGGATAGCCGAGGCGCTCCTCTACGGCACCATCTGTCAGCCAGGCATACTCATGTATGCCCTCTTCGGCTTGCAGGTTGACTTCGATTTGGGTGGTGGAGAGGAGATACCAATCGACTTGTTTGCGCACGGTTTGCCCTTTTTTGATGACGTCATAAAAGATGGTGGTGATGTGAGGGCCAAGTTCACCACGGATACCCGTCTCTTCAAAGACCTCGCGGATAGCTGCATGCTGACTCGTTTCGCCGGATTCAAGATGGCCTTTTGGGAATGTCCAGCAACCATATTGGTCTCGAATGACCAAGAAAAGCGGTTGGTTATCGTGTGTGCGGACAATAATACATCCGGCTGCATGAGGAATGCGCTGCGCCATCTCGAGAATTCTCCTATTCTCCTGAGATTATTGAACTCAACCAAATTTCAAGAGAGAGCGTGAGTTGTGCCAATGACGTTTGTTGGGTCCACTCACTAATGGCAGTGAGATTACCACTGGCGAGTAGCAAGCCCATTAGAATGAGTAATGTGCCACTCATCATACTCGTGGTGTGGAGCAATATCTCCCGACCAGCCACCGTCACAACGAAGGCGCGCCCCTTGATGAACTGCCAAAAACGTGAGCCATTGCCGAGTCGGCTAAAAAACGTCGACACGATGATTAATGGAGAGCCAAGTCCAAGAGCATATACGAACGCTAACAACGCACCTTGAGCAACAGCTACGCCTTGAGTCGCGAGGAGTGTGAGTAACGCGCCGAGAATAGGGCCAACACAAGCGGACCAACCGAGTGCGAATGTGGCACCGTAGAGGTATGAACCAAAGAAGCCACCAAGCGGGCGATCCATGACTTTTATGCCACCAAAGCCAATACCGAGAAAGCTTAATGCACCGAAGATAATAATGGCGATACCACCAATTGTGGTAAGCAGGGAGAGGTAGCTAAATAAAAAACGACTTAGTGCGGTGGCACTTGCACCGAGTAACACAATGGTGGTGGCGAGACCCAAAAAGAACGCAATCGACATCAATGTGACGTGTTCTTTTTTTGCTTGGAAGGTGAATGCAAAATACGCCGGCAATATAGGCAACGTACATGGTGAAAGAAAACTGAACAGACCAGCCAAAAATGTGATTGGAATCAAGATGCCAATGCCGTTTTGGGCAGCACTTACATAACTATCGTTGGGGGCAAAGATGATGATGGCGAATAATCCAAGAATAACAGCACTGCCAATACCGATACTCAGCGCACGCCACGACGATGATTGATACATAAATACTCCTATTCGAGCGGTGTATGGTTGGCGATGATGCGTTGTGCAACGTCAAAACCACTTTGTAATGCCAGATGGACGCGTCCGAGACCACTAAGTGCATCTCCTGCAAAGTATACCCCATGAGAACGTTCGAACATTTGTAATTGATGAGTATCCGCTTTTCCATCAGGTAGAGCATAGCGCCACCCTTGTCGGTCAACCCAAAGTGGTGATGAAAGTGTGCAATCAAGTAGCGAACTAATGGCAGGAAGAAACGTCGTAGTCAAAGTGGGAATATCAGCATCCCAATACAAACGACTGGCATTCGGTGCCAACTGAATAGTGATCAGTGATTGATGTGCTGGCGCGCGTGAGGCATCTTTATCGTGTTCAAATGCAAGCCAAGAGATGTCGTGTTGACGATCGCTATTGACCAATGCATAAAACGGAAAAGCAAACTGCTGGGCAAATGCGAGCGTGATACTTAGACAGGGTCGATAGGTGGCTGGTTCAAGGGCGTTAATCAGCGTGCGTTGAACATCCGTGTCAAGCTGACTCGCGCGCACGATATCAATGGTTTGAGGTGCTGGTGGTGTAAGCAAAATAGCATCGCCCACAGCAATTTCTTGCTGATCACTGTCAAAACAGTGAAATTTGTTGTGGTCATGTGTGAAGGAATGGACGCGCGTTTGAAAGGACATATGAAGATTGTCGGGCATGAGTAATTTGCCAAGATGGTTAATACCAGGACGATATACCAATTTCGGCGCATTATTTTGGGCGGGATCACCAACTGCAATCATATTGTCATGAGTAAATGTCCATACCGGTTTGCGAATATCAACAAGCTGACTCGCGTCGAGTTGTTCTCGAAAAAAATCGAGCTGTAGCGGGTCATTCGTGCGAAAAAACTGCGCTCCATGGTCAAACACCGCACCATCGCGACGACGTGTTGCAGCACGACCGCCAACGCCACGACTTTTTTCGATACAGTGCATGGTGATATGAGATGATTGCTTTGATATGGTATACGCGGTTGCGAGACCGCTAATTCCTGCACCAACAATAAGAAGCTTCACGAGATTCCTCTTGCATAAAAATAAATATCAACATACAATACTTTAGCATATAGGTCTTCGAGCAGTATTTCACCAGAATCTAACTGAATAAGCAGACGATCTCGATAGGATATCCCTATCTATGATTGATGAACGTGGAGTTTGCGTATGGCGCCGTTGTTAGATGTCCGTAACCTGGAGACGCAATTCAAGACCCAGGATGGTGTGGTCAGAGCGGTAAACAATGTATCGTTCTACGTGAATCGTGGCGAGACGTTGGGTATCGTGGGCGAGTCAGGCTCAGGCAAAAGTGTGACATCACTCTCAGTGATGCGCCTCATCCCCAATCCACCAGGTCGCATCACGGGTGGTGAGGTGATGTTTGATGGTCAAGACTTGCTGAAGTTGAGCGAAGAAGCAATGCGTGAATTGCGTGGCAATCGTATTGCCATGATCTTCCAAGATCCGATGACATCTCTCAATCCGGTATTGACGGTTGGCCAGCAAATCATTGAGTCTCTGGTGCTACACTTAAAGCTTTCAAATGCTGAGGCACGTGCACGCACGATTGAGTTGTTGCAGATGGTCGGTATACCTGGGGCTGAGCGACGTGTTGATGAATATCCGCATCAGTTTTCTGGTGGTATGCGCCAGCGTGTGATGATTGCCATGGCGCTGGCGTGTAATCCAGAGTTGTTGATTGCCGACGAACCGACCACAGCCTTGGATGTGACCATCCAAGCGCAAATCCTTGAACTCATCGAAAAGCTACAAGCAGAGTTGGGCATGGCCGTGATTATCATTACCCATGACTTGGGCGTGGTAGCAGGCATGTCTGATCGCGTGATGGTGATGTATGCAGGCCGTGTCGTTGAAGAAGGGCCAACACGCGACATCTTCCACAATCCACGCATGCCGTATACGATTGGCTTGTTAAAGTCAATACCACGACTTGACAATGTATCAGGCAAGCGGCTAGAGCCCATTCGCGGATTACCACCCGATTTGATTTCATTGGGGCAGATTTGTGCCTTTAGTCCGCGCTGTGACTTCTACAAAGCAGGAACATGTGATTCGCAAGTTCCACCGCTGCGCAAAGTCGGTGAAAACCACAATGCGGCCTGTTTGTTTGATATCACGATTGATTCGGAGCCGACCGTTGCCGTATCGTAGGCAGTGGTGCTGATGAGTGAAATACTGCGACGGAGGATGTGGGATGACTGCTGCCAAAGAACAGAATGCCTTGATTGAAGTCAAGGATCTAAAGATGTACTTCCCTGTTACTAAGGGAATCGTCTTGCGCCGGAAGGTTGGAGATGTCAAAGCAGTAGACGGCTTGACCTTTTCCATCAAAGAAGGTGAGACGCTGGGGTTGGTGGGCGAGAGCGGTTGTGGCAAATCGACCACTGGTCGTGCGCTCATCCAGTTGTATAAACCGACCGGCGGAGAGGTGAACTTTCGCGGTACTGACCTCACCAAGCTATCAGCTGAGGAGATGCGTCGGACGCGTCGTAAGGTTCAGATGATTTTCCAAGACCCATATGCATCACTGAATCCGCGTATGACGGTGGGAGACATTATCGCTGAGCCAATTATCGTGCACAACTTGCGCCAAGGCAGAGATGCCGTGCGCAAGCGCGTCGAAGAATTGTTGGCACTGGTCGGTTTGAACCCATACTTTATCAACCGCTATCCCCATGAGTTCTCTGGTGGTCAACGGCAGCGTATCGGTATTGCCCGCGCACTTGCGGTGGAGCCTGAGTTTGTGGTGTGTGATGAGCCGGTATCAGCGTTGGACGTATCGATTCAAGCACAGGTTTTGAATTTGCTCGAAGAGCTCCAAGACAAGTTGGGGTTGACGTATTTGTTCATTGCACACGGATTAGCTGCGGTGAAGCATATCAGCGATCGTGTGGCAGTGATGTATCTCGGCAAAATGGTCGAAATTTCGGATGGGAATGAGCTCTACAAGAACCCTGTGCATCCATATACACAGGCGTTGTTGTCGGCTGTACCGATTCCAGACCCTGATGTTGAGCGCACGCGTACCCGCATTATCTTAACTGGTGATGTGCCGAGCCCACTCAACCCGCCAACAGGATGCCGATTCCACACACGATGCCCGATTGCAATTGACAAGTGCAAACAAGAAGAGCCGCAAATGAAGGATATCGGCAACGGCCACATGGTGGCATGCTGGCGTTCACATGAGTCGGTGGCCTTGATGAGCACACAGGCACACGAGTCAGTTGAAGCGATGAAGTCACATACGAACTAAATCTTCAACGCGCGAAGTCTTGTAGACGACACGGTATCCATGCATATGGGTACCGTGTCGTTGATTACGTGCTAGTATAGTCGAGAGCAAAACACAAGCACAAAACAGCCACACGTGGTAGGTGAGGTAATTTCATGTCCGACGTATTACTGCAGATTCGTGAAGTCAATGGTGTGGCCGGCGTCAAACTCAACCGTAACAACGATGGGGTGATAGTGCAATGTCGCGCTGATGCTGATCGACATACCATTCGTACCATTTGCGATCAGGCTAATTTGGCACTCACCATCGAATCGGTTGAGGTGGCTCTGACACCCGAAGAGGAAGAAATCGCCGAGTTGTCGAAAATGATTCGCTACACGGTGATTTGTTTGATTGCCACACTCATAGGGTGGATTATTCAAGAAATATCTAGTACGCCGATTTGGCTTGTATGGGGCGTATTTGTCGTGGCATATGGATTTGGTGGCTACTTTACCGCACGCAAGGCCCTTGAAATGATTCGAAATCGTGAGTTTGGTATTGACATGCTCATGATTTTGGCGGCATTAGGTGCTGCTGCTGTTGGCGAACCGCGTGAAGGCGCGTTGCTGATATTTTTATTTTCGTTATCAGGCACACTTGAAACATATGCCATGGGACGTACGCATGCATCGATTCGTTCGTTGATTGCGATGACGCCTCGTGAGGCCGAGGTCATTGACCAACGAGGTGTACGAAAAATCTCGGTTGAGGCACTGACCATCGGAGATGTCGTGTTGGTTCGTCCTGGAGCACAAATACCTGCGGACGGCGTCATTCGCCAAGGTGAGTCAGCCATCAATGAAGCCTCAATTACCGGTGAATCAGTACCAGTCGACAAAAAAACAGGATCAGCGGTCTTTGCGGGTACCATCAACGGACAAGGTGCCCTTGAAGTTGAAGTGCGCGCTGATGCAGCGCAGTCGACGCTTGCGCGTATCGTGGCTGTCGTGCGCGAAGCTCGTGAACAGAAAGCCAGAAGCCAAGATTTCACAGATAGAATCATAGGCGTGTATTACGCATATGCGGTGGTGATTGTGACAATAGTTGCCTTTGTTGTTGGCATCATCTGGCTCAATGAAAGTTGGCCGGTGGCGTTCTATCGGGCAATGACACTCATGGTGGTCATGTCTCCGTGTGCACTAGTGATTTCAATACCTGCAGCCCTTCTTTCGGCGTTGGCTCGCTCCGCACGCGATGGCGTGTTATTTAAGGGTGGTCGTCATCTTGAAACGGCGGCTACAATTAAGGTCGTTGCCCTAGACAAAACAGGAACCTTGACGACCGGCCAACCGCAAGTGGTGGCCGTCATCCCTGTGGGTGGACCAGGTCGAATAAGTGATCAGATGCCGTGTATCTCGGTGACGGATGCCGAACAAAAGGGATTGACGATTGATCAGGTACGACTTCTCGTGGCTGCTGCTGCGGTAGAGGCACCATCGGAACATCCGCTTGCCAAAGCTGTGGTACAAGGCGCACTACGGCATGGATTATCCATCCCGGAGGTCACTGAATTCAAAGCCGTTGTTGCCGCAGGTGCATCAGGCATCGTTTGTGGTCAACGATTACGGGTGGGTAAACCAACATTATTTGCTCATGTGACACCCGATGTCATGATTGAAATTGAAGCATTACAACGGCAAGGAAACACCGTTATTGCAGTGGGATCCGAAAGTGAAATCTGGGGACTCATTGCTATCGCTGACACCATTCGCCCTGAGACACGGCATGCACTACACACACTACAGGCAGATGGCATAAGGCTTGCATTATTAACGGGTGATAATCAACATGTGGCTTATACCCTTGCCAAAGAACTGGGCATCGATGATGTGCGCGCTGATTTATTGCCCCAAGACAAAGTAACTGCCGTCAAAGAGCTTCAGCGCCGTTATGGTGCGGTTGCAATGATCGGTGATGGTGTGAACGACGCCCCTGCATTGGCAACAGCCGATATCGGTGTGGCTATGGGCAAAGGTGGCACGGACGTAGCTCACGAAAGTGCCGACGTCGTATTAATGCGCGATGATTTGAGTAAGCTTGCTGGTGCGCTGCGTCTGGCTAAACGTGCACGACGCGTGGTCTGGCAAAATCTCGTGTTTGCGATGACGGTGATTGTAATGCTATTTATTTTTACGTTGCGCGGTGATGTGGAACTCACGCTTGGTGTAATCGGCCACGAAGGGAGCACGTTATTGGTGGTAGCGAATGGGTTACGACTGTTGTGGCCAAGTCGCTCGTAGTGGTTGATTATTTGCTGTATGTGCGTTTCTGTCATACCATGAGTGTACACAGTAGATTGAATGCCATCACAATATGAATGGAGAGGCTTGAGGCGTATGACAATTAAATCCGATCGCTGGATTCGCAGAATGGCGACAGAACATGGGATGATTGAGCCGTTTGTTGACAAGCAAAAACGCGATGGCGTGATTTCGTATGGCTTGTCATCGTATGGATACGATATGCGCGTATCAGACGAATTCAAAATATTTAGCACGAGCCCATACAATACGGTGGTGGATCCCAAAAACATCGATGAACGAATTTTTCAGCACTTTAAAGGTGATGTCTGTATCATTCCGCCGAATAGCTATGCATTATGCCATTCGCTAGAGTATTTTCGTTTGCCTTCAGATGTGCTCGTATTGGTCATCGGGAAATCAACCTATGCTCGTGCCGGTATAATCGTCAATGTTACACCTGGCGAACCTGGTTGGGAGGGACAGTGGACTATCGAAATTAGCAATTCGACACCATTGCCAGCCAAAATCTATGCGAACGAAGGAATTGCACAATGCCTATTCTTCCAAGGTGACGAGCTGTGCGAGACGTCGTATCGCGATAAATCTGGTAAGTATCAAGGTCAACGAGGAATTGTATTACCACGTGTCGAAGGTCTCAAATAGCGCGTGCACGTAAGTGGTAATTGTTAAGTGTTTGTTTTTGTTGAGACCATGGCGTTTGTCATTGATGCGTGGTGTCCGGTTGATGGTCTCTAATATAAACAAATACGGCGTAAATTCCATGATTTGTTGGTGTAAATCAGCAAATATGCCGAGAGTTAATTGCCGAATAGCATAAATTCGCATATAATCTAGGTGTATGCGACCAAAACTGGTAAATCCCCTGCCGTACGGTGCGGTTAATGTTTGAAGGTTGCCACAGATGAGCGAACTTGGTCAGCGTTTACGCAACGCACGACAGTCTCAAGGAATCAGCATTTCGCAGGCTGCGACAGAGACACGCATTCTCCAACGATACTTAGAAGCGTTGGAGGATGGTGATTATCAGTATTTGCCTGGCGATGTGTATGCACGTGGCTTTATTCGCAATTATGCGCTATACCTCAAAATACCCGTAGAAGAGCTGATTCAGCTTTATCGGTATGAGCGGGGTCGTACCGAGCCGATTGTCATTCGCCCTGCTGTGGTGCCACAAATTACTCCGAGCACTATTTTGCCACAGCTCCTAGGCGTCTTCTTTGTAATGCTGACGATTACTGGACTGGGTTACTTGGTTCTCAGAGCCGTCGAGTATCTTGATATTACCCCAGCCCCAATTGTCGAAAGTGGCACAGATGTGGTGGCCACTGCGACAATTGCAGTGGTTGCACCGACCACTATGCCCGAAGAGGCCACCGCAACAGTGGTCATGCCCACAGCAGAGCCAACAGCATCTGCTCCCACACCGACGATTCAAGCATCCCCAACACCAGAAGCGCCTATCATGCTGACCATACAAATTGACTCAGGTAATAATCCTGGATCATGGTTGCATGTCAAAGTCGACAATAAGTCGGTCTACCAAAAAATCCTCAAACCAGGTGAATCGTTGCGATACGCTGCACAACGCGATGTCTGGATACGTGCCGGCAACGCGTATGTGGTGACCGTCAATATCAATGGGGTTGAGCAACGACTCAGCAATACACCAGGGGATGTGGTATCGTTTAGTTGGCCACCCTAGCGGATAGTCTTGTTACGACAGCGCACGAGCAAACGCGGGGTGCATGATGCCCCGCGTTGTTGTATTGAAAAGGAGCGATACCATGGCGAGCGAAAGTAGCTTTGATGTGGTGTCAGAGTTTGACTACCAAGAAATGGTCAATGCGGTCGATCAAACCAAACGTGAAGTACATACCCGCTATGACCTCAAAGACAGCAAGACGGAAATCGAGCTGACTGAGAAAGAAATAACCATCACGACCGAATCAGAGATGCACCTCACTGCGGTATGTGACATCCTCCAAAGCAAAGCGCTTCGAAGAAATCTTTCGATCAAAGTGTTTAAGCTGAATACGATGCAGGACGTGGCAGGCGGTCGGGTTAAGCAAGTCATCACCCTGCAAAAAGGTCTTTCAGATGAGGTCGCAAAAAAGATTCAACGCCTACTCAAAGACCAATTCCCGAAGGTGCAGGGACGTATTCAAGGGGATGCCATTCGTGTCGCCAGCAAAAGTCGCGACGAGCTGCAAGCAGTTATTGCGTTGCTACGCGAACGCGCAGATGAGTTTCCCGTTGCACTTCAATTTACGAATTATCGCTAGGACAGGTAGTACATCAATATGAAAGTGCATGTAATTACGCTTGGGTGTCCCAAAAATGCTGTTGACAGCGAGGGCATGACCGGTATTCTACAGGCCCAAGGGCATCAAATGGTAAACGATGCACAGGGTGCAGATGTGGTAATTGTCAACACGTGCAGTTTTATTGCGTCTGCACGCGATGAGACAATTGCTGTGCTGAATGAGGTTGCGGCTCAGAAAGCGGTAGGACAGAAGCTCATCGCTGCTGGTTGTATGGCTGAGAGTCATGCGGCTGTAGTGCAAGCAGTGCCCGGTGTTGACGCCATCCTCGGTACACGCGAATGGATGCGAATCGGTGAAGTGGTAGGAGTATCCGCACCAGCACCGACAGTAACCCCCGTTGCTGCAAAAGTACCGCTGATTGATTTGATGCCGGTTAATCCAACCGATATTGACCTCAAAGTCCCCGGTGAGTATGCCGATTGGCGCACCGCTGCGATTGAACGTACCATGAAGGGTCCATCTGCATATCTGAAGATTTCTGATGGGTGTAATCTTCGCTGTGCCTTCTGTACGATACCCTCGTTCAAAGGTGACATGCGCTCCAAACGGCCAGATGCGATCGTGCGTGAGGCCGAGCAGTTGGTTGCACGTGGCGTCAAAGAAATAGTTTTGGTTGCCCAACATCTCACCGACTATGGTCGCGATTTGGGCCTCAAAGATGGCCTAGCCGATTTACTTGATCAGTTGTGTGCGGTTGTTCCTACGGATCGATGGATTCGCTTGATGTATGCGTATCCCCATGGCATTACCCCGCGCGTCATTGAAACAATGGCTAAACATCCACAAATCTGCCAATACCTTGATATGCCACTCCAACATGCCCATCCTGCTACATTGCGGCGCATGCGTCGCCCACCGGATATCGAGCGTACGAAGGGTATTATCCGTGACTTGCGTGCTGCAATGCCGGATATTGCAATTCGTTCTACGTTTATAGTTGGATTCCCCGGTGAAACCCGTGAGGAGTTTGATGCGCTACATGACTTCTTGGCCGAAATGGAACTTGATCGGGTTGGCGTCTTCCGCTATAGCGATGAGCCGGGTACCCATGCTACCACCCTCGATGCCAAGGTCCCACAAAAGCATATCGAACGCCGCTGGCATGCCATCATGCAACTTCAACAGGCCATCTCGCAAAAACGCATCAGTCAATGGCGCGGACGTACGATGACCATGTTGGTTGAAGGTGTCGGGAGCGATGAGACTGGACGCCCACTTCTGGTCGGACGATCATTTCGTGATGCGCCAGAGGTTGATGGGCAAGTCTTCGCTTGGGGCAAAGGTGCGGTCGGTGATATGTGTCACGTTAAAATTAACTCAACCACCGAATATGATGTCTGGGGCAAAGTCGTTTAGTCAGTGCTCCACATAAACACACACGGCGCGCCGGACATCGTCCGGCGCGCCGTGTGACTTGCCCATCCTATGCGACGTTGTGCTTACCCACCACTTGACGCAATCGCTCAAACCCTTGAGGGTTGTTCTTCGCAAGAAAATCAACCATATACTCAACCGCTGTGTCACTGTAGTCGGTCAACAGACTATCGAGGACCTGCTGCACTACTAATGTCACAAAATCTGATTCACTTAATGTGGGAGTGTAAATGTATGCTAGACCATCACGCTGCCGGTTGAGAACCCCCTTCTCAGCTAACCGGCTCATGGTCGTCATCACCGTTGTGTAAGCAATGTCTCGCTGCTGCGCTAAGGCTTTGTGAACCTTCTTTACGGTGCTGCAGTCGTCATGCCAAATGACTTGCATAATCTCAGTTTCAAGTGGACCAAGCACCTTAACCAAGCCATCTTTGGCCGGACTAAAGCGGAACCGTAGGTTCGGTGTCATACAAGACTCCTATTTAGGACAATACATCGTACTAGCATTAGTGTACTACCAACATACGAAGACAACAACACTTCATTATGACGAAAATATTACAAGGTATAGTTTCATTAAACGAATGAGACCAAATGATGACAAAAATACTACAAACTATAGTTAATTTGAAAGGAAAGCGAAAAAACGTCATGTATAGCTACATGGAGATGACAAAAACATGACATGAGCAAAACACGAAAAGCAGAGGGAAGACGTTTCACGTGAAACAACGTGGTGAAGTAATAGTAAGACACCGTATATAATACGATTATTGAAGCAGAACGAGGATATCATGAGTCACGACATACGCACGCTAATACGTGCAGAGATGCAAGCAGTTTTTCCGCAATATGACACAATGGTTGCTGAATTTTATGCGATGCAGGAGTATCACCTAGGATGGCGAAATCGAGCATTAGCTCCTGAGTTAGCTGATCCTGGGAAGCTATTGCGTCCAATCATGACGATACTCGCAAGTGAAATTGTTGGAGGCACGGTAGAACAAGCGTTACCGTTAGCCGCAGGAATACAACTCCTCCATGATTTTTCGTTGATTCATGACGATATACAAGATAACAGTGATTTACGGCGCGGACGTGAGACTGTATGGTCAATATGGGGTATCGCACAAGGTATTAACGCGGGTGATGGGATGTTCGTGTTGGCGCATATGGCTGTGCAGCGAATGGTAGATGTAGGTGTACGTGCAGACAGAGTACTTGAAATCATGCGTCGATTTGATCGGTCTATTTTGCAGATTTGTGAAGGTCAACATCTAGACATGAAATTTGAGGGTGACAGCTCAATAAGTGAGTCGGCCTATATTGCCATGGTAACGCGCAAGACTGCGGTGTTGATTGCCAGTTGTGGAGAGTTAGGTGCATTGGCAGGAGGTGCCAATGAACACGATGCACGAGCGCTGAGTGAATTTGGTTTACATCTTGGTATTGCGTTTCAAATGCAAGACGATATGTTGGGAGTGTGGGGAGACCCAGCAATAACTGGTAAACCGCTGGCTGCGGATTTGACGCGCCGCAAACTCAGTTTACCGGTGATTCATGCACTTGGGCGCGAGCCAGAGCATGGAGTGATACATCGGTTATACCGCACCCCAGTCGGCGATGACCAGTTAATTGAGGCGGCGATTACCGTCATGAATCAGAGTGGTGCAGCAGAAGCGGTAGGTGCGCTTGTGGAGCAGCATTATGCGCAGGCATATGCTGCATTGGCGCGTGTGCGGGTTGTGAATGACCGTGCGTATACACAATTGCGTGCGTTAGCAGATGGCCTTCTTGGGCGTCAAGTGTAATGTAAACATGAATGAAAACGAAGAAGGTGCCCAATGCGTATCTTGATGGTGTCAGCCGAATATCCCCCAATGATGGGAGGCGTTGGTGACTATACACGTCGACTCAATGGTGCACTAACCCACCGAGGGCATGAAGTTGCAGTGGTCACCGGCAACCAGGGCCAAGCATATCGCGATGCTGCGCGCATCTATCCGGTACGTGTACAACGATGGGACCGAAGTTGTATTGAGACGATACGACAGGTGATTGCCAAGCTCCAACCAAACATTGTGCACATCCAATATCAAACGGGTGCATATGGCATGAATGTGGCAATAAACACGTTGCCACGCAAGCTCAGTTATGAGCGCAAGAACGGACTAAAGGTGGTAACGACGGCGCATGATTTACTACCACCATATCTTTTTCCGAAAGCAGGACCATTACGTGAATGGTACACAAAACGCATCATACGTGATGCAGATGCGGCAATAATGACCAATGCAGGTGACTATCATCGTGTCACGAATGAACGAGCGGGTATTTGGAATCCACGTACAATGTTTATTCCGATTGGGGCAAATGTGACGCCAGCTCCACCACGTTATTACGAACGGTCATTGTGGCGTGAGCGTTTTGAGATTCAATCGGGTGGTATGCTGTTGGCGTATTTTGGATTATTGACACAAACAAAAGGGCTTGAAGTTATCGTTGATGCAATGCAACAATTACCAGACACGACGCGGTTGGTCATGATTGGTGGTGCAGGTGATTCTGAAGCGGATCAAGGGTATGCGCAACAACTTAAACAAAAAATAAGTCGAGCTGGCCTAGACCAACGCATAATTATAACTGGGTATACCGAACCGGCTGATGTGTCAGCGTATTTGATGGCTGCAGATGCGGTCGTGTTGCCGTTTAACGATGGATATTCATATCGGCGCGGTAGTTTAATCACTGCGCTGGCACATCAAGTTCCAGTGATTACCACGCGTGCGCCTGCAGGCATGGCGCAAGATCCGCTTCCAGAATTGATTCATGAAAAACATGCACTTCTCATCGAACCACAACAAGTTGGTCAATTAGTCGCTGCTGTGCAACGCATTCAGCAAGAACCTGAACTTGCGTTCATGATAAGTCGGCAGGGGCGCGCATTGACGGATCTATTTAGTTGGGAACACATTGTGCAGCAACACGAGGAGTTGTACAACTCACTCTTGGGGTAGTGTCTCAAATGACCGCCAACGAGTGCGTATGGTGCACCTACTAGGTTGCGAACGCCATAACCAAGGCCCATCCAATGGTGTTGCGTTCAACGTGTAGATAATCGTGGCGCATTTTGGTTACTTGTGCAGCAAACGACGCGTGTTCGGGGTCATCGGCATGTGTGGCTAACCACTCGCGTGCGGCTTGCCATTTTTTTGTTTCGTATCGATCCCACTCTTCATGAGATGAAACCATCAGTTCGTAAGGTTCATCGTTCCCCCGAATGATATCGACGAGTGAGGCCAACGTTGGTACATCCTCCGCATGGGGTGTGGTGCCGGGCGGGTTTTCGTGATAACGAAAGATATCACCGATGACGATGGGGGCCCCAGGCTTGGCGACTGATCGTGCGAATGCAAGGGTTTGTGCAAGTCCACCGCGGGCAAAAGTGGCACCAACACAGAGTACAGCGTCAAACGAGTGAGGTGCAAACGTAACAGCACGGGCATCTGATTCGATGATGGTAATCAGGTGTGCGACGTCGAGATCTTGGGCGCGTTGTTGCGCAAACCGGCAAAACCATGGATTGATTTCTATGCCGGTCGTGTGTGCACCTGTGCGAGATGCAATACGATTGATGAGCCATCCGCGCCCACAGCCAATATCGAGGACGTGTTGGTGTGGCCGGAGGTGTAACAGGTCAATCAAATGGTCGAGTTTGTCTGGTGAAGATGGGTTTTGAATATCGTGGTGTTGCTCAACAATTGACCAAAACCGTGTGAAATGCATGATTATAGATCCTTTATGCAAATCGTTGATGAATGGAATGCCAGTGGTGGTGAATCTGTTGTTGTGTCTCTTGCCACGAACCTGAATTATCGATAACGACATCAGCTACAGCCACTTTGGCAGATTGAGGATTTTGGGCGTCGATACGCTGTATGGCTTCTGCCTCTGTGAGATTGCGTGTGCGGCAGAGGCGTTCGATTTGTTGATCACGCGTGCATGTTACTACCCAAACGGCATCGCAGTGTTGGGGCCAACCAGACTCAATGAGCTTAATGGCGTCAATGACTGCAACTGATGGGTGAGTACGTGTGCCGTGTGGCACGTGTGATAGCCAGTGCAAAATGTGGTTTCGTACTGCTGGATGCACAATTGATTCAAGCACACGAAGTTGCTGAGTGTCACTGAATACGATATTGCCAAGAGCTTTGCGATTGAGCTGTCCATCTGCAGCTACCACGGATGACCCGAAGTGGGCCACGATGTCACGATATACTGTGTGCCCAGGTTGTTGTAGTTCACGGGTGACGCTATCTGCGTCGATTGCCGTGGCACCGAGGGCGACGAGCTCAGCAACCACACTGCTTTTGCCGCAGGCAATATTGCCGGTTAATCCGATGATGTACTTATAATTCGACGTATTCATGCTTGATAATCGTGCTTTCGTTGATGCCAAGCAGAGTGAGCATTTCGGCCATTAATTCAGCTTTAGCTGTCGCATCACGCTGGCTCCACGTGCGACTTTTGATTTCGAGGTATGGACCGGGGTGAGGTGAGTTCA
>CAYZZI010000057.1:0-20895 GCA_964482795.1 uncultured Klebsiella sp.
ATGGTGCCAACGTTGATATGTGGCTTGTTACGCTCAAACTTCTGCTTTGCCATGACTCCTCATGCCTCCACACTGTGCAATGTTACGAACAAGATATGCATTATACCAAAGAATTAGCCGCGTCGCTTGGTGATAATCTCCTGAGCCAAGTGATCAGGCATCGGTTGATAGTGGGCAAACTCCATCGACGAAGTGGCACGACCCTGGGTTGCTGAACGCAACTCGGTAGTGTAACCAAACATCGTTGAAAGCGGTACGTACGCGCGGACAACCTGTGCATTACCGCGTGCTTCCATACCTTCGACTTGACCGCGGCGGCTGTTGAGATCGCCCAACACCGTACCGAGGAAGTCTTCGGGAGTGACCACTTCGACCTTCATGACTGGCTCAAGGATTTGTGGACCGGCCTTCTTTACGCCGTCCTTTAAGCCCATTGACGCTGCAATCTTAAAGGCCATTTCGGATGAGTCGACATCGTGGTATGAACCGTCATACAGCGTGACCTTGACGTCAACGACTGGATACCCGGCCATCACACCACCAGCCATAGCCTCCTTGACACCAGCTTCGACAGCAGGCACATATTCACGAGGAATAGCACCGCCAACGATGCCGTTGACGAACTCAAAGCCTGTCCCACGCTCGAGTGGCTCAATGGTCAACTTGACATGGCCATATTGACCCTTACCACCAGACTGTCGAACAAACTTGCTGTCAACGTCGGTATTTTGCGTGATTGACTCACGGTAGGCTACTTGTGGTTTACCCTGGTTGGCCTCAACCTTGTACTCGCGACGCATGCGGTCAACGATAACTTCAAGGTGGAGCTCACCCATGCCGGCAATGATGGTCTGACCCGTCTCCTGGTCGGTGAAGACGCGGAAGGTCGGATCTTCTTCGGCCAACTTACCCAATGCCACCGCCATCTTGTCTTGGTCGGCCTTGGTCTTGGGCTCGACGGCCAATTGAATCACTGGCTCTGGGAAGCGGATATTCTCGAGCACAATCGGGTTCTCAGGATCACAGATGGTATCACCCGTGAAGCTCTGCTTTGGCCCTACCATGGCGGCGATATCACCAGCGAATACTTCTTTGATTTCTTCGCGGTGGTTGGCATGCATCTGAATCAAACGACCTGCGCGCTCACGGTTGTTACGCGTCGTATTGAGCACGTAATTACCCGCCTCGAGCTTGCCCGAGTACACGCGGAAGTAGGCCAGCTTACCCACGAATGGGTCGGCCACAATCTTGAAGACCAACGCCGTGAATGGCTCTGAGTCGTCCGTCTTGCGAATGATGAACTCGGCATCATCTGCCTCTGAATCAACACCAGGCATGGTGCCACGAATCGGTGGGATGTCGAGTGGTGACGGCAAGAAGTAGACGATGGCATCAAGCATGCGCTGCACGCCCTTGTTGCGCAATGCAGCACCACACAACACCGGTACCAACGTACCAGCAATGGTGGCCTTGCGCAATGCGGCACGCAACTGCTCGATTGACGGAGTCTGACCCTCAAGGTACATCATCGTCAATTCATCGTCGGTCTCTGAGATGCGCTCAATCATCTCTTGACGAGCTTGCTCGGCCTTGGCCTTGAACTCATCAGGAATCTCGACGAACTCTTCCTTGCGGCCCATGTCCTCATTCGAGTACAACACAGCCTTTGACTCAATCAAATCGATAATCCCGCGGAAGCGATCCTCGGCACCGACAGGCAACTGAATCAACACCGGCTTGGCACCCAAACGATCAACAATCATGTCCACCGTGCGCTCAAAGTTGGCGCCCGTGCGGTCCATCTTGTTGACAAAACAAATGCGTGGCACGCGATACTTGTCAGCTTGGCGCCATACAGTCTCTGACTGTGGCTCCACGCCGGCAACAGCATCGAACACCACAACGCCACCGTCAAGCACACGCAATGAACGCTCTACTTCTGCAGTAAAGTCCACGTGACCTGGGGTGTCGATGATGTTGATACGATATGAGGTATCGGCTACCGTCCACTCGGCGGTCGTAGCAGCAGAGGTAATCGTGATACCACGCTCGCGCTCCTGCTCCATCCAGTCCATTGTGGCGGTACCCTCGTGCACTTCGCCGATCTTGTAAGAACGGCCGGTGTAGTACAGAATGCGCTCCGTGGTGGTGGTCTTACCGGCATCAATGTGCGCGATAATACCGATGTTACGGTAACGAATTAACGGCGTCTCTCGAGGCATGGCCTTTATCTACTCCTTAGAAGCGTCGCCCAAGCGACATCAACCCAAATCCTAGAAACGACCGTAGTGTGAGAAGGCGCGATTGGCCTCAGCCATACGCTGCACGTCTTCACGCTTCTTGATGGTCGTACCCGTGTTGTTGAATGCGTCGACCAACTCAAGGGCCAAACGCTCAACCATTGGCTTACCACTGCGTGAACGAGCCGAAGCCAACAACCAGCGAATTGCCAACGACTGTCGGCGCTCAGCTTTTACTTCAACCGGAACTTGGTAGGTCGCACCACCAACACGGCGGGGTTTGACCTCGATGACAGGTCCTGCATTGCGCAATGCACCGTCAAGAACCTCCATTGGGGTCTTCTTGACACGATCTGCTGCCATTTCGAGCGCACCGTACACAATTGACTCGGCCACACTCTTCTTGCCGCGCATCATCGTCTTGTTGATGAAATGTGAAATGACCGCACTGCCATAGCGGCTGTCTGGCAGAACTTCACGCTTTACTGTTGTGCCACGTCGGGGCATAGCTTCCCTCTCAACCTACATGAACGCACAATGGCGTGTGTTACTTCTTCTTGGCTGGTGCAGCGTTCTTCTTGGTACCGTACTTCGAACGACCCTGCTTGCGGTTTGATACACCCTGTGAGTCCAAGGTGCCACGCACAATGTGATACCGTACACCCGGAAGGTCCTTTACACGACCTCCGCGAATCAGTACCACTGAGTGCTCCTGCAAGTTGTGCCCCTCACCCGGAATGTAGGCCGTAACCTCCATACCGTTCGAAAGACGCACACGTGCAATCTTGCGCAACGCAGAATTGGGCTTCTTTGGGGTCATCGTGCGTACCTGCGTACATACACCACGCTTGAATGGTGACCCACTGCCTCGCGTTAACTTGCCCTTCAACGAGTTGTAGTTGAAGCGTAGAGCAGGTGCCTTCACCTTGCGCTCTACTGGCTTGCGGGGCTTGCGAACTAGCTGATTGATCGTCGGCATGCTCTCTGCTTTCTCCTCAGTCCAACAGCACACAAAAAAATATGTTGCCCTCGGATCTGGTCGCAATATACATTGCGCCTTAGAGAAGGGCACGTTGGCTTCCTCGTAACCGATTGTTGCATCTGCATCTGCATTTGCAAGGTTGAATGATACCATAGCGGGGTATGAGTGTCAAACAAGTTACCCCTCCGTCAACACCCCGTCATCCCTACTTTTACCGCTTTTTAGATTACAATAACATTACAAATAAATTATTATGTTAAATAAACAGATTTTTTATGGGGCAACACGGTGAACACCGCATCTATCATAGCGCAGTTGATATGGGCATAGATGGGACACGATTGCACAATAATTATTGACACCATGGTGTCAATAAGGTTATTTATTCGGAACATCGATGGGGCTTGACCAGACTACAAACGCACCAAGCATGAGTGGTATGATAGGAGGGGAGGCACGGAATGCACCCAAGTCCAACGAAGGAACGAAAAGGAGAGTGCCACGATGAGCACCATTTCGCCTGCACCAGTACGTACCGACCGCTATCAGGTTAGTGTTGACGAATACGTCCATTTTCATTCACAGGGGTATCTTGTTGTCAAAGGGCTCGTCTCACATGCAGAAATTGCAGAGTTAATCGAGCACACTGACAATCTGCGCTACGGGCGCGAAATCATCCCAGGCGTACCACTCCCTCCTGACACATTAACGCCTGAGCAACGCGTCCAGTACTGGCTCCGAGTGCACATGCTCCATCGCGTTTCGGAGATTCATGAGCGTTATCTTCTGCACCCACGGATATTAGATGTCCTCGAAGCGTTAATTGGTCCTGATGTGCTCGCCCTACAGACCATGCTCTTTTTCAAACAGCCCGGACAACCAGGGCAGGGATATCACCAAGATAGTTACTACATTCCCACATTCCCCGATTCACTCATCGGTGCGTGGTTGGCAATTGACCGCGCCGATGAAGAGAACGGTTGTCTGTGGATGACGGTAGGATCGCAGGCCGAACCCGTCTATCCGGATAGTGACGGTCAATCTCCCAACGGCGACCAAACGCTGGCAGACCTTGAGCCCATCTACGGCGCAAGCAATACCGACGAGCAGAAGAACGGCTTAACCAAGGTGGCAGCCAAGTACCCTGGACGTGAAATCAAAGTTGAGGTTGACCCAGGCGACGTGGTCTTCTTTGGCGGGCATGTACTGCATCGCTCACACACCAACAAAAGCAAAGACCGCTTGCGCCGGTCGTTTGTGGCACACTACTGCAACGCGCGTTCAGCAGTGCCATGGAATCACGGACAGCCGTGGGAGGGCGAATTAGCCAATTATCTGCACATCTTGGCCCGTGGCACCACGCATTTGCCATATGCTACGCCCAAATTCGGTACGCCGTGTGCGGCGAATCAACCACAGTCGAAGCGCGACCACCGATTCCGCGCCATGTCGATGATGCCCAATAGCGGCGGATTAATGATCATGACTGCCCATGGTGACGACCACGACGACGACGAAGATTAAAGCTGTCGCACCGAGGGTATCATTGCACCATCCCCCACGCCGTATGCGGCGTGGGGGATATATCGTAGCACCCAATACACTCTAGTCGCAGTGCGTGCGTAGCACTACGGTCATTCATCTCCTCCACACCCAATCCCCATCACACCGTCAATAACGGCTATGTATAATACTACTAGTGGAGCATAATCATTGTGCAACACGTACGGTTTCTTTTTGCATCGCGCCAAATACGAATGGAGTTGTTCTCATGAGCGCATACGGCATTACGTTGTTTCTTCATTCATGGACACGTTGGGCTCTCCTCATTGCAGCAGTCCTGATTATCGTCCAAGCATTTCGTGGCTGGTCAGGGTCTCAACTATGGGATAGCGGCAAGGCGAAGTTGTCGGCAGCATTTGTACACTTGTCTAGCCTCCAACTCGTACTCGGCCTCTTGTTATATGGCATCTTTAGTCCATTGACCACGAGTGCATTCAGTGATATGGGCGCCGCCATGCGCGATAGCACACTTCGATTTTGGGCAGTTGAGCACATATCAATGATGGTGTTGGCCATCGCCCTCGCGCACATTGGCGCCGGCCGCATTCGGAAAGGCAACGACGACAAGGCGAAGCACCGCGCCGCTGGCATCTTTTTTACATTGGCGTTTGTCATCATGATTGCTTCGATTCCGTGGGATGAGTCTATCCGACTCTTCCGCGGTCTCTAAATCATACGATGAGCATTGATCTCCGCGAAAAAATCATCATCGAGGCTGCGAATCGCTTCGTCGCATCGGGGTACCACGCAGTATCAATGCGCGAGATCGCCGAGGCATCAGGTGCATCGAAGGCTGCAATTTATTATCATTTTGCTGACAAAGAGGCCCTGCTTCTCGCCATCATGGAGCAGTCACTAACACAGCTCATTGGCATCGTTCAACATGCCAGTAGTGCCCATAGTGACACTATTCAACAGTTAACCGCAATCGTTGAGGGACTTTTGAGTCTCACTGCGGTACAACGCTCTGCCATGCGGTTGGCCATGTTTGAATTACAACATCTCGGCGAGGTCGAGCGCCGCAATTTCGCGTTACGCTATGATCGTGAGTTTATTGAGCGTATCCGCGCTATTTTGCGCACCGGCCAAGCCAACGGCATCATCCGTATGGTCGATGTCCAGGCAAGCACATGGGTGTTGCTCGGCATTCTCTACCCGTTCTCTGTAGCTCAAGGGCGTGGTCACGACACCGGGCAGTTGAGTCGTACGCTGGTTGATTTGTTTTTGCACGGCATTAGCACCCAAAAACCTCTCTAACGTCGTGTGCTTGTATGACTCCCCCATCACGCTGATGTGCGCACATCAACGTGATGGGGGAGTTGTTGTTAGGTACCGAGCGGTGCAGCTGTATGGCCGTGGACCTGGGCCAATAATTGTGCCGGTGAGAGCTCAGCAAGACTTCGCAAGCGCAGTGTCACTGGCGGCATCCACGCATCCACCAAGACGGGGATAGGCACTGCCACACAACGCATCCCAGCACGCGCCGCTGCCGTGGCTCCATGGGCCGAATCTTCGAAGACCAAACAGCGTGCAGGATCTTCGTTGATACGGTTAGCAACCGTCAAAAAAATTTCTGGCGATGGTTTGACCTGCGATACGTCATCTGATGTCACAATCGTTACCACACGTTGGATGAGCTGATGCTTGGTCAACCACCGCGTCACCCACGCACGATCAGCACTAGAACCAACAGTTAGGGTGATGTCGTTGGCGTCAGCATAATCGAACAAGGCCAGTACACCCTCACGTACTGGTTCGGCATCACACAATTCGAGGAAGCGGGCATGATTGCGCGTACGCCATGTTTCACGATCAAACGTACGCCCTAACGCCTTTTCAAGGGCATCATAGGCATTAAAGGCACCGACTGTGCCAAGGCCTTTGCGCCACTCTTCGAGGTGAAGTTCAACGCCATGTGCGTGCCACATTTCGGCTGAAACGATGAAATCTTGTGATTCTGAATCAAGAATGGTGCCATCAAAATCAAAAATAAATGTTGAAACAGGCATAGTGCTCCTCAGCAAACCCATACCATCTATCCTACCACCTTTGACCATACATGACGGTATCATATACACAGTGAGCTAATGAATCCGTCCTAACACGTCTAAGGAGCGTACTGTATGTGGGGAATTGAGCGCATACACAACAAAGTGATTGCAGTGAGTGGTGGTGCAGTACGGCTCGGTGGTGCTATTGTTGATGCAGCAGCGCGTAGTGGCATGCGCGTAGCATTCCACTATCATTCCTCTGATCAGCAAGCACACTCCCGCGTCACCTACTGGCGTAATCACGGCATTGATGTGTGGTCGTGGAAAGGGGATTGGGCGCAAGAGGGGACTCCAGAGGCATTCATCGCTGCCACACATGCCCACTACGGACACCTCGACGTGTTGGTGAATAATGCCGGCATCTGGCGGCCAACGCCGATTGGCACCGTCACACGCACAGATTGGCGTGACTTGATGGCCGTAAACGTTGAAGGCATGTTTGCCGCCACCCAAGCAGCCGTCCCACACTTGCGTCAGAGCCGTGGTGCGGTTATCAACATCTGTGACGCTGGCGTATTTCGCCCCTGGAGTAACTACACGCCGTACCTAGCAAGCAAAGGCGCCGTAGCAAGCATGACCCTGAGTTTGGCACGTGAACTTGCACCAGACATCCGCGTCAGTGCGATTGCACCGGGATTGTCGTTGGTCCCTGATGACTGGGATGCATCCCGCATTGCACAGGCCACCCAGCACATCCCCCTCAAAAAAGCAGGCACCGCCCAAGACATTGCTGAGGCGGTACTCTTTTTGGCGGCAGCGCCATATATCACGGGTGTCATTTTGCCTGTTGATGGAGGTGTCAGTCTGCGCTAGTTAGTCACGCGGGCGTATTTGACCGGCGGGTCGGCGCACACCATCATCATCCGGCGGATTATCATCATCATTGTTGGCCGCCGCTTGGCGATCTTCGATGATTTTGATGGCCGCGTCCACCATGTGCGTCCCCCAGAGCGTCATAAATATGGCGAAGAAGAAGACCAACACGATGACTGATATGACCGAAATAAAGAGCAGGAGTGTGGCAATGATGAGCATGACAATCATCGGGCCAGTGACCGTGAACATGAGCCCGGCTGCATTACGCAGTACGATGCGAATCGACTGGTTCGGGAAGCGCACACTCAACGGCATCAAAAACGCCAAAAAAATCAACCAAAAGAGCGTCAAGTCAAAAAACAGAAACGTCAAAAAGGCCACATTCCCCTGACTGTTACCGTAGAACCACATATTAAACGCACAGGTATACAGCACCAGGCACCAGATCGCGTACAACACGAGCTGGCGTTTGTACTGGTTGGTCATCCCATGCACAAAATCACGCCAACTAACGGCTTTTCCATCAATTATCTCGCGTGATAGATGCGTAATCCCACCACCAGCAAGGGCCAACGTGAATGGCATCAAACATAACATCAGAATGCCACCTGGCACCGTACTTGGATTACTCAAAAACGTGACCGCAAGATATGGCACGGGCAATGCCACAATCACCCACACCACATTAGCGAGAAGTGCAACAAAAAGATCCTCGAAGATGTTGATACACGCTTGCCAGAATGTGCGAAATGCAATCATGAATTACTCCTTGATTGGTGATGAACGTCGATGCAAGATGGATTGGAGGCGTTGTAATTCGCGATATTCTTGCCACGGCCATGGCGCTGGTGTGAGGAGTGCATCAAGGTCATGAGCATCAACTGTCGCCCGTGATTGAATATACCGACGTTGTCGTTGTAACGTCGCCCAATGCCGCCACACCTCTAGTCGGCCACCAATTCCAGCCCACTCTCGGCGCCATGCTAGTACGATGCACACCATCACATCATACCCGATAATCCGAGGCCAATATCGCCACCAAAGTGCCGTGGGCAGACAACGAATCAGCGTACGCCATCGGTTAAGTCCTAACAACCGTTGCTTGAACGGCGAACCTTGACCACTAGTGGCGGAATACACATGGCGGATGTGCGCCTGTGGGAGATGGAGCGTTTGCCAGCCACGTAACAACGCACGCCAGGCCAAATCAACATCTTCAAGATAATTAAAAAAATCATCGGCAAAAAAACCAATATCGTCAATCATCTGTCGGCGTAACAAGACAGCCCCACCACTGGCACCAGCAATGCGCACCATTTCATCGGGGAGTTCATGCACCGGTCGCACCATGTCACGGTCAATGGCCACTCCATCACGGCGTAACACAATCCCGCTTGATGCAACAAACTCCGGCGCATGATCAAAAAGCAGTGTGGCGGCGATGGCACCTACCGAGGGTGCCACAGTGGCACCGGCCTGCTTGAGTAGTCGTACTGCATCCTCGGCCACAAATGCGTCATTGTTAATTAACAACACCCACGCATGGCGACAATACGGCAAGGCAGCATTGTTGCCCCCGGCAAACCCCAGGTTATCCGGGAGCGCTACAACATCCACCTGAGGATGGGTACGGGTCAACCATGCAAGACTCTCGTCATGGGAACCGTTGTCTACCACGATGACTTGATCATCAGTATCAAGTGTGGGACACAGATGCTCCAGACACCGTGCAAGCAGGTGTACACCGTTCCAATTCACAATCACTATTGAAATGGGCATCATCATGGGGTTGACTGGAGGAACTGCCACCATCGTTGCCAGTTTGGTTGGGTCGAATTACTCGTACTCCCGACTTCATCCTGCACAAATGCGGTCAATTCATCGCTCGTTGACGTCTGATTGGGGTATGTTGGCATCATTACCACATCCCCGGGTCGCGCAAAGCCAAGTTGCTCACGCGCCACCAACTCAGCATATTCATTCGACTCGACGTATTCGACTTGACGCTTTAACTCGGCGTTTTGTGCGGCCTGTTCTGAGACCTCCAACGCAAGTGCATCACGGTATTGCTCAAGTTGCGCCTGCCGAATAATTTGATTGACGAAATTTACGGCGAACAAAAGGAAAACGACCACCATGATGATGGTGGTGGGAGATATACGCCAACGACCAGAGAACAGACGACGCCATATCGTAGGACGTCGCCCGCGCTCGGTCGCCGGTCGTGTGCGCGTACGTGACTGCATACGTGCACCTATCTTTCGTTAACGGTCGGTGCGATTGGTTGCAGATGGTGCCTCAAGCAACAACGGCTCCTCGGCATTGGCAGACATCGCGCTCTGTCCACGGAATAGACCACCTGGCTCGATATGCAGTGCAGACGTTGTGATGTCGCCCCACACCTTACCAGTTGGTGAGATTTCGAGTTGGTCAACAACCGTAATCTCTCCACGAACAGCGCCCGAAATATGACAGTTCTGTGCCTTGATGCTTGCAATGACGCGACCAGTCTCGCCAATAATCAAGTTACCGAGCACCTCAATATCACCCTCGACTGTACCATCAATCCGCATGTTGCCGTCGGACTTGACTGTACCAACGAAGCTCGTGTTGCTCCCGATCACAGTTTCTGGCTTGGTGTTACCCACCGTCGCCATAGCAGCTTGGGGCTTTTTACCTCCGAACATTAGGTTTCCTCCGTCTGGTGACAGGCACGTACGTCGTAACAAATCCTTGTGGTGGGAAACCGAACGCAGATGCCTTGCAATCAATGAGCGTTTGCTCTTGTCAGGTATTATAATCTACTCCGATAGGATGGGCAAGCACAATTAGTTTTCAAACAGATGACAAAATAGTCGAAATTATTCTATCTACTCAAAAAAATCATCTATTGTTCCACACCAGTCCCCCAAATACCGGCATCATCCTCACTCATAATCCTCGTTTCACCAATTTACACGTTACTCGAGTAGATTGTGTTCAGAAAGAAATTTACGGTCGGTTGCACTCAACGTTACACGCTTCAACATATCAGGGCGGCGCTGAGCCGTACGAAGCAGACGTTGTTGTCGACGCCACGTGGCAATAGCACCGTGATGACCACTTGCAAGAATCTCCGGCACCGCCTGTCCTTCCCATACAGCTGGGCGGGTGTAGTGTGGGTACTCAAGCAATCCGTCGCTGTGCGATTCTTCGGCGAGCGACTCTGCATTAATCACGCCACCAATCAAACGCGCCACCGCATCAATCATAACCATGGCCGCAAGCTCGCCACCAGTCAGCACATAATCACCAATCGAAATTTCTTGGTGGACAAAGGTAGTGCGCACACGTTCATCAATGCCTTCATAGTGGCCACACAATATCATCACGCGCGGACGTTGCGCGAGTTTCACGACCATCGCCTGATGCAGTGGTTCGCCATCAGGGGTCACATACACAACATGTGGCGGAGTCGGATCCTGCACCGTAACATCGCGGATTGCCGCCGCCAATGGGGCAATCTTCATCACCATGCCAGCACCACCGCCATAGGGCGTGTCGTCACACGTTTGGTGCCGATCAGTGGCATATGCGCGGATATCGTGGATGTGCATCTGCACATGACCAGCATGTTGTGCACGTTTGAGGATACTCTCATTAAGCGGACCTGCGAACATGGTCGGGAATAGGGTCAGCACATCAAAACGCATGGTGCTCAACTTTCGACATCAACTTGTAATCGTATACACAACTGACACTTGCTACACTATGTCATACGTGATAGCACGTATGTGCTACACTACACTATATCTCTACGCATTCTACTATGCGCCGGCAGATATATCTACGGTATTTACAACGATACACCAAAGGAACAACGCATGAGCACCCTAACGATTGGTGACATGGCACCAGATTTCACCTTACACGATGATGCAGGACAATCGGTCACGCTGTCACAGTTACGTGGGCAGACCGTGGTCATCTTCTTCTATCCAAAAGATGACACTCCAGGATGCACAACCCAAGCCTGTGGCTTTCGTGATAATTATCAGGCGGTGATTGCATCAGGCGCGCAAGTGCTCGGGATCAGTCCAGATGATGTCAAATCGCACGCCAAATTTAAGCAGAAGTTCAACCTCCCATTCCCGCTCCTCGCTGACATCAATCATACCGTCTGTGAGGCATATGGTGTATGGGGTGAAAAGAGCATGTACGGTAAAAAATACATGGGCGTGACGCGCAGTCATGTTGTGGTAGGGCCAGACGGACGCCTCGTCGATGTACAAATCAAAATCAGCCCGGAGGAGAGTGTCTCGCGGGCAATAGCACAGGTCATCCGGCAATAACTCGCAACTATACGAAGGAGTAACGTCATGACGCAACGCACAATCACCGGTGAAAGCACGCGTCGCCTACGCTGGATTGTTACGCTACAAGGTGGCCTAGATGCCTTGTTGCGCCACCGTTCAGATACCCTGGTAGCCGGCAGTGTACCGTGGTATGTCACACCTGGGAGCACGTCGTTTGCGACACCTGATGTCTTCGTGGCCGTCGGCGTCACCCGCGGCGAACGCACGGCGTACCGCCAGTGGGAAGAGCACAATGTGACGCCACAAGTGGTGTTTGATGTGCTTGCTCCCGGCACAAGTATGGTTGGTGTATGCCGCCAACTGAAGTTTTATGAGCGTGCTGGTGTTGAAGAGTACTACATGTATGATCCCGATGCCGGTGAATACATGGGCTGGCTCCACAACGGTGCCACATTCGAAGAGATACACACGCTCGACGGCTGGAAAAGCCCTCGCCTCGGCATTACTTTCAGCATCACCAACGGCGAACTAACCCTCAGCCGCCCGAACGGCGAGCGCTTCTTGTCGTACGTTGAACTCGCCGACATTGCAGAACGCGACCGTGAACGTGCAGAGCAAGAGCATGAGCGCGCCGAACAGGAGCGTTCACGTGCCGATTATCACGCAGCCCGTGAAAAGATGCTCATGGCTCGCTTGCGTGCGTTGGGATTCAATCCCGATGATGTCACATCCGATAATTTCTCGGTGAGTATTGATACCAGCGAACAGGCAACCGTAGAGTAGTCCGCACATATCGCTTACTGCTTACGCGTTCGTTGATGCCGTGGTCGAGAGTGCCATGACCGGTGACTCAGTGCACTCTCGACCGCGGCTTCGTCAATGACGAAGCCGTAGTCAGTGACATACAACGGAATACCATGATGATGCGCCCACTGACAGAGTTGTTGCGGGCTAATGCGACAGCGTTTGGCGGCCTCGGCCACGCTGATACGTGTGTGGTGTCGTAGAGTGTGGTGGATCACTGCGTTGAGTCCAGGCCATGCGGTATCGTTGTTCATCTGCATGCTCCTTTAGCCATTCTAACAATGTCTCACGCCGACATCGCCAACTGTGTGCCCCCACAAAGCTTGTCCCCGGTAACGCATCTGCACTCCACAACTGCATCAACCACGTGACCGGCACCTCGCAATGCATTGCCACATCAGTCATCGTCAATACCTCGGGTAACTGCTGAATGCCTCCCAACCGCATAATACGCTGTAGTCCAACCTCGTAGTAGTCAATCGACGCACCATGCATACGCGACTCCTCTCGTGCTGAAAGCGGCTTCACCATGGGAATACGTCTATGCTACTCCATGCACTCCTGGTTGTGTATCCCCCATACCTATGGATTTATATCCCCCATTTTGTAAAATTTCACAAAAAATGCGGTATTCAGCCGAATACCGCATCACACCATTTCATCTTAGTCACACGACACACTATGCACGCACTGGTGGTGACCGCCGTGCCATGCGTAATCCCATAATGAATAACCCGCTCATGATAGCTGCGGTCACCATCATGGCCGTTGCATACCCGGTTGTGACATCAGCATAGCGTGCCGCAACCGTTGCCATCATTGTGGCACCAATCATCTGCCCCACACTAATCGTGATAGTCAATAACGCCTGTGCTGGCGCACGTGCGCTCTCATCTGCTTCGGCGAGCATCATGTAGCGCAGTGCCGCCCCCAAAAGCACCGCTATACCACATCCAAAAAAAAGCGAGAAGCCATAAAACCAGACCATGGACGTCGGCCATAGACCCAACAGAAGTAATCCGACAATCATCAACGCAACGCCCGTAAGCACAACTGGCTTGGCACCAATACGATCGAGCATCCGCCCTGATACTGGCGATGCTACAGCCATAGCCAATACGAGTGGAATCAACTGAAAGCTGGCCGTTGACTCACTCATCCCATGCGCACTCACCAAGAGCGATGGGAGATAGAGCGTGACCGCCTCGGCAATCCCTGCGCCAAAGGCAAATGCCAAAATCACTACAATAGACCACCGCCCGAGCAGTTGCAATTGGATGACCGGATCCACCGCACGACGCTCTACCATAATAAATATCGGCACGAGCACGGCTGCAATAATCAGGGCACTGAAACCACGCCCAACTTCCTGCAAGCCAAACGCAAGTGCAATCAACAATCCACTTAAAACCACACTCCCCATCCAGTCAAATGGTAAGCCATGTTGACCACCACCACTCGGGAGTAAGCGTAGCCCAAGGATGACAATCAATACCACGATAGGCACGTTAATCCAGAACAACCACGGCCATCCAAACAACAACAATACTCCTCCGATGATTGGACCAATCAAGAAGGCAATCCCGAAGACCGCCCCTATCAATCCGAGGGCACGCCCACGCTGCGCTACCGGGAAGACATCGCCGACAACTGCACTCGCCACCGGAAAAATCCCGCCTGCACCAAACCCCTGCACGGCACGACCAATAAATAGCATCGTCACATCGGTGGCACTTGCAACTATGATTGATCCAACTCCGAAAATGACCACACTCGCCAAAAAACTTGCCCGCCGCCCGTATCGATCAGACCCCTTAGCCAGTAGTGGCGTCGCTACGAGGTTTGCTACGATGTAGATACCAAAAATCCACGCCCCAGTTGCTACATCCATGCCAAATTGACTCTGCATGGCCGGCAAGGCCGGCCCAGTAACCGCAATATCCATCGCGGCTACAAGCACTCCCAAAAAGAGCACCAGTAATAGCTGATTCCGCTGACGTGCTGTCATCTCCATCTCGTACCTCCATGCTGACTGACCGGTCGGTAAGTATACCACATATTGGCGAGTATCTATGCTATGCTTGATACGAAGCTATTCTTCATAGGCAAAAGAGGATTGTGATGCTAGACCCACGAATGACACAGCTTGCAGAGCTCTTAGTCCGACACTCAATGCGGGTACAATCGGGCGAAAAAGTCTTAATCGAAGCGTTTGACATCCCAAGTGAAATGACCGTTGCACTCATTCGTGCGGTCGCCGATGCCGGTGGACAGCCATTGGTCAGCACCTACCACCAAGCGGTATTGCGCGCACTGTATCAATCGGCCACGCTCGAGCAAATGCAGACAATCGGCGCAGTTGAGCGGGCACGAATGGAGGCCGTACAGTGTTATGTGGGGATGCGTGGGTCGCACAACACTACGGAGATGAGCGACGTGCCGCGCGAGCGCATGGATCTCTACGAAAAGCACTGGTGGAACCATGTACACAGTGCGGTACGTGTGCCACACACCAAATGGGTCGTGCTCCGCTGGCCGACCCCCTCCATGGCACAATCAGCCGGCATGAGTACCGAGTCATTTGAAAATTTTTACTTTGATGTGTGTACAGGCGTCGACTATATTGCCATGCAAAAAGCGATGGAGCCGCTCGAGGCATTGATGCGCCGTACCGATCGCGTACACATCAAAGGGCCGGGCACAGATTTGCGCTTTAGCATCAAAGGCATCGGCGTCGTACCGTGTTATGGCGAACGCAATATTCCAGACGGTGAGATTTATACCTGTCCGGTCATTGATTCTGCCGAAGGGTATGTCACGTACAATTGTGAGTCACTCTACCGTGGAACGGTGTTTAGCAACGTGCGCTTTGAATTTGCCCAAGGAAAAATCATCAAAGCCGATGCCGGTGCCAACACGACCAAGATTAATGAGATTCTTGACGCCGATGTCGGTGCCCGCTATCTCGGTGAGTGGTCCTTGGGGGTCAACCCATTCATCACCAATCCGATGCGCGATACATTATTCGATGAAAAAATTTCAGGCTCTTTCCACCTAACGCCAGGGCAGTGCTACAAAGAAGCGTCAAACGGCAATAACAGTCAGATTCACTGGGATTTGGTGTCACGTCAAGACCCTGCGGTCGGTGGTGGTGAGATTTGGTTTGATGACGTCCTGATTCGCAAAGACGGGCGCTTTGTCATAACCGAGTTACAGGGACTAAACCCCGAGGCACTCAAGCGCTGATGTAGGTGAACACACAGCGGTCGGTGGGCGTATGCCCACCGACCGCTGTGTGGATGAAGAACAAATAATTATTCTTCGGTTGACTCTTCGCCAGACTCGCGCTTTGCTGCCTGTTCCGCCAACATCTTGGCGATTTCTTCGGGCTGCTTAAGGCTGAGACCCATGCGTTGGCGCTGACGATCAAGGCTGATGATACGTGCCGTGATCATCTGACCAGGCTGAAGCTTGTCGCGTGGAATGACGGCATTCTCGTCGTCAATTTCGCTGGCATGAATCAAGCCTTCAACAGCATCCTCAACCTGCACAAATGCACCGAATGGGGCAACGTTGGTGACCGGGCCACTTACCTCTTGACCGATGGTGTAGCGTTGCTCGATGGTATCCCATGGGTTGGGTTGCAAACGGCGCAAGCTAAGACCGATGCGCTCGCGGCTAGCATCGATTTCGATAATCATGACTTGTACTTCTTGGCCAGGTGACAACACCTCACGTGGGTGATTGACACGCTGCCATGAAAGCTCTGAAATGTGGGCCAAACCATCGGCACCACCAAGATCGATGAAGGCACCGAAGTTGGTGAGCTGATTGACACGGCCACTGAGCACATCGCCCTGTTGCAACTCTGAGAGCAAGCGATGCTTCTGGGCCTTGCGCCACTCTTGGGTGGCCAAGCGCTCTGACAAGACCAAACGGTTGCGCTCACGATCGACTTCGATGACCTTGAGCGGAATGGTCTGACCGACCATACGCTGGAGGGCGTGTTGACGCTCCTCTGCGGCAGTACGACCGTGCAACTGTGCAACTTGTGAAGCAGGTACAAAGCCGCGAATGCGGTTGAACTGTACGAGCAAACCGCCCTTGTTACAACCGATGACGGCTGACTGGACGATACCACTCTCGGCCTGGAGTTGGAGAGCCTCCTCCCAATCACGAGCCACTTGCACCATGCCCACCGAAAGGACCAACTCGCCGTCGCGATTTTCGGGATCTTGCACATACACCTGGAGCGTATCACCGACTTTAAGCGTCGACGTGAAATCATCGCCCATGGAGCGCAAATCGCCGAACGGGATAATGCCTTCGCGCTTTGATCCAATCGATACCAAGATGGAATCTGGTTCGATCTTCATAATGACGCCTTCTCGCACCTCACCGCGCTGCGGACGAGCATAGTCATACTCGTTGAGTAGTTGCGTCCAATCAAAAATTGTGTCGTGACCCTGACTCATGCTGGAGATTCTCCTCAGCCCAAAACCACTAGCTGAACGTGCCCGCGATGCACAGCTCAGACGCGAATACAAGACAAAAAACAAGCGTCCGAATCAATCCGGACGCTGAGTCCCGCGGATTTTTACCATTGAGATTATACTCGCAAAAAACACCATATGTCAACTATTCGACGGCAACAACCTCATCATCAGATGTGCGAATCACAGTATACTAAAGTACACGACGAGAGGATGCATCGCCATGGCGTTAGTTTTTGTATTCATAGATGGCATTGGACTCGATAGTGCGCACGCTAACAACCCATTTGCATGTGTGCCACAGCCATTTCTTCAGGCACTACTCGGTGGTCCTCTCATAGCTGAATCAGTCACCTACCAACCCGAACGCCACCTGTTGCTCAAAGCACTTGATGCCACCCTTGGGGTGCCCGGGTTGCCCCAAAGCGGCACCGGTCAAACTGCACTGTTTGCTGGTATCAACGCAGCACAGCTCGTACAACGCCATCAAACACACTTTCCACCAACCACATTACACGAGACACTTCGCCAACGGAGCATCTTACAACGTGGGCGTGCGTTTGGCACCAGTGCATTTGCCAATGCATTTGACGAGGGATTTTGGCAGGCCTTAGCAACACGCAAACTGCGCAAATCAGCGAGTGTGATTGCTGCCGAAGGTGCTGGCGTATACTTTCGTACGCAACATGATCTTGCGAACGGACACGCTCTCTCCTGGGATATCACCAACCATGTCATGCATCAACGACATCCTGATCTCATTCAACCGATTGATGCATTCACCGCAGGTATGAACCTCACCACCTTGGCCCAACAGCACGTTATCACCCTTTACGAGACATTTCTCACTGATCTGGTGGGACATGGGCGAACCACGATTGACACGACCGAGGTGGTCACACGCATTGATCGGCTCATTGGCGGTATTCTCAATCACTTACGCCCACACGACTCATTAATCATTTCGAGCGACCACGGCAACTTTGAACGTCCCCACGAAAAAAGCCACACCACAAATCCGGTACCACTCTTGGTAGTTGGACCAGCTTGTGATACACTTCACCACATACACGATATCAGCCAAGTCGCCGATGCGCTTGAAGTTGCAATGACGCACGCCTAGAGGACACAACCATGCGTGTGGGAGTCTTTTACAATCCGTTTTCTGATGCAAGCGTCCGCTTTTCTGAAGCAGCCGCAGATTGGTTGCGGGCACGAGGACTCGAAGTCTGGCGTGGTGCATCGCACCTCGGTCGCGAAAATAGCGCTATAGAGTGTGTGGATTTGGTAGTGGCTGCTGGCGGTGATGGAACCGTTTTGCGCGCTGCTCGTCTGGCCGAACGCTGTGGCGTGCCCATTCTGCCTGTGGCACTGGGGCGGCTTAACTTTATGGCAGAACTTGAGCCTGATACGTTTTATGATGGGATTGCCACCGTGCTTGATGGTGGTGGTTGGCGTGACGAACGCACCATGATCGAAGGTACCGTTGCACATGTTGATGGTAGTCCATCAGTGGAGTTTTTGGCACTCAACGAAATCGTCGTTGCTCGCCGTGATATCAACCGTATCATCAACGTCGACGTACGGCTCTATGACTCGCATCTAACCACGTACCACGCCGACGGCGTGATTGTGTCAACCGCAACCGGATCAACTGCATATGCATTATCTGCTGGTGGGCCAATCGTGGACCCACGGTCACGTAACATCATCTTGGTGCCGATTGCTGCGCACATGACCAGCATCAAATCACTGGTACTCGATGACGATGCCACTATGCAACTCACCTTACGAGGCCGACACAGTGCCGCCGTCTATGCCGATGGCGACGACCATCACCCGATGCAAGAGGGTGATACTGTCACTATCAAGCGCTCAAACCGCACGTGCACATTTGCGCGCGTCTACCCGCCAAGCTCATTCTATGCACGCATGACACAACGATTGCGCCGCGACTAACTACTCGCACCCCTTGCGTCAACACACTCGTACGGCGCACAGCAATGGATGGCGCGCAGTGATGCGACGTACACGCCCACAGACACTATCTTGACGCGTTTGATTACAACGCTTGGAACTCTTTGCTTGAGCGCTTGCGCGAATTCAGCGCAGGCGCTTCGTTTTTGATGAGCGACTGCTCAACCATCTCCAGAAAGACCCGCCGATCGCTGGCTTTGACAACCGCCTGCTCATGCGCCCGTGCAAGTGCCACTGGGTAGCCTTGACCGCGCATCGCCTGATCATAAATGATTGCATGCACACGTTGTAATAATTCATCATCGGTCGCAACCCATTTGGGAATTTCGATGCGTGCAATTTCATCGGCCACACGCATATAAAAAAAATGAATCTCATGTTCACCATAATAGTCACGATTGGCACGCGCCAACGAGACATGGAGCGGCCCACGCTGACCATCTTTGAGACGATCGGCGTAGACATCCGCATCAGCAAAATCATCGGCCACATGACATGACGGTTGACGCCCAGCAGCCACATCGCTACATTTATCGCACACGGCCCCTTTGCGTGCCGACACATCAACATCCGGGCACAGCATCAGCCGAATCATGCCCATCATCTCGGGGGAGCGTGGTCGACTGATGTAGGAGGCCACCGGAATGCGCCGTGCCTGTAACGCAGACAGAGCCTCTAAATACGGGGTGAGGAGTTCTTCACGTACCGCATCTTCGCTGTTTGCTAGATTCCAACGTACCAAAGTGCCATCCTGAAGCGCAATGGCTGGCACCGTATGATCAATAAACTCATCAACCAAACCGACGAGTGCACGCCCTTCAGCCGCATCACGCTTGGCATTCAGCAGTTGTCCTTCGACCGGAATTCGCCGCATCCCATCATTGATATACAGCTCATGATCGCGAAATCCGAGCATTGGATGGGCACTCAAACGCGCCATCGGATCGTGTCCATATCGTAAAAATACGCGCCCAATATTGATGAGATAACAAATCGCCATTCCGTGGCGTTCAACATCGAGCTGTGAGCCATCCGCGGCTACTAGCGCATATTCTGGGGGAATCGGCGGCACATCGTGAATGGTATCAAACGTATCTACAACAGTCGACTGTAACCACACGCTTCGCTCACTGAGGATGACGGCATCATTCCAGTGCGCCTCATGACCGACATGCCGGTCAATCAATTGTTGGATTTTGCGCCGCCGTACTAGTCGCTCAGCGGACCCATCTACTGCAAGTTTTGTCATGTCGCGCACTTGCGTGGCCAACGTCATTACATCGAGTGGCATGCCTACCCTCCAGACAGCAAAGAGAATGGATGTTCATACCTACACGCATTGTACTGTAACAATGCCCGCGCTTGGAATATTCCAAGCGCGGGCATCTCATTCCTCAATGAAGCACTGTCGTTATGGCGTCGCGGTCGGCGTGCGTGAGACCAAGGCACTGAGCTTGGAGTCGCCCCAGGCGAATACTTCACCATTGCGGAAGCCGATAATCGAGTGCGAGTAACCGGCTGAGATGGCTCCAGCTGGATTAAGGCCGTTAGGTACCTTCGACTGACCGAACTCAACCGTGCCCCAGCCATAGACCTTACCGTTACGATCCATGGCCAGTGAGTAGTAGCGCCCTGCGCTGATCTGAATCACGTCCTTCAAGCCACGTGGCACAC
>CAYZZI010000058.1:0-3125 GCA_964482795.1 uncultured Klebsiella sp.
GCCCCACACGCGTGGGGTGGATGAAATCAGAGACGCATGGCCATGCGTCTCTGTAAATGATTCGTACACGCGCGTGGGACTGGGTCCCCGGCATATGACCCGGGACTGACGGGGAACAAACGGTGTCGGGATTGATTGGTATTACCCCACACGCGTGGGGTGGATGAAATCAGAGACGCATGGCCATGCGTCTCTGTATGGGATATATCGTACGGGCGTCCAACAGGGCGCCCGTAGCATACCGTTGTCATCCTAAATCCCCGATATCTGGGCCAGCTGTCCGACAACTGCAGTAATCGCCATGCCGATGACGCCCCCGAGGACAATCCGTGCCGTGGTTTTTATGACGGGCGAACCCGCCGTGCGTGCACTCAAAATACCCGTCAGCAACAAACCGATGAGTGACATAATGACAATCGCATACGCTTTGCCACCCAACGTCGGCGCAAAGACCCCGAGAAACGGAATAAGCCCGCCGACGACGAAGCTCATACTCGAGGCGAACGCCGCTTGTGCCGGGCGCGCGATGGTTGCTTCGTTTTGGCCAAGTTCATCCATCAAATGCGCCTTGAGTCCGTCTTTGGCATGGAGCTCTTTGGCGACAGCGCGGGCCAAATCTTCGGAGAGGCCGCGCTCGACATAGATCGCCGCAAGTGCCAGCTCTTCACCGACCGGGTCAATGGTTTGGTGCTGGACTTCGAGCGTTTTGTCAGCGTTTTCGATGTCAGTTTGTGAACTGACCGACACGTACTCGCCGACCGCCATCGACATCGCCCCTGCGGTGATGCCGGCAATGCCCGCAGTAATGACCAAATTGTCTTGGCCAGCAGCGACGATGCCGATTAACAGGCTGGCCGTCGACACCAGCCCGTCATTGGCGCCGAGGACCGCAGCGCGGAGCCAGCCCGCCCGATGGGCCCGGTGTTCGCGGTTGCGCTGTTCGACCGCAGCAAGCAGTTCACTGCTGAGGGGTTGATTGGACTCTGGCATGGTCAGCCTCTGTTCTGTTTTGCACCACCGAAAAGGTTGGTTTGTGATGTCGGAGTATTATACGCCGTAATTCCGTGATACCAACGACGTTCAACGTGTGTCTCTATTACACGCAGAGACGTGGTGGCGCAGAGGAGGAGGTTTGAGCGGGGCTTAGATGATGGGGCGAGATTCGGAGGGGCGCACAGCTGTGCGCCTCCTTTCAAACCTGATTGATGAAACATGTCGTAAGGGCGTCCAACAGGGCGCCCGAATTCACTCCAGCCCCCGTCATTGCATGGCCACTCATCGGAGTTGTTGGCGGATCAGGCACAATCAGGGGTTGCCGTGCAATCTCCGAGGGATATGGATAGCCGCTGGCATACAGTATGGGCGGTGCGTGCGGCGCCCCTAGCCCTCATGAGTGCTATGATGGGGTGAGCGTTTGCACGTATCAAAACTGTGATAGCACGCGCGTGTTCGATCGAGTGACATACTCTTGCCACGAAAGGGGCATCAGCATGCGCATGTTCCTCATGTGGGTGATGGGCTGCCTCGGGGTGTGGTTGCTGATGAGCTCCATCGATACGGTGACCACGGACCCTCTGGCCAATCAACGGTCCGCCATGCATACGAGTGCCCGTGGCGATGTCGCTGCACATGCAGATGTCCCTGTCTATCAGATTGTGGGGACGGTGCAGCCTGCTCAGGGTACTTGGAAGGCCACGCAGACACTTACCTTTCGGAATCAGAGTGGCGTATCGCTGCGCACCCTCTACTTCCGCCTGTTTGCCAATCTGCCAGATATCGGTGGCAAGCTGGTGATTCGCTCAGCCACCGTGAACGGCACGGCCACTACCGTCAAACTCGAGGCGGATGGCTTTTTGGCGCGCCTAGACGTGCGTACGGCCATCGCTCCGCGTGCACAAACGACGGTCGTCTTGCAGTTTGAGACAACGGCCCCACGATACGCCGGCACAACCCTGTATGGCATCCTTAACTACGACGGCGCCACACTCGCGCTCGCAACCGCCTATCCACAACTCGCCATGCTGAACAATGCCCAGTGGGATACCGCTCTCCCCGATAGCAAAGGCGATCTCGTTACAAGCCCAGTTGCATTCTATGATGTGACGACCACCGTGCCGCGTACCCATGCCATAGTCAGCACCGGCACGACGATCGCCTCAACTACTGCTGGGAGTACGCAGACGGTCAGAGTGGTGAGCGGTTTGCAACGCGATTTTGTGATGGTGGCGACCACGCTGGCACAGGTGTCAGCCACCGTTGATGGCACCCTCCTGCGTGTCTCGTACCCCAACGGTCGACTGAGCGATGGGCAAGCCACGCTCCGCTATGCCAGCCAGGCGATGCGTCTGTTTAATCAGCAGTTTGGCCAGTATCCCTACAATGAGTTGGACTTAATTGCCGTGAATGCTGGCACCTTTGAAGGTATCGAGTTCCCTGGTATCGTGCTCTTCGAACAACGTCGGTTTAATACGTCGGCTGATTATGAGCTCCTCGTCGTGCACGAAGTGGCGCATCAGTGGTTCTATGGGGTGGTCGGCAACGATGTCCAAAACCACGCCTGGGTCGATGAGGCGTTTGCTACCTACAGCCAAGTGCTCTATCTTGAGTCGGTGTACGGTCTTAAGGCCGGCGCCCGTGAAAAAAGCGCATTTGTTGCTGACTATGCCGCACTCAAAGCCGCACACGCCGATGGCTCGATGGATCGCCCCATCCGCACCATGTCCGATGATCAGTATGCCGTGCTCTCATACTCCAAAGCTGCCCTCTATCTCGATGCGGTTCGCACACAAATCGGTCCACAGAAGTTTCTTGACGCCGTGCGCCGCTATGTGCGCACGCATCGCTACTCCATCGTCGATGGTACGGCGTTTGTGCAGGTCGTGAATGCTACATGTGGGTGCTCAATCCAGCCACTCTATACAAAATGGGTGTTGGCGAAATAATCGTGTGTTGACATACCATGCCCAAACTATATTTGTACCGGATATTTCTTTCTGCAACAAAATAAACCACTATTACGTATAACTGTTACAACATCTGTTTGAGAGTGTCGTGCTCTCAGTGTTGGACAAAAAGGAAGCAAAAAACCATGTCAGAAAACCACGAAAAACTCAAAGTCGCCCGCT
>CAYZZI010000058.1:3225-19465 GCA_964482795.1 uncultured Klebsiella sp.
AAAAGGAAGCAAAAAACCATGTCAGAAAACCACGAAAAACTCAAAGTCGCCCGCTTGATGTCTGCCGTCAACACCGCCCGGGTCGTGGCCGACCACAAGTACCGCACCGAGTACAGCCGCCAAGGGCTACCACCGACCTCAATCATCCAGTTCACCTTCGCTGGCCAGCGCTTTGAGATCGACATGCCACCGATGATTCGCCTGACTGACGGTTCGACCATTGGATTCGTCAACGACCGCTGTATGTTGGTCGATAACGATCTGCGCAAGAAGGTGACCTTTGTGGCTGACGAACAGGATTATGTGACGTGGAGTGTTGATGAATAACACCGTTCTGCATCGCCGAGTGGATACGGCGGACGCTGCAGGTGCTGGTGCGTATCTGGGCGTCAATGGTGCGCCCAGATCGCCCAAGCGTACATCATGGCACTGTGTATAGTGTTTGTGCGATGATAACGAGGAAATTGTAAATAATTACAAAGAACATCTGGCAAACATACAGTATGATAAAAATATCGTTGCGTGGGTATTGAGGAGTATTTCATGGATGTGCTCATCTCTACGGTAGGGATGTCGTTGCTTTCTCAGTTATATGGCCATAACGGCCCGCTTACGCATGCGGATGGCGATACAATAATGCGTCATCAATATGCGAGCGATGCGTTACCTGAGCTCGACGATGTTCTGGTCCGAGCCGCCGACTACATACGCCGTCATCCGCATCGAGTCATGCGTATGGCCGAACTTCATGCGATTCGCACATACGTCCACCGCATGACAGGGCGGACACAACTCATCTTGCCCAATACCGATTACATCGTACTTGCTCCTAAGACGGCCATAGGTCGATTTTGTGCCGAGTATCTCAAATCTGTGCTATGTGCACAAATCGCTGATGCTGATGTCACAGTTGTATATGTTGATGGTCTCAACCCACACGACTTGGGTGCGTGTGATTCTGGCTGGGAGGCACTTCGTGCGGCACTTGATACTATTCATAAACGCTATAAATCTGATGTGGTCTACAACGTGACCGGAGATTATATGCTTTTTTCGGGGTTGATTCATGCGTACGTGTCGCATCTTGGTGCACGTGTCATCTATGTGTGTGATGTGGATGCCCCACTTGTTATCGTTGATGTAAATCCGAGTGGTACCCCTACAGACATTACCTTTTATCAAGGTGAATCACCTGCGGTATGACCTTGTCTAGCGCACGAATGATTACCCATATTCATTGGTGTGCGTTTGGGCAGAATAAATTACAAAACGCAAGGAAATATTATGGACAAACGAAAAGAAGTTGGAGATATTTGGTACGCTGCCCAGGGCCATCGGCTCCGGCAACGCCAACGGGGATGTTGTCTTGGGAATCTCGTTGTGATGACAATGCTTCTGTTCGCACTGCGCACATGTTTTGGGTAATGGCACACCCCCGGGAGGCATCGTCCTACCGGGGGTGTGTATGGTTAAACGTTATCCACGTCACGGGCATGCATCAACACCAAAATGTCCTGATAGGTGCGTGCTCCCGGCTTATTGGCCCAATCACCGCGCTCGAGTGAGATGACTTCGAGGCCAGCGTCGAGCGCCATTTGCTCCCATTTACGCCGCGTATATCCCGCAAAGAAGTCCTGACCTTCGTATGCGTTGTATTGGCCAGGAGTGACCTCAACAAACGCATGGGTGATTTGTTTGGCGTGTGCGAAATCGAAAAAGAATTTATCGATGATGTTACACGTGATGAATGCACAACCGTTCGGCTTGAGCGCCCGCTTGAATTCGCGTAAATATGCGCGTGTATCTTCTTCGATGAGATGCGTAAAGACCGAGATGGCAAAGACCAAATCGAGCGAATTAGTCGGCAAAAACGCCAACGAAAAGTTATTTGGTGTGTCGTTTTTGAAGCGATCGTAGTAGTAGTTGTTTTTGGCAGGAATATGGTGAAACGACATGTGTGCCTGTGGAAATTGCTTCACACAAAGGTCAATACCCTCTTGCCACACATCGGCACCGTAGTACTTGCCGTGTTCATTGAGGAGTTGTGCAAAAGGATAGGCTAATCGGCCACTGCCGCAACCGAGATCGAATACATGACTTTCAGGTTTGAGAAGAAAGCGGTTGTGTAATTCCGAAAAAAAAGAAATCATCACACTTTTGAAGTGTTGCGATGAATCACTACCAATTTTTTGCATGGCGGGAACAGGTGGCAACGTAGCATCCGTTAGTTCGCGACAATATTTGACAATTGCTTGGAGGCGCGCTTGTGGCGTGGCAAATTGTTGTTGCCGCGCTTCAATGCTTTTCACAAAGACTGACGGTTCACTTCCCTGAGTATGATCGTGTGTCATGAACGCAACCTATACTTTCTGCTACTGCCGTGCATTGAATCGAACAAAAAGGCGTACGGCAACACCATCGTGAACGCATGCCATGTGTGGCATTGTAGCAATGGAAAAAATGACTGTCAATTATGCGCTATTCGCCATGCGCATGGTCCAATCCGTCAGCAGTTCGTTCAATTACGGCCAAATAAAACGGCCCCCACCCACTCGTATCGGGCAGGACTTGCCACCCATACTCGGTCGGCTCGCCGAAGCCAAAGGTGGGGCGGTGAATGATAAACTGCCCAGCACGTTTTTTGTGGAGTTTACGGATGACCTCGTCGTTCTCAAAATGCGATAAGGCACACGTCGAGTAGACAATGCGCCCACCCACCCTGACGATTTCGAGCGCTGACGCCAGCATGGCAAACTGCTGAATCGCCAGCGACTTGCTGCGCCCCTGCGCCCAGGTGGCCAACTCGTGTGCATCATTGAGCACATGCCGTTCCGACGAGCACGGCGCATCAAGGAGCACCTTGTCGAAGTAATTGACCTGATGTTGACTCCACGTCATCGCATCGTGCCCAGTGACCGTCACAATCGCCTGATGCGCCGGTGGTAGATAGTCGTTGAGAATGCGGGTGATGCGCTGGCGTCGATTACTTGAGCGGTCGTTGGCGATGAGCTGACCGCGCCCATCGAGCTTGAGTGCGCATAGCAGGCTTTTGCCACCGGGCGCAGCACACAAGTCAACCACGCACTCGCCAGGATTGATATTGAGTGCCTCTACTGCGAGGATACTGGCGGCGTCGAGCAGGTAGTAATTTGTGAGTCCCGAGTCTGTGGGCTGTGGTGCAGGGTGGTGCGTGGCGAGGATATGGGCAAATGATATGTCAGCAAGGTGTGAGGACTGAGTATCAGGCACATACCGACTATGCGGATTAATTACCGCCACGTGCTGTTTGTCGGCAAGCAACGCTGCCTTGATGGCCGGCCAGCGTGCGCCGTACATGGTGGTATAAAATTGTGCGAACCCAACTGCGCCTTTACTACTCATATCGCAAATAATTATAGCAATCTGCGCAAAAAAATAAAACTCCCCGTAACGCGGTTTATGCCGTATCAGTCACTTGTTGATATGGACAAGTGCGGTCGATAAGCTATGGAGTATATGCCAGGTATTGGGTGGGGTTTTGTACGTGAGATGATGTGTTTGTTCTCGTGTGTTTGTGGTGTAGGGCGATTCAGTGCGAGTCATGATGGTACAATGTGCCGGATTGTTGATCGAAAGAATCCGTCATGACCGTGACCTATGTGCCACTTTTGCAACGCATCCGTCCGCTCTACGACCTGCCGCGTGAGCCGGATCAACGCTTTCCCTTTTATATTGCACAGGTGCGTGCAGGCGAGACCATCGGCTGTCCACCGCTGGCGGCCTACAACCCGATGGGCAAGGCGCATGTCGGTGCATATCTTGATGCCTTGATTGCGCTTGATGTTGACAATCTGGCACAGGCGTGGATTGACGCGCTGCCACAGCACATACTGGCGCGTCTCGGTGACATGCGTCTGGGCATTGCCGTGGTTGATGATGTGGCCGGGGGATGGACTGAGCGGAGTGCGTACGAGATGAACGAGCGCTTTGCACAGGCGCAGGCCAAGGCCACTGCCGGTTGGTTGACGACGTTCGTGTATGCGAGTGAACCAGTGTCATTGGCACAGGTTGAGGCGCGCGTCGCTGCCACGGTGGCACGTGCGGCCGTCATTGCGGAGTATGGTGTGGCGCACACGATGAGTGAGATGCTGACACAAGAAGCGCACGTGTATCAATATGCCACACCACCATTTGCCATCGACGACGACGAATACGCCTATACCGACGCCGTGATTGGCCCATACCTCGAGGCTATCGATTACCCGACGCAAGTGGCGGTACTGTTGGGCGATGAGTTGGCTCGACATAACGGCTTTGCGCCACTCGGCTTCGCCCCATACGCCGGATTAGCATGGGCGGCTCAGGGTGGCATGGCGCATCATGGCAGATTGAGGCGGTAGAGGTCGGCATATGGTTGATCGATGAGCAGCGTGACTGGCATATCGGTGACACTCGCAGGTCCGCCAATCACAAAGATTTCGCGGCCCGGGTAGCGGCGTTGGGCGCGCGCCCGCCACGGATCATCGCCGGGCTCGACCACATCAACCCACACATCGGGGCGCAGACCCTCAGCGTAGCGCAGGTACTGCAAAGTCATCCCCTGCTCCCAATGGGTGATGACCACGGCGTCGGGTGGGAGGGTTTGGTGGACGGCCGTAGCAAACTCGCGGTAGAGCGTCAGGTGTTGTTTGGCCGAGACCGGGTAGCGCAAATAGCCCCACGCTAGTGTGGCCACTAGCAACCCGAGGATTGTGACGTGGGTACGCCAGGCTGGCGCACGGGTGAATGCGTCGATGCGCGTCATCAGCCACTGCATGCCGTGCGCCAGGTACAGCGTCAGTGGGATGAGGAGTGGGATGGTGAACGCCGGCCAGTCAATCACCCCCGGGCCGATGGCCAATACATAGGCCGTGGTGGGGATGACGACCAGTAGCGTTAATCCGAACACCCAGCGGTGACGGAGGTGCATGCTGATAGCGCCGATGCCGGCGAGGATGAGTCCAATCGGCCCAAACTCGAACCCCATGCGCCGAATAAGCGCAATACTCATGGTGACGATGGCATCACCATCGGGTACCGCAAACAATTCACGGCGCACCGCACCGCCGGTCATCAGGTCAACGACGTCGCGCCACTGTTGCGGTGCGCCCCAGAAGTAGTGGGTCGGTAGACCGTAGTCGAGTCCATCAAACGGTCCAAAGCGGGCAAATTGCACGAAGGGGTAGATAAGCGGGGTGAGTCCAGCAAGGAGTGCGAGCGCAATCCAACGCCATTCGACGCTTCGGAGCGTTTGATGCCAAACCCATAGACATACGATGAGTGCAACAGGAACTGAGGTCAACACAAAGAGCCCGTGGTGGAATGCGCCGAGCACCGTAAGTACGACGACCCACGCCAGATTATGGCTGGTCGGCGTGTGCACCATGCGCTGTAGCACCAACGCCAGCGCCACCATCAGCAGGACGAGGAGTGCATAGACTTCGGCGATGGTGGCGGCGTTCCAGATCCCCGGTGTGACTCCGAAGGCGATGGCGCCGATGGTGGCAATCATGGGGCGTTGGCCGAGATTGATGAGCAGTCGCCAGATGAGACCGACACAGATAGCAGCGCTTAGGGCTGAGAATGCGGTGACACGCCAGGCAGGAGTGCCAATCGGGAGCCATGTCATGCCATGGGCGAGCGTGACGTAGAGCGGATAGGTGGTCGGGTGGGGCACGCCGGCAGTGACGGCGGCAAGTTGGAACTCAGCGGAGTCGCCCGCTTGCACATCGGGTGATGCGGTGATGAGATATAACGCGGCAAAGCCGATGATGAGGACGAGCGGTGGCCAGGTGCGTATCAATCGATGCATACAAGTCTCTTGAGTAATCCATGTTGCTTCATTATACGCATGCGCAGTGGCTATTTTGTTGAGAAGGCCGTGGAAAGCGGTGGTGCACGACGCAATCCTATGCGTCATTCTGCAGTATGATATGGGCACATGCAAACGCGCACATCGCGCTGTCATTTGACACAGGAACCACATCACATGGCACAGTATTGGCGCGGGTTGGGAGCTGGAGTGCGTGGTGTTATTTTTTTGGTACTGGGGCTGTTGATTTTTTCGTTACAAGATATTGCGGTCAAGTTTATTGGTGGGCAGTATCCGGTTCTCGAAATCGTGATTTTTCGCAGTCTGGTAGCAATTCCCCTAACGCTCGTGCTGTTTCGCATGGAAGGCGGGCGTGGCCTGCCGCAGACGAAGCAACACCGACGTGAGTATGTGCGCGGGTTGTTCTACTTTCTCTCCTATACCACACACTTTATGGGACTTGCCGCCTTACCCTTGGCTGACATTGCGGTGATTCGTTTTTCGGCGCCCCTGATTATTACCATGTTGTCGGTATGGCTTCTCAGTGAAAAAGTCGGTTTACCGCGTTGGGTCGCCTTACTTGTCGGTTTCAGTGGGGTGTTATTGGTTGTCCGTCCCGGCGTTGACGCGTTTAATTGGGGATCGCTCTTTACGGTGTCGTCGGTACTGTTTTATGCGCTGGCCATCATGCTGACACGTCAGTTGCAGACGACCGACAGTAGCGCCACCATGTCATACTACAGCTCGCTGGTGTACGTGGTCGTGACGGTTATTCTGTTGCCCATCATTTGGCTGATTGGTGACATCCCTAATGCACATCCAAGTGTGGCGTTTTTGTTGCATCCATGGAGTATGCCAACGCTTATTGATGCGTTGGTGATGTCGGGGCTGGGCGTGATTTGGGCGGCGGGCATGTATGTGGCAGCACGTGCATATAGCGAGACGGCTGCCTCGGTAATTGCACCGTTCGAATACATGTCGTTGCCGATAAGCGTGATGTGGGGCTTTGCCTTATGGCGTGAGCTGCCGACTCTCGCCACGTGGGCCGGTGCTGCGCTGACAATTGCCAGCGGTTTGTATATTTTGTGGTCTGATCAAAAATCGCGGACGCATGGGCGCACCAGCTCGCCGCGCCCGAGTGGGTCATAAGGAGACACACATGCACATCCACACTCCTGGAAGTCGCCCATCAACGCTGGGGCCAGCAGCATGGTTCACCGGACAGGTACGGCTTGACCCGTTATTTGAGGGGCAGGCGCCACAGCGGGCCAGTGGGGTATGCGTGACATTTGCGCCGGGCGCCCGCACAGCCTGGCACACGCATCCGCTCGGGCAGACGCTGATTGTGACTGCTGGGTGCGGCTGGGTGCAGCGCGAAGGCGAGGCGATTTGTACGATTCGCCCGGGCGATGTAATTACCTTTGCGCCCGGCGAAAAGCACTGGCACGGAGCTACGGCCACTACCGGCATGACGCACATTGCCATTCATGAAGCACTGGATGGGCGGGCGGTTGAGTGGTTGGAACAGGTATCTGAGGCGCAGTATTTGGCAGGCGCCGTTGAGTAGATGAGAGTACAACCATGCAAGTGAATGTGACTGGTGGAAGTATTGAGGGGTATATTGATCACGATCTCGGGGTGCGGTGCTACAAGGGGATTCCGTTTGCAGCGCCGCCGATTGGTGATTTGCGCTGGAGAGCGCCGCAGCCGGTGGTGCCGTGGACCGGCGTCCGGGCGGCACGTCAATTTGGTGGACGCGCCATGCAGTTGCCGATTTTCGGCGACATGAACTTCCGCGCGCCATGGATGAGCGAGGATTGCCTCTATCTTAATGTCTGGGCGCCCGTTGATGCGCCGGCCACACCGTTGCCCGTGCTTGTCTACTTTTATGGGGGTGGCAACGTGGCCGGTGATGGCTCTGAGCCGCGCTATGACGGAGCGCAACTGGCGCGTCAAGGGATTATCACGCTCACGGTCAATTATCGACTGAATGTGTTTGGCTTTTTTGCGCACCCCGAGCTCTCCGCCGAGGCGCCGTACGGCGCATCAGGCAACTACGGCTACCTCGATCAGTTGGCCGCACTCCAGTGGGTGCAGGCCAACATAGCAGCATTCGGCGGCGATCCGGCGCGCGTCACGATTGCCGGTGAGTCGGCCGGGTCAATCTCGGTTAGTGCCCAGATGGCATCGCCGTTGGCCAAGGGGTTGATTGCCGGTGCCATTGGCTCGAGTGGTTCGTTGATGGGTGCGTTGCCGGCCATTCCATTGGCTGATGCCGAACGTAATGGTGTTGAGATGGTCACTAGTAGTGGTGTGACATCGTTGGCGGCGTTGCGCACCATGCCGGCACAGCAACTCCTTGAGGTACTCGGTGGGCGATCGCCACAGGAGTTTACGGGTGTCATTGACGGGTATTTTTTGCCGACAGAGCCGCGCGACATATTTGCTGCAGGCGCACAAGCACAGGTGCCGTTGTTGGTGGGGTGGAACTCGACAGAGGTGCCACACATGTTTTTGCTCCAACACCATGCGCCGACGGTGGCAAATTATGAGATGGTGGTGCGTCAACAGTTTGGCTTGCGGGCTGATGAAGTACTGGCGCATTATGTGGCAGCGACTGATGCCGATGTTGTTGATGTAGCAACAGATTTATCGAGTGATATGTTCATCGGCTATAGCACGTGGAAGTGGGCGGATGTGCATGCGCGTACGAGCAAACAGCCGGTGTATCGCTATTTGTATGCGCATCCGCGCCCACCAATGCGTTCAGAGATGGGTGATGCGGTTAGTGGGTTAGCAGGTGGCGTTATTCGTGGTGAAGAGGCCAAATCAGCTCCGCAAATGATGGTGAAGGGGGCTGTACATTCGGCAGATATTGAGTACTTTATGGGGAATTTGGCGACGAATACGGTGTATGCATGGAGTGCGCTTGATGAAGTAATTTCGCATACCATGCAGCGCATCTATGTTCATTTTGTTACACATGCTACGCCTAATGGTGATGATGTACCTGTGTGGGAGCCTCTGGATGTGACACAACGTCGCTTCATGCGTATTGCCGCGGTGTCGGGCATGGAGGACGATCGGCATCAGGTGCGTTATGAGTTGCTTGATACCGTGCTAGATGGTCGTCATTGAAGCATGAAGATGCGAATGGTAGGGAATTGTATGCCACATACCCAATTAGGTCGGTACGCAGTCGTAGTTGCCGGATGCTTTATTCTGTTATGGTTTGGTCGATATGTGCTTGAGTCATGGGTGCAGACGTCGGGTATTCCATTCCCTACGTCACTCACGATACTGCTTATATATGCGTATGGTACGCTCACAATTGGCGTTATTAGTGGTATCATGGCAGTAGTAGCTAGGCGACGATATCGTGATACTGCAGTTGTTCTGTGGATGCCAGTCGTGTTGCTCTGTCTGTTACTTGCCGGCGTAGTGCGTAGTCTGTTGTTCCCCTAAATGTACATAATTATTCATATTCACGGTTACACAAGACCGCAATTCATCGAATGGAGAGGTCGTCCATGACCCTACACAACAGTAGAAATGCGCAATACTTCGAGAGTAAGTTAAATGATTACATCAACACACTCGCACGGAAGCGGCGCAATCAATCACCGATCCAAGTGCATGTCAGTGCGCCGCGGGTAGGGATTGACTACAACTCACCATATAGCAGTCCGACGCAACCTTTCCATATTGCAAGTATCGGCAAAGTCTTTACGGCGGTGTTGGTGTTACGATTGATTGAACGTGGCGTCATCCGAATGGGTCAATCAATTACTGACATTTTAGATGCTGAGACGCTCAAGGATTTGTTTGTGTACCGGGGTGTTGATTATGCCAAACAAGTCACAGTGGGGCATTTGCTGAGTCATACGTCAGGTGTAGCTGATTACTTTACGGCATCCATACAACCGGGATATACCTTTCAACAGCATGTGGTGCATCACCCCGAAAAGCTATGGACGCCGAGTAGTTTGCTTGACATTACGCGTCAGTTTCAGCATGCTGTTGCGAAACCAAGCGATCGGTTTCATTATTCAGACACAGGATACATTTTGCTTGGGTTGATTGTGCAGCACGTGACAGAGCATTCATTTAACAGTCAGTTGCATGATGAAATCTTTGAACCATTAGGCATGGATCAGAGTTACCTAGCATTTTATAGTCAGCCAAAGGAACAGCCAACACCATCAATATTGCCCATGTACTTAAACGATGTTGACGTCAGTCGTTTTCAAAGTGTGAGTTGTGACTGGGCAGGCGGTGGCATCGTGTCAACACCACATGATTTGATGCGTTTTCAGCGTGCATTGTTTAACGAAAAAGTACTCTCATATGCGACGTTGCGACAAATGACGAATTGTAAGCACAAATTTCGCGGTGGGTTGTGGTACGGCATGGGTATGATGGAGACGCGTTTTGAGGAGTTTTTCTTCTTATTGCGTGGACTTCCTCGTTTGAATGGTCACATTGGCATTTTGTCGACCCACATGTTTTCGTTGCCTCAGCAAGATTTGCATATCATCATTAATCTTGGTGATTCAGGCCAGATGACAAATAGTTTTAAACTGCTCATTGAAATCATGAACACACTCGCATCGCTCCCAGGGCGATGAGGTCTGTGTGTATTGTGAGCGTCGCTGTAGATGCGTTCAGGTGAGTCAATGTTGTCAATACCGTGTGTACTTGATGTAGATACCGGTGAGGATGATGCACTTGCCATTCTCCTCGCATGCGCGTACAAACTGCCAATAGCCGCCATTCTCACCAGCTATGGCAATACGTCGTTAGACAATGCGACCGCCAATACGGCTGCCCTGCTGCAGTTGGCAGGTGCTACCCATGTCCCAGTGATTCGGGGATGTGCAGCGCCTTTGGTGCCACATCCGCATCCTGAGGCACAAGCAGGTGCTGGTGATTTTGTTGGTGCAAACGGGCTGTGCGATGTAGAGATCCCACCGGCGCATGATGTTGTCATACATCGACCGCGACACGACGAATTAGCTGAAACGCTGATGCGTCTATGCGGGCCATCTATGCCACCGATTCGGTATGTGGTAACAGGGCCATGTACGAACCTTGCCCATATTCTGCGACAACTCGGAGCGCATGCTTCTGCGGTTATTGGTGAGATTATCGTCATGGCGTCTGCGGTGCGTACGCCAGGGAATTCGGGACCGATTAATTCGCATGGTCAACAGTGTGCAGAGTTCAATTGTTACTGTGATGCAAAGGCGTTTGCTGAGGTGCTTGCGTCAGGCCTGCCGATTACGGTGGTGAGTTGGGACGTAACATCATCAGTGACGATTTCATACAATGCGGTGTGTGGACTAACCGCAACCGATGCAGTGGGTTCATTTGTGGTGTCACTCATGCGCGCATTTCTTGAGCGCTACGGTTTGGCCCACGCCCGCGAGTTTGAGTTCAACGATCCACTCACGATTTGGGTGCTCCAGGGTAATGGGAGTTTTCGCACTCTGACGATGCGCATTAGCACGGATTTTGATGATTATGGTGCCACATACGAAGATAATGCTGGGACATCGGTGCGCTTTCTTGAGCCACTTTCTACACATGAAACGCAGCGTGCCGCGTATGAAATGTTGCGAACTGTCGGTGTTTTCTCCTAATGTGCACGATATCGGGTAGAATACATTTCGGAAGTAACATTGTTTATGTGTCAGGAGTGTTCAGATGTCCGAGCGTGCAGTGGGTGTGGTTAAGTGGTTCAACGATAGCAAGGGCTACGGGTTTATTGCACAAGAGCAGGGTCCAGACCTGTTTGTGCACTTTCGTTCAATAAACGGTACTGGTCGTCGTACGTTGTTTGAGGGCCAAAAGGTGTCGTTTGAGGTGACCGATGGGGCCAAGGGGCCACAAGCTGAGAACGTTAGCGTCGAACAAGAGTAACGTCTGCATCAGGATATGCACCAAGAATGTAGACATTGTCTGCATTCTTGGTGATTTTTATCGGTGCATTGCGTGTGCTACGTAATGCCTCCTGCGTAACGGATAGGGACGTATATGCGTGTACCAAAAGCATTTGTGTTTGATCTTGATGGCACCGTGTATTTAAGTGATACGCCCATTCACGGTGTGGTACCTGCCATCCAACGGGTGCGTGCACTTGGCATTCCTGTCTTGTTTCTTTCAAACAATCCTACCAAAACGCCCGAAGAATACGTTGCCAAGTTAACGTCAATGGGGTTGTCAGTCACAACTCACGATGTGTTGACGTCGGCGGTCGTGATGCTCGAGTGGTTGGTCGCACAACACACGCCGCCGTGCGTTTATCCGATTGCTGAACCGGCACTCATCACCATGCTCGATAACGCTGGGATTTCGCTGTCCGATACTCCAGGCGAAATCGACTATGTGCTTGCATCATTCGATCGTACGTTCTCCTACGCCAAGCTTCAAATAGCATTTGATGCGGTGCGAGCTGGCGCTACCTTGATCGCCACGAATCCGGATGCGTTTTGTCCTGTTCCTGGAGGTGGGCAACCTGATGCAGCGGCCATCATCGCAGCAATCGAAGCCTGTACCAATACCAAGTTGGCATTCACAGCCGGCAAACCGTCTGCAATGGCTGCAGAGGCGGCTGCCCGCCGCTTGGCGCTACCAATCGACCAAATCATGATGGTCGGTGACCGGCTTGAGACGGATATTGGCATGGGGCAGACGGGCATGCAAACTGGTTTGGTTATGACGGGTGCTACCACGCCTGCCATATTGGCTACGTGGAACGGCCAGCAACCGACGGTTGTTGCCGACGATGTTGGTGTACTCTTGTCACGCATGTCGTTATAATGAACGTATTCAATGTGTTGTGCAAAGGGGTATCATGATGGATGAGCGAGAGCGCTACAAACAGTTGGTCGGTGAATACGCAGCCGCGATGGTTGAATCAAATACCGTCATTGGGCTAGGTACTGGTTCAACTGCGACGTACTTTGTGGCAGCCTTGGGAGAGCGACTCCGAACGGGCTCATTGCGCAACATCATGGGTGTACCCACGTCGGAGCGTACCGCCGCACAAGCGCGGCGTGAGGGTGTGCCACTTACCGATTTACATGCCCATCCAGCGTTGGCGGCAGCGTTTGATGGTGCTGACGAAATTGATCCGCACCTCGGGCTGATTAAGGGGTTGGGCGGTGCGTTACTCCGTGAGAAAATCGTCGCAAGTTCGGCTGCAACATTCTTTGTCTTTGGGGATAGCTCAAAAATGGTCAAGACGCTAGGTGTTGTAACGCCGGTGCCCGTCGAAATAGTTGATTTTGCTCGTCCATTGTGTATCCGACGTTTGCAAGCACTTGGTGCTAAGCCGGTGTTGCGACAGCGAGATGGTGCACCGGTGATTACTGATGAGGGACATGTCATTCTTGATGCGTTTTTTGATGGCATAAGCGATCCTGATGCGTTAAATCAGGCGATTTTGGCTATTCCTGGTGTGGTTGACACTGGGTTGTTTTTGCACATGGCAACGGCGGCGTTCGTGGCAGGCCCAGGTGGGGTTGAGGTCATACATCCGGCATGAGTAATCCGCCAGATACGGTTGTAATACCGCAGACAACTTTTGTGGTGGCTGATCAAACAGAACTCGATCGGCCATATCGGGTCATGATTGAAAACGACGATGTGACGCCGATGGATTTTGTTGTAATGGTACTGACCGGCATTTTTGCACTTGGTATGCAACAAGCCATTGATGTCATGTTGATTGCACATCATCACGGTGAAGCACTGGTGACGATTTTGCCATTTCAAGAGGCAAGTGAAAAAGTCACGCGGGCCCACGAGTTAGCGCGCGCCAACAACTATCCGTTACGCTTTTATCTAGAAGTTGATGTCTAACGAAACGCGTGCTCGAGCGCAGGTCTTATCCCACGGACTGCTTTGCCACGATGACTGATGGCGTTCTTTTCGGCGGCGCTGAGCTGGGCAATCGTACAACCGCGTGCAGGTAAAAAGAAAATTGGATCATAACCGAAACCGCCTTCTCCTGCTTCGTGGTGTGCAATGAGACCTTCACACCGCCCCTCACTCACGAATTCGCGACCATCGGGGAATACAACGGTGATGACGCACACAAAATGCGCTGTACGTGCAACATCACCGCAGGCATTTACGTTAGCAAGCAAAAGTCGGCGACGCCCAGCATCATCAAGGTCATCGGTGCCATAGCGTGCCGAGTACACACCTGGGGCACCTGCTAGCGCATCAACAACAATCCCAGAGTCATCTGCCAGGGTGGGGAGTCCGCTTTTGGCGGCATAGTAGAGTGCTTTTTGACGCGAATTTGCGTGGAAGGTATCGCCGTCCTCTGGTGCATCAGCAGAAATCTGCAGATCACGAAGCGAGAGCAACCTGAGTTGCGGTAAATCGAGGAGTTGGGCGTATTCACCGAGTTTGTGGTTGTTGCTCGTAGCGACTAACAGGCGTGACATGTGCATCCTCGTGTGTATGATGTTTGGGTATATCCTACTCTGATTTGTCGAAATGTGCATCCATGTGCACGATTGTCAATTACAATGGAGATGTAGACAAAGAGAGGATTGAGTGGGTATGAGCACACCACCATCGCTACTGAAGATTATCCGTGGCGTCATACGGACGATGCGTCCGCATCAATGGATTAAGAACGTCTTTATATTTGGCGCAATGGTCTTTTCCGAAGAGCATCTATGGCGCGACGTTTCGGCTATTGCCACGGTTGTTGCAGGATTTTTTATCTTTTGTGCGGCAGCGAGTAGTATTTATCTACTCAATGATGTCGTTGATGTCGAGAAGGATCGGGCGCACCCGCGCAAGCGGAATCGGCCAGTTGCAGCCGGCATCGTCCCCATCCCACTTGCATTGGTGATGGCAGTTGTGATGTTAATTGTGGCGGTGGCCGGTGCGTGGTGGGTAGATGGTGATTTCGACTTTATGGCAATTATCATTACATATCTGTTGATTCAGGGTGTGCTCTATTCGTATTTTCTCAAAAACATCGTTATTGTTGACATATTTACGATTGCCGCTGGATTCGTCTTGCGAGCGATTGCTGGCGCGCTGGTCCTTGACATTGCCATCACCCCATGGTTGTTGTTGTGCATGGGCTTGTTGGCCATCTTCTTGGGATTAGGTAAGCGGCGCGCCGAGTTGTCGTTGCTCGAAGATGGGGCTGTCAGCCATCGTAAGATTCTCCAAGAATATTCTATCCCGATGATTGACCAAATGCTCTCAATTGTGACTGCGGCAACAATCATGGCATACACGCTCTTTACATTTACATCGCGAAATATGCCCACAGAGCCCTATCCTGTCATGTTATTGACGGTGCCAATGGTGATTTACGCTATTTTTCGCTACATTTACCTCATTCATCAACATGGGGCTGGTGGGAGTCCGGAGGAGTTAGTGCTCAAGGACATCCCATTTGCTGTGTCGATTGTGGTGTGGGGCGCTACCGTGTTAGGATTGTTACTCATGTTCCGGCCATAAATCCGCGTGACGTGTCCATGTGTGAGCCAACAATGACGATTTTTGTGAAATTTGGTGGATCGGTGATTACCGACAAACGTGTCGCTGAATCTGCTGATATCGAGACTATTCAGCGATTAGCCAGTGCCGTTGCTACGGCACGACGACGTCGTCCAGGATTGCGCATTGTACTGAGTCATGGTAGTGGATCATTTGGGCATGTGGCTGCGGCCAAATACGGTATTCACAAGGGTTTGGCGGCTGATGCTGATTGGTATGGATTTGCGGCAACATCTGCAGCCGCGTTGCGTCTTAATCGATTAGTCGTTGATGCACTCATTGCTGCACAAGTACCGGCCATCTCATTCCAACCATCTGCGACCATCGAGACCGCAAATGGTCAGGTGCAAGAGTGGCACACTGCGCATATCGCCAAAGCACTCGATTATGGCATGGTTCCTGTGGTCCACGGTGATGTCAGTTTTGACCGTATTCAGGGCAGTGCCATTGCATCCACTGAAATGTTGCTCCAGTGGCTTTGTCGTGTGCCGGCGTTACAACCTCGCAAGATTATTTTGATTGGTGAATCAGCCGTTTACACTGCTGATCCTCATAAAAACCCCGATGCAGTGCGCATTCCGATGATCCATCGTGGCAATATCGATCATGTGATGGGTGGCGCAAGTGGGTCATATGGAGTTGACGTAACCGGTGGTATGGCAAGTAAATTAGCGCTGATGTGGCGTTTAATCGAGTCTCTTCCCCAGTTACAAGTCCAGTTCATTGCACCTGATGATTTGTTGTTCGAAAAAGCGTTGCTTGGTGAAATGATTGATGCAGGGACGGTGATGGTTGCAGAAGTGAAAAAGTGAAACATAATGCTCCTAGAGATGTGGTTGCGTCGGGCGGGATTGTGCGGTGCACAATTTGTCT
>CAYZZI010000059.1:0-17024 GCA_964482795.1 uncultured Klebsiella sp.
ATTCCATCATTGCCTGATGAATACCTACCGCGTAGTGGTTACCGCTGATACGTGCGCTTGTTCTCGCTGAGTTGAGTAACCTGCACGTTGGGTTGATCGGGGAAAATCTCGAGTGACAACGAGCCATCGGCGTTGACCTGCAAGGCCACGCTTGCTCGGGATTGACCAATCTTCACCATATACCCGACGGGCATGGGGGCCATTGAACCTGCGACCAACTCGATGGGTTTGCCGTTCGCATCAACACGTTCGCCGTCTGCGAGCCCGTAGACGACCACACCGTCAGCACTGGTGAGTTGGTCGGGGCTCTTTTGACCATCACCAATCACCAAAAAGAGCTGCCGCGGATCACCGGCCGGGTCTTGCCACCAACCGGTCGAGAAGACCCATTTGCTGGTGTCCACTTCGTGTGGCGCAATGGAGAGATGACCGTAGGCGTAGGTGTTTTTGCCTTGAACTTGGCCTCCTCGGATGGGCGTAGTCGCAGCAGCATACTCAGCGATGGCATGACCGCTATAGCCAAGTGTGCCCTGCAAAAACCAGTTACCACTCGCACTACCGATGACGTCGTGGTCGATTTTGCCCCAACGTGGCTCACTGGTACGTTGCATAATATTGGCGTACTGAACGGCTAGCTCAGGGGTGAAAAATGCACTTGGATCAGCTGTATACGGCTTCCACGATTCCATGTAAATGTACGAAAGCGGGTTGGCGAAGCCACGCAACCAGCTTTCAGATGCCCACACGTTGAAGTCAAGCGGGTTATCGCGTTGCTGACCGAATTCCTCACCCGCCTTGATGGGGATGTCGAGTTGCAGGTTACCTTGGCTCTGTACTTGGTCGGCAACAGTGTCCAACGCGCCACTCAAGCGGTTGACCACCATGTATACCGTGTAGACGCCACAACCGTGACTGATGACAACACGATGTGACGTTGGGCTCCCGAGACTGCCCGCGTTCATGATGACGCCGTCTGCCGGAGCAACAATAGGCAAGTAGTCTTCCTCAGTGCGGGTATCGGCCGCTTTGCGGAGCGCTTTGATGCCGATATAGGCGTGGTCGATGGGTGTTACGTGGTCGTAGATCATGGCCCCGTTGGGAATTGAGGCGTCGAGTTGATCGACCGGCAGAATCGAATGGGTGAAGGTGATATCACTGTTAGGGCAGGTGGCTTCTGGCTGCGACGAGAGTGTATCGAGTGACGGGTACCACTCTGGTTTGCTGCCGTCATTGGTGAGCGGCAAATCACCGGGTACCGGGTAGCCCCAGGCGCCGTTTTTGCAGACATAGAGCGCGTTCATGAACACCGTGCTCCCAGGTGAGTCACACGCCATACCCACCTGTACCATTTGATTGCCATTTCCCGGTTGTTTGTCATTGTTGGATTGCGCATCAGGTGTATTTGCAGACTGCCATGCCAAGCTACCGGCACTGTTGCGCATACAGACGACTTCCAAGCCGTCAATGTTCATTCGGGCATCAACGGTCTCACATGGGCCCTCAACGCGCGCTAAAGGGCTATCTATGCCGTCGCTCTGCTGTTGTGGCTGTGGCTCTGTCCACGCAAGATTGCCGACACTGTTACGCATACACACCGCTTCGATTCCGTCAATAGTGGTTCGCGCATCAGCCGTCTCACAGGCATCGTTCAGACGGGCGGATTGATTCGTAGTTGGTGTCGACGCCGATGTGCTACAAGCAACCAACAGCAGACTCACGATGAGTGTGAAAACAATGACTGTTCTCTGCATACATTTTCCTTTGAGTGAATCGCATATATTGTGCACGTGCATGGTCTATGTGCGAACAAATCTGTGGACGTCATTGTAATATATTAAACAGATTTGAGTCTCTCTATGTGTGAGTGTTGAACGGCTGAACATGATGATTCATGCCACAATTGACATGATAGTTGAGATATTTGGAGGTGAATTGTAAAGAAAAATGTGTTGGACAGTGTACGGTTGTTAGCATTTTTGTTTATGCTACTTGTCATGCTCATGCGAAAGGAGCGTCTATGTCAGATGAATCCACCAAACCCAAAGGACCGGCATCGTACTTTCCGTCAATTGAGAAGAAGTACGGTCAGCCGATTGCCTACTGGCTCGCCATCCTTGATGGGATGCAGGGCAAAGCTCACATGGAGATGGTCAACGAACTTAAAACGACCCATCAGATGGGGCATGGCCATGCCAATGCGTTGGTAGCCCACTATCGTGCACAGAAGACTCCAACCGGAGAATAATCAGGTGATCGAGGAAATTGGGGTATAATCATTGCACGTTCCGGCGTGCAGTGTTTACGAAGAGGTTAAACAACATGGCAGAGCAATTTGATGGACTCTTAAAGTGGCGTTGTATCGGTCCGTTTCGCGGTGGTCGCGTAGTGACTGTGGCCGGTGACCCACACGACAACAACGTCTTCTACTTTGGGGCGTGTGCTGGTGGTGTCTGGAAGACTGATGACGCCGGCCAGTTCTGGTATAACGTCTCCGATGGTTTTTTCAAGACGTCATCAGTTGGTGCCCTCGCCGTCTCCGAGTCAGACCCGAATGTAGTCTGGGCTGGCATGGGCGAAGCCACCATCCGCATTGACGTATCGCACGGTGATGGCGTTTATCGCTCCACCGATGCCGGCAAAACCTGGAAGCATATGGGCCTCAGTGACACCCGTCACATCGCTAAAGTGCGCATCCACCCCACCAACCCCGACATCGTCTGGGTAGCGGCCTTTGGGCACGCTTTCGGCCCCAACGAAGAGCGTGGTGTCTTTAAGACCACCGACGGTGGTGCAACATGGCGCAAGGTGCTCTACCGCAACGAAAATTCTGGCGCCATCGACTTGACCGTCGATGCCACGAATCCACGCATTTTGTACGCCACCACCTGGGAGGCGCACCGTAAGTTCTGGGACATCTCAAGTGGTGGCCCGGGATCAGCCGTATATCGCTCAAAAGACGGCGGCGAGACGTGGGAGGATATCTCCAACAAGCCTGGTTTGCCCAAGGGCACGCTCGGCAAGATGGGCATTAGCGCGTCACCGGCCCAAGCCGGCCGCGTGTGGTGTCTCATCCAACATGCCGAAGCACCTGGTCTGTACCGTTCAGATGATGGCGGCGATACGTGGAAGCACGTCAGTGACAACGAGTGGCTTGTCTCACGCGCGTGGTACTACATGCATATTCACGCCGACCCTCAGGATGCCAACACCGTCTACATCAACAACTTGTCGTTCTGGAAGTCAACCGACGGCGGTCATACCTTCAACCCAATCGACACGCCACACGGCGACAACCACGACTTGTGGATTTCGCCAGTCTACAACCGTCGCATGATCCAAGGCAACGACGGTGGTGCCAATGTGTCATTCAACGCCGGTGCCACCTGGACGAGCGTCTACAACCAGCCGACCTCGCAGTTCTACCATATCGGTGTCGACAACCGCAAACCATACCGCGTCTACGGCACGCAGCAGGACAACAGCTCACTCGCAGTGCCTAGCCGCACGCCAAGCAGCTCAATCCCCTGGAGCGCCGTGGTGATTGCTGGTACTGGTGAGAGCGGTTATATCACCGTCGACCCCAAAGACGACAACATTGTCTACTTGGGTGCGATTGGTTCGTCATCGGGTGGTGGTAACTGTTTGCAGCGCTATGACGAGCGCACCAAGCAGATTCGCTTGGTGACGACGTGGCCCGAGGCAACCACCGGTGAAGGTGCTATTTCGCACAAGTACCGCTTTGCCTGGACTTACCCAATCGTCTTCTCACCCCACGACCCGAACGTGCTCTACGCCGCCGGTAACGTGGTTTTCAAGACGACCAACGAGGGCCAAAGCTGGACGCCAATCAGCCCCGACTTGACGCGCAACGACCCAAGCAAGTTGCAAATCACCGGTGGCCCGATTGACCGTGACTCAGTGGGTGCTGAGGTCTACTGTACCGTCTTCTCGTTCACCGAATCACCGCATCGTCGCGGCGAGTTGTGGTCAGGTAGTGACGACGGTTTGATTCACGTCTCACGCGATAACGGTGCGAGCTGGCAGAACGTGACGCCAAGCGATTTGCCTGAGTGGGCCATGGTCACCTCGATCGAGGTCTCGCCTCACGATGCCAACACGATTACCTTCTCGGCTGCTCGCCACAAGATGGACGACTACGCCCCATACATCTACCGCTCAACCGACAGCGGCAAGAGCTGGGTGCGGGTAGTCAGCGGTATCGCTGGCGATCACTTTGTGCGCATTGTCCGCGAGGACACGGTGCGCAAGGGCTTGCTCTTTGCCGGTACCGAGACTAATTTGTACGTGTCGTTCAACCACGGCGATAGTTGGTCACTCTTCCAGCTCAATTTGCCGGTCACGCCTATCTACGACTTGATTATCAAGAACGACGATTTGGTCTGTGGCACGCACGGTCGCGCCATGTGGATTCTCGACGATATCACGCCATTGCGTCAGTACAATCCGGCTGTTAGTAGCCAGTCGGCGCATCTGTTTGCACCACGTACCACTGAGCGCGTCTTGGCCGCCTTGTTCGAGGACGAGGATGATTCGGGCAAACCCGGCAAGAACTACATGGCCGGTTTGGGTGACGTGTGTGCCCACATCGTGACCGTCTCGCCTGAGGGCTATATCGAGCGTCATTATCTCGATTCAGGCACCAATCCACCACGCGGTGCGATTATCACCTACTGGCTCAAAGAGACGGCCGCTGAGCCGATTCGCCTGGCCTTCTATGACAGCAAGGGGACGCTGGTCAACGAGTTCTTCAGCCGCCCTGAGGGCACCAAGGTTGAGAAGTCGGACGATAAGCACGATTTGCGCCGCACCACGGCGAATGCGGGGTGGAACCGGTTTATTTGGGACATGCGCGTCAAGCCGTTGCCCAAGATTGTCGGCAAAGACCCCATCTCGGGCGCACTCATCTACGGCCCCAAGGTGGCACCCGGGCAGTACACCGTCGAGTTGACGGTTGGTGGGCAGAAGTTCACCCAGACGCTCTCGATTGTCCCTGATGCCTTCAGTGATGCCAGCCAAGAGGATCTCGAGGCGCAGTTCAACATGCTGATGCAGATCTACAACCGCACGGGCGACGCCGTCAAGGCGCTCAACCAGATGCGCGATGCGCGTGCACAGCTCGACGGCCTCAACAAGCGTTTGGCTGCCACGCACCCCGAGTTGGCTGCGCAGGCCAGCGCATTGCGTGCCAAGGTGCTCGAACTTGAGAAGCAGATTACCGTGCCAGACGTCAAGCCAGGTTGGCCTGGACAGATGAACCACGGTACCAAGCTCTTTGCCAAGTTGGGCTCCATCGCCGATGCCGTCTCGGTAGGCAACTACCGCCCGACCGATCAAGCAGTGGCGTCGTTCAGCAACATGTCTGAGGATTTGGACGAGGTGTTGAGCGGGATGCGCGGTTTGGCCAGTGGCGAGCTTGCCGACTTTGCCAAAAAAGTCGCTGCCGCCGGTGTTGGGAGCGTCATTCTGTAGGTTCGGTCCATCAAAGACCCGGGGTGTGCAATCGCATGCCCCGGGTCTTCGTGTGTGTATGCACGGTCAGTCAATGTGTACGCGTGCGGGTTGTGTTTTGCAAAAAAGTTAGTCTCGCGCCGATAGATGCATGTTCTGTAGGTACGGTCTATCAGTTACGCCCGAGTTCGACTTGGCGTTGACACCACTGGTACAGGGCATCGTACACCACAAATCCCTCGCGCAGGATGCGCTCATCGTCGTCGGGGTAGCGCCAGCCGAGGCCATCGAGGATGGCCCGAAAGCCGGCACCTTCGCTCTTTTGGTGAGGACTCTGCTTGATGTCAGCGGTGCCGACAATCTGACCGAGCAGTACGAGTGCCGGGTTATTGGTCAGATTCGATTTGCGTAACAACACTTCAAATGATGACTCAAGGCCTTCACGAGCGTAGTCACTGCCGTCGACGTGGTAGAGGATGGCACCGATACGCAATGCCTCATCAGGTGTGGCCTCATCACTGAAGACGAATTTGGGTTCGTGATCAATGAAGCGCATAATCAACCAGGCACATCCAATGCGCCCAACTTTGATGTGTGATTTGGTCAACCATTTCATGTGGTCATCTCCACTCTGTGTTTCTGAAGATATTGTACCTGTCATTGTGTGCATATTTCAACGAAGGCTAATTGCATGACATAACGAAAATGTTCGTTGTAGCAAGTGGCACCGAAACAAGCGTGACTGATGACCTACAGATGCGAACGCTGATTGTATGTATCATATGTGTACGTGCAAATATGTGGCTACACAGCAATTACGCAACAAATCTATGTCATAATGGCGCTAGCACGAGACGAATGGGGTAGGTGGTATGCAGGCGCTCGAACTCGATCAAATAACGCTTGATTATGGGGCACGTCGGGTGCTCTTTGATGTTTCATTGAACGTAACCACTGGCCAGGTGCTCGTGGTAACCGGAAGCAATGGCAGTGGCAAAAGCACTCTGTTACGCGTGATTTGTGGATTACAGCGTCAGAACGCCGGTCAAGTGTGGTTTCATCTTGATGGCCAACGGTATGAACCGTTGGCGATGCGTCATTTAATTGGGTGGATGGCACCTGATTTGATGCTTTATCGTGAACTCACAGGTCACGAAAACTTACGATTTTTTGCGGATGTGCGTGGTTTGTCCGTGAGTGACGACGACATTGCATCGCTCTTGACCGAGGTAGGCTTGAGTGGACGCGGTGCGGATTTGTTGGCCACGTACTCATCGGGGATGACCCACCGCCTTCGCTATGCATATGCCCTGCTCCATCAGCCGCCACTTTTGCTCCTTGATGAACCAAGTGTCATGCTCGATAAGACAGGGCATGATTTGCTTGAGCGCGTTGTCATGCGTCAGCGTGCCCACGGAATTACTGTTATTGCCACCAATGATCCACGCGAGCAACGTTTTGCTGATTTGTTGATGCGACTTGAGGTGGCCGCATGAAACAACCATCTTTGTGGCACGCTACCAAAGCGATTTTTTGGCGTGAAGCTCGGAGTGAAATGCGCAATCGTCAAGCAATTAATGCGGTTGCATTGTTTGCGATTTGTAGTGTGGTTGCCGTGAGTCTTGGTCTCGGGCCAATGAACCGCTCAGCAGATCTATTTTTGATTCACTCGGCGATGATGTGGATTGTCCTGCTATTTGCCGCATTTACAGCACTCTCGCGCGTGTTTGTGGTTGAAGAGGAGCAACGTACGGCTGCCGCACTCCGCCTTGCTGCCCCACCCATCGCCGTCTATCTTGGTAAACTGTTATTCAATTTGTTGCTGTTAATTGGCCTCACCATTCTCGTTGCATTATTGGCAATTGTGCTATTACGCATGCAAGTCAAAAATCCCATGATGTTTAGTGCCATGCTTGCGGCTGGGTCTGTGGCATTGGTTGCGGGTACAACGCTTGTTGCAGCAATTATTGCACGCGCGTCTTCGCGTGGCGCATTATTTGCCGTCTTGTCGCTCCCCATTCTTATCCCCATGTTGGTGACGGCTGTCCGTGGCACCGCCTTGGCGTTGGCCGGACTTGGCTGGGAGCGCGGATTGGCTCCCATCCAAACACTCGTCGCATATGCTGTTGCCATGTTCGTAACCTCGTTGTTTCTCTTTGCGACGGTTTGGGAGTCATAGTCAATTCGCAAAAAATATGTAATTACTCTGAGAATCGATGGTGTATATCACTGATTTGATTGAGCAAATCAGAACGGTTTTGTCAGGTATATAGTGCTTGTAAAGTGCTTGTGTAGCGATTGTATATGAGCGTTGGAATGCGGTTTCTCACCGTTTGCTCATATAGATTTCATCGGGTATGATGACTCGTAAAATATCTGCATACTGTGCGGAGGAGTCATGGTACAACGCGTTGCTGACATTAGCAAAATTGCCATTGGCCTTTGGATGGCAGGAATCATTTATGCCATGTTTTTGGTAATTCCGCAATATGTCGGCCTCGGTGAGGCAGGGCGGATTATCATCGTACATGTGCCGACTGCCTGGGTAACCACGGCTGCATACGCGTTATCTGCGTGGTATAGCATCAGATATTTACGGAACCGCGATCCCAAAGCGGATGCCTCCGCGGTTGCAGCGGCTGAAGTCGGAACGCTTTTTTGTCTGTTTGCCACGGTGACAGGTTCGATTTTTGCCGAAGTCGTGTGGGGTACGTTTTGGAACTGGGACCCACGTGAGACAACCATTTTAGTGCTGTTACTTATTTACGCTGCATATTTTGCGTTACGTTCATCGGTTGACGATGTCGAGCGTCGCCGGCGTCTTGCTGCTGTGTATAACTTGTTTGCAGCCGTCACGATGCCGTTTTTGTTGTTCGTGGCACCACGAGTGGCAGACAGTACATTGCATCCAAACTGTGCCTTCATTCAGGGGAGCAAGTGTGAAGGGGTTATGCTCGATTTGCAAGGTGCCAAAATCGCCCAACTTGGTGACGTTGTTGTCAAATTGAAGTCGCTCACCCAAGTCGGGGATGAAGCGCGTGCCACCATTGAAGTGCGCATGCCAGGGCTTTCAGACATTGCCATCATGGAACCCTCACTCGATGCGAATGGTGAGCCAGGAGACCGTCCTGAATTTCCTGGTCAGCAGTTTCGCATGGTGTTAGTCGATGCGAATGTAGCGCAGGGTTTGGCGCGAATTAACATGCAAGCACCCGGTACCGGATTGTTGAGTAATCAGCGAACCTTCTGGGTCTTTTTGGCAAGTAACATAGGCTTTTTGGCATTGGCGATTTGGCTCTATCGGATTCGTGCAACGGTATTGCACGTGCAATCGCAACTTGCACCATGGGAGGGACGAGTATGACCGTTTTACTCGATGCCGGAGTGGCAATTTATGTGGCTATGGCAGCCGCACTGATTGTGTGGTTAGGAGTATTTGCGTATTTGTGGCGTATTGATCGTGAAGCACAGGCGTTGAAGCGTTATTTACAAGAGCGGCCAACGCCAACGGCTCATACACAACCACGAGCCCATGTTGAGGCGCGTACACCACAGGTCAATGAGGAGGCCTAAGATGAGCAGTGTGCAGGCAGTTGGAAGCAAAATTAAGCCGCTTCACATGATTGGAATCGCCATCATCGTGTTATCGATTGTACTTGGCTACTATGGGTTGAGCGCGTCGATGCGTCCGTATACGACCCAAATAAGCGAGGCGGTTTCAACGAATCGCGCGGTGCAGTTGGCGGGGTTCTTGGGGAGCACGGGCGAGTACACCGAAGAAGGCAAGTTCACGTTTATGCTCCAGGATTCGACGGGTGCGATGATTCCTGTGGTATACAGCGAACCAAAGCCGTCGAACTTTGAGCAGGCAGTTAGCATTGTAGCCATTGGCCACTACGATGTACGCACGGGCAATTTTATTGCCGAAGATTTGTTGGTCAAATGTCCATCGAAGTATCAAGAGCAAATGGCGGCCAGCTAGGCTACCGCACTAGAGAGTGACTTTGCCATGTCAGTCTACTTTTTTGGCACCCTGTTAATTGTCGCAACGGTCGCAATGGCGTCAATGGCGGTAATTGGCTATCTGATGGTGCCGTTTGGGCGTACACAGGGGCTCATGTATGGGCGGCTTGGTACGCGAATGACGCTTGTTGGTGTGGTGTCAGTTGTTGTACTGCTGAATTATCTGTTTGTGGCACAACGGTACGATGTCGAATACGTATATAACTACAGCTCGAAAGAGTTGGAACCGTACTTCCGGGTGGCAGCAGTCTGGGCTGGGCAACCCGGTTCATTTGTGATATGGACGTTGTGGGGCGTTATCTCTGCGCAATTTCTGGTCAAGCGTTCACGTCATGCTGAACCATACGTGTTAAGTGTGGTGATGCTGATTCAACTCGCGTTGATCATTTTCATGTTAATTCGCAATCCGTTTATTTTGCACGTTACTGCTGACGGTCAACCACCGCTCGATGGAAAAGGGTTGAATCCAACGCTTCACAATATTTGGATGCTCATTCATCCACCGATTCTGTTTGTTGGGTTCGCGTTGATGGCTATTCCATTCGGGTATGTGGTGGCAGGCCTCTGGCGTCGTGACTACGATGGGTGGGCACGAGACGCATTGCCGTGGACGATTGCAGCCTGGGCGGTGTTAGGATTGGCGTTGTTACTTGGTGGGTATTGGGCCTATGAGACATTAGGATGGGGCGGGTATTGGGGATGGGACCCTGTCGAAAACTCATCATTGGTGCCTTGGTTGACCGTAGCTGCGTTGATTCACGGGTTACTCGTGCAACGTGCAGGTGGCGGCATGCGACGCACCAACATGATATTAGCAATTTCAACCTATATTCTCGTCTTCTATTCGACGTTTCTGACACGCAGTGGCGTGCTTTCTTCCTTCTCGGTCCATTCATTTGTGGAGGAGGGATTAAAGTGGAATATGTTCGCATTTTTGGCACTGCTAGCGCTCATAGGGTTTGGGACGTTAGCCGTACGCTGGCGCGATATACCGACCAAGGCACTTTCGGATAAGTTGTTGTCACGCGATAGCTTTTTTGCGTTGATGATTCTTGTAACTATCATGATGGCGACCATTATCGGTCTTGGCACATCAATGCCCGTCATCTCGTCGATACCCGGAGTTGGGCAGCAACTACAAACAACATTAGGATCGGTCTTTGAGCTTGATGATGGTACCACGTACGACATGAATGCAGAGCCGTTCCAGGATGGACGATTCGGATTAGTGGGTAGTTTCTACAGTACCGCAGTGCCCCCGCTGGGTATCATCCTCTCTATGCTCATGATCATTGGGCCTCTGCTTGGCTGGCGCGACACCAATCCACGCAATCTGTTGAATGCCATCAAATGGCCTGGTGTGGCGGCCGTCATCGTGACGAGTTTGGCCGTTGTTCTTGGGGCACGTAGCGTGATGTCGGCGGCATTTGTCGGTATCGCTGCATTTGCAGTGGGAACAAATATTGTGATGGTGATTCGTACCTTACGCAGTGGATGGATGCGTATTGGTGGATACCTAGCGCACGTTGGCTTGATGATATTTGTGGTGGGTGCAATTGCCTCAACCTGGTATGCTACGCCTGAGACGCGTGTGCTTATTCCTGAAGGTGAGTCAATGAAAATCTACGGCTACGACATCACGTTTAATGGTTGGCGCATGGATGCGAATGGTCGTGGCATGTTGGACTTAACGGTCATGCGCAACGGGGTATCTACCCCTGCGACGCCACAACTCTACTTTAATAATCGCATGGGTGCAACGATGGCATCGCCGTCCGTGCGGAGTGAGATTTATCAGGACATGTACATCTCGCCGGTCGAGTATCAGCCACCATTTGACCAGAATATCGCTGATCTCAATGAAGGCCAGACCAAGACGGTGGGTCCATACACGATTACGTTCAATGGATTTGTTGTCCCAACCGAAGAGAGCAATAACGCGGATATTAGCGCGGCAGTCACGGTTGAGTATGAGGGGCAGAAGTACGAAATTATGCCTGGGATTGTGATTTTGGCGGATGAGCCTGATCCAGCCAAAGCAGTCCAAGAGATGCCAGTTGAATTACCAGGTGGTCATACGGCGTCAATGGCCGCATTTGATCCAACGCAGAAGCGTGTGATTATTCGTGTGGGCGGATTGAATCTGCCGATTGACCCGGCTCGTGCAGTCATAACTGTGTCAACTAAACCGGGAGTTGTCTTGGTGTGGGCTGGAATTATCATCGGTGTGATCGGTGGCTTAATTGCGACGATCCGTCGTGCACGTGAATCCGGCTATACCCCGAGTCTTGTGTGGAAGCGTGTCTCGATGCGTTTGGTCTGGTGGCGACGTGATAGTGAATCTGCGGTGTAAATTGATACGTGATAGCGGTGATGGTATGTTCGCATGCCATCACCGTAGCATGATGCACACCGAGGATTGACCACCCCGGTCTGCGGGGTGGTTTTTGGTCTGTGCTAGAGATGAGGCAAGTGTATGGCAGATTTTTATTCCATCCTCCAACTATCACGGGATGCGAATCAGGAAGAAATTAGCGCGGCGTATCAACGTTTGCGTGTGGCATATGACCCGAATAATCTTGGAAATGTCAGTGACGAACTGCGCCAGCTCGCAGCAGACCGCCTCGGTGAACTCGATCGTGCCTACGCCATTCTCTCAGATGTGACACTGCGTGCAGCGTACGATGCAGGTGTCCATACGGTGGTTGATCGCGCACTCCCAAAGCCGGTTGAGCCAGTCTTTGATTATGTACCGCTCCCGCCAGCTGTTGCTCAAGAGCGCGATGATACGTTTGTGAGTGAACCATTGCAGCGTGAGTACGCGCAAAAGACAAGTGACCTCAATCGTCGTTTACCATTGATTTTGGCAATTACTTTACCACTAATTGTTGTGGTGTCTACGTTTTTTTTAACGGATGGTGGTACGCGTGTAGCACCGACAAATACGGCAGAGCAGGCACAGGCAAATGCGCTCGAGCAATTTGAGCAGGCGATTGCTTCAGCTAAGGCGGTTGCTGAGAATAATCCTGAAGATGCACAGGCGTGGGTCGACTATGGCAATATGCTATACAACAGCGTGCAAGTAGTGCGTGAACTTCAGCCAGGGAGTCCGTTTTATCAGAGTCGTGTGGCTCGTTGGCAGATGGCATCCGATGCGTATAGCAAAGCATTAGAATTACGACCTGGAGATGTGGTGGTACTTGCTGATCTCGGTGCGAGTCAGTGCTTTTATGGGAACGATACTGGCGACCAGGCGCTCGGTACAACTGGGTTACAACAGCTTCGTCAAGTCATTGATGAGATACCGGTCACAGAACAGCCACGGGTACTCCTCAATCTTGGATATTGTTTGGCCGAATCTTCACCGCCACGCGTTGAAGAGGCGATTGCAACGTGGCAGCGCATAAACACGTTGGTGCCGGCTGATTCGCCTTTTGCCGTGCAGGCAAACAAATTGATTCGGTTACTAAACCGCTAGTTCGGGAGGATGCCATGTGGCAAAAAAAATGGAACAACATGGATTCTCGGCAAACGTACTATGAACGTTTGGGGATCGCTGTTGATGCATCTGCACCCGAAATAATTGCGGCTTGTGACCAAGCGGTTGCCCGCTTTCGTGAGGATGCTCGTAATGATCCGAGTGGAGAACTGGCGCTGTTGGCCAATCGGCGCATTGCCGAATTTGAGGATATGCGTGACTTGCTCCTCGATGCAGTACAGCGCGATAATTATGACCGCTCAATCGGGTTACGCATCAAGCCAGCGTCACAGATTGTCACGCCTGCCAAACCACTCCGCCAAGAACTCTTTATGGTGTTAATTGGTGGGTTAATAGGTGTGGTGATTGTGGCAATTGTGTGGGTAGTCAGTGCGCGTCTGGCAACGCCAGAAATTCCAGCTGCGGCAGAAACAAATCGCCCCGCTCCGGAGTTTAATTTACCACGTCTTGGCGGAGGTTCTCTGCAATTAAACGAATTACGTGGTAAAATCGTACTTATCAACTTTTGGGGCACTTGGTGTGAGCCATGTATTGAGGAAACTCCAGCACTTCAAGCTGCATATGTGCAGTTGAAAGAGCAAGGTGTTGAGTTTGTTGGCATTAATTTGCGTCACCAAGAAGCAGTCGGTGCTGAGGGTGATGCGGCGGTGGCGGAATTTGCCGATCGTTTCGACGTGACGTATCCGATTGTGATGGATGTTGATGGCGAGATTGCACGTAAATACCAGATTTCGCCCATTCCGGTGAGCTACTTTTTAGATACTGAGGGAAACATTCGCTACGTATATGTGGGTACACTCACTGCAAATGAAGTGACTCAGTTGATTACTCGTCTGCGTGAGAACCCCTGATTGAGGTGAGAGAAATGACGCATCAGCAATCAATCATGGTAGTCGACGATGAACCAGGATTGCGAAAGTTGCTGAATTTGCTCTTCAGCAATGCCGGCTACCGGGTAAGCGAGGCAAGCAGTGGAGCGGAATGTCTAGCAACACTGCGCACATCAAATCCAGATTTAATTGTACTTGACATCATGATGCCTGAGATGGATGGTCGTGAGGTGTGCCAGCGCATTCGTAGCGACGAAAACATGGTGCCGATTTTGATGTTGACCGCACGCACACAATCACGTGACATTGTGGCGGGTCTTGATTGTGGAGCCGACGATTACATGCCCAAGCCATTCGATATGGACGAATTGCTGGCACGAGTACGTGCGTTGCTCAGACGTGGTCAATCGTCATTGCGTCTGCGTGTTGTTGGTGAGGGTGATATTGTAATTGATGTGCAAACCCGTCGGGTTACTGTCAAGGGCACACAAATTGAACTGACGCCCACAGAGTATTCCTTGCTTGCGGTGCTCGCCGAAAATGCAGGAAATGTTGTGCCACACGAAGTATTACTACGATCGGTGTGGGGACCTAATTCGCAACACGACCAAGATTACTTAAAAGTGTACATGTGGCATTTACGCCGCAAAATAGAGCCATCAGCGGGTCGAAATCCTCGGCTGTTGTTGACTGAATGGGGCGTCGGATATCGCCTTGTACAATAGGCACGAAGGGGATTTATGCTCAATCATGCCATGCCACTGCGCGTTGTCGTCAAGCTGGGTACGAATGTATTGACGGCAGGTAGTGAGCGTCTTAATCGTCCACGCATGATTGACTTTGTGCGTCAACTCGCTCAACTCAAGCAGTCAGGGCACGACGTCATCTTGGTGACGTCCGGAGCGGTGGCCGCAGGCCGCGAGCGCATTGGTTTGCAACGTCGCTCACGCGATATCGCCCAAAAGCAAATGCTGGCCGCAATTGGTCAGAGCTACATCATGCATCTTTACCAACAAATGTTTGAAATGTATGACGTGCCAGTTGGTCAAACCCTCTTAACCAAAGCAGACATCAGCGATCGGAATCGGTATCTTAATGCACGCAATACGTTGCTGACGTGTTTTATGCATGGCGTGTTGCCGATTATCAACGAGAACGATGCCGTTGCAGTCGACGAAATAAAAGTCGGCGACAACGACAATTTGTCAGCGCTTGTGGCCAATCTGGTCGATGCTGATTTGTTGTTGATTGCCACTGATATCGATGGCTTGTATACCGCTGACCCGCGCACAAACCCTGACGCCACATTGCTGACTGAGGTCAGCGAAATAACGCCGGCCATCTATGCACTGGCCGGTGGGACGGGGAGTAGTCGCGGTACCGGAGGGATGATTACCAAGATTCAGGCGGCGGATCTGGCCACCAAAAGTGGGGTGGAAGTCGTCATTGCACCGGGTGCGTTGGCCGATGTGATTGTGCGGGTGGTGCAGGGCGAACGCATCGGTACGCGCTTTCCTGCGGCAGTCAATAGCCGTGAGGGGCGTAAGCGTTGGATTTTGGCAGAAACTGCGCGAAATAGTCGTGTGGTGACCGATGATGGAGCAGCGCGTGCATTGGTACATCAAGGCAAAAGCCTGCTCCCTGCAGGTATCGTGGCAGTCGAGGGTGAATTTGAACGTGGTCAAACCGTACGCATCTATCACGGTGATCGTGAGATTGCACGTGGCTTGACCCAGTATGGAGCGACGGACCTGCGTCGCATCATGGGCAAGCGCTCGACGGCAATCGCAGACATTCTCGGATATGAATACGGTGCCGAAGCGGTGCATCGTGATGATTTGGTACTTGTTGCCCGTGAAGAAACGAGAGAATCATGAGTGTCAACGTCCTTGATATGGCTCAACGTGCGCGCAAGGCTACGCGTCACATCGCGAATGCATCAACTGCACAACGCAATCGTGCACTACAACGTGTTGCCGAGTTGTTGCAAGATCCAGCTGAACAAGCGACGATTTTGGCGGCGAATCAGATTGATATGACCAATGCGCAGACTGCTGGTCTGCGTGCCTCGCTCCTTGATCGCATGCTCCTGAATCCCCAACGCTTGACAGCAATTGCCAATGACATTTTGACGGTTATTTCGTTGCCTGACCCAGTCGGTGAACTGTTTGAGAACGGTGTACTGCCCAATGGTTTGCGCTGGCACAAAGTGCGTGTTCCGTTGGGGGTCGTTGCAGTGGTCTATGAGGCTCGGCCTAATGTGACGTTTGATGTGGCCACGTTGTGTCTCAAGTCGGGCAACGCGGCGATTTTGCGCGCTGGCAAAGAAATCGTGCACTCGTCAAATGCAATCGTGCAGTTGCTCCAGCGTGCGTTGGCCGATGTCGGCTTGCCAGCTGATGCGTTACAGGCCATTACTGACCCCGATCGAGGTCTGGTTGAGCAGTTGCTTAAACTCGACAAATACGTCGATGTCGTTATTCCTCGTGGTGGTGCAGCACTCCATCGCTTTTGTGTCGAAAACGCCACGATGCCGGTGATTGTCGGTGGAATCGGTGTCGTACATGCCTATATTGATGGTACGGCGAATCCGCAGTATGTTCGTGATATTGTGGTGAATGGTCGCGTGCAACGCCCAAGCGTATGTAATTCGCTCGACGTCATCTTGATCGACCGCGCTGCCGCTCAGCAGATGGTGCCACTCGTAGTTGATGCGTTGACAGCACATCAGGTTGAGTTGCGCTGTGATGCGGAGGTGCTGGCGCTGATGCAAGGCATGCCACATCCGACCGCAAATCTTGTACCGCTTGGTGCCGATGATTATGACACTGAATACATGGCGCTAATTGCGACGATTCACATTGTTGATGGTGTGGACGAGGCAATTAATCATATTGCGGATCATGGTGGCCATACCGAGGTCATTATCAGCCAACATCAGGCATCCATCGACGAATTTGTCCGGCGCGTTGATGCGACTGCCGTGATGGTGAATGCCTCGACGCGCTTCAATGATGGCGGTCAGTTAGGGCTTGGTGCCGAGATAGCCATAAGCACCCAAAAGTTACATGTACGCGGGCCAATGGGGTTGCGTGAGTTGACGACGTATAAGTGGGTGGTGCAGGGAGAGGGGACGGTGAGGAAATGAAAAATGGAAAATGGAAAATGGAAAATGGAAAATGGAAAATGGAAAATGGAAAATG
>CAYZZI010000060.1:0-16942 GCA_964482795.1 uncultured Klebsiella sp.
CCTTTATATGCCAATTACGATGTGAACGCATCAGATAGCGCCAAAACGCAACCACTGCCTGTACTTGATGAGGCCACCATTTTGAACATCGTATTAAAAGCACCACAAAGTGCGGCGGCAGAACCAGTAATTAACGATAATCAGTTAGCACAAGAGTACAACAAACAACAAACCAATAAAAAGCAACGATCATCGACACCTGACTCCTCAAACGAAGTAAACGAGGAAACAACTTCACAGCGCTTCGCCGCATCGACCAAAAGTAAAACTTCGAGTAAAAAATCAACGTCAGCGCGTTCACGCCAAAAACCGACAAACGAGTAACAATCCTCATGCGTTCGATGCAACAAAGTATTTGATGACACTCGTCTCATCAAACGTACAGTGCATGAAGCCGTTTGAACGAGATGACAGCGACATCATGATACAGTACACTATGAATATTGCGCTTATCGAAGAACCCATAAAGGATAGCTATGCATTATGTCATCGTTTATTTGTCAGTATGGCTACTGAACTCATTCATTCCCGCCTTTAATATTCCACTACAAACAAGTAATTTTATTTCAAGCGAGTGTACAACAACCGTAGCAATTGACCGCACTGTTGAGTGTGGCACGATGAAAGTACCTCTGGACCATGATGATGCAAGCAAAGGAACTGCCTCCCTGCCAATCATGGTAATTAAGGCAGTTAATGAAACGAATGCCGCTCCACTTTACCTCCTGCAGGGCGGGCCAGGGGGCGACACCATTGAGACGTTTGCATTTTTAGTTTCAAAAGTGGATTCGTTACTCCCAGATGATCGTGACATTGTATTTTATGAGCAACGCGGAACCACAAATGCAACGCCTGCCCTCGATTGTCCTGAATCCCATGAACTTGGCATTTCGTTACTTGGTGAAGATATCTCGTATGGTGCTGCAATGGATCAATACACCGAAGCGTATAACCAGTGTATTGATCGTTTGCGGAGTGAAGGTGTAGATTTTTCGTTATTTAATAGTCGGCAAAATGCTCTCGACACCATTTTCATTGCAGCGCAACTCGGACATGAGCAGATTGATTTATATGGCGTTTCATATGGGTCACTCTTGGCGCAGCACATCACTCGACTCAAACCATCGCTGATTCGTTCACTCGTCATCGACGGAGTTGTACCAGTCAGCGTGAGTTTCAATGATCGTGTCTATGAATCGCGACACAATGCATTCACCGCCATTCTCGATGATTGTGCAAACGAAACCACGTGTGCAGCCACATATCCGAATCTTAAGCAAACGTACACCGAGGTCATGGCATCGTTTGCCAAAGAACCGCGATTTTGGCAGATTGCTGATCCAGCGGATTCAACCGTCACAAAAACAGTTCGTGTAGATAATTTTGTTCTACAAGGGTGGTTATTTAATTGGATGTACGATGACCAAATCGTCCGCTACATACCCTTGTTACTCACTCAAATTGCCAACAATCAGACTGAGCAAGTTCGGACATTTGCCAGTTTCATCGTGTTCAACGATAGTTTGGCAGAGATGATGTACATGAGCACCATATGTAGTGAAGAATCAACTGTAGAAACGCGCTATATCTTGCCAGAAGGGAACCTATTCCCACCAATGGAGGGTGAACTAGAAAATGACCCCAAGTTTCGCCTTACTCTTTGTGTGATGAGTGAAGTGAAACCGCTCGATGCATCTTTGTTAGTGCCTTTTACCACGGACGTCCCCATGTTAATTGTGTCTGGTCGATACGATCCGATTACGCCGCCGATCTTTGGTGATATGGTCGCACAAAACAACCCAGACGCAACCCACATAGTCATTCCAAATGGTGCACATGGGGCGATGCTTTCAAATGCGTGTGCCGCCGATATTGCTAAAGCGTTCTGGGCAGATCCAACACGCACGCTTGATACGAGTTGCGTCGCAGAACAGCGTACGAACTTCGTTGAACCCAACGAAATCATTGTGACGCCGTTTATTGCTCAATCTGCGCAACTCGATGAAGATGTGATTGCTACCTGGGCGATCCTAGGAATTTCCTACGTCGTGCTTCTGTTGGCCTTTTTCGCCCGCATAGCACGCTCATTTATTCGTTGGATTAGCGGACGAGTAGCACCAACATGGCAACTGAGACAACAGCATCTGTCGCAAATGCTGGTAATCATCAGCGGTTTAACGCTCACAAGCTACATCCTATGGCAACTAACTTGGTTGGTTATTACCGTGGACTACGCGCTCTTCTTTGGCATTCCAGATACGGCCATGATCATTCAATATGGCGTTATGGTCTTTGTGGGAATAACTGCGATTAATCTGTTGAGTGCATTCATCGCATCTCGATCGCGACAAATGGCATGGTATAGCAGCTTTTTTGCAGGACTAATCCTGTTGAGCAGCATCGGCTTGTCGATTGCATTCTATATGAGTGGCATGTATTAGTCACAGGCGCTTCGTACTGGTTCAAAGGGGACTTTGTGGAATATTCACGTGTGCTACGGCTCGCCGTCTGTATGCTAATGGTGGTACTTTTGCAACCACCATTAGCACAGGCAAATCTGCTTAACGCCGACCAATCATTAGCCATGCATACGGTACATCGTGGCGACCCGACCACACTCACTGACGTGCCACATTATCGGCTTGACACGCTGTTTGAACCATCGGCACAACGATGGCGCGGCTGGATGCACGTGCGCTTCCGTAATCCAAGTACAACGCCACTCACGAATATTTATGTGCGACTTTTTGCAAACCTCAAGGACTTCAACGGTGAGGCATCGGTGTATCGCCCAACGGTGAATGGTCAGCGTGCTACCATCACCTACGAACGTGACAACTACCTGGCTCGTATCGACTATGCAGAGCCAATTGCCGTAGGTGCCGAAATCGAATTAACGTTAGACTTTCTCACCGTCGTACCAATTGATGCTGGGACGCGCTTCTACGGCGCGTTTAACGACGATGGAACATCAATCAGCATGGCTTCTGCGTATCCGCTGGTCGCAGAATTTCGGGAGAATGAGTGGATCCGAGAGATACCAGATGGCAAAGGAGACCTCGTAAACGCACCTATCGCCATCTACGATGTCGAGGTCACCCTACCACTGTCGCACCGGATTGTTGGAACAGGAAGTACGATTAACTATCAGCGCCGTGCACAAGAACACACGTATCAACTGGTGAGTGGATTACAACGCGATTTCACGCTCGTTGCAACCACGTTGCCTGTGGTCACCTCTGTAGTTGATGGTACGCGCATCAACATATATCATGACGCCACGCAACGCAATGCCGCTCATGTAGCGCTACGTTATGCAGCACAATCTCTAAGAACGTTTAATCGCCTATTTGGCCAATATCCATACAACGAGCTGGATTTTGTGTCCGTAGATGCCCGGTCATTTTATGGTGTTGAATACCCTGGACTAATTCTGCTTCAAGACCGAATTTTTATGAATCAACCACTGCTTGAACGCATCGTTGCGCATGAGGTTGCGCATCAATGGTTTTATAATGTCGTAGGAAATGACGTTCAACAACATGCGTGGGTTGACGAAAGTATTGCCACATACGCCCAAGTTCTTTATCAAGAGCGCATCTACGGCGATGTCGGCAAGAACCGTGAACTAGCCGCATTACAAGCACAATACGATGAACTCGTCAAACGCAACCGAGATGGTCCGATTGATCAACCGATGTCCGAATTCACGCTTTACACGTTTAATGCTATTGCATATGCCAAAGGGGCGCTCTATCTCGATGCCCTGCGGCGTGCCGCGGGAGACGATGCGTTTTTTGCGGCGCTCCTATCCTATGTCGATACATATCAGTATCAAATTGTAGATGGCACAGCATTTCGTGATGAGGTGCAACGACAGTGCAACTGCGACGTACAATCCGTATATCAAACATGGGTACTCGCACAAGGTGACACAGAAACGGAGTAATGGTGATGAATCTCTCTGAACGCGCATTTATCTTGGCCGGCATATCGACACACGGTGAACCATATGAGGTGCGTTGCCCATTCGATCACTCGCCAGTCAGCATTGTGCACCGTGCCAGTGAGGAGCATTTGCATGCAGCTATTGGTGCGGCAAACGACGCATTTGTTCTGACAAAGCACCTTGCAGCACATCAACGCGCAACCATATTACGCACTGTAGCGCAACAACTCCAGGTTCACAGTGAAGCATTTGCGCACGTTATCGCACTTGAAGCAGGGAAACCGATAAAACAAGCTCGTGGCGAAGTGCAACGTGCAATCACAACCTTTTCGACGGCTGCAGATGAATGCAGTCAAAGTCATGACGAAATTTTGCGGCTCGACCGTGCGCCTGGCGGCGAAGGTCGGCACGCAATGACGCGCCGCTTTCCGATTGGTCCGATCGGCGCAATATCCCCTTTCAACTTTCCACTCAATTTAGTCGCACACAAAGTTGCCCCAGCGCTAGCAGCAGGATGCCCTGTAGTACTCAAACCTGCCAGCCAGACGCCAAGTGCGGCCATCATGCTCGGGGAGCTCATTGTAGCGGCTGGCTGGCCAGCCGGTGCCATCAGCGTCTTACCAATGAATAGCCGTGATGCAAGCGCCCTCATCGAAGATGATCGTCTGGCAATGCTGAGCTTTACGGGATCTCCAGCAGTTGGTTGGGCGCTCAAGCAACGCGTCGGACGCAAACGAATCACCCTCGAACTTGGTGGCAACGCTGGCGTGATTGTGCATGATGATGCTGATATCGCTGATGCGGCTGCGCGTTGCGTGGCTGGTGGATTTAATTATGCCGGACAGAGCTGCATCAGTGTGCAGCGGATTTTTGTCCAACGCAGCCGCTATGATGAATTCGTCTCACATCTTGTAGCCGGTGTCAACCGGTTACGGATTGGGCACCCATTAGATGAACAGGCAGATTTAAGCGCGCTCATCAGCCATCACGAAGCACAACGTTTGGCGCAGTGGTTTGATGAAGCACGTGCTGCAGGAGCACGCTTTCTAACCGGTGGTCACGTGCGTGACGGCATCGTCGAACCAACAATCATCAGTGATGCCCATCCTTCACTCAATGTTTGCTGTCGCGAAGTATTTGCACCGGTAGTCACCGTCACCGCATACGACACATTTGCTGAAGCAATAACACTGGTCAATCAGAGCGATTTTGGATTGCAAGCGGCCGTATTCACCCACGATGTTGGTCGCATCTATCATGCGTACGATGCCCTCGAAGTCGGCGGCGTTATCATCAATGACATGCCTACGTGGCGTCTCGACCCTATGCCCTATGGTGGTGTCAAGCAATCGGGTTTCGGGCGTGAAGGGGTGCGTTATGCAATCGAAGAGATGACCGAAATAAAACTTATGGTCATTCATTTGCCCGAGTCATACCGTGCAACATAAGCGAACCACATGGCGTCAAAATGCATGTGGGTACGGTGAATTGACTTAAGAGGTATGGAATGAATGTACATACACGATTTTATCGCAGTCGCAACGAGGCCATGGTTGCAGGAGTTGCAAGTGGCATCGCACGCGGGCTCGGAATCGAAGCTTGGCTCGTACGATTGATTTTTTTGATGCTTGTCATCGGATTTGGCACAGGGGTGCTCGCCTACTTTGTGCTCTGGTTTATTATGCCAATTGAGCCAGAGGGTACCATCGTGTATCCGAATCAATTTGATAACCGCGGAGTCAGTCAACGTCGTGCCATGGTGGGTGGAATCTTAATGCTCATCGGCGCATATTTACTTGTGACACTCGTATTTGGACCACGAATTTGGGTATGGGCCTTGCCTATTGCGCTGATTATCGGTGGAATTTTGTTGTTTGGTAGCAAAAAATCGTGATGCGCCTGTCGGCGCACCACGATTCTAGCCCCTGGTACATGCACGTGTACTGGGGGTTATTTAGTCAATCAACGCAATCGTAAGTACCTCGTCCATCGACGAGACCGGAATCAACACAAGTTCGTCGCGGATGCGCTGTGGCAACTCGGCGATATCTTTTGCATTGCCCTGTGGCAACACAAACGTCTTGATGCCTGCACGATGTGCTGCGAGTGTCTTCTCTTTGAGGCCACCAATCGGTAAGACTTTGCCACGTAATGTGACTTCACCAGTCATTGCCACATCGCGACGGACTTTTTTGCCGGTGATCGCTGAGATAAGCGCCGTTGTCAACGTGATACCAGCTGACGGCCCGTCTTTGGGCACCGCACCTTCTGGGATGTGAACATGAAAGATGTGCTCATCAAAGAAGCTACTCTCAATACCCCACGTTGGTGCTTGTGCACGTGCATATGTCATCGCAGCATGTGCGGACTCTTTCATTACGTCACCAAGTCGCCCCGTCAGTTGGATTGCTCCCTTCCCCTTGACGAGTTGAACCTCGATGGTCAACGTCTCGCCACCGACCGACGTCCAGGCTACACCCGTTGCCACGCCAACTTCATCGGCGACCTCAGCCAAACCAAAGCTAAAGCGCTCGACACCCAAATAATCGGGCACCTGATCGGCATCAACATGCGTCAACGTCGTTTCGCCTGTCTCAGCAACTCGGCGTGCTACTTTACGACAAATTGCGGCCACCTCACGCTCAAGCGATCGCACGCCCGACTCTCGCGTATACGTACGAATAATTCGCATGATTGCGTCATCACTTATTGTCAAAGTGTCAGCGGTCAGACCATGTGCCGTCAACTGCTTGGGCAACAAGAAGCGGGTCGCAATGCCCAACTTCTCTTCTTCGGTATACCCGTTAACTTCGATAATCTCCATGCGGTCGCGGAGCGGCGCAGGAATGGTATCGAGCTGATTGGCCGTAGCCACAAACACGACCTGCGACAAATCGAAGGGCACCTCGAGATAGTGGTCTGCAAAGGTCGAGTTCTGTTCGGGATCAAGCACTTCAAGAAGAGCCGACGTAGGATCACCACGGAAATCTTGCCCAACTTTGTCGATTTCGTCGAGTACGAACACCGGTGCACGCGACTTAGCCGTCTTCATTCCTTGGATGATACGCCCGGGCATAGCACCTATGTAGGTGCGCCGGTGGCCACGAATCTCAGCCTCGTCACGTACGCCACCGAGGCTCATACGGACAAACTTGCGGTCAAGTGCGCGGGCAATCGAGCGCCCAAGTGAGGTTTTGCCGACTCCCGGCGGCCCCACCAAACACAAGATGGGCGAGCGCATATTTGCACCTACCAACTTGCGCACGGCGATATACTCGAGGATGCGCTCTTTGACTTTTTCAAGACCAAAATGATCTTCATCAAGTACCTGATGCGCACGCTGTATCTCAATGGTCGCCAAATCTTCCAACTTCCAAGGCAGATTCAGTAGCCACTCAATGTAGTTTCGGATAACACTTGCCTCTGGGCTACCCGGACCCTGTTGTGCCAAACGACGATACTCGCTGAGCGCTTGATCGCGCACCGACTCTGGCGCTTCCATGGACTGGATTTTCTTCTTGAGTTCGTCTACTGGGTCATCGAGTTCGTCGTCCTCTCCAAGTTCTCTTCGGATCACACGAATCTGCTCGCGCAAGAAGTATTCTTTTTGCCCTTGGTCCAGGATTTCTTTGGTCTCTTGTTGAATTTTTTGTCGAAGCTTCATGAGTTCAAGATGGCGTGCCAACATGCGTTGTGTGTGACGCAGCCGTTCTACCGGATCAAGTTCGGTTAGAATCGTTAATCGCTCTGCAAAGTCAAAAGCTGGCGCATAGGTGACGATGTCCGCGAGATGGCCGGGAGTATCAATTCGGCGCACAAACGCGACAGCCTCAGGAGGCACTTCCCCCAAGTGGTCGACGAATTCATCGACTTGTTGCTTGACCGTCTCCATCAGCGCTTCAATGTCCATGTTGGTGACGACATGATCCTCGACACCATGGGCTGCAACCACATAAAACGGCTCTATTTGCATCAATTCATCGATGACCGCACGTTGCAACCCCTCAAGAATGATACGAGCGGTGCCATCGGGCAACTTGATAAACTCTTCGAGTCGAGCAATAACTCCCACTTTGGGCATGATCGGTGGCGTACCACTTTTGTACTGTTCAATTTCGTGTTCGGGCACATAAATCAGCAACACTGGTTGCTGTGAATCCCACGCAACTTCAAGTGCGCGAAACGATTTGCCTTGGCCAATCTGGAGCGGAACGGTCATTTGCGGCATGATGACCATTTCGCCGAGAACGACCAGCGGAAAGGCGCTAGGGCCCAGATTTGGGGACGTCTCTGCTTCGGTCATTGTGTGTTCACCTATTTCTGTGGGGGCACACAAGTACCCCCAACTCCCTACAACGCAATTTACTTGACAAATTTGGCAATACGAATGAAGCTCTCGGCCACCAAGGCAGCGCCGCCGACCAACGCCCCATCGATGTCAGGCTGGGCCATCAGCTCATCGACGTTGTCGGGCTTGACGCTCCCACCGTACTGGATAATGACCTTATCGGCCTGATCGCCGCCCATGCGGCGCAACTCACCACGAATGGCGGCGTGCATGGCTTGGGCATCGGCTGATGTGGCGGTAAGCCCGGTGCCAATCGCCCATACGGGCTCGTAGGCAATCACCATCTCGGCCAAACGATTGCTCAAGGCCGACAACCCAGCATTGACCTGTCCGAGGACGACCTGCTCGGCCTGCCCTGACTCACGCTCAGCCCGCGTCTCGCCGACACACACAATGGGGGTCATCCCAGCGTCGAGCACGGCTGCAGCTTTGCGGGCCACCATGGCATCGGTCTCACCGAAGAGCTGACGGCGCTCGCTATGACCAATAATCACGTATTGGCAACCGATTTCTTTGAGCATGCCGGGAGCAATCTCGCCGGTGTAGGCACCTTGGGCCTCTGGATAGACGTTTTGAGCGCCAATGGCAATGCCGCTCCGTGGGCGAGCAGCCACGCTGGCGAGTGCAGTAAAGGTCGGACAGATGACTACCTGTCGGTCGGCGGGCAAATCGGCAAGGCCGGCGCTCAGGGCGTCGGTAAGCGCAATCGCCTCGGCGATAGTCTTATGCATCTTCCAATTACCGGCAATTAATGTCGTACGCATACGCTTCCTTTGTCCTGTATTTCACATGTGCAATGACACATCTATAGACTTACCCCAAAAACAAACCGACCATCCAGCCCCACACGGTGATGAAAAACTCTTGACGATTGAGAATGAACGCCATGACTACACCTACCACAACCATCACTCCATATACCAGACGTGACCAGGCTAGTATTTTGGTGCCGTCGAAGGGGCCAAGTGGAATAAGATTGAATAAGCCGATCCACGCATTAAATGAAAATCCAACCATACAAATGGTCAAAAAGAGATCAAAATCAAGGCCGACAACGTAGATAAGCGGATATATCAACAAAAAGATGACGGCAAGAATATAATTCGACAATGGCCCAGCGAGGGCTATCTGACCAATACGCTTGGTATCGTTGACTCCGGTGTGCCATACAGCACCAGGTGCCGCAATAAAAAATCCGGTGAATGCAAGAGCAATGGAAATCAACAACCAACTATTGTCAGCCGCAAAGTGGGCCTTGGCACCAAATCGCTGTGCAACTTTTTGATGGGCGAGCTCATGTACCACAAAGCCGACACCACAAACAATCGCGGCCACCAGTAAATTCTCAATAAACACCATTGAGGCTAAATTTGCTGCACCAGTCTGCATAATTGCAAATGCCAGACTTGTCCCTGCCCATGCCTTCGTTAACTCGACTAGGTCATCATGACCACCCGTCATCATACGCTCATCCATCAAGTACTCCCCATGATACGCTTATGGCATTATACCAGATAGAGGTCGGGGATTTTGGTAATGCTGTGGACATGCTCGCCTGACATACTGAAGTGGTACTGCTACTCGGAGGAGGCATCATGAATCACCAACAACGCATTGCGGGCTTGTATGACACACACGCAGATTCGCTCCGTAGGTATATTTATCGCCGGGTCGGAGACCATGCGCTTGCCGAAGACTTGTGCAACGAGGTGTTTTTACGAATGATTGAAGGATTAAGTAGCTACCAAGAGCGCGGATTACCCATCGAAGCATGGATGTATCGCATCGCCCGCGACCGCATCATAGACACCTATCGCTGGCATGATCGTCATCCCTGCGCACCACTTGCTGACACCGAAATAGCCGTTCCAAATACCCACATAATCGAAAGCGACGATGCATTTCGCACCATGCTTGCTGCATTGAATCATGAACAACGCCAGGTCTTATTGCTTCGCTACCGTGACGACTTGACGTTCGCCGATATCGCCAAAGCACTTGACCGGAGTGAGGGTGCCGTAAAACAACTAAAACGCCGGGCCTTGCAACAGCTAAAGGAACACTACAAACCTGTTCAGAGCGCATGAACTCATACATCAATGGTAGAATGTAAAGGCGATTGATGCGTCAGCGCGTTTGTTCACCGAATACCACATCAAAGGAATCGTCGATGCGCGTCTGGATACTCTGTTGTCTACTCTTCGTTGCCTGTAGCGCATCGACGGTTACTCCGGCACGCCAACCCGATGAACGCACACCACTGCCAGCTGCTACGGCGCACAGCATCACTAGTACTGCGACATTAGAATCACCGGAGTCTACCGCGGTGCCAATCGTTCCGATCATTCGTTATCTCTATTCACCCACCCCCAATGAACTTGCACAACAGCGTGGCGATGCCACGCAAGTACTTACCAACATTGCAACCCAACACGTAGTAGCCAACCAAGCACATACCCGTCTTGCCATACGCACGCGCACTGATGAGACATTTATCTATGATGTCCGTCTATCGCAGCTGATCGGACCATTTGATGCCTGCGATAGTATGACCTGGGCCCCTGATGATACAACGCTTTGGTGCATGCGTTTTGGCCATCTATTCACAATTGATGAACAACAATCAGATCAACTCAGCATTATTGCACCCAATGACACGTATTGGGCGGGACTCATTCAACACCCACTAACACGTGAATACTGGATGCTGAATGCATCAACACCTGAGTATGCATTATGTCCATACAACACCACTACGTACACCACCACTCCAACCTGCATGAGTGCAGGTACACTTCCCCAGTGGTCTCCTGATGGTGCATATTTGGCATACATCACTGACCAACAACTCGTGGTGCGCGATTCGAATAATCACGTGTACACACGCGCCGGTCTCGGATCACTGACGATGTTGCAGATAACATGGATTGACCAACGCCGACTCTCACTTATCACCCCAACGCACGTTTATGCATTCGAAATAACTGACGCCCGCATAAGTCTGCAGGCGTCAGAACCGTACGTTGTAGGACGTTAGTTTCGCACATTAAATGATGTTGCGCTCAAATGCACTCCCTGTCGCATAACGCTCGATGCGCAATGGATCGATGTCAAACGTATGGGCGCGGCCATCGAGTAGCTCCTCGGCAATAATCACACCAGTGGCCGGTGAATGCATGATGCCGTGGCCACTAAACCCGGCCGCATTGATGAACGATGGCAGATCGGGGTGGCGCCCCAAAATCGGCATGTGATCTGGCGTAATCTCGTAGGCGCCGGCCCAGCACTGCTTGTCAGCCAGTTGCACTTCGCCCAGCCGTGGGAACCGGTCAAAGCCAGCATCGAGCACCGTATCGAGCCAGTCCCAATCCACATTGGTGTTATAGCCGGCTGGTTCGTCGGCTTTGGAAAGACCGAAAATCAGGTTCTCCTGCTCTTTGCGCATCCAAAACCCACTCGTCACGTCGACCGTCAGCGGCATCTGATTGGGGATAATCGCCGTCGGCTGCGTCACATAGACATTACGCCGAAACGGCTTGATTGGCACGTTCAGCCCAGCCAGTGCCGCCGCCTGCCCAGCCCACGATCCGGCGCAGTTGATCACCGTCTCGCAGGCGATGCGGCCGTGTGGCGTCTGTACGGCCACCACACGCCCACTCTGCACCTCAATCCCGGTAGCAGGTGTGGCCCGAAGCAACTCGACGCCCAAACTGCGGGCGCGCGTCAAATAGCCGAGCGCCACGCCGTGCGGGTCACAATAGCCGTCGTCGGGGCCAAACGTGGCGCCAATCAGGTCGTCGATACGCACATCGGGCACGATGGCATGCACGTCAGCAGGTTGGAGCAGTTGGGTGCGCACGCCGAGTCGGTTTTGCATGGCAGTGGCCTCACTATAGCCCTGCCAGTTCTCGTGGTCATTAATCAAAAAGAGATAACCGACCTGGTGCAAGCCGCTTTCGCCGCCGATTTCATCACGAAAGTGTTTGAAGCGCTCGATGCCGTATTGCGACATGCGCACATTCAGCTCATGCGAGAATTGATGGCGTACGCCGGCGGCCGAGCGCGCCGTGCTCCCTTGAATCTCGGTCTCGAACTGTTCGAGAATCACGACATCGGTGCATCCACGCATCGCCAAATGACACGCCACCGATGCCCCCATCACCCCTGCACCAATAATGACCACCGATGCCTGCGTACGCATGTATCGTCCTTTGATGTATACAACTGCTGATGCTCATTATAAAGAAAGTTGGCCCACATAACACTCGACAGCAGACACAAAAGGAGTATAATCACCCCATTAAAAAGAAACTCGAGGGCGTCATGGGTAGATTTAGGCAATTTGGTGCGCTGATTCAAAAAGAGTTCATGGGTTATAGCGAAGGCGACTTGCGCCACGATTTACTCTCGGGTCTCACCGTCGCTGCGGTCAGCATGCCCCTCGCCCTTGCATACGGCATTGCCAGCGGCATGACGCCGGCCGCAGGGCTGGTGACTGCCATTCTTGCTGGCATCATCACCGGGATCCTCGGCGGCACGTCGTACCAGATGAGCGGCCCAACTGGCGCCATGTCGGCCGTGCTGCTGGTTATTTTGCATCGCACCGGTCTCGTTGGCGTATGGACCGCCACATTAATTGGCGGATTTATCCTGATTATGATGGGGCTGTTACGCTTCGGTCGGTACGTGGTGTTCATCCCCACCCCAGTGATTACCGGCTTCACCGCCGGGATTGCCGTGATTATTGCGGTTGGCCAAATCGACCCTGCGTTGGGCATTCAGACGCCACCAGCCGATACCAGTGTGCTCAAAATCAGTGGCTATCTCGCCAACCACCCGAGTCCAAATGGGTATGCATTGCTCATCACTGGTGCCACGATTGCACTCATTTGGGCGTTGCAACGCTGGCTCCCCAAAATCCCCAATGCACTCGTGGCCATGCTGATTATGACGGGTGTCGCCGCAGCATTTGCGTGGCCAGTGGGGGTCATCGGCGAGATTCCGGCGACGATTTTGCTCAGCGAACACCTGACGCTCAACGGCATCCCATGGGCGCAGATGAGCGACATCATCAGCGCCGGCGTGTCGATTGCCGCCCTCGCTGCCATCGAAAGTCTCATGACCGGCACCGCCGGCGCCGCCATGAGCGGGCGGCCGTTCGATGCCGACCAAGAGCTAATTGCCCAAGGCAGCGCCAACTTGGTGGTACCGTGGTTTGGCGGAGTCCCCTCGAGCGCTGCCATCTCGCGCACGGCGGTGGCGATACGCAGTGGCGGGCGCACCCGCATCACCAGCATCGTGCATTCGCTCGTCTTATTGGTGTGTGTCTTCTTTTTGAGTCAGTTTATCGCCTACGTGCCACTGGCCAGCCTGGCCGGCGTGTTGTTGTGGACGGCGTGGCACATGATCGACTGGTCGACCATTGGGCGCTACGCACACATGCGCATCAAACACGCCTTGGTTGGCGTGGTGGTGACGACGGCAGCCACGGCGGCACTTGATTTGACCGAGGCGATTTTGATTGGGCTGGCGGTGTCGGCGATTATCCACGTGCGACTCGAGGTCGAGGCCGCCACGGTCAGCGTGGTGCCAGTGGACCCAAGTCGCATCCCCAATGCACGCTTCACGCAGGCATGTCCGGGCGTGCGCGTGGCCTACATCAGCGGCGCGCTCTTCTTTGGGAATGCGGCAGCAGCGCGCACAGCACTGCATCAAGAGCGCGATTGTCATACGTTGATTTTGAGCATGCGCGGCGTGCCGATGATCGACGTGATGGGCGGCGAGGTGCTCCGTCAGTTGATTCACGAGTTCCACAGCCGCGACGGACAGGTTTTGATTGCCGGCGTCCAACCTGCGGTGCGCGCCATGCTTGAGCGCTTGCACATCATAGCGCTCGTTGGTGATCACAACATCTTTTGGGATGCGGCGGCGGCCATCAACGATGTGCATGACCGCATCGCCGAATCGGGGTGTCAGGGGTGCACCGCGTGCCCAGTGGTCAACGCAGGCGATACAAAAACTCCCCTGCCCGCGGAATAACCAGACACTCGGGGTCACTGGCATCGGCCAAGGCCTGTGGATCAATGGTGCGGTAATCGGCGTAGTTGAGGTTAATCGCCTCGCACTCGGCACGACTCAAGCCGGTCGCCAGCGTCACGGTGATGCGCGGGCGCTCGACACCGTCGACATAGGTGCCGACACCGCGCAGATGGGTCGAATGAGCAATAACGCCTTTGGGCAGATGGCCAAATGTGTCCCACTGCGCCAAAAAGTAGTCACGCACGTGATAGCCAATCTGGCGAATCACCTTGCCGTGCACCACGCTCACCTCATGCAGATGCGGCGCATAAATCACCACCTCGCCGCCGTCAGCCACCACCGGCTCGCTTTTGTACATGCCCTTCGAGCCCACCCATAGCTCGTCGTACATGGTCGGCAGCACCGCAATCACGCGTTGGACTGGTTTGTCGAGCCAGCGCATATGGATGTGTGACGAAAGCTTCGCCGCGGCCGCCCAGGCCCCCTCGGGCGTATCCACAAAGACGCCATGCACACCCGCCGTTGTCACCACTGCACAAATCGCAAACCGTGGTGTCGGAATCAACTGCGCCGCACGATCAATTACCGCCCGCACCGCCGTATGCGGCGTACCGATAATCGCATACGAGGTCAGCAACGCGCCCAACCAGTGCGTGGCGTTGATGACATCGGGGCCCGAAATGCCGGGGAACAGGTACTTATTGCCGCCCGAGAATCCCACCACCTCGTGCGGGAACACCGGGCCACAAATCAAAATCTGATCGTGCTCGAGCACGGCCCGATTGATGCGCACATCGACAGCCTCGGTGCTCAGCCCACCGCTCAACGCTCGCATCTCTGTGGCATCAATCTGCCCCACACTGACCAACGTCTCGGCGTCTTGCCAGGCATGATTGATAACCTGCACATCAGCCGGCAGGTGGGCCATATCGACGCCCAACAACTGCGTCAGGGCGGCGTCATCCATGGCCGGATGCGTGCCCAGCGCTACCATCCAAGTTTGCTGGCGTGCGCCAGCGGTACGCAAGGCATGCGACACAATCGCAAAGAAGCGCGGCATCGGCATGGTGCGTGTCCCGTCAGGGATGAGCACCAGCACGCGCTGACTGCGCCAATTGCGCGCTGCGAGGCCGGCGGTTATCTCAGTCATTAACTGTGCATCATCCAAAAGCTGTGTCGTCGTCATCTGGCCGTGCTCCTTTGCAGCTAAACGCCACTATATGCCGAAAAGCCGCCGTCAACCGCAATCACTTGCCCCGTCACAAACGCCGCTGCCGGCGACAACAACCACAACATTGCTCCCACCAAATCCTCGGGCGTGCCGAAGCGTTGCATCGGCGTATGCGCCAAAATCTGTTGCCCGCGGGTGGTGAGCGTGTGACCGTCTTGTTCCATCAACAAAAAGCGATTCTGCTCAGTCAAAAAGAACCCAGGCGCCAGCGCATTGACGCGAATCTGCGGCGAATACTCGAGCGCCACATGCGTGGCCAACCAGCGCGTAAAGGCATCAAGCCCGGCCTTGGCCGCCGAATAGGTCAAGACGCGCGTTAACGGCCGTTGCGTGCTAATCGACGAAATGTTGAGAATCACGCCCGATCCCTGCGCCGCAAAGTGGGGCACAACTTGTTGTGATAATTGAATGGCGCTAAACAGATTGACATCAACTACCTCGTGCATGGCAGCCGCTGGGATATCGGCAAAGCGCTGAGCGCCGGTCGTGGCCTGTGGCCGATTACCACCCGCACCATTCACCAAGATGGTGATTGGCGCAAAGGCCTGGGCTTTGGCGACAGCCACTGGAATCTGGTCGAGCTGACTCAAATCGGCGCCGATGCAGTGCAACTGATCAGCCTGTGGGTGCTCAACAAAGTAATTCATGGCCAAATCGGGTTGGCGCGACAACAACGTCACCCGCGCCCCATGATGCAACAAGGCGGCGACCATGGTGCGCCCAAGCACACCGCTGCCGCCGCTCATTAAGACGTGTTGCCCACGAAAATCAAACGCACTGCGCATATCGATGGCTGACATCGGCATCGACTCCTTTGAGGGTTACAAATCACACCGCATTGCCGCCATTATACGCCCGAACTGCGATTGCAGGGTATCTTATGTGCGCCGCCGCCCGCGTGATGCCCCTGTGGGTGGCGCCATCGTCTCGTCAGGGGGGAGTTGGGGCTCTTCGCCGGCATGTGACTGCGGATCAACCACGGGCGCCACCGTCTTGGTGGGGCGTGGACTCGGCGGCGGCGCACTCGATTCATCAGCTTGCACGCTCTGGAGTGATTCACGCCAGGCCAGACGCTCGGCGACGCGCACCTCGAACCCGCGGTCGCTGGGGTGATAGTAGCGTCGCCCGCGCAGATTGTCGGGGAAGTGAATCTGGTCGACCTGCGCGTCAGGCGCATCATGGGCATATTGATAGCCCTTGCCGAAGCCCATGCCCTTCATCATGCCGGTCGGCGCATTGCGCAAGTGGAGAGGCACCGGATCATTGCGCGTCTCGGCCACATCAAGCAGCGCCTGCTTATAGGCTGCATACACCGCGTTACTCTTGGGCGCTTGCGCCAAGTAGACTACCACGTTGGCCAAGGCCAAATCACCCT
>CAYZZI010000061.1:0-8224 GCA_964482795.1 uncultured Klebsiella sp.
AGCAGTTCATTGCATATTTGATGCAAGAGCGCGCCCTGACGGCCAATACTGTATCCGCGTATCGTACAGACTTAGAGCAGTACCTGGTATTTTTGCGCGAGCGCAACGTGCAGACGGTGGTGGTTGCGAGCCGAGAAGATGTGGTTGCGTTTATGCTCTTTTTGCGTGAACGAAAATACTCGAACGCCACGGTGGCACGTCGTACTGCTGCAGTGAAGTCGTTTTATGCCTATTTGACCTCGATACAAGCCGTCAAAACCGATCCGACCACCGCCATTGAGTCGCCACGCGTTGAGCGCGAAGTTCCACGTGCGTTGACACCTGTGCAAGTGGACGAATTGATGGAATTACCACTTCGCTCACGCACTGCTGACCGTATGCGCGATCGTGCCATGTTCGAAGTGCTCTACGCCACTGGTATGCGCGTCAGCGAGCTGGTGGGATTGAACATCGGTGACGTGAATCTTAAGTCGAAGGTGGTGCACTGCGTCGGTAAGGCCAAAAAAGTGCGCATGATTCCACTGAGTGAATCAGCAGTTACCGCCGTCGAAGAGTATCTTGACATGGCGCGCGGGCAGTTGGTGCGTGATGATATGCGTGCCGAGGACGTGTTATTTGTGAATCATCGGGGTGGCCGTCTGACCCGTCAGGGCTTCTGGTTGATTCTCAAGCAGTATGCTGACGAGTTGGGAGTGAGCGAGCTAACGCCGCACATGTTGCGCCATTCATTTGCGACGCACATGATTACCAGCGGCGTCGATTTGCGTCGGGTGCAAGCGCTTCTTGGCCATGCGTCGTTGTCGACAACCCAGATTTATGCACAGGCTGTGCGGGGTGGTAGCAACGATTAGCCCCGATAGAACGCATCTCCTCTTGCTCCATCTTTTTCTTTCAACAACGCTCTAGGCAAGTTGACCTAGGGCGTTGTGTGCAATGTGGACCGGTAGGTGGAGGAGTAAGTATCATCCCTGCACACGGTAGTGTGCACCAGTTTTTGGGAGTAATGGACATGGCAAAGTACGATTACGATGTCATCATCGTAGGCAGTGGTCACAATGGATTGACATCGGCTGGGTACCTGGCTCGTGCCGGTTTGCGCGTCTTGGTGCTTGAGCGTCGCGGGATTGTAGGCGGGGCAGTTTGTACTGAAGAGGTGATCCCCGGCTACAAAATCGACGTGGGCTCGTCGGCACATATTATGATTCATCTGACTCCAGTGGTACGCGATCTTGAGCTCGAAAAACACGGCCTCGAGTACATCGATATGGATCCGTATGCGTTCTATCCTCAACCGGATGGGTCGGGCTCGATTTCGTTCTATCGCGACAAAGAACGTACGTTTAACTCGATCGCCAGCATCTCACCGCGCGATGCCGAGGCGTATCGCAAGTTCCTCGATTATTGGGGACCCATTAATGAAGCCGTCTTCGACGTCTTTTTGAACCCACCTAGCGTAATGGGACTCTTTGGTACGATGGCCAAGGCACAAGCCAAGGTGCGCCACATCACCAGCACGCTTGAGACGGTGCGCCGGCTCTTTACGTCGTATGGTCAGTTGATTACCGAAACTTTCGAATCTGAGGCGATGCGGGCTGCGCTGACCTGGCTGGCCGCGCAGTCGGGGCCACCACCCGACGAAATCGGCGCTGGAGACTTCTTTGGCTGGCACGCCATGATGCACACCAGCGGCGCCATGCACCCCAAAGGTGGCAGTGGCATGCTGACGCAGGCCATGTCACGCTCCCTTCAGTCAGCTGGTGGCACCGTGGTGTTGAATGCACCGGTTAAGCAGATTTTGATAAAGGGCAATCGGGTGGAAGGCGTCGAGACGCAAGATGGTATGCGCTACACGGCACCAATTGTCATCTCGAATGCGCATATTCAAACGACGATGCTGGGGATGGTCGGGGAGAATCATATTTCGACCGATTTGGCCCACAAAATCCGCAACATTCGCGTCGGCAATGGCTTTGGCATGACGGTGCGTTGTGCGGCCGAGGAGTTGCCCGATTATACGGCATCACCATCGGGTGGACGTGCCCATGAGAACCACCACGGCTTGCAGTTGTTGGCCCCATCAATGGACCATGTGCGTCGAGCGTATGCGGATTATTCGTTGGGCTACCCGTCGAAGGATCCTGCCGTGATTGCCATGACCTTCTCGGCGATTGACCCGGTGGTGGCACCGCCTGGCAAACACACGGTCTTCTTGTGGGCACAGTACTTCCCATATACACTTGCCAACGGCATGGACTGGGCTAACGAGCGTGAGCGTGTGGCGGATAGTATCCTCGAGGTACTTTACAAGTATGCGCCGAACATGCGGGGCAAGATTATTGACCGCTACATTCAGACACCGCTTGATCTTGAGAACTTGCACGGGCTGGTGCGAGGCAACGTAATGCATGTGGAAATGTCGCTCGACCAGATGTTCTTCTATCGTCCGATTGCCGAGCTGGCCGATTATCGGACGCCGATTAAGGGATTGTACATGACGGGTGCGAGCATGCATCCCGGTGGTGGCGTCTTTGCGGCAAGCGGGTATAACACGGCACGTACGGTGCTCGGTGATTTGCGTCCGATGAATCGGCTGTGGCGCGGTTTGGCTGGTAAATAGTTCGGCGAACGCAGATGCGGCGCGGTCAATTGACCGCGCCGCATCTGCGTGTTGGGATATTGGACTACATGGGGCGGCAGACAGCCTCAGGACCACGCCCGACCAGTGCGTTGAAGAAATCAGTGATTTTCTCACTGTCCACATTCTGGAGCTCGAGCATGTGGTTCCACGCAGTGAGAACCACCGGTGCAGGCATCTGGTCATCTGCACGCGGCATCAGAATCAAGCATGGATTGCTCCGTTGCAAATCGCGTGCCAAGAGCTCTAATTCAGAGACTGAGTTCACGTCGAGAGATGTTTTGTAGTGGACGATGATACCGCCGTGTTCGAGGTTGTGTACCGTGATTTTGTCGTCAATCGGCGTTTTCTGGATGCCCCATGGTGCGGTCTGGTTGCCGACGTGCCAGCCCGATGTCGGCGGATTTGAGGTAAATGGTGCAGGGAGCGGGCTATCCACGCTTTCGAGATGCAGACTCGGACCCGAATCTGGGATTTTTTGGGTTTCACTCGGCAATCCGCGATCGGTGGTGCGCGTGTAGACGAGACCGATGACCAGCGCAATCACGGCAATCACACCGGCATAAAGGGGCACGTTGATGGGCGCTTTGCGCTTTGGTGGTACTTTGTTGCCGGTTGAACGATTAATGGTTGCTGTATCCATGGCAACGGTGTGATCAACAGGCTTCTTCGTGGGAGCGGGCTTTGTGGTTTTGGTCGGTTTGGTGTTTTTGGGTGACATGATACTCCTCAGATGATGTGATGAAGTGCAACGGCTATTGCCGCTGCGACCCGAGCATTGTTTGCCAGGAGCGCCATATTGGTGCGCATACTCTCGCCACTGGTGGCCTTGGCCACGGCACTCAACAAAAACGGCGTCACTGCTTGGCCGCGTATACCTGCTGCGGCTGCGTGTGCTAGCGCCACCTGAATGGACTGTTCTATCTGGTCAGCAGGTAAGGCGACATCTGCCGGGGGGGGCACTGCCACAATCATACCACCGCCGTGCAGGGCTCGATGCGTACGCCAGGCGCGGGCAATGGTGGCCACGTCGGCGGCATAGTTGACCGATAGGCCACTCTGTGCACTATAGAACGCTGGGAACTCGTTGGTGCCAAGTCCGTAGACTGGTACACTGGCTGTCTCGAGGTACTCCAGCGTGGCCGGCAAATCCAGAATCGACTTGGCGCCGGCACAGACCACAATCACCGGGGTTTTGGCGAGCTCGGTCAGATCTGCCGAGATGTCGAAGCTCGTGCGGGCGTCACGATGCACTCCGCCAATTCCACCAGTCGCAAAGACCTCGATGCCAGCAGCATGGGCGAGCGCCATCGTCGCTGAGACCGTGGTAGCGCCAAATGCACCATCGGCAATGGCTAGTGGAATGTCTCGTCGGGCCAACTTGCGCACGTCGCTGGCCTGCGCAAAGCGCTCAAGCGTGGCATCGTCAAGTCCGACCGTGGCAAGACCTGCCACCACGCCAATGGTCGCCGGTGTGGCTCCGCCTTGACGTACCACCGACTCCATTTGTCGAGCTATGTCGACGTTGTGCGGATAGGGGAGCCCGTGGGCAATGACCGTACTCTCAAGTGCAACGAGTGGGTGGCGCTGCACGATTGCATGTTGGACGTCCGGTGATAGGTGCAGATGCATCAAGGTAATTCCTTAGCACATAGTCAGGCGTTGTGGCCCGTCAGGATGAATGGCAATCGTGTGTTCGAACTGTGCGGAGAGTGATCCGTCGGCGGTGCGTACTGTCCACTTGTCTTTTTTGTCGAGCTGCGTCTTATGACTGCCCGCATTAATCATTGGCTCAATGGTAAAGACCATGCCCGGCTTGAGGATGAGTCCAGTGCCGGTATGGCCCACGTGATGCACGGTTGGCTCTTCGTGGAGTGCCTTGCCGATGCCGTGCCCGGTGTACTCGCGTACCACACTAAACCCCTGTGCCTCGGCATGACGCTGAATGGCCGCCCCGATATCGCCCAATTTGTTGCCCACGGTGGCGGCCGCAATCCCGACCTCAAGCGCCGACTGCGCACAATCGAGCAGGCGTTGGGCGGCTGGGCTAATCTGCCCTACTGGCAACGTGATACACGCGTCGCCGTACCAGCCGTTGACAATCACACCAACATCGATGCCCACAATATCCCCTTCGTTGAGCGTATGTGGCCCGGGGATACCGTGACAAATCACGTTGTTGGGTGAGATGCACAATGTGGCTGGAAAGCCGAGATACCCCTTGTACGCAGGAATCCCCCCGTTGGCACGGATAAACTCCTCGGCTACCCGATCAAGGGTCGCTGTGCTGACGCCGGGTGTTACGAGCGGTGTGATGTGTGCAAAGGTATGGGCTACAAGTTGGCCGGCAATGCGCATCGCTGCGATGTCACGGGTTGATTTGATGCGTACCACGGATAATCCCCGTCTTATTGTGTCAATACGGGTAGTATACCGAGGTTTGATGTGCCGATGCAATTTTTTATTGGGCAATTACCGTGTGGTACTCGTACCGATCGCTTCGGTAATAACTCACCGTGTATTCGACGAGCTGTTGTTGCTCGCTGTAACTCGCCGTCTTGACAAGCAGTAGCGGGGTGCCCGGCGCCACGTCGAGCAGATACGCCTGCTCCTCGTCGGCAGCTACCGCGTTGATGGTGTGAGTGATGCGGTCAATTTGTAGACCGTATTCGTGCTGTAATACCGTGTACAGTGAGTGCACGCCAAAGTCAAACTTGGTGAGTTGTTCACTGTGTGGTCCGATGATCGTACTGAATTGCAGACTAATCGGTATGTCGTCGCCGTAGCGGAGTCGTGCCAAAAAGAGTGCCGGTGACCCATGATACCGTTGTAGGATGATGGGTGCATTCACGTCAATGGTTGCCTGGTGTACCGACAACACCTGCGATCGTGGACGTAAGCCCATGGCCGTGATTTGATGGGTGAAGCTCCGGTTGAGATAAAAGTTCGCCCGTTCTTCTTGTGGCAACACGTAGGTGCCCACCCCGGCCCGCCGCGTGATAAGTCGTTCGTTGACCAGATTGGTCAAGGCCGTGCGCATCGTGTGTCGTCCCACGCCGTACCACGTGCCCAACTCAAGCTCGGGTGGCAAGACCGTATTAGCCGGCAGTTGCCCCGACCTGATGAGTTGACGCAGGTGCCCCTCAATCTGATGGTACAGCGGTATAGGACTTCGTTGGTCTAATGGTGATGTGCCAAATGTGGCAAAATCAGCAATTGGACGACTCTCGTGCATACGAACTCCTCAGTCTCCCGATCGGTGATGATGTCATTATACTCCGATTGACAATAAACGGACCGGATTGCTGATAAGCATCTGCGTGATGTGTGCCTCACTGACCCCGGCCTCACGGAGTCGTGTGACAAAGTCTCTGATGAGATGGACGTAGCTCGGTGCGTCGTCGTACCCATACCCGCGTAGACCGCTCCGTCGCGCAATGTCACACGAGATGACGAGTTGTTGGGCGAATCCTGCGGCACATAACTCGGCAATCATCGCAGCCCGCACCGTATCAGACGCATACTTCGGTTTGCCGATTTGGTCGTAGCCAATGGTGACACCCCGATGGAGTAACGATTTGTGGTGCTCGAGATCGAGTAATCGATCGCAGTGACCGATGATGATGCGTTCAACCGGCACCTCATATTGTGTGAGAAGGTCAACCTGCGCATGCGCCATTGTACCCGCCTCAGTATGGGTCGAAATAGCGGCGCCGGTGGCGTGATGTGCCAATGCCGCTGCGACAAATGCTGTCTGCTCGAGCGGGGTTATTTGGTGCAAACTCGAGGCCGCCTTGAGGAGCCCAGCCCGATACGGCGTGCCATCGACACCAAGCGTGATGTCGGTAATCAGACGTTGACTGAGGATGTGTGGTGATTGATCGATCAGCCAATTGCGGGCGAATTTTTCTTTGAGAAAGCCACTCACGGCCACAATATGCACATCGCACGCTTGGGCAATCTGCGCCAATCCCACGATGTTGCGCCCATAGTCAATCGGCGTCATCTCAACAAGTGCCTGCCCACCCGCCTGTTGAAATTGGCGTATATCAGTTTGGACGGCCTGTACGTCATCAAGCACCAAATCCTGCTCATCATCGAATGGTGCTGGTGGTCGCCCGAGCAGATGCTCGTGCATGGCACAAATGCCTAATTCGTGTGGGGCGATATCGCCCCGGACGGTGCGGATAATGGGCGTCATACGATACCACCGCACTGCGTGATGGCACGCTGAAGCATCAACACGTCAACCTGATGCGGCGCAACATGGTGCTCTTGAGCAATCGCCGCTGCGACACCGGCGGCTTGGCCCATGGCCATGCACTGCCCCATGCTACGCACCGAGGCGTGCGCATCGTGACTCGCCGACAAACAGCGCCCAACGACTAATACACCCGTTACTTCTTGAGGAACGAGACAGCGAAAGGGGATGGCGTAGGTTGCCCCGTCGGCCAAGTAGTGCCATGTCGTGTCACTGCCGCCATGATGATCCTCAATCGGTGCACCACAGCGCGCAATGCTGTCTTTCGCATCACGGGCATTGATGACGTCGTCGCGCGTGAGTTGGTAGGCACCGATGATACGGCGCGTCTCGCGCACGCCAATCTGATGACTGAGTTGGTTGAGTACCGCCCGTTGATACCCCGGCACAAAGTCGATGAGAAATTGGGCGTAGCGCTCGGCCTGCCGGCGCCCCTCTATCTCGGCGGCAGTCAAGGCCTCGATGTCGAGCGCATTGACGTGCGCCACCCGCGTCATGTTAGTGACCATCACACCCTCAAATGGCGTGATATGTACGCTGCCTTCTTTGCGTGGCAGGTCGTATCCTTGGCCAATTGCGTCGGCCATCAGGGTGTGGAGCTGCGTTTTGCTGACGCTACGTGCCTGTGCGTCATCCACATTGATCATCTGAAAGGTGGTGGTCAACGATTGCATCGCGCTCCCATCATCGCCACCTTCGTATGGGGCCCCTGCCCGCACCGCCACATCGGCATCGCCCGAGGCATCGATGATGATGCGGGCGCTGATGCGCAACACGCCTGCTTTGTTGACGGCCACCACCCCTACCACCCGTGAATCACGCATGATGGTGTCGATGACGGTGGTGTGATAGAGCAGGCGTACCCCGGCCGTCACGGCCAGCTCCTCCCAGATGATTTTGAGGGATTGTGGGTCGTAGGTGATACCCTGCCCGGCGCCGTAGGTGTTTGGGCGCAACAGGGCACGCCCACGCGCCATCAATCGCCCGACCACCTGGTCAGGTACCCCGCCAACGACTTTGTGTGCTACACTCCCCGGCGTATAAAATCCATAAAAGGTGTCAAGGACCTGTGTGCTTGTGCCTCCCATGAACCCGTAGCGCTCGACGAGCATCACCCGACATCCCTGCTGGGCGGCAGTAATTGCTGCTGTTGCCCCGGCTGATCCGGATCCGACAACGAGGACATCGGTTGTGTATTCGCGATCTATGGTGCGTTGATACATCATGTTTCTGCTCCTGTATGTGTCATTACAGTCACTATTATACATTAATTGTCCGTATGTCCGGACAATTAAAAAAGGAGGGATGCAAAGGGGCGGCGAGGCCGC
>CAYZZI010000061.1:8324-13786 GCA_964482795.1 uncultured Klebsiella sp.
CGCCTACGGTGCAAAGGCCGGCATGCAATGACGGTGGGGCGGGTGGGGTGATGGGGTGTAGCGACGCAGCACGGCTGCGTCGGATGAATCAATCGGAGTGTACCAATGTGTGTGACGGCGTATGGTGTTATGCCCCGACCGGGGCCCGTTTTTCAAAAAAGAAAATAACGCCGATCGACAATATGGTTAACACCCCAGCAGCGATATACGCATCAAATGAACGGGCTGAGGCGACGTAGGTGGCAAAGACGCCGCCGACGCCGGCCATCAGGTAGCATGTCAACACGGCCTCACGGCGCGTCAGACCGAGGGCGACCAAACGGTGTGAGATGTGGTCTTTGCCGCCGTGGGTCAGTGGGTTTTTGCCACGACGCAGGCGCGAGATGGTGACCAGTGTGGTGTCGATGATGGGCAGGGCCAAGACGCAGAGTGGTACCATCCAGGTGATGATGAGTTGGTTGGTGGGGAATCGTAATTTGATGCCGAGTACGGCGAGTAATAGCCCGATGAACAGCGACCCCGTGTCGCCCATGAAGATGGTGGCCGGGTTGAGGTTATAGCGCAAAAAGCCGATGCAGGCGCCAATGAGCGCTGCAGCCAGAGCACTGACCAGGATTTGGCCGCTTTGGGCGGCGAGGAGGAGAAAGAACGTCGCACAGACCACAGCCACCCCGCTCGACAGGCCATCCATGTTGTCGAGCAGGTTGGTGGCGTTGGTGATGCCGACGACCCAGACGATGGTGATGGCCCAGTTGAGCCATGGCGCGGCGAAGAGGTTGACCTGCACGCCGCCGATGAGCAAGATAATTGCTGCGCTGGCTTGGCCGATGAGTTTGACGTAGGCGTTGAGCGTCCAGCGATCGTCGACCAGCCCGCAGAGTGAGACGAGGGTGGCGGCCAGCAGGATGCTGATGAGTTCGCGGATGTAGAAGCGTTCGCCGAACAAGAGCAAGGCCCCGACAAACGCCACATAAATCGCTGCACCACCTAAGAGAGGCACTGGGTTGGCATGGATTTTGCGCTGTGATGGTGCATCAACGACGCCGAGCATGAGGGCGATACGGCGTGCTACGGGTGTGGCGAGGATGGCGAAGATGAGGGCGGTGATGCCGATGAGTAACAGGGTGGGCATGGTGTGACTCGACTATGCTGGTGAGTGTTGTTGCAATGCGTCATGAGGTGATGAACTACTATACAATAATACAGCGATTCGGTGATGCAACGGAGGGAGACGATGAAGCTCAATCAAGTGCCGTTATGGTTGGTGGGTTTGCTCATCGGGGTTGGCTTGATTGCGCTGACGTCGATGGACCAACAGCGCGGTGCGTTGACGACCGTGTTTGAGCAGGCACCGACTCCTGACTTGGCGGTGCTCGATGAGTTGCTTGCCACAGTACCCGCAGGTCCGACGGCGACGCCACACGCAACTGGGCAGCGCATCGCCGTATACGTGACGAGTACGCAACGTGTCGGATCGACGCTCGAAATTCGTGGTACGATTGAGAACCGCACGCAAGAGAACATTACGCTCGGATTGCAACACATTTTGTTTGCAGATGCGGTGAACACCAAATACGGTGTGGGTGAATCGTCGATTGAATTGGTGGCACTCCAACAGGTGCCGTTCTCGTTTCAAGTGCCGGTGCCGCCTGGGCGACCGTTGACGATGACGATTACCCTTGACCCAGACCCAGCGGTTGTTGTACCGCTGTTACAAGAAAGTATTACACCATGAGTGATGGGCAACATACGACGGGCGCTGGATTGGCTCCGGCAATCGCCCCGTTGTTACAGGCATACGCGGCTGCAGTCAGTGAGTTGCCACGCGAGGCGCAGCACCAGGTACACCTGACAATTGTGCTCGAAACGACCGATACCCACGAGGTGCACGTGGTCGTCGCGGACGGCCCTGATGCCACACTCGTAGCCACGACCGATCGCCCGATCAACGTGCGCGTGAGTGGGACGCACGAGGTTATCAAGACGTTTATCCAGGCGAGCGGGAGTCAGTTCATTGTGGGGCCGATTCGCCGGGGCAAAATCACCGCCTTGCGGGCGTTGCGTGGCTCGTTGGTGTTGCGCTTCAACGAAGGGGGCTCGGTGCGCCTCGGCTTTGGTGAGGTCAGTCAGCCCGAAGCGGTGATTCACCTGAGTCAAGCCGATGCGCTGGCGCTCTTTTGTGGCACGCTCAAGCCGCAAGTGGCAGTGATGTTGGGACGCATCCGCATCGAAAGCGGCTTGCCGTTTTTGTTGAGTCTCGACCGAATCTTGTAATTACACGACCTGCATGGCCGTGACCACATTCATCAAAAAGACGACGTTGACGTTACTGCCTGGTGCCAGCTGCCCACTGATAGCCTCGGGGCCGATACGGGCGGTGCGCACGTTGGCCTCGTTGGCCAGCTGAAAGGTGACGTCGTACATGATGGTGCCGTGAATGCTGATGGCTTGTACGCCCACGACTATGCCGTTTTTGGTGCCGTTGAGAAACATTATTCACTATCCTCTCGTGATGAAAGTACAAAGCGCTGAACGGCCGCCGCCACGGCGCCGTCTTCGGCCAGCGGAGCGACCCAGTTGGCCACGGCCTTGACAGCCTCGGTGGCGTTGGCTGGCGCCACGCCGATGCGGGCCGCCTGAATCATGCCGGCGTCGGCCTCGGCGTCGCCGATGGCCATGACGTCGTGCCAGTTGAGCCCGTTGCGGTCACACCAGTGGGCGACGGCCTGCTCTTTGGTGGCGCTGATGCTAGTAATCACGGCGTCGTCGAGCACGCCGTCGCGGCGGAAGTGTTTGGCCAAGCGCAACGGCAAGCCCGCAAGCGCCTGCTCAAGCACGAGCACCTGCTCGGCACCGGCTACGATGATGCGCGTGATGCCCGATAACGTGGGCAGCGCCGTCGCCGCCGGAATCGACACCATGCCAGCGACCATGGTGGGATCCGCACTCCCTAACTCTTGAATGGCATTGGGCGTGGCGTAGTTGATGCCGGCGTGCGTGACAAGCACGTCGATACCGAGCCGATCAGCCGTGTGAGCAATTGCGTGCATGCTCTCGTCGTCGATGGCATTGGTGTAGACGCAGGTGCCGGTGTGGTCATACATGGTGGCGCCGCCCTCACAAATCAAGGGGCAGGTGAGGCCTACGCTGTCGGCGATTTCTTTGGCAGACGAATACTTGCGTACCGTGGCCAAGACCACCTGCACACCCTGTTGGTGGGCGCGGTGGAGCGCATGGCGGTTTTGGGCGGGCAAGACGCCGCGCCAGACCAGGGTGCCGTCGATGTCGGTGGCAATCAGGCGGATCATAGACCACCTTGGGTGCGCTGGCCGGTCGGCTCGACGCCGTAGCCGTGCTGGCGCAGGGTGTCTACTACCTGCCGACCGTGATCGTGGTCGCGCACCTCGAGAATCAGCTCGATGCCGACGCGGTCGATGGGCACGAGCCAGGTGGCGCGTCGGTGGAAGATGTCAACCACGTTGGCGCCACTATCGGCCACCACGCGCAACAGCGGCGCCAGATTGCCGGGGCGATCAGCCACGTCGATGCGCAACATGATGTAGCGCCCTTGGTGGACCAGGGTTTGCTCGAGCACGCGACTCAAAAAGTTGGCGTCGATGTTGCCGCCACACAAGACGTTACACACCACATCGTCGCTGCTGAGCGGGATGAGCCCGGCCATCAAGGCGGCTAATCCGGCAGCCCCGGCGCCCTCAACCACAAGGTGTAACGCACGGGCGGCATGGGTGATGGCGGTGGCGATTTGGTCGTCATCGACGGTCACGACGGCATCGACGTTGCGTTGGATGATGGGTAACGTCAGGTCGCCCGGTTGCTTGACGGCGATGCCGTCGGCGATGGTGCGTACGCTTTCGGCGCGAACTGGGTGCCCGGCGGCGAGTGAGGGGCGCACGGCATCACACCCGGCGGCCTGGACGCCGACGATGCGGGCCTTCGAGCCGAGCAAACGTAGGGCAGTCGAGATGCCACCAATCAAGCCGCCGCCGCCGATGGGTACCACCACCACGGTAGCGTGGGCCAGGGCAGCAACGATCTCGAGGCCGAGTGTGGCTTGGCCGGTGATGACGTTGGTGTCGTTGAAGGCGTGAATAAAGGTCAGGTCGCGCTCGTGTTGGATGCGGCGGGCAGTGACGCCGGCATCATCGAATGTGGCGCCCGACAAGACGACCTCGGCGCCGTAGCCGCGGGTAGCGGTGACTTTGGTGAGCGGGGCATGTTCGGGCATGACAATCACGGCGGGCACGCCGAACATCTGGGCGGCCAGCGCCACCCCTTGGGCATGATTGCCGGCCGAGTTGCACACGACACCGCGGCGCCGGGCGTCGTCGTCGAGGGCGCGAATGGCGTTGTAGGCGCCACGCACCTTGAACGACCCGGAGCGCTGGAGCGACTCGGCTTTGTGCCAGATACGGGCACCCAATTGCTTTGAGAGAGTGTCATCGGGCACGATGGGCGTGTCGATGATGACTGGCCGCAACGCCTCGTGGGCGGCTTGGATGGCGGCGAGGGTGATGGTGCTCATCGATTACCTTTTTTCGTTGATCTTCTCGGCCAAGTTGGCGGCCCGGGCGGCCAGAATCTGCCATTGTTTGGCGATGGCACTCTGCCCGGCATCGTTGGCGGCGGCCATCAAGACCCCACAGGCGGTTTGTAAGCGATTGAGGGCCGCTTTGTCACCGGCCAAATGGCGCTCGGTGATGGTGCGTTCAATATAGGCGTAGATTTGCTCGTTGGTCATGGTCGTGCTCCTATGGCAAGGTGGTGAATCGGGCCAGCTGGGCATCCCAGGCTTGGCGATCACGACTCGGCTCGATGATGGTCGGCGGGTATGATTCGGCGATGATGCGGCGCCCGGTGGCCAAATCGGGGATGGCGCCGGTGGTCAGCGCTTGAATCAGCACGTTGCCCAGCGCGGTGGCCTCGACGGGGCCGGCAACCACCGGCAGATTACAGGCATCGGCCGTAAAGCGGTTGAGGAGTTGGTTCTGCGAGCCACCGCCGACGATGCGGATGGTGGTGATGTCGCGGCCGGTCAATTGGCGCAGGGTGTCGACGACGGTGCGATAGCGTAGGGCTAGGCTTTCGAGACAACAGCGGATAATGGCCCCGTGGCTCTCGGGCACCGGGATGTGGTTGCGGGCGCAGTAGGCCTGAATCGCCCGGGGCATGTCGTCGGGGTTGAGGAACTCGGGTGCGTCAGGGTTGACGATGCTGACAAATGCCGGCGCCGTGGCCGCCTGGGCCAACAAGTCCTCCCACGTATAGCTGTGCCCCTGGCGTTGCCAACTGCGCCGGCATTCTTGCAGGAGCCACAGGCCCGCAATGTTTTTGAGGAGCCGAATCGTCTGATTAATGCCACCCTCGTTGGTGAAATTGACCGCTCGGGCCTGGGCCGATACCACCGGCGCTGGGATCTCCATGCCCATCAGACTCCAGGTGCC
>CAYZZI010000061.1:13886-16744 GCA_964482795.1 uncultured Klebsiella sp.
GTGTGGCAGTCGAGCATCTGGGTGGTCGAGGCGTTGGTGTACTCGGCAGCGGCCACGCCCGACATCCAGTAGTGGAGCAAATCGGGGATGAGCAGGAGTTTGTCGGCCAACGCGAGGTGTGGGTCGTTGCTTAGGCGCATGCTCAACAGCTGGTAGAGGGTGTTGAACTGCATGAACTGAATGCCGGTGGTGGCGAAGATGCGGTCGCTGCTGACACGTGCAAACGCCTGATCCATCATGCCGTCGGTGCGGTGATCGCGGTAGCAGGTCGGATTGCCGAGGAGTTGCCCGGTGCGGTCGAGCAGGCCATAATCGACGCCCCAGCTGTCGACCGAGATGCCGGCCAGCGGCGCGCCACCACGGCTGACGTGGGTGCGGATGCCGTCGTTGATGTGGCGCCAGATGCCCAAGATGTCCCAGTGCAGGCGCTGGTGGACGGGCGTCGGGCCGTTGTCGAAGCGCGTCAGCGGCTCAATCGAAATGCGCGACCCGTCCCAGCGCCCGAGCATGACGCGCCCGCCGGAGGCGCCCAAATCGACGGCCAAAAAATGATCGATAGGCATGGTGTTACTCCTCAAACCCGCTTGTCTCGTTACGTGCTAGCATACCACCGCTTATTCAATTAATGTGCTTTGTTCGATGTCAACCATGCGCGCATACAAAATTTGTTCGTTGACCTCGAGGTTATTTATCGCACTCAAACAGCGAATGATGCCTTGACTGACCAGCTCATGCTTGACCTCGCCGTACTCGACCTCGAGGATGACGTTGTCGGCGCGCGAATCGTTGGAGACGCTGTGCGGGTCTTGCCAGGTGCCGGCGGCGTTGAGCTCGGTGGCCGCCTGCATAAAATCGAGCGCACTCGCCTTGATGCGGGGCAAGGCGAAGGTCAACAATTTGCGCTGCGTGCGCCCGAGTTGCGTGTTGGTGGCGGCGTCGCCGAATAACAAGCCGAAGAGCATGTCTTTGGCGTGGGTCAACAATTCGTCGCCGGCCGGTGTGCGCGCTGGCGCCACAATCATACTCGTGCCCTTGGCCGGCGCATCGGCCTGCAGATAGCCGTTGGCAATCAGGTACTGGCGATCCATGGCATGGTACTGCTGCAAAAAGTTCACCACCGTGGCCGGGGTGATGGCCAACTGCGTGACGCGGGCGGTGCGTTGGGCGCGCGCAAATGACTTGAGGGCGTGCAGGTGTTGCCGGTCCATCTCGTGCAAGCTCTGGGCGTCGAGCGCCAGGCGAATAATCTGGTCAATCAGCCACTCTTTGTCTTGGGTCACCAAAAACTCACGCAGCTGATCCTCAAACTGTGGGACCAGATTTTTGTTGATCTGCCGAATCACGGCTTCGATGGTGGGCACAGTGGCACATCCCTTATCTTGCTTGCAAAAACGCTCAGTCGAGCAGTTCACCCTTGAGCACGGTCACCGCTTGGCCGCTGAGCAGAACGCGATCGCCGACGAGCGTCGTTTTGACGAACCCGCTGCGCGCCGAGCACTGCAACCCGACCATCTCGGATTTGTTGAGGATGGCGCCCCAGTAGGGGGCGAGCCCGCAGTGCGCCGACCCGGTGACGGGGTCTTCGTCGACGCCGGCGTTTGGCCCGAAGAATCGTGAAACGAAATCGACGCCATCCTGGTCGCCCGGGGCCGTGACAATCACGCCGCGAGTCTCGATGGTGGCCAGTACGGCCATATCGGGGGCGAGGGTGCGCACGGTGGCTGCATCATCAAGGAGCGCAATCACGTCCATGCGGTTACGCCCGACCCAGCGTGGTGTGACGCCGAGGGCCTCGATGAGTGCCGGGATTGGCGCAACCTCGTGCGGGGCCTCGTTGGGGAAGTTGAGGGTAATCCAGCCATCATGCTCATCTGCTGTCAGCAGGCCACTGCGCGTATGAAAGCGCAACGTGCTGCCGCGCTGGGCGTATCCGTGCTGCCACAACACGTGGGCGCTGGCCAGGGTGGCGTGGCCACACAAATCGACCTCGACGGTGGGCGTCAGCCAGCGCAAACTCCAGCCGTCGGCGAGCGGCCACAAAAACGCTGTCTCGGAGAGATTCATCTCGCGGGCGACGGCCTGCATCCAGGCCTCGTCGGCGGGGCCGGTGAGCGGACAGACGGCGGCCGGGTTGCCGCTATACGGCCGATTGGTGAAGGCATCGGCGGTGTAGATGGTGGTAGGCATATACGTCCTTTGTGCTGTATTGCTATGTATTGTAAATCATCGAGGCGCGGTAGTGGTGATTCATCCAGTATTGTGCATTGGTCTGATTTTGTCGTGCAGATGGCCGCAATGGCAAGTAGGGCGAAAATGCCTATTGCAATATAGAACATACGTGCTATTATAGGCACGTGTATTTTTTGTGTGGAGAGTGGTATGCGTACGATTACGGTGCTTGAGCACATCACGCTGGATGGCATCATCCAAGCCCCAGGTGGCCCTGATGAAGATCGCAGTGGTGGATTCGCACATGGCGGGTGGATTGGTCGCTATGACGACGACGTGCTCGGTGCGGCGCTGCGAAAAAAGATGCATGCGCCGTTTGATTTGTTGGTGGGGCGGTATACGTTTGATATCTGGGAGCCGTATTGGCCCAATCAGACGTTTTGGCCGGAGGTCAACGCCGCTACCAAGTACGTGGCATCACATACACGCACGACGAGCACCTGGCAAGAGACAGTCTTTTTGGCGGGGGATGTGCCTGCACAGGTCGCTGCACTCAAACAACAACCTGGGCGCGACATTCATGTGTGGGGGAGTAGTGATTTTGTGCAGACTCTGCTCGCACACGACTTGGTCGACGAATTGTGGTTGATGGTCTATCCATTGACGTTGGGGACGGGCAAGCGTTTGTT
>CAYZZI010000062.1:0-16178 GCA_964482795.1 uncultured Klebsiella sp.
CGACGATGACCCCGACGCCGACGCCGATAAATCGTCATGTGCTTGCAGCTGGTTTGGCCCATTCAATGGTTATTCGCAATGGTGCAGTTACGGCATGGGGAAGTAATTCGTACGGCCAAATAAATGCACCAAGCGGATCATTTGTTGCTGTCGCTGCAGCTCAAAACCACTCGTTAGGATTGAAAGCAGACGGAAGTGTGGTGGGATGGGGTAGAAATAACAGTGGACAAATTTCAATACCAACGTTTTCAGATATTGTTTCAATTTCTACTGGTCGTGACCATTCTTTAGCTGTTGACATAAATGGTAATGTTTTTGCTTGGGGACTCAATTCGTCTAACCAAATCTCCATCCCCAGCACATTACTTTCTGTGAACGCCATTGCTGCAGGGGGCATGCATTCATTAGCGTTGCAGGCGGATGGGCGCGTCGTGGGGTGGGGAGACGACAGTTATGGTCAGGTAACGATACCGAGCGGATTAACCGGGGTAAAAGCGATAGCCGCTGGGTTAAACCATTCATTGGCGGTGACCGAGGGTGGGAGCGTTATCACGTGGGGTAACAGTGCATTTGGGTTGGGCAGTGTGCCAGCGAGTGCTGTCGATGTTGTAACGGTTGCGGCGGGTGCGAATCACTCATTGGCATTATTGGCGAATGGGACGGTGGTAGCTTGGGGGAACAACAGTGTCGGTCAAGCGACGGTGCCTGCAACGGTCGTTGATGCGGTGGCGATAGCTGCTGGCGCAAATCATTCTTTGGCGTTATTGGCGAATGGGACGGTGATAGCCTGGGGGAGCAACAGTGCCGGTCAAACTACCGTACCCTGAGGAGCCCATCAGAAGGCGTTGATACCGACGATATCGTCGAACACACCGCTCCCGCGCGAGAAAGCGCGGGAGCGGGATTGTTTATGCGAGGTCAGTTTTGGTTTTTTCAACGAGGTGTATTGCATCAATCGTCATCTGTTTGTCAATTGCTTTGCACATGTCGTAGATCGTCAACGCCGCGACGCTCACAGCGGTGAGAGCCTCCATCTCAACACCAGTTTTGCCGGTGGTAGCGACGGTGGCCTCAACAACGATACCGGTGGTATCCGGTGTGAGTGTGACGTCTACGGCAGTGATTGCGAGAGGGTGGCATAGGGGAATCAGGTCAGCGGTCTTTTTGGCGGCCATGATGCCGGCGATGCGTGCTACGGCCAATACATCGCCTTTGGGTATACCACCTTGTGCAATGGATTGAAGGGTATGGGGTGCCAGGGTGATATGACCACGTGCGGTAGCACGTCGTTTTTGGTCGGGTTTGGCTCCGACATCGACCATATGCGCTTCGCCGTGTTGATTGAGATGGGTAAGTTCGCTCATGTTTGACCTCTGGGTGTGACAACGCACCATCACTGATATGCAATCTGCAACCATCGTAGCATGCTTTGACTGTAATGCCGATAATTTTCCTACTTGCGTATTTTCCTATTTATGCATATAATTTGACTGCAAGTGGGGATAAGTGGGGGAAAGTGGGGATAACGTACGGTTTTCAGTGCGTATCCACACCAGTAAGGAGCCGCGATGTTTCTCGGCGAATACGAGCATAGTCTAGACGACAAGGGCCGGCTGGCAATCCCAGCGCGGTTCCGCACGTTGTTAAAAGGCGGGCTTGTTATTACGCGCGGGTATGACCACTGTGTGATGGGGTTAGCAATGGATTCCTGGCAGAAGTTGGCTGACCAAGTCAGCGATTTGCCACCAGGCGAGCTTCACTCACGCAATCTGCAACGGTTGTTGTTTTCGGCGGCCGCTGAATTCACGCTTGACAAGCAGGGTCGTATTTTGCTCCCACAGAACTTGCGCGACTATGCAAGCATCGAAGGTGACGAAGTCGTGATTGTTGGTGTCAACAAATACTTTGAAATTTGGTCGCCCGCACGTTGGCAGGAGACTGTGGCAGCGATGGACAGCGAGACCGATCAATTAGTTGCACAACTGACAACCTTGAAGTTTTAGTCACGAGTATTCATGAGCACCTTTCATCATGTATCAGTCATGCGCGAGGAGGTCCTTTCTCTTCTACTATCAGCTCGTGGGGGGCGGTATGTAGATGGGACGCTCGGTGGTGCGGGGCATGCCGAGGGACTACTTGCCGCGAACGACCAGAGCCAACTCATCGGTATCGACTTGGATCCAGTTGCATTGGCGACGGCGGCGGCGCGGTTAGCATCGTTTGGTGGGCGTGTCCATCTTGTACGGGGTAATTATCGTGAGATGGCGCGATTTGTGGCGCGTCAGGGCTGGTATGATGTTGATGGAATTTTGCTCGATCTTGGCGTTTCGTCGTATCAACTCGACACACCTGAGCGCGGGTTTTCCTTTCAACATGATGCACCGCTTGACATGCGTCTCGATCCCGATGGTGCGACGACCGCTGCAGATTTGGTGAATACGCTTGACGAAAAGCGCCTTGCCGATCTGATTTTTTTGTATGGTGAGGAGCGTGGCTCACGGCGCATTGCACGGTTTGTGTGCGAGTATCGACGCAAACAACCGATTACGCGGACCCTTGAGCTAGCTGATGTGGTGACGCGCGCCCTCGGTGGTCGACATGGGCGCATCCACCCGGCGACACGCACCTTCCAGGCGTTGCGCATCGCAGTGAATCGCGAGCTCGACGGCTTGACCGATGTTATTCCGGAGGCATTAGGGTTGCTAGCACCGGGGGGACGCTTGGCAATCATCAGCTTCCATTCACTCGAGGATCGCATTGTCAAACATGCATTCCGCGCTGCGGCTCTGCAAAATGATCGTGCTGATTTCGAGATATTAACCCCCAAACCGCGTGAAGCAAGTGATGCTGAACAACGAAGTAACCCGCGCAGCCGTAGCGCCCGGTTACGCGTGATTGAGCGTAGACAAGTTGCCATAAAATAAGGTATACTACAGCTTGTCGTACTATTGTTTCCGTAGCTCATGATTCGCATGTGAATGTACAGAACAAAGAGGTTTGTCTATGGCCATCCCATTACGACATTTGTTTCCATTACAGCAGGTGCGCCAGCAGCGTTGGGAGCTTGGTCGATATGTGCAGATGGATGCCAGTCGCGGCTATATTGTTGCGGCGATATTTTTGGCAATTTTGGGGCTAGCCACTATCGGACAAACAGTGCGTGTCGCACAAACTGGTCACGAAATTGACAAATTGTTGCGTGAGCAAATCAAACTCGAGCGCGAGTATAAATCGATGTTATTGCAAATAGCGGATGCGCAGTCAATTACGCGCATCGAGACATACGCCACCGAATCGGGGATGATACCCGTCCAAGACACCGAAGTGTACTACATGGTGTTACGCAGTGAACAGGGTCGCATCGTTGTATCGCAGCAGGTGGAGCAGACCCCATGAGTATTTCGCACGATGGACGTCCATTGACGGCAGACGAAGCGCCACGTACCGTGCTCGCGCATCCATGGCGGTTGGTTGCTGTTTTTGCGTTGACGCTCCTATTATTAGGGCGAATCGTTGTGCAACTGGCGGATGTGCAGATTTTGGACCGTCAGGGGTATGCAAACCGTGCCAGCGCGGAGATTAATCGGGTTATCGAGGTTCCTGCGAGTCGAGGAGTCATCAAAGATCGTCTTGGGAACGTGTTAGCACTTGATGTCGAGCGTCAGAGTTTGTATGTCGTGCCCAAGCAGGTCCCACCAGATGAATCAGCACGGCTCGCCGTCACACTTGGTGCCATCCTCGATATTCCCTCTGAACAGGTGTTGGCCAAGTTAATTGACACACGCCGAGAGTGGGTATCACTCAAGCGCTGGTTGACTCCCGAAATGGCCGAAAAAATCACCATTCTCGAGGAACGTAGTTTGTATTTGGTCTATGAGCCACGACGATTTTATCCGCAAGGAGAATTTGCGTCGCATGTCATCGGCGCCACAAACCTCAACGGCGTCGGTATCGCCGGCGTTGAATCAACCTTTGACACGTTGTTGCGCGGTTCAAATGGTGTGATTACCGCAGAGGTTGATATCAATCAAAATCCGATTTGGGCTCGGCCATATGAACGCATCCAACCCGAACAAGGTGTGGAGTTGACGCTGACCATTGACCCGTTTGTCCAGCATCTGGTTGAGAATGAGCTGGGTTCAGCCGTCGAACGTCACGGTGCAACGGGTGGAACTGCGATTGTCATGGATGTCAAGACTGGCGCCATACTGGGTATGGCCAGCTTCCCCACGTTTGATCCAAACGACTACAGCAAAGTTGACCCCGAAGTGTACAACATCAATCCGGCAGTGGCAGGAGTCTATGAACCAGGCTCCACGTTCAAGATATTGACCGTGGCAGCTGGTTTGCAAGCCAATGCGTTTGATGAAACTGTCAAGGTCGAAGATAACGGCGTCATTCGGCGTTACGATTACAATCTGGCAAATTTTGACTCAAATGGCAACGGCATGATTACGCCGGCTGATGTGCTCTATTACTCGAGTAACGTGGGTGCGATATTATTTGCTGAAATGATGGGTGAAAACGAATTTTACCGTGCCGTAGAAGGGTTTGGATTTGGACGACTCACGGGTGTCGAATTACCCGGCGAGTCACCCGGATTATTCTGGAAGCCCGGGAGTGCGAATTATACACCCATCAATCTCAATACAAATTCATTTGGTCAAGGCATCAGCGCAACCCCACTGCAGATTGTGCGCATGGCTGCAACTGTGGCCAACAACGGTGTCATGATGCGTCCATATGTGGTACAGCAGGTCTGTGATGTTGAGGGGAGCTGTACGGTAAGTGAACCGCGCGAACAAGGGCGCCCCATCTCACCGGATGTAGCCAAACGCGTCCGAGTCATGTTACAACGGTCAGCAAATCACTATGTGAATGCGCGTCAGCCCGATACCAATTGGCTAGTACCCGGGTTCACGGTTGGTGCCAAAACAGGCACATCGTCGATTCCTGATGGGTATGGTGGGTACGAAGGCATGACGATCGGGTCCGTGGTCGGTATGGCACCGATTGAGGTGCCACGCTATGCCGTGTTAGTCAAAATTGATCGTCCGCAGGACGACATGTGGGGTGTCCGTACGGCGCTCCCCGTCTATCGGCGTATCGTCGCAGAGTTGATGCGCTATGACCGCATTGCCCCCAATAACGCATTGGTTGGTGAGGGGCAACGCCCTGGTGTGATTGGTGGTGAGTAGATGCGAATCGCTGTGCGCGACCTGTTATGGGGCATTCAACATCCCGAGCATCGTCAAGAACCATCTCTGCCGGCGCATATAGCCATATCGCATGTCACCGATGTGACGATTGATTCACGGTTGGTGCAACCTGGTGGCGTCTTTGTTGCACTTGTCGGTGCGCGTGTGGATGGTCACGATTACCTTGCATCTGTGGCTATGCACGGCGGTGCAATTGCGTTGGTGGATCAGACGCGTGCAACAGACTTGGCCGCTCAGCATGGCTGGACGGCGGTGTTTGCACCATATCACGTTCCTGCACAATGGCATGGCATATTACTGGTGGCGGTGGACCATCCGTTACAAGCGTTGCAACGCTGGGCCTCGTGGCATCGTCAACAGTACCAACTTCCGTGGGTTGTTGGCATTACGGGGAGCGTTGGTAAGACGTCCACCAAAGAAATGATAGCCGCGCTGCTATCGCGATTTGTGCCGACACACAAGACACCACGGAGCTATAACAGCGAGTCAACACTCCCACTCGTTACACTGGGCATCGATGCACATCATCGTGCGGCGGTTTTTGAGATGGGTATGTATGCTGCAGGTGAAATTGCTCTGCTTGCGCAGATTGCCGCGCCAAACATTGCCGTCGTCACCACTGTTGGCCCCTCGCACCTCGAGCGCATGGGGAGTATTGAGGCGATTGCACAGGCAAAATCCGAACTGGTACAGTCGTTGCCAGTGGATGGCGTTGCCATTCTGAATGCGGATGATGCACGTGTGCGTGCGATGGCGCATCTCACACAGGCACACGTCATCACGTACGGCTTTGATGCACTCGCCGATGTGCGAGCCGTTGAAGTGGAACAGCTCGGTCTCAATGGGACACGATTCCGTGTGGTGAGTCAACGGTACAACGGCACCATCCATCTTGCGTCACCTGGTCTCCATCAGGTGCGCAATTTGTTGGCTGCGCTTGCGGTTTGTCAGGTCGTTGGCGTGCCGTTTGATGTGGTGCAACAAGCCATAGCCCATGATATTTCGCAAGTGCGGTTTGTGGTGTATCAGGGCAAGGGTAACGTGCAAATCATTGATGATACCTACAATGCGGCACCGACGTCGATGCAGGCTGCACTTGAATTACTAGCCACCGTCAAGGCACGTCGTGTTGCGGTGCTTGGTGACATGCGCGAACTCGGGCATATCGAAGAGGACGCACATCGTACGATCGGACGAGTGGCGCATACGGCTGCTGACGTGTTGGTGGCGGTGGGGAGCCGTGGCGAGTGGATAGGTACTGAGGCTGAACGTCTGGGTATGCGCCATGTCGTCTATGCGCCTGATACCGAACATGCCATTCCCATTGTTCAGCAAATTATTCAGCCTGGTGATTGTGTGCTCATCAAAGGGTCACGGGCCATGCACATGGAAGATATTGTCTCGGCTATTCGTGTGGATGCGGTGTAGTGTGGCACTCAGTGACAAACCACTCTGGAGGGTGTAATGCTAGACATGCTCCGCAGTCTGTTAATAGTTGATGTAGCACGTGCCCTGTTGTTGGCAGCAGGTTCAGCATTGTTCGTGTTAGTGACGGGGCGCTGGTGGATGCGCCTTTTGCGCTATCTAAACATTCTGAAGCGTGAACGTAGTGATACTGTTGACAAAGTGCGTGGATACCGTCAGTTGACCATGGGCGGCATCATGATTGTGGTGCCTGTCTTCGTCATTACTGTCGTGTTTAACATGGTTGATCGCTGGTCCATGCTCGTGCCGCTTGGTGTAATGGTGAGTTATGCCATTCTTGGCATGGTTGACGACTACTATTCGCTATCATCGGTGCGTGCTGGGCACTACGGATTGACCGAAAGAGTCAAGGCCATCCTGCAGATGCTGATCGCACTCTGTGCGAGTGCCGTGTTGTATTTGCCGCAACCGTACGGCCTTGCACATGCAGGGATTACGTGGGTACCACTCCGTGGATTTGTTGATATTGGCGTCTATTTTGTGCCAGTTGGCGCATTAATCATATGGGCCACTGTAAATTCGGTTAATATTACAGATGGTATCGATGGATTATCAGGGTGGACCTTATTGGTGGCATTTGCCGCATACGGTATCATCACGTTCGTTAACGGACAGTTCACCAACCTGATGACGTTGAGTTTCACATTGGTGGGAGCTTGTGCTGGTTATTTGTGGTTTAACGCATATCCAGCTCCGGTCATCATGGGTGATCTTGGTTCAATGGCCCTTGGTGGCATCTTGGCCATGATTGCGTTGCAATCGCAACAGTGGCTGTTGCTCCCGATTATCGGTGCGGTGTTTGTGGTTGAGGGACTCTCTTCGTTCGTCCAAATCGCGTATTTCAAGTGGACGCGTTGGCGCACAGGAGTACCTGTTCGCTTGTTCATCATGGCGCCGTTGCATCATCATTTGCGCTTGCGTGGATGGAGTAATCCACAAATTACGCAACGTTTTGTGATAATTGCCATGGCGTGTGCGTTCGTGGCGGTTGCGTTCGCATTGCAACCGTAGATAGGCAGGACTGGGGGCCAGTACGTTGTATTGGAAGGTCCGTGCGTATCATGACAACACAGAGGTAAGGGGTCAATCGTGCAAGAAACACTACGTGCATTTTTGGTACAGGACATGTCGCGCGCATTATTGCTTGCAGCAGGTGCGTTCGTGGTGACGTTGATTTTCGGGCATTTCTTGTTGCCCATTCTTCATCAACACAAAATCGCCAAACGCATTCGCGTCGATGGCCCTACATCGCATCTCGTGAAGATGGGGACGCTGACCATGGGTGGATTGATGATTATCGTGCCCGTCACGCTGTTGACGATTGCGTTTAATCTGGTCGATCGCTGGTCCATGCTTTTGCCCATTTCTACGATGATTTTGTACGGTATTCTGGGTGCAGTGGACGACTATTTATCCCTTGAAAAATCCTCCAAAGAGCAGTACGGGTTCACCGAAGGGGTCAAACTCACTTTTCAAATCATCTTGGCGCTCTTTATCAGTTTGGTCTTGTACTTGCCACAGCCATATGGTCTTGCACACTCAGGGTTAGTACGCATTCCATTTGTCGGTACATACGATATCGGGTTTTGGTTCTTTCCCGTTGCTGCATTCATCATTGTGGCAACCAGCAACGCCGTAAACATTACTGATGGTCTCGATGGACTAGCCGGATGGAATTTGGCGATTGCGTTTGGTGCCTATGGAGTTATTGCCTTTCTCAACGGTGAGTTTACCAATTTGATGACATTGAGTTTTACACTTGTTGGTGCCTGTGTTGCCTTTTTGTGGTACAACGCGCATCCGGCACAGGTATTCATGGGCGATTTAGGGTCAATGGCGTTGGGCGCAGTGTTGGCAGTCATCGCGTTGCAGTCGCAACAGTGGTTGTTACTCCCGATTATCGGCATCGTATTTGTCGGTGAGACGCTTTCGTCTGCCGCACAAAAAGCCTACTACAAATTAACGCGCCGGTTAACAGGGACACCACAGCGCCTCTTCCGCATGGCGCCGTTGCATCACCATTTTGAGTTGAGTGGCTGGAGTGAAACACAAATTACCCAGCGTTTTGTGATGATTACAATGATTGCGTCATTAATTGGTATTTCATTGGCGCTTACCTTCGATCAGCCTCAATTTGTGCAGCAAGATGTGGTACCGACCCAAGCAGTGAGCCAAACGGTACAAGAATAGCGCCTTGGTGGGGTGGGGTATGGAACTACGTGGCAAAAAAGTAACAGTGATGGGGCTTGGTGTCCACGGTGGTGGGCTGGGCGTGGCGCGCTATTGCGCAGAGCAAGGCGCAGTGGTTACCGTCACTGATTTGCGTACCCCTGAGTTGTTGCGCGAGTCCATTGATGCACTGGCCGATTTACCCATTACATTTGTGCTCGGTGAACATCGTGAATGTGACTTTGCTGAGTGTGATATTGTGGTACAAAATCCGGCCGTGCCAGCCACATCTCCGTATGTGGCCATCGCCCGCGCTGCTGGCGCTGCAGTTGAAATGGAAATGACGCTCTTCTTTCGCCAGTGTCCCGCCCCGATTATCGGCATCACAGGCAGTAAAGGCAAAACAACCACCGCCACACTAACCGCGCATTTGTTGCGGAGCTGGCGGAGTGACACCGTGCTGGCCGGCAATATGCGTATTTCGGCACTCGCACAGTTGGCCACGATTACGCCTGACACACTGGTGGTTCTTGAGTTGTCGTCATTTGTGCTCGAAGGGCTTGATGGAGCAGGTTTGAGTCCGCACGTTGCAGCAATCACAAACATTCATCCCGATCATCTCGACCGTTATGGCACCATGGAGCCATATATTGCTGCGAAAGCCGCTATTGGCCGCCATCAACGACCATCAGACGTGTTGGTGCTACTTGATACTGATCCAGTACTCCAGCATCTGGCACAAACCATGCCAGGACAAATCTGTTGGAGCGGTGTGGCAGAGCCACGACAACGTACAGTCGGATCTGCGTGGTGGCACGATGATGCATTACTCGTTGCAACCCATGATGGAGTTGTTCGGGTGGCGTCTCGCCGTGACGTACAAATGACCGGCCGTCATCATCTCGCAAATGTGGCCATGGCAGTGGCACTTGCTGTGCAGAATGGCATGCCACTTGCGTTGATTGCAGGCGCACTCCGTTCGTTCACAGGTGTCGAACATCGTCAAGAGCGTGTCGCTGAGCACGCTGGGCACACGTTCATCAACGATACTGCGGCAACAATGCCAGATGCGGCGATTGTAGCGCTTGAATGCATGCCGAAGCCGATTATCTGGATTGCGGGTGGTGCCGACAAAAAGCTCGATTTCACTCAACTAGCCGCCGTCGCCCATGCACATGTCGCCAAGATCGTGTTGTTGCAGGGAACTGCAACTGCGCGCCTAGAACAGGCATTGTGCGAGGCTGGCCTTGGCGACCGCATCACTGGCGTGTTTGATTCATTTGATGGCGCAATTCGCCATGCCCATGCAATCGATGTACGGCCAGCAACGATTTTGTTGTCGCCTGGGTGTGCGAGCTTCGGCATGTTTCGCAATGAATTTCATCGAGGCGAAGAGTTTCGTCGGATTGTGGCGCAACTGTGCGCTGAGGAGTCATGATGAGTGCATCACCGTTGACAAGTGGCCTCCAGCGTTTTTGGCAGGATAGTACGCCGACCGTACGCATCATCATGGCCATCAATATAGTGGTGTATCTGGTACCAGCCGTGCTTGACTGGATTGGGGTGCGTTACAAAACCATGCCAATCAGTGAAATCTTGCTCATCTGGGGTGCCAAAGACAATATGCTCATTGCGGCGGCCGATCAGTATTACCGATTTATTACCATGATGTTTTTGCATGGGGGTGTGCTGCACCTACTGTTCAATACCTTGGCGATTAGTTCGATTGGTTCAGATGTCGAACGAATGACCGGGTCACAACGCTGGTTGTTCATTTATTTTGTCGGTGGATTTGCCGGTGGTGTGGCGTCGTATGTCTTTACGGCGAATCCTTCGGTTGGGGCATCAGGGGCGGTATTTTCATTGGTCGGTGCCGCACTCGTCTACTTTTTGTTGAATCGCAAGATATTTGGTGGCGATGCACGGCAGTATATTGCGAATATTCTGTTTATGGCGATCATCAATATCGGTATTGGATTCAATGCACCGAACATTGATAACATGGCACACATCGGCGGGTTCATAGGTGGGTTGGTAACGGGGCTCTGTTTGATGCCGCGCATGCAATTGCTGATGCGCGAAGACGGTGAGCTCATGCCTGTGCGACGCATACCGCAGTGGGCGTGGTACGGGGTGGGAGTCTTTTTTGTGATGCTCTTTGTGGTTGTTGCGACAGTCATTCCTGCAGTTGATTTAGGATGATTGATGGGGGACGTGATGAGTACAAGCGAGACAACCGGTAGCCTTGCAATCAGCCATGGTGAACGCGTCAAGCATCAACCCGATTATCAGTTGTTGATTTGTGTTGGGTTAATGGTGCCATTTGGGTTAGTCATGGTCTACAGCGCATCATTCGTTGAGGGCTTCGTAAATCACGATAACGGGTTTTATTACATGTTTCGCCAACTCTTCGCTGCAATTGTTGGTTCGATTGGCATGTTGATTGCGCAGCGCATCGACTATCGTGTCTGGCGGCGCTACGCCTTGCACATGTTGGTGTTCGCCATCGTGTTGTTGTTTTTGACCGGGTTTGTCTTACCGCGTGAAATGACCGAAGTCAACAATTCGCGGAGTTGGATTCGCCTCGGGTTTTTTAGTTTTCAGCCATCGGAGTTTGCCAAACTCGCACTCATCATCTATTTTGCGAGCTGGTTATCGCGACGTGGTGGTCGTTTGACTAGTGTAACCACCGGCATGTTGCCGTTTGGTGCAATTTTGGGGGTAATCACTGCACTCGTGATGGTTGGTCGCGACTTGGGGTCGACGATGGTGATTGTCACCATGTCCGCGTTGATTTACTTTATTGCAGGTGCCAATATTCTGCACCTGATTGGCGTGGCCGTACTCGGCATGATCATGTTTGTCGTCTCGATTACCCTGGCATCGTATCGTCTTGAGCGTATTAATGCGTGGTTGGATCCGTTTGCCTACTACAGTAGCTCTGGCTTCCAACCGTTGCATGCCTTGTATGCGTTGGCATCGGGTGGCGTATTTGGCACTGGATTGGGGCAATCGCGCCAAAAGTACTTATGGTTGCCACAGTCGTTCACCGATACAATTCTGGCCATCATCGGTGAGGAATTTGGTCTCTTTGGCACATTATTTGTGGTGGGATGTTTTGCCTTTTTGGCATACCGTGGATTTCGGATTGCCCGGTCGGCGCCGAACACCTTTAGTGCACTTCTTGCAATTGGTCTCACCATCTGGTTAGTATTTCAGGCTATTATTAATCTGGCGGTGGTCACAACATTAGTGCCGTTCACCGGTATCACCTTGCCGTTCTTGAGTTACGGTGGTTCATCACTGATGATGAGCATGGTCGCAGTAGGGATTCTGCTGAATATTTCGAAATATACCTTGATCGAACACGATCAAGTCAGCATGGCGAGGCGTGTCAGTGAGCAATTCAACGCATTCAAAACCTTTGTATCTGGTCTCCGGCGGGGGGACTGGTGGGCACGTCTACCCTTCGCTCGCAGTAGCAAGCGCCCTCGACCGCGCCGGTAATGTGCGCGTTGCGTATGTCGGTACACCCGACGGCATGGAGGGTGATTTGGTGCGCCGAGAGAGCACCTTGCCGTTTTATGCGATAGATGCCGCTGCCGTGCGTGGTCGTGGCGCTGGTGCCTTGTTGCGCAATCTACTCCGTTTGATGCGCGGTATCGTTCAAGCGATTGCGTTATTACGACGTGAGCGACCCGAGGCTGTCTTTGGCACGGGCGGGTATGTGTGTGTGCCGTTGTTTGTGGCGGCATGGTTCTTGCGCATCCCGCGTGCTATCTATTTGCCGGATGTCGTGCCCGGCTTGGCGGTACGACTCTTGTCGCGACTCGCCACCGTGACGCTTGGCAGTATTCCGGATGCGGCACCATATCTTGGCATGACCGCCGTTGATGCAGCAGCGTGGTCTGGGGATGTCCGTCAACTTGCAGTGGCCGGATACCCGGTACGGCTCACCATTCATCCTGATGCAGGTCGTCAATTACGTCAGCAACTTGCCATCGCAGATGATGAACTCCTGATTGTGATCTACGGTGGGAGTCGTGGCGCACGCAGTATCAACTATGGTGTTCTCCCCTTCTTATCGCACATGCTCACCATGGCGCACGTCTTGCACGTCTGTGGTCGTGAGGGTGATGAAGATGAACTCCGCCGTCAGCACGCTCAGCGTGCAGCGAATGTGCAACAACGCTATCACCTGTTTGCCTACTTGGCTGCCGATGGCGTGGTGACGATGACGGCTGCGCTTGCTGCTGCTGACATTACCATCTGCCGGAGCGGTGCGTCGGTGTTGGGTGAATTACCTGCCGCACAAGTACCGGCGATTTTGGTGCCGTATCCGTATGTGCATCAAGATGAGAACGCTGATTATCTTGTACGGCACGGAGCAGCAATCAAGGTCAGTGATGCACGTATTGCGGATGATTTACTGCCGACGCTGACAACGCTGGTGACCACACCGACCATACGACAATCAATGCAGATGGCCATGGCCAACCTAGCGCGCCCGCAGGCCGCAGATGCCATGGCCCACCTATTGCAACGCATAGCGCGGAGGAGATAGATGCACTACCACATCGTAGGCATAGGTGGCGCTGGCATGAGTGCAATCGCCCATATACTGCTGGATCAAGGGCACACCGTGAGTGGGAGTGATGCCCACCGAGGGTATGCATGGCAGGCACTTGAAGCACGTGGTGTGACCATCCATCTGGGGCATGATGCATCACGCATGCCATACGCTGATGCGCTGTTAGCGACCTCTGCGGTACGCTCACCACACCCCGAACTCGATGCGGCTACAGCGCGGGGTATTCCCGTGTTGCGTCGCCATGATTTGTGGCGTGAATGGTCAACCCAACGACGCATCGTGGCAGTTGCTGGTACGCACGGCAAAACAACAACGAGTGCCATGATTGCCTTGGCACTCCACTATTCGGGTCTTGAGCCTGGATACGTGTTAGGTGCAGAGATACCTGATTTGCCACGAAGTGCCACCTGGGGGCATCCCGATGCACCACTGGTCATCGAGGCCGATGAATACGACCGTACGTTTCTGGCATTGACCCCTGATATCGCGGTTGTAACCACGCTCGAACTTGACCACGTGGACATCTACCCGACGCTCGACGATTATGTGGCGGCATTTCGACAGTTCGTTGATCAGGTACCACGTGCTGAGCGTGTGTTGCTTTCGGGTGATGATAGCGGCGTGCGGAATGCCATTGATCGACCACATGTGCGCTGGTACGGTATTGACGAAGATCTGGCCACGAATCCCGTGGCGTGTGCGCGCATTCCCCTTGATTGGTCTGCGAGCGCCATCCATGTTGAGGGAATGCATCAACACTACCAGTTGTGGCACTATGATCGTCGTTCTTTGGCGATGCGCCTCTATCGTCCGTTGACAACACAACTCGTAGGATTCCATAACATTTCGAATAGTGTGGCCGCCTATGCAGCAGCGCTTATGGCGGGTGCAGATCCTGCAAGTGCAGCTGACGCCATTGCTGCATTCCGTGGGGCACGTCGGCGTTTTGAGCACAAAGGCAGTGTCAAGCAGGTGCGCGTGATTGATGATTATGCGCATCATCCGACTGAAGTCAAGGCAGTGTTAGCTGCGGCACGGCGCCATTTTCCGCAGCAACGTATCATCGCCTATGTGCAACCCCATACGTACAGCCGCACACAAACGTTGGTTGATGCGTGGCGGCACGCATTCGTTGATGCAGATTTGGTCTTGGTGGGTGCGATTTACCCTGCCCGTGAAGTGGCGATTCCAGGCATTGATGCGGCGTGGTTAGCGGGGATGATTCATCATCCCGATGTAGTCGCAAGTGGTGGAGTGACTGAGAGTGTGGCTATGCTGGCAACGTGTGTTCAGCCGGGCGATGTGGTGATTACCATGAGTGCCGGTGACGGCACACTCGTCGCATCTGAGCTCCTCAAAATATTGGAGCACGCGTAGATGTCACACGCTGATTTGACGATTCAGGAGTCGGTTCTGCTTGCCCCACTCACATCGTGGCGTATTGGAGGTGTGGCGCAGTATGTAGCCAATGTGCGCTCTCCTGCTGGTTTAGACACAGCGCTAGCGTTTGCTGATCAGCACCGGTTACCGGTGTGGATTCTCGGTGGCGGCAGTAACATGCTTATCAGCGATAACGGGTTGCCCGGTGTGGTGATTCGTATGCGTGATACATCAATACGCACGGAGGTGCAGTCTGATGCGGCACGCATCACCATAGGTGCCGGTGCCCCCATGGCAGGCAGTGTCCGCCAACTCAGCAACGCTGGCTGGGCCGGTTTAACCTGGGCCGAGGGCTTGCCAGGTACATTTGGCGGTGCGGTCTACGGCAATGCCGGTTGCTATGGTGGCGATATGGCACAAAGCGTTGCTGAGGTGCACATGTGGCAGGCGGGGACACTCGTACAGCGTACCCCGGATGTCCTCGCATTTGCATATCGTACGAGTGCCATAAAGCGCCAGAATGCCTCTTACATGCACCGTGGCATGCATGTCGGCGATGTCGGTCCAATTGTGGTTGCTGCAACCGTGCAGTTGGTACGCGATGACCCGCAACGCCTCGGTGCCGAGATGGCACGTACCGCTGCATTGCGCCGGAGCAAAACGCCGCAAGGGTCATCGTGTGGCAGCGTCTTTAAGAATCCACCAAATGACTCAGCGGGGCGTTTGATTGAGGCGGTAGGTCTCAAGGGATACGCCCACGGTGGTGCTATCATCTCCGAAAAGCATGCGAATTATATCGTGAATCGTGGTGGGGCAACGAGTGCCGATGTGCGCACCATAGTGGCACATATCCAGTCGGTTGTCATGCGCGAATTTGGTCTGACACTCGAGCCTGAAGTGCAGGTGTTGGGAGAAGAGTGGTAGTTGGCACGCACTGCGTTGCTACAAGGAGTATTTGACGATGCAACGAAAACGCATTGGAGTGGTGTTTGGTGGACAGTCTGGGGAGCACGAAGTGTCGCTGGTATCGGCGCGTGCAGTAATGGCTGGCCTTGACCCACAACGATATGACGTGGTCCCCATCGGAATACGCAAAGATGGTCAGTGGTTGGCCGGTGGCGATGTCTTGGCAACGCTCGAAGCAATCTCCGAACGTCATTTGCTTCCGGGTGGTGGGCATCATGTGCAAGAGCCGGTACTCCCTGCCCAAATTACCGCATCACCATCGTTGATCCTTCGTGGACAACACGAAGTGCGTCAACTGGTTCATGCACTCGACCTGGTCTTTCCGGTGTTGCATGGCCCCTTTGGTGAGGATGGTACCATTCAAGGAA
>CAYZZI010000063.1:0-15368 GCA_964482795.1 uncultured Klebsiella sp.
CAATGATGTATCATGACTTCCAACGAGACACGATGTACTACAAAATCCAGTTAATGTAATACGTTCATCTAGTTGACTGCTGTAAACTCCTGATACCTGAATATTCGCTGTTCCATTCCAACTTGATGTCGTTTTATCTATGTGTGCATCACTTCCGATAACAATTTCTGACCCAGCTGACACTACACCAGAGCCGCCAATTTGATTATTTGAAATTCGAATGCCACGATTCGGAGCAAACACCGATGCTTTTACACCATATACAGGAAATGTTCCTCTATTTACCAAAACAAGCTTACCTTTAGCATTCGTTCCGGATCGTTGCACAGAAATACGCGCACCTATATCTGTAGTTGGCCGTAGTTGGTAACTATTTGGATTTGTACCATATTCAAGTTCAATATCATCACTATATCCATCATCATCGCTATCACGCTCTAACCTAATTATGATCTTTGACCCCGCATTTGCTGGAGTTACCGCTATATCTCGTGAGATTTCAACACCATCAGTCAAAATCTCCATCCAGCGTGTTTTCGACAGTTCAAATGGACACCAAAGCACTGCATTTGCACCCGTGCCAAAGATACTCGAATTGTTACACCCACTAGGTGGCGCTGTGATGCCAAACTTAGGTGTTGAAATACCAATTAATTCGCCATTATTATTTCGCCTAATTGGCAGATACCGTTGGATGACATCTGCTATCGTATCTTTATTTGCAAGTTCCCACGTGGGCATTACATACCAATCAACACTACCATTTGCATCCAAATTTCCGTCGTCTATTCCCACCAAAACACCACCAGACTCCGCATTATAATTGCTCGTCTGATTATCGTAAATCATATCTGCTACGGTGATACGCACACGACCACCAGGGCATTTTGTGGTAATCGGCAAAACACCACTTCGTACGCCTTCAGCACATGCAGGATCAATTTCAATTGCTTTTAGTTGGTCAAGAGTAAGTGGTATTTTTTGATCACTTGGAATCGTAAAATTACTTGACGTCGCTCCTGGCAAGATGTCACTAAACGTTTGATTCAGCGTATATGTGGTGATAGGATATTCGTCATCATTCAAGTACACATTGAACTTTACGTTTCGAAGTCTTTCGACCCTATCAGTTCCTTTATTTTGAATATTATACGTAAACCATAAATCCGCGGCATGATTTGTATTCATTGCCGTAACATTATCGTAATTTGTAATCGGAATAATCTGCCCATTATTTTGAATCTGCTGTTCTTCAAACGTGATTACTTCAACTCCGGTGTCAATATCATCAGTATTGGTATCTTGAGCAACCTTAATAGTGGGTATTGCATTGGGAGCATTTTCAAGTAATTCAACATCGCGAACTATCACTGAATCAGTAACAGCATCAACAACCACAATATCTCCACTCTGCTCACTTCCTCGATCATTTTTTCCACTAGAATTTTCAGGTATGTCATTGGCAACCCCTACCAACACGCCAGGTAAACATCCGTTTTCATACCCACCCACACAAGTCACACCACCTAAACCCATACTATCAAGTGATGTTTGTTCATTCGAAAAGTAAGATTCTTCGTATCCGTATGCGTTCCAAGATGTTTCAAAACCACATCCAGATGCATCGTACAAACATGGGTCAGAAGTACTAGACTGTGGACCATCCGGATAATTGTTAAAAAATTCCGTACAATCCACAGAACTATCCAACATGCTATCGTTAATACATTTGACTATAACATCCCAGTCTTTTTTGTACTCTGTACCTTCACCACCATCGCTTGATTGCGTATCTTGTGTATATACTGTCCATGAATCTGTATTCCCTTCTGAGAGTGTTCTCGCTCTTCTGCCAGTGTTTGTTGAAGTAGTTTGTACTGAAAGCCATCCGTTCCATTCATCGACCGTAGTATTTATCGTATCAACACTTGTTGATGCCTTGGACGAATACTGCATACTTGTTTTTGTAACTGAATTACCTCCTACTTTCACGGATGTAACCAAGTTCACAAAAATTGAATTTTCAATCACTGTAATTACTGGTTTTGGAAATGCAGCGACAAAAGGATGTCGACCTGGATTAGCAACAGAAAAATACATATCATTTGGATTAGAAGGATCTCCAAATAATTCAATAGAATCACTGTATAAATCTAAATCAGATGAAACTCGGTTGGGATGCATTCCTAACAACAATTCGAGCATGTTTGGTACTTGGTCACCGTCTGTATCTATACAGTTACCTACGTTAATCGAATTTACAAGATATGGAATTCCCAGTCCAGAATTACGCTCACGCCGATTCGCCAGCCAATCTCGTGCTCGTGCTACTTCTACCCCATCAATTACTGAATTGAAATTTGTATCTCTTCGATTAGGATTTAAACACCATATTGCTTCTTCCTCATTAGTAAGTCCATCATTATCACTATCCACTCCTGCACGAGACGCTAACTCACTCAATGTGCGAATATCGGCTTGGTCCACCCACTTGCGCAAGGGTGAAGGGTTTTTTGATGCCAATTCCACCATCTCACTAGAACCCATTCGCGGAAGTGCTACAATCGGAAGATTTTGTGCTCCTAGTGTCTGAATACTTACCAATTCTTGTGGTTTATACCCTGTACTTGCTAACCATGCTATCTGTTGGATATCAGCATATGTGTAAAAATTCTTCGCGTATTCAAACACACGCATCTGATTCTGAGACAAACGTTGATATGCATATGTGTTTTGGATTTCAATTTTTACACGAAAAATAGAGGATATTTCAGGCATATCATTAGCAGAAACAATACTTGTAATCGATAATGGTGTGGTCATACTCCAAATTATCGATAAAACCAGAATTATTGAACTCAAACTTTTCATTTTCTCCTCCATAGACCATATACAATTAGAGATTATCATATTAATTTCTCAATTTTTTTGTAATTTTTCACGCAAATATCGCATCAATAAAAAAACTATTATTGTAATTTATAACAATTTTCAAGATGCTGTATTTGACCAGTATTTATACAATCAGATTGCTTCGAATCATCACCACAAACTCCTTCTTAACTTTATTTACTCACACACCCACCACCGCCACCAATGAATCGGTGTGTCGCAGCCTGACAGTCTGGAAGCGCCGGAACCACGTGGCTTGACGCCGGGCAAATGCATGTGTATTGAATTGAATGCGCTGTCGCACCTCATCAATCGTCTGCTCACCGGCAAACCACGGCGCAAATTCGCGATACCCAATCCCTGACATGGCAGGTAATTGCCAATCATACCCCGCTGCAACTAAGCGGGTTACTTCGTCGACTAATCCGGCCTCCAGCATCGCATCAACGCGTTGATCGATGCGGGCATAGAGAGTGGGCGTATCGGCCTGTATCCAATAGACGTGTGGCCGGAAGGTGAGTGGCGCTGTTTGGCGCAACGCCGAAAACGGTTGACCGGTACTGAGGCACACCTCAAGCGCACGAATGACGCGTCGGACGTTCGTTGCATGAATAGTAGCCGCCGCAACTGGATCAAGCCTTTGTAACCTGTCGTACAACGATGCACCGCCGTCACGCGCTGCATCTGCCTCGAGTGCCGCCCGGAGTTCGTCGTTCGGTGGCAACTCGGGGATAGTCCACCCCTCCAGCAATGCAGCCAAATATTGGCCAGTGCCACCGACCACCAACACACGCTTACCACGTGCGGTAATGTCGGCGATGCAGGCCAAGGCGGCATCACGATATTGGGCGAGTGTAAATGGTTGGTCAGGATCCACCACGTTAATGAGGTGGTGCGGTACTGCCGCTTGTTCGACAAGGGTAGCTTTGGCCGTGCCGATATCCATCTGGCGATAGATTTGACGTGAATCGGCCGAGATGATTTCTGCATTGATGGAGGTGGCAAGCTGGATTGACTGCGCCGTTTTGCCGACTGCCGTCTGGCCAATCACCACATAGACCGACGGCAAGTCACTCATGGTCTGGCTCCACAATAATCTGTGCCTTACGTTCAAATTGCGGACGAGGGAGCATAATCGTGCGATCACACTGACTGCATCGCACCCGCACATCAACGCCGACGCGGGTCACAACCCACGTATTCCCACCACACGCATGTGGCTTTAGTAGGCGTACGCGCACATTAATCTGTACCTGGTGGGGTGGGATTGGCATCGCGCCATAACTCCTCAGTCTGACCGTTCAGATGACCATTTGTTGCAAACAATTCATCGACACGCTGACGATAGCGTGCATTTATCTCACGCAATGCGGCCTCGGCATCAAGATCATGCTGCGTTGCCGTCACCGCAATGGCAAACAGCTGTTCACCGAGTGCTGCCAGGGTCGGCGCCGTCGCCGGTGCACCCACAACGTGCATGCCATAGCGTTTCGATTTGTTGATGAGCGCGCCGGTTGCGGTCAAGGCGGGTAATGCGAGCGGCACACCGGCAAGTGGACTGCGTGGCGTTGTTGTTTGCGCTGCTTCGCGTTGCTTAATTTTGTACCAATTATTCAACACGGCCTCAGTATCTTGGGCAACCGTATCACCAAATACATGCGGGTGGCGCCGAATAAACTTGGCCGAGACCTGTGCATACACATCAGCCATGCGAAATCGCCCCGCCTGACGTGCCATCTCAGCCTGCATGAGGATATTGAGTAACACATCACCCAACTCTTCGACAAGGCTGGCATCGTCGCCCCGATCAAGCGCATCAATGGCCTCGTACGTCTCTTCGAGCAGGGTACGTCGCAATGACTGCGGCGTTTGTTCGTGATCCCACGGGCACCCACCCGGCCCGAGCAATCGCATGATGATGTAGGCAATGCCATCAGGTGTCCGGTGATTATCGAGTGCCTCAAGTGCAGGAAGATAGAGCGTCGCTGGCCACTGAGACCACGTCGGTAGTTCATCGAGACGCATCCACACACACTGATGATCGCCCATAATCAGCGCCACACGGTGCGACTCCGCATAGGCCTCACGCAGTTGAGCGTAGACATGGGTCGCCAGCGTGGCGTCATGCAAATTACAGACCCATGCATGATGATGTGGCCGCACGGGCAGGGGAAGGAGTTGATATGGATAGGGTTGGCGGTGTTGGAGGGTTGACCACGCTACCCGGTCATCCTGTATCGGTACAAACTGGAGTGCATCACATACTTGCCAGGCACCACTGGTATCACCGACCAGATTCGCCCACGTGTCGAGTGGCACCGATGCTGCATGCACAACACACTGGGTGGGGTGCGCCCGCAAAAGCGCATGCACCGTCATATCACCCCAACGCGGATGTCCTGGCACGGCATAGACGACGTCGACTGTAGCCGATGTGAGTACGTCGATGATGTGTTGCACGCCATCTGACTGCATCAGCAGATGGTCAAATGCCAGATACCCAGGCGGCATTTGTGCAACTGCTGGGTGATGCATGGTGCGTACGTACACCAGTGGCGTCTGCTGCATGAGAGCAGCGACGCCACTATCGAGGTGTCCAGATGTACCAAGCCCCACAATGTGAATCATGGCCAATCCTTTGGCGGTGAACAATCCTACGGCACCGGCGTTGGCTCGAGCTCAATGCCCGCAGTCGGGATGGCAACAACGGCAGTAGGTTGGACGATGATTCGAGCCTCGGTAATGCCCTTTGCACGCTCTTCATCGATGAGTGCTTGTAAGGCCTCGTATCGTCGTTGTTCTAGCATTGACGGCAGACGCGTTTCAATTTCGCTAGGGATGGTTGCTGGATCAAAGAGTGGACGCTCTTCGCGACCAAGTACTTTTATGACGTGAAAACCAAAGTCCGTTTTGACGGGCGTTTGGGTATACTCGCCGACCTTAAGGTCATCGAAGACTGCCTTATCGAACTCCGCGACGTAGTACCCGCGTCCAGTCCACTCATAGATGCCTTCGTTGTCCTTGCTCCCTGGATCCGTTGAGTATTCAGCGGCCAGTGTGCCAAACGCTTGCCCCTCTTTGAGTAATTCGATGACTTTTTGTGCAGTGGCTTCTTCATCAACGAGGATGTGCTGCACTCGTGCCTGCAATTCCGTGCTTTTGGATTGTTCTTCGAGGTCGGCTTGAATCTCCGCTCGTACCGTCGCTTCGTCGACGAGTGTTTCTGCGAGCTTACCTTGTACGACGAAGTACTCCACGAAACCTAAGAAATCAGGATCACTGGCATTTTCGTAGCCGAGTTGATCGCTGATAACCACATCAAATTCATCAGGACCACTTTGGGCAACTGCAGCACGAAAATCTTCGAGTTGCTTATCAACGGTCGCTTTGTCGGTGGTAATGCCCTTTTCTGTGGCCAAACTCATAATCACGTGTTGTACGACAAACTGCTCAATGACGTAGTCATCGAGTTCAGCTTTGCTGGGCATCTCTGTGACGTTGGGGTTTTTGCGGAGCCCGATTTCGATACGACTAACACGGTCATCCAACTCAGCGCGTGAGAGCACGTAGTCGTTGACCTTGGCAGGAGGATCAGCAAACAACGTCTCAAGGGGATTGGCACATGCCACCATCACCATTGCTAACGTGATGAACCAGAACAGACGAAGTAGCGCGCGCATGCCATCTCTCTTTCATCATGCACACCGAACTGTGTGCAACTATGCATCAAATCTCTGCGGTTTCGAGTGTCGTATCGATGAAGAAGAGCAAAACCGCGACGAACCTCATCGTATCAATCTAATCGTCATCACCATCGGTATCAAGTGACAAGACGGCCATGAATGCCTCTTGAGGGATTTCGACATTCCCCACCATCTTCATGCGCTTCTTGCCCTCTTTTTGCTTTTCGAGCAGTTTGCGCTTCCGCGAGATGTCACCACCATAACACTTGGCCAACACATCTTTGCGCATCGCACGAATTGACTCACGGGCAATAACCTTGCTGCCAACAGCGGCCTGCAACGGCACTTCAAACATCTGACGTGGAATGAGTTTGCGCAACCGCTCGACTAACTGTCGCCCTTGGTGGTACGCACTCTCTTTGTGCACAATCAACGACAACGCATCAACAGGTTGGTGATTGACCAGAATATCAAGCTTGACCAAGTCAGACTCTTGGTATCCGGCCAACGTGTAGTCAAGGGATGCATACCCTTGAGTGCGTGATTTGAGTTGATCATAAAAGTCCACTACGATTTCGTTGAGCGGGATACGATACTTGAGCGATACACGCTGTGGATCGAGATGATCCATGGCCTGGAACGTGCCACGTTTGCCGGTCACCAACTCCATCACCGTGCCGATGTACTTGGTCGGCACAATCACGGTAATCGCCATGACAGGCTCTTCGATCGCAGAGATTTGCCCCTGCTCGGGCATCTCCGACGGATTAGAGACACTGATGATATCGCCTGTCTGCAACATGACGTTATACTCGACGGATGGTGCCGTAATCAAGAGCGTCAAGTCGTATTCACGCTCGAGACGCTCACGCACAATCTCCATGTGGAGTAGCCCCAAGAATCCACAGCGAAAGCCGAAGCCGAGGGCGGCGGACTTTTCGGGGCTGAACGTCAGCGCTGCATCATTGAGCGCAAGCTTTTCGAGCGCTTCGCGCAAATCGGTGTACTGATTCGACTCAACCGGATACAACCCAGCAAACACCACTGGTTTGGCGTGACGATAGCCGGGGAGTACCTCTTGCGCCGGATTATTGGTGAGCGTCACCGTATCACCGACTTGCACATCACCAATCTGCTTGAGACCTGTTGCGATGTAGCCGACCTCGCCAGGACCGAGTGAATCAACCGATACCATGGTGGGGTGAAAGTAGCCTATCTCGAGTACATCAGCATCCACGGCAGAGGTCATGAACCGCACTTTCGAGTTGCCTCGGAGCTCGCCCTCGATCACACGCACATAGGCAATCACACCCTTGTAGACGTCGTAGTGTGAGTCAAAAATAAGGGCGCGGACCGGCTTTTCGGGGTCACCTTGGGGGTGCGGCACACGCTCGACCACGGCATCGAGAATCTCTTTGATGCCGATGCCGTTCTTGGCTGACGCACGCAAGACATCTTCTGCTGGTACACCCAAAATTCGCTCAACCTCGGCCGCCACAAAATCCGGATGCGCACCCGGCAAGTCAATTTTGTTGAGCACAGGAATAATCTCAAGATCATGTTCCATGGCCAAGTAGACATTCGCCAACGTTTGCGCCTCAACTCCTTGGGCAGCATCAACGACCAATATGGCACCTTCACAGGCGGCTAACGCACGTGACACCTCGTAGGTGAAATCAACGTGACCTGGGCAGTCAATTAAATTCAACTGGTACATTTGGCCATCAGATGCCGTGTAATCCATACGCACCGCTTTGGCCTTGATGGTGATACCCTTTTCACGCTCAAGTTCCATCCCATCGAGGAGTTGGTCACGTCGCTCACGGTCAGTGACGGTGCCTGTTACCTCAAGGAACCGATCCGAAAGGGTGGTTTTGCCGTGATCAATATGTGCAATGATGCTAAAATTCCGAATGAACTTCCGATCGCGCATGCTCGCAAACCTCTCGCCGTATGATTCAACATTCAGACAATCATTTGTTAACAAATGCTTATTGAAATCACGGTATAATGACGCAACTTGATAGGCAACAATGCGTAAACGCAAATGCTTATTTCAGTATATCATATTGGTATTCGTGCGGTGCACCAAACACATAAAGGGGGATCCATGCGCCAACGGTATTCACGCCAATTACAGAACGTCCATGACGACCTGCTCCGCATCGGTAGTCGCGTCGAACACGGTCTGGCAGACGCCCTCAAAGCGCTTCATAACGCCGACGCCGAGCTTGCAGCCCAGGTGGTTGCTGGCGACCGCGAGATTGATCGCACCCACCAAGCAATCGACGAGCAAATCCTCGAATTGATTGCGACACAACAACCCGTCGCACGCGAGCTCCGCACCCTACTTGCAACGAGTGCAATTGCCAGCGAGCTTGAACGTGCCGGCGACTATGCCAAAGGCATTGCCAAACGCGTTACCCGGTTGCTCCGTCAGACGCCAATTGTCACGGCACCTGCCGGAATCATCACCATGGGCAATCTTGCCCACGAAATGTTACTCCACAGTATTGATGCCTACGTCAATCGCGACATGGATATTGCCCGCAAGCTCGCCGAGACTGATGCCAAGGTTGATGCGCTTGAAGATGAACTCAACGCGACCATCATCGGCATGATGCGCAACGATGCGGCGACCATCGAAAGTGGCTTGATTCTCATCGAAATCACGCATATGCTTGAGCGCCTTGCTGACCGCACGACCAATATCGGCGAGCGCGTCATCTTCATGGTAAGTAATACGGCTGAAGAGCTGAACGACTAGGTCAATAGCACGAGCTTAGGTATAATAGAGGGAGGCGCATTGCGTCGCCCTCTTTTTGTGTAAAGCGTAAGAGTACGACCATGAATATCACGCAACAACTCTCACAAGAGTTCCCGTCATTTACATTGCACAAGTGGTATACACAGTTCCGCGAACTCAAGGCGGAACAACCCGATGCCGTACTCTTTTATCGTCTCGGTGATTTTTATGAGGCGTTCGACGACGACGCCAAACTCATTGCCGAATTACTCGATGTCACACTGACGTACAAAGATTTTGCCACTGACCCCAAAGGCCAAAAACAACGCTGCCCCATGGCCGGGATGCCCTACCACGCCATCGAATCGTACGTTGCCAAACTCGTCGGTGCCGGCTATCGTATCGCTATCGCTGAGCAAATTAGCGAGACGGCCTCGAGCAAAAGCGATACGCGCCCACGCTCTGTCTTTGCGGGCGGCATCGCCCCAAGTAGCGCTGCCAAGGGTATGGTCGAGCGCCAAATTGTGCGTATTGTTACCCCGGGCACCGTCGTTGATGGGACCCTACTCAATGCCAGCACCAACAACTACATCGTCGCGATTATCGCCGATGGCGATGCGGTTGGATTGGCCTATGCAGACTTGAGCACCGGTGAATTCGCCTGTTGCGAAATCCGCGGAACTCTCGCTCATCAACAATCACATAGCGAACTCGCGCGCCTCAATGCGGCCGAAGTGCTCGTGAGTAGCGAGCCCAAACAACGACTTCCCGGGCTCGATCCGAAAGCTGCCGGGTTGAGTAGCGACCTCGAATTCATGACCAAAGAAGAGCGCGAGATGCTCTTGCCACATGAACGTGTCGCCCGACGCGTCGAACGCGAAAGCGCTGCCCGCTGGGCCCACGGCCATATCACCAACGTGCCTGCCTGGCGCTGGGAGCTCAAAACTGCCACGGAGTCCATCCTACGCCACTTCGCCATGAACACACTCGCCGGCCTTGGACTCACCGATCGTCCACTGGCAGTGCGTGCGGCCGGTGCACTCCTGCAGTATGCCCAAGAGACTCAACAAACGACGCCGGCACAACTCAATCAACTACACGCCTACACGCCAGGGGCGGTGATGTTCCTTGACCCGCAAACGCGCCGCAACCTTGAATTACTCGATGGCGTCAGTGGCACCAAAGGGTCACTCGTTGGTGTCCTCGACCAAAGTCGAACACCGATGGGAGCACGCCTGTTGCGGCGCTGGATTGCCCAACCCCTTCTCGACAAATTTGCCATCGAACAACGCCTCACCGACGTTGAGCACTTCGTCAAATTGAGTATGACACGCAACGCTATCCGCGAGGCGCTGCGCGGTATCGGTGATATGGAGCGTACGGTCAATCGCATGCTCCAAGGCGTGTCGGTGACAACCCCGCGCGATATGGTGCGCTTGCGCGATGCATTACGTCAATTACCAACCATCAACAACGCCTTGACCAAGCGACACACCGGTAGTATGCCCATCATCAACGACGACGATGATCTCTTCGCCGATCCAACACCGGCGCCGACATCTAACGCGCTTGACGTGTGTGACGACGTGTTGGCGTTCATTGAGCAGGCCATTGATGACGAGCCACCAGCCCTGCTTGGCGCCTCAAACTACCTGCGCGACGACGATGTGCCACGCCGCGTCATCCGTCCTGGCTTTGTGGCCGAGATGGACCGGATTGTCGATGCGAGTCGCGATGCCCAACGCTGGATAAGCGATCTCGAGGCGAGTGAGCAACAACGCACCGGTATCAAGTCACTCAAAGTTGACTACAACAAGGTGTTCGGCTACTACATCGAGATCTCCAAAGCCCAAGCTAGCCTCGTCCCAAGTCACTACATCCGCAAACAGACATTGTCGACGGGCGAGCGCTACTACACCGATGAGCTCAAAACTTACGAAGACATCGTGATTAACGCCCAAGAGCGACTCAACGACCTCGAACGCCAGGCCTTTTTTGCCATTGTCGCCCACGTGGCAACGCTGGCAAATCGACTAGTGGCAGTTGCTCGCACGCTGGCACATCTCGACGTGGTTACCACACTCGCTGAGGTGGCCGTCAACCAACGCTATGTGCGGCCACACCTCGTCGACGAACCACGCCTCACCATCGTGTCCGGGCGCCACCCGGTCGTCGAGCAGCACCGAAGCGGGCAGTTTATCCCTAACTCGCTGACGCTCGACGCCAACCGCCAAATCGCCATCATCACCGGTGCCAACATGACTGGCAAAAGCACCGTGATGCGCCAGATGGCCTTGATTGTCCTGATGGCTCAAATCGGCTCATTTGTGCCGGCCGAACGCGCCGAAATAGGTCTCGTCGACCGCATCTTTACGCGCATTGGTGCCCAAGACGACATTGCCACGGGCCAGAGTACGTTCATGGTCGAAATGACCGAGACAGCGGCGATTTTGGCACAATGCACCTCCCAAAGTTTGATTATTTTGGATGAGGTCGGGCGCGGTACCAGCACCTACGACGGCATGGCTATTGCCCAAGCGCTGGTCGAGTACCTGCACAATGACCCGCGCATGCGCTGTCGCACCTTATTTGCCACCCACTACCACGAGCTCACCCAGCTCGACCAAAGCCTGCCACGCCTCATCAACCTGCACATGGCGGCCATGGAGCACAAAGGCGAAGTGGTCTTTCTCCATGAACTGCGCCCCGGTGGCGCTGATCGATCCTACGGCATCCATGTGGCCCAAATCGCCGGTATCCCCCGGAGCGTCACCAAGCGCGCTGGCGAACTCCTGCGCCAATTCGAACAAGGGCATGTGACGACTAAACTCCCCGCGCAACAATCGTCGCTGTTTGATGCGCCAGCGCTCCCTACCGAACCGCACCCGGTTGTCGAGGCCTTGCGTCAACTCAATCCCAACGAGCTGACGCCCATCGAGGCGCTGACGCGACTGTACGCCCTGGTCAAGCAGGCACACGACGAATGAACCGCGTCGCCCAAGGAAATGCAGACGTCAGCGAAGAAGCACCCGGCCACTGGCGCTTGCAGGTCGATGGCACAGCGCAGCAGTACTGCAATGCCCAACTCGACGACTACCACCACCTGCAGCGCCAGGCGTTCCCGTGGCACCCACCAGTGCGCCTTTCGCTATGGGCCAAGGGCCCCGTGGCGCATCACGGCACGTGGGGATTCGGCTGGTGGAATGCGCCGTACTCACCGATTACCTCGGCCATCCCCGCACGACCTGCCAGCGTCTGGTTTTTTGGCAACGGCAAAGGAAATATGGCGTGGACACCACACAGTCGCGCTACCGGATTCAAAGCCGCCACACTCGAGACGCGCACCTGGAAATCGCTCCTCATCGCCCCATTCACACCGCTCATCATGCTGGCCAACCGCTCACCACGTATCTCCCGCTGGCTCTGGCCACACCTCATGCCACCTCTGCACCTACATGAAACGATGATAGCGACACCTGACAACATCTGGCATCATTATCAGATTGATTGGCTCGCTGATTCAGTCACGTGGTCTGTCGACGACTCCATCATCGCCCACACACCGTTTGCGCCATCTGGCCCACTCGGCCTGTGCATCTGGATCGACAATCAATGGCTAACTGCTACACCCGACGGCCGATTCGGCTGGGGATTGACTGAGGCTAGTGGCACGCTCGAGATTCGCGATATCGTCATGACGTCACTCCATCAAAAATAACATTGCTGCTCTACCACAACTGCGATATCATGATGCCGTGTCATACACTCCTGCACGTTTTTCATGCTATGATGACCCCATCCAAATACCTGTAAGACAGGTTACACACGAATAGAGTCTCAACGGTCATGAAAGGCAGAGGCGATGAAGATTACCGATCTCAAATGCGCCGTGATAGGTGATTACCCTATCATACGCATTACCACTGACGAGGGCATCGACGGGTACGGCCAAGTCGAATCATGGAAGCCGTTCCTCAAGCCGCATGTCCTCTTCTACAAAGACTACCTCATCGGCGCCGACCCGACCGACGTTGAGCGCGTGATGATGCGCATCAAACGCATGGGCTCATACAAGCCGTGGGGCAGTGCCGTCAGCGCCATCGAGATTGCCTTGTGGGACATCGCCGGCAAAGCGGCCGGTGTGCCGGTCTACAAATTGCTCGGCGGCAAGGTACGCGACAAAGTGCGCGTCTACAACGGCGCCATCCGCTTCCCTTTGCGCGATCAATCGCCCGCGGCCTATGCCGAGGACGTGCTCAAGATGGCCGAATCGCCCGAGGGGTTTAGCATTATCAAACAAGGTATATCGTTCCACAGCCGGATGATGTACGACGTCCCCGATTACTTTTATGGCGAAATCCACACCGTCGGGCGTCACCCCAATCGTGGTTTGATGACCCCAGCCGGATTCAAACACACGCTCAACTGCATCGAAGCGATGAAGCTCGCCCTCGGCGACCGCATCGGTCTGGCCCTCGATTGTGGCCCCGGGCTGGTCAAAAGCGACGCCTTGCGCCTTGCCAAAGCCACCGAGGACTACCACCTGATGTGGCTCGAAGACATGGTCACCGGCGACTATACCCCCTACACCCTGGCCCACATCTACCGCGATATCACCACACAAACAACCACGCCGATTCACACCGGCGAGCAGATGTACCTGCGCCAAAACTTCGTCGAGCTGATCGAGACCCAAGCGGTCAACGTGATTGGCCCCGACCCGCTCGACGTGGGGGGTCTGGCCGAGCTCAAGTGGATTGCCGAGTACGCCGATCTGCACGGCATCATGATGGCGCCGCACGGCACCGGCGACGGGTTGATTGGCCTGGCAGCGCTCGTGCATGTGTCGGCCACATTACCGGGCAACTTCATTGCGTTTGAGTACCCCAAGGCCAATCAGCCCTGGTGGTACGAGATTGTCGACGGTCTGCCGAACCCGATCGTCAAGAATAGCTACATCGATGTCTGGGATGCTCCGGGACTCGGTGTGACATTTAACGTGTCGGCAGCAAAGAAGTATCTCAACGCCGAGGATACCGGATTCTTCGATTAGCGCATGCGTCCAGAAAGGACTCGTTCGATGAAAATCACCGATGTACGTTGTGCCATCATGGGCGGGTCGCCCATCGTCCGCATCACTACCGATGCCGGCATCGACGGCTACGGCCAAGCGGAGTTTTATAAGCCGTACCTCAAGCCGCACGTGCTCTTCTACAAAGACTACCTGATTGGCGCTGATCCCACCGACGTCGAGCGCACCATGATGCGGATTCGCCGCATGGGCGCATTCAAGCCGTGGGGTGCTGCCGTCAGTGCGATCGAGGTGGCGTTGTGGGATATTGCTGGCAAAGTAGCCGGGCTCCCGGTCTACAAACTGCTCGGTGGCAAAGTGCGCGACAAAGTGCGTACCTACATCACTACCAATCGCTATCCGATGCCGACGCAGTCGCCCGAGGAGTACGTCGAGAACGTGCTCAAAATCAAAGAGTGGCCGGAGCAATTCTCGATTTTCAAGCAACCCATCTCGTTCCACAGCCCAATGGCAGCCACCATCCCCGATTATTTTTATGGCGAAATCCAGCCAGTCGGCGTGCACGCAAACCGCGGGCTAATGACACCAGCCGGGTTCAAACATACGCTCAAATGTGTCGAGGCGATGAAGCTGGTTCTCGGTGACGAGATTGGGCTGGCCCTCGACTGTGGCCCCGGATTCATGGCGACCGACGCCCTGCGCTTCGCCAAGGCCACCGAAGAGTACCACCTGATGTGGCTCGAAGACATGGTCACCGGCGACTACACGCCCTACACGTTGGCCCACATCTACCGCGACATCACCAGCCAAACCACGACGCCGATCCATACCGGCGAGCAGATGTACCTGCGCCAGAACTTCGTCGAACTCATCAAAACCCAGGCAGTCAACGTGCTTGGCCCAGACCCGCTCGACGTCGGCGGCCTCGCCGAGCTCAAGTGGATCGCCGAGTACGCCGACCTGCACGGCATCATGATGGCGCCGCACGGCACCGGCGACGGGTTGATTGGCCTGG
>CAYZZI010000064.1:0-14919 GCA_964482795.1 uncultured Klebsiella sp.
ACCTCCAATGTGTAAACTGTTAACATAATGAATATATTGCGAGTATAGCATTACTCAAGTGAAAGTCAATCACGTTTTTGTCTGTAGAGTCATGTTATTGTGTGAAAAATCTGTGCTACAGGCGTTTGTACACGTCAAAAGATGTGCATCCAAGAGATACGGATGCGTGAATGCCGGGTCGTGAGTGTTGTTTTCGATTACACTATGCATAGGGATATTTCAAAAGGAAACGTATATGCAACTCACCGCACAAAGATTCACGCTCTCGACTGGTGTCACTCTCAACGTTTATCAAGCCGGTGCCGGCCCTGACGTGCTACTACTGCACGGCATAACTGGCTGTGGCACCTACTGGAGCGTCCAAATTGCCCAACTCGTGGCCGCCGGCTTCCGCGTCACCGCTCCCGATGGGCGTGGCCACGGCGAGTCAGATCGTGCCAGCGATTACTCGACCGCGTCAATTGCAGCCGATGCTGCCGCACTCATCCAACATCTCGGCCTGACCAAACCCGTCGTGATTGGTCACTCCATGGGTGGAGCTCAGAGTCTGATGCTTGCCTGTTCATACCCTGAGTTAGTCGGCAAAGTCGTACTCGAAGACCCGGCGATTTGGCCCATAAACGGCGATGAGGCCTACGTCAAAGAGCGTCGCGACCCGTGGGAGATGGGCTTGCGCCAATGGTTGACCATGAGTCACGCCGAGTTGGTGGCCTTCAAACGCAACGAAGCCCCACATTGGAGCGACGAGGCCCTCGAGAGCTGGGCCTACGCCAAACTCCACAACGACCCACTTGTATTGCAGTGGCTCAATGCGTTATTGGTGCCGGTCTGGGCCTGGCTCAAACCAGTCCATGTGCCGATTCACATTCTCTACTGTGCGCCTGACAAAGGTGGCGTGGTGCAGAAGGAATTCGTCGATGCCTTGATTGCCCAGATGCCAGCCTTGAGTGCCGAGGTAATCCCCGACGCCGGCCACGAAATCCATCACGATCAGCCGGATGCATTCATGCGTGCCGTTTTGGCGTACATCAAGTAATACACACGCAGATGAGTGGATTTTTTGCCGTTGATACAGTTCATCATCACCGTTCCGATGCCGGCGTTATCACGTCGTATCAACTCGGGCAGGGGCCATCCCTGCTCTTGTTGCACGATGTCGCCGGCTCGGCGCGGTATTGGGGCGAAACGCTGACGCAACATGCCCTCGACCAATACCGCGTCAGCGTCATTGATCAGCGTGGTCACGGCAATGCGTCTCATTTTGGTGAATATACCATGGCGGCATTTGTGGCTGATGCCTGTGCGGTCATGACCGAACTATCATTGGATCAGACAATTATCATCGGGCAGGGGCTCGGTGCACTCCAAGCATGTGCTGTCGCACAAATATTGCCACCATCCGTGCGTGGCTTGATTTTGCTTGATCCGCCATGGTTTGGGCAGCCACCATCAGCTGATGCGATTGCAGCACAACAGGCCCAGTGGCATCATCAACTGATGGGTTGGCAACAGATGAGTGACGAGAATCGGCTCCAAGGGATTGCACGGACTGCGCCTGATTGGACACCAGTTGCCGTACATGCCTGGTCTGATGCCCGAGCGCAATGTGACACACATACCCTCGCATGGCTTGAGGCCTACGCCTCGCCGTTTGAGGCTGTTGTACGAGCTATCCATCACCCTACACTGGTCATCTATGGTGATACATCACGTGGCGCCCACATGACTGATGCGGTGGCGCAGATGGTGCAATCGTTGTCTGCGTTCGTGACCTGTGCACACATCAGCGAAACCGGTCATGATGTGCATCATGACCGGCCCAAAGCATATATGAAAGCTGTGCGGGCGTTTTTGCGCAATCAGGTTTAGAGGATTACAACAATCCAGCCAAAGCATGCATGTCATCGCGTAGATGACTGTACATGCGGCGGTATATCGCATACACCTGGTCGTATTTGGCTACCGCATCAGCGTTGGGTTGGGTCGTGGCAATCACCCGCACACAGCGATTCACCGCGTCATTGACATCCGCAAAATGCCCCGTACCGACGCCTGCTAACAAAGCCGCCCCGTACGCTGGCCCCTCTTCGGCGGCGAGCGTCGAGACTGGTGCGTTGTAGATGTCGGCTTGCATCTGGCGCCACAAGGCGCTTTTGCCGCCGCCACCAGTCGCCCGTACATCACTGGTGGGGACGCCGAGTTGACGCATAATTTCGATGCCGTCACGCAGTGAGAACGTCACCCCCTCCATAACGGCGCGCGCCATGTGGCCCATCCCGTGCCGAGTCGTCAACCCCACAAACGCTCCGCGCGCCAGCGGGTCAAGATGCGGCGTGCGCTCACCCGACAGATACGGCAAGAAGATTAATCCCTCGGCGCCAGCAGGCACGTCGGCTGCCGCCTTGGTCAAATCATCGTATGACAGCGCAGTGGTCCCGGTTTGGCGCAACGTGTTGCGCAACCAGCCAAATGCACCACCAGCCGATAAGGTCACGGCCATCATGTGCCAGGCACCAGGCACGCTATGGCAGAACGTGTGCAAGCGCCCCTGTGGATCAAGGGCAATCGTATCGCTATGCGCAAAGACCACGCCACTTGTACCGATACTGCTACTCACCGCACCCGCTTTGACAATCCCAGTGCCGATGGCAGCCGCCGAGTTGTCACCGCCGCCGGCGATAATCGGTAACCCGGCCTTGAGTCCGAGGGCGGCGGCGACGTCAGCCTTGAGGTGGCCGGTCACTGCAGGTCCTTCGTAGAGCGTGGGCAACCATTCACGTTTGATGTCGAGCTTCTGCAAGATCTCACTTGAGTAATCACGACTGCGTAAGTCGACGAGCAACGTGCCGGCGCCATCGGCCACATCGGCGGCGGGGACGCCGCTCATCAACAAGCGGATATAGTCTTTGGGTAGGAGTACATGTGCCAAGCGGGCGTAGTTGGCCGGCTCGTGATTGCGCAACCAGACGATTTTGGGCGCCTGAAAGCCGGTCAACGCTGGGTTACCTGCAATCTCAATCAGACGGGCAGCGCCGACACGCTCAGTGATTTCGACGCATTCGGCAGCGGTACGCTGGTCGTTCCACAACAACGCAGGGCGGATTACCTGCTGTTGGGCATCCAAAAAGACCGATCCATGCATTTGGCCGGTCAAGCCGATTCCAGTAATTTGGCTGGCGTCAACGGCCTTAGCGACCTCGCGGATGGCCGTTTGTGCGCCCTGCCACCAGTCACTGGGGTGTTGCTCGCTCCAGAGTGGATGCGGACTATAAATTGGGTATTCGGCGAGCGCTGTGGCCACGATGCGACCATCGCCATCACACACAATCGCCTTGGCGCCCGAGGTGCCGATATCAATGCCGAGAAACAATGGCATGTGGGATGTCCTTTCACGTGAAATACTGTACACAACAGGGGATTTCGTACGAAATCCCCTGTTGCAAATGCTACGTATCTTTGAACGTCATGCGTCGAATTAGCGCACGCCCATGATGATTTCGTTGGTCAACTGGTCGAGCTGCTCGTATGGCTGTCCGCGGCTGCCAATCGCCTTGCGGTCGAAGGTGTAGGCGCTGAGCGCAGCAGCTTTGTCTTTGCTAAAGCCACCCTGCCAGGCTGGCAATCCAGGGGCAATGCTGTTGACCTGGCGTACCAATGCCTGAATCTCACTATCCTCGTTCCAGCGCTTGGCCTTCTCTTTGAGGATGAGATACGTGCGCATACAGCCCCGGGCAAAGGCCTTGACACCCTCGTAGTCGTCAGTGCGGAATGCGTGTGCATCAAAGTGCTTGTTGCCTGCGTAGCCGACATCCTCGAGGAACTTGACCAGCATAAACGCACCCTTGAGATTGGCTGCACCAAAGCGAAAATCTTGGTCGTACCGACCAATTACTTGGTCGTTCAGGTCAATATGGAACAACTTGCCCATCTCCCAGGCCTGTGCCACACCATGCAAGAAGTTGAGCCCGGCCATCGTCTCGTGGGCAACCTCGGGATTGACACCCACCATCTCGGCATGATCGAGCGTGCTAATGAAGGCTAGTGCGTGCCCAACGGTCGACAAGAAGATGTCGCCACGGGGCTCGTTTGGCTTTGGCTCAAGGGCAAACTGCAGGTCGTACCCTTGTGATTTGACGTAATGTGTTAGGAAGTTGATTGCCTCGCGGAAGCGCTTGACCGCCTCGGCTGGGTTCTTGGTGGCGTCGGTCTCGGTGCCCTCACGCCCACCCCAGAATACATACACCTTGGCGCCACACTCGACGCCCAAGTCAATCGCGCGCATTGTCTTTTGTACGGCATAGGCGCGCACAGATGCGTCATTTGAGGTGAATGCGCCATCGCGGAACGCCGGATCCGAGAATAAGTTGGTTGTTGCCATCGGCACGACCAAGCCGGTATCGTTCAAGGCCTTCTTGAAGTCGCGCACAATCTGGTTGCGCTCATCTGGCGTCGCGTCGATTGGCACCAAATCGTTGTCGTGGAAGTTTACGCCGTATGCGCCAACATCGGCAAGGAGATGTACCAACTCAACCGGCGACTTCGCCGGACGTACCGGCTCGCCGAATGGGTCGCGGCCGACGTTGCCGACCGTCCATAGCCCAAACGTGAACTTATGTTCGGGACGTGGTGTGTAGTCCATCTGAGATCCTCCTTTGGATCGTGTTCAGGTCGTGCAGAACGTTGCCATTCTACCACGAGATTGTCAGTCTATTATTGATGATGTCGCTTGTCGTATATGAGATGAACAAGCACATTGTTGTGCTTGCTTGTTGGCGAAGTGTTGTTCATAGTACGTGGGTGGCTTCATGTCACTGCCAAAAGATGCCTCCTTTTTTGGGGTATAATCAACGTGAAACAACCGAAGACGCAACGGAGCATGTCTATGCCCCAGCCACAAGACCGCGGCGGGCGTGATCGCCTGTCGGCGGTAATTCATTTTTTGGGAGATTTGCTCGGCGACGTGATTCGTTCACAGGCTGGCTTATCAGCCTACGAAAGCGAAGAATTCGTACGTTCGCTCAGCAAAGAACTACGTCACCACCCCTCGCCTGCGCGTATCGGCGATTTGCAACGCCATATCGCCAATCTTGACGTGGCCGGACTCAAGAATATTCTTAAAGCCTTCAGCACGTACTTTGCACTCGTCAATCTCTCTGAGCAACTCCAGCGCATCTGGGTGCTCGAGGAGCGTGACCGCACTGCGCGTCTCAATGGTACATCGCGCAGTGAGTCATTGGGCGAGGCCATTCGCGATATCGCCCAGGCCGGTGTTACCCCCGCAGAACTGACTGCCTGGATGACGCAAGCCTGCATCCGCCCGGTCTTCACGGCCCATCCAACCGAGGCGCGCCGGCGCACCATTCTCGACAAACTGCGCCGTTTGGCCAACGCCTTGAGTGCCGCCGCCACCGACATGTCGCATCTCGATGACCCCGAGGTCGTCAGTCTCGTGCGCGAGGAGATGCTGGGCATGTGGCAGAGCGACGAGATTCGTGTGGTGCGCCCGACCGTCATCGACGAGGTCAACAACGGCCTCTACTACTTTGAGCAGAGTATCGTCAACCTCATTCCGAGTCTCTATCGCGAGCTTGAGCGCTCGCTCGCCCGCGAATACCCGGGTGTGCAGTGGCGTGTGCCGGCGATTTTGCGCTTTGGCTCGTGGATGGGAGGCGACCGTGACGGCAACCCCTTCGTGCGACCTGATACGACAGTTGAGGCTGTGCGCCTGATGCGATTAGCCGCTCTCGAGTTCTATCGCGATCAGTGTGACCTGATTAGCCGTCGCCTGAGTTACTCTGATCGTCAGGTGACGATTAGTGCCGAGTTGCGCGAGTCGCTTAACCAGTACGCTCAACGTTTCCCTGAGTTCGATGCCGAGATTAATCGGCGCTACCCGCATGAGCCGTACCGCCGTAAGTGTCTATTTATTGCGCATCGTTTGCAACACACAATAGAGGCAACTGCGCGCCTCAAACCGGTGTGGCCACTCGCTCATGATGCCCATCATCCAGACAGTTATGATGCGGCTAACGAGTTATTGGCTGATTTGAACTTGATGCAGGATTCGTTGGTCGCGTTTGGTGGTGCGGATGCAGCGAGCCGCACGCTTGCCGATTTGATTCGCCAAGTCGAGGTCTTCGGCTTGAGTTTTGCGACCCTCGATGTACGACAGCACAGCGAGCGTCATGCCACTGCCCTTGCCGAAATTTTGGCGCATGCCGGTGTGCATGCCGATTACATGGCCTGTGACGAGGCGACGCGTGCCACGCTGTTACAACACGAGCTTGACACCCAGCGACCGCTTATCCCGGCTCGACTGCCCTACAGCGAGGCGACCAACGAGATTGTTGAGACCTTCCGCACCATCTCGGCCATCAACGAGCAACTGGCACCCGGTGTCATCCAAACCATCATCGTCAGCATGACGCGTGGCGTCTCTGATGTACTCACCGTGCTGTTATTAGCGCGCGAGGCCGGTGTGCTCGAGTTGCCCAACGGCGGTATCGATATCGTGCCATTGTTTGAGACGGGTGACGACCTCGCCAACGGCGAGCACATTATCCGTGCCTGTTGGGATGTGCCCAGTTACCGTGCCCATTTGACCCGGCGTGGCAACTTGCAAGAGGTCATGATCGGCTACTCCGACAGCAACAAAGATGTCGGCTTTGTGGCGGCCAATTGGGCGCTCTACGAGGCGCAACGCAAATTGCGCGATATTGGGCGTGAATACGGCATCAGCATGCGCTTGTTCCATGGCCGTGGCGGTTCAATTGGGCGTGGTGGTGGCCCCACCAACGAGGCCATCTTGGCACAACCGCCAGGGAGCGTGGCTGGCCAAATCAAAATCACCGAGCAAGGCGAGGTTATCTCGGATCGCTATGGCCTTGCGCCAATAGCCAAACGGCATCTCGAGCAGGTGCTCCATGCGGTCATCAAAGCGGCATTTGCGCAACCGAATGACCCTCCGGCTGCGTGGACCAACGCTCTCGAGCAGTTGGCGACAACGTCACGCCAGAGTTATCGCGGATTGGTGTACGGGCACCCACAATTTGTCCAGTTCTTCCGCGAGGTGACGCCGATTGCCGAGATTAGCCGGCTCAAGATTGGCAGTCGCCCGGCAGCGCGACGCAACAGCCAGCGCATCGAGGATTTGCGGGCGATTCCGTGGGTCTTTAGTTGGATGCAGGCGCGATTTACCCTTCCGGGCTGGTATGGACTCGGCAGTGCCGTCAGTCAATTTGTGGCGGGGTATGCAGACGGGCCGGCCAAGGCACAGCAGCTGTTACAACAGATGTACCGCGAGTGGCCCTTCTTTCGCTCGATGATCGACAATGCCCAGATGATTCTGGCTAAGGCCGACATGTATATCGCCCAGCGCTACGCCGAGTTGGTCAACGACCCGGCGCTTGCCAGCGAGATGATGGCGATTATTGAGCAAGAGTACCATCGCAGCGTGTCGGCGGTGTGTATGATTAGTGACAGCGACAAACTGTTGTCGCGCAGTCCGGTCTTGCAACGCTCGATTATGCAACGCAATCCGTACGTTGACCCGATTTCGTATGTGCAGGTCGAGCTTCTCAAACGCTTGCGCGCCAATCCCGACATGGAGGGGCACGAAGAGGTCGAGGATGCCATTTTGCTCTCGATTAGTGGCCTAGCCGCTGGCCTCAAAAATACCGGATAAGCAGGTATCGCACACAACATCGTGGTTGTGTTGACTCGACATAAAAGGTGAACTATGACGTTGCCATTGGCGAACTTGCGCGTACTCGACTTAACGCGCGCCTTGACCGGTCCCTACTGCACCCAGATGCTCGGTGACATGGGTGCCGACATCATCAAAATCGAACAACCGGGTGTGGGCGATAATTCGCGCGCCTGGGGCCCGCCGTTTGAGGGGGGCGAGAGTAGCTATTATCTCAGTGTCAACCGCAACAAACGCAGTATGGCGCTGAATTTGCGCAACGAGCATAGTGCGACCATCATGCGCAAGTTAGTGGCACAGAGCGATATTATTATCGAAAACTTCGTCCCGGGCACTATGGATCGCTCCGGCTTCGGCTACGAGCACTGCAAGGCCATTCGTCCTGATGTCATCTACTGCTCGATCTCGGGCTTCGGCCAAGTGGGCCCCGACCGCGAACGTGCCGCCTACGACCAAATCGCCCAAGGGCTTGGTGGCTTGATGAGTGTCACCGGCGAAATTGGTGCGCCACCGATGCGCGTCGGCATTGCCATCGCCGACCTCGTGGCCGGCATGCACGCCGCCTATGCCGTGATGGTCGCCGCCTACCACCGCCAAGCCACTGGGGTGGGGCAGTACATTGACACTTCGCTGCTCTCGGGGCAACTCGCGATTATGACCTATCAAGCGGCGCGTTACTTTGCGACGGGCGAGGCGCCGGCGACGAGCGGCAATCATCATCCGACCATCTCGCCCTACGGCGTCTACCGTGCCAAAGACACCTGGTTTAATTTGGCGGTCGGCACCGACGATTTATGGCGGCGCTTTTGCGATGCACTCAATCTGGCCGACCTCAAGGCCGATGCCCGCTTTGCAACCAACCGCAGTCGTGCTGAGCAACGCCCGGCCCTTAATCAGCAGCTTGATGCGGTGTTTGCCCAGTACACGGTGGTCGAGCTTGAGCGTCTGCTCGAGCCGGCTGGTATCCCAATTGGGGCGGTGCGTGATATCAAAGCAGCGTTTGAAGATCCGCAAGTGCAGGCGCTGGGCCTGGTGCAGACGATTACACACCCTACGGCCGGCGATGTGCGTGTGGTTGGCCCGCCGTATAACTTCTCTGAGACACCAGGCACGATTCGTCGCTATCCGCCTCGACTCGGCGAACATACCGACGAAATTTTACGCGAGCTAGGCTTTGCCGACAGCGACATCGCCACATTCCGCACTGCAGGAGCAATTGGCGCGTGAGTAAAGCCGAACGAATGCGTTTAGATCTCTTGATGGTGGCGCGTGGCTTGGCTGAGTCGCGCGCCAAAGCGCAGGCCTTGATTATGGCCGGCGTCGTGCGGGTCAATGGCCAAGTCTGCCGCAAGGCCGGCGAGAACTTGCTCCTCACCGCCGAACTTGAGGTCGAAGAAAGCCTGCCCTACGTCAGTCGTGGTGGCTACAAATTGGCTCATGCCCTTGACGACTTTGGCATTGACGTGACTGGGATTACGGCGATTGATGTGGGCGCGTCAACGGGCGGATTCACCGATGTATTGCTCCAACGCGGGGTGGCCGCCGTGTATGCAGTCGATGTTGGCTACGGCATCCTCGATTATTCGATCCGCAGCAATCCCAAAGTGATTGTGCTTGAGCGCACCAATATCCGCTATTTGACTGAATTGCCCGCAGCCGATCATGCCTCATTACCGCCCACAGCGGCCGTCATTGATGTGGCGTTTATCTCGCTCAAGTTGGTCTTGCCGGCCGTCAAAGCGTTGCTCGCCCCAGATGGCTGGATTATCGGCTTGATCAAACCGCAATTTGAGGCAGGTGTCGATCAAGTCGGCAAGGGTGGCGTGGTGCGCGATACCGCCGTGCGTGCCCAGACTATCCGCGAGGTGTTGCGGGCGGCCACTGATTTGGGTTATGGGTGCGCCGGGCTCGCCCGCTCGCCGATTCAAGGGCCTGCCGGCAACGTTGAGTTCTTGGCTTGGCTACGCAGCGGCGTTGACTCCGATATCGAAAAACTCATTGCCAGTGTTGAGTTGTGAGTGGGGCATGCATATGCGTGCGTCCCTGTGTTGTGTGCGAAGGGGATTACTGTGATGCAGCCACTAACCAACATCCGGGTGCTCGACATGACTCGCGCATTGACGGGCCCATACTGCACGCAAATGCTCGGCGATATGGGCGCCGACATTATCAAAGTCGAACAACCCAAGGTCGGCGATAATTCGCGGGCATGGGGGCCTCCGTTTGTCAATGGCGAAAGCACCTACTATTTGAGCATCAATCGCAATAAACGCAGTATGACGCTTGATTTGCGCCACCCAGAGAGTGCCCAAATAATGCGTACGCTTGTGGCGCAGAGCGATATTGTGATCGAAAACTTTGTACCTGGCAAAATGGCAGAATATGGCTTTGATTACGAAGCCTGCAAAGCCATCCGCCCCGATATCATCTACTGCTCAATCTCGGGGTTCGGTCAAGAGGGACCTGACCACGGGCGCGCCGCCTACGACCAAGTCATTCAAGGGCTTGGTGGCGTGATGAGCGTTACCGGCCATGCCGATGGCGGACCGATGCGCGTTGGTATCGCCTTGTCTGACATCATTAGTGGCATGAATGCCGCCTTCGCCATCTTGGCAGCGACCATTCATCGCATGCAAACGGGGATTGGGCAGTACATTGATACATCGCTTTTGTCGGGACAATTAGCGATGATGTCTTACCACGCAGCCGCATACCTTGCAACAGGGCATGCGCCGAAGCGTACCGGCAATCACAATCCCGAGATTGCGCCCTATGGTGTTTATCAGGCCAAAGACGGATGGTTTAATTTGGCGGTGGGTACCAACGTGCTTTGGCAACGCTTTTGTGATGCGCTCCACATCAGTGAACTCTGTCATGACCCGCGTTTTGCCACAAATCACGATCGATCAGTCAATTATGCTGCGATGAATGCCGAGCTCGACACGGTGTTTATGCGCTACACGATGCGAGAGCTCCAAGACATCTTGATTCCTGCGGGGGTGCCAATTGGCGAAATCCACGACATGGCGAGTGTCTTTGCAGATCCGCAAGTCAAAGCGCTCGACGAGGTGGTAACGATTCCCCACCCCACAGCCGGTGATATTCGAGTGGTCGGTGCGCCGTATCGTCTGACTGAGACACCGGCCACCGTACGGCGTCATCCGCCACTGCTTGGCGAGCATACTGACGAGATTCTGGCTGAGGCTGGTTTTAGTGCGTCGCAGATCGCGGCATTTCATCAATCAGGTGTGTTGGGTGCATAAACGAAAAAGCCGTTCATGGTTTGTCAAAGACACACGAATGCATGCCATCCCCGTCATCGATGCACGTCATTTTCTGCATTACTACGGGTTGATTCGTGTGGTGCGGCGGGCATATTTCTTTTGGGCATTCACGTATGATTCAGCTAATAGCGGTTGCAGATTGTGGTACTGAGTCGTGTCAGGGCTGAGTATCTGCACCCATCCCATCCACGCATATACGGGGTGAGGCATCAGTTGATTGAGTTGTGTAACGTCGTGGTGCGTCTGTACCGAGTGACCGCGCGGAGGACGAGTTGGCCTCGGCCCAAAAAGATGTTCGTATGTGGTATGCGTAAGCCCAAATGCAAAACGAAATACGTCGTCTCTATTGAGATTTGAGGCGGTATCGTTCGCCCCGTCATGATCATTGATTGTCGCAACGTGGATACCGTGTGTACGTTGGAGTCCGGGGTTGTAAAAGACGGCTGTTTCTCCCCATGCCGATTTGATGGCGATATCTTCATACGTTGCAGTGAGATGTGCAATGATACGTTGTGGTGACATGAACATATGATGATCTTTCTGCATATGATGCAGTGCATGACTGTAATGCCACCCACATTCTATATTACGAATGTCGGCGAGTTACAACGATGTGCACCCAAACAGTGCGTGAAAAGACACGTATCGCAAGAAATTCCAATTGAGTCATGTCAGCGAATCCTCTAGGATAAACGTGGGATATCAGACATTGTCGTTTGAACAGAATCCGCCATGAAGGAGTGTGACTATGTTGGCCAAGAAAACCAACCCGTTTTGGCTCACGCTGGTGTGTGTCGTAGCGCTCATGTTGGCGGCATGTGGGGGCACTGCTCCAACTGCTGCTGAGCCGACTGCCGCACCCGAACCCGCCGTTGATGAGCCAGCCCCAGCCGTAGAGCCCACGGTTGCTCCAGAACCGGCCCCTGAGGCCAAAGAGTACGTCATCAAAATAATGACGTGGCATGGACCTGATAGCAACACGGGGTACTACGACGGCTACAAGCAAATTGCCGATGATTACACGGCCTTGCATCCGAATGTGACTTTCGAGTTTGTCTTTCAACCGCTCGACGGCTACAAAGAATTGCTCGACACGCAATTTGTGTCAGGCAGTGCGCCGCACATCATTCAAATGCAACCGTGGATGTACGGTGAGTATGCCAACAAGGGCGTGTTGTACAACCTGAACAACGCATACAACGCCAAGAGTGCCTATGCCGATGCACCACGCTGGATCGATACGTTCTCAGGTGGTGAGGCGTCGTTTGCTGGTGTTCGTTCATCGAACAAGTTTGGTGGTATCTTCTTTGTGCCGAACGACAGTAATGCGACGATGTCGATTGGTCAGCCGATTTTCTACAACAAAGACTTGTTCAAGAACGCAGGTCTTGACCCAGAAAAGCCACCTCAGAACTGGGAAGAGTATCGTGCTGCGATGAAGGCACTGAAAGATAGTGGCGTCATTCCTGTTGCCGCTGATAATGGGCGCTGGGTGGGTTGGTCACTTGGTCAAGTTGGCTATCAATTCGGCGAGAAGTATGTCGATCAGTTTTATGATGCAAAGTACACCGACAAAAATCGTGGTGTCGAGTACTATTGGGACAAAGTCTATTTGGCACTTGCCAATGGACAACTCGAAAATGCTGATTACTACGATGACATGTTGACTATTTGGAAGGACTACTCGCAGTATTGGCAAGAGGGTTGGACAGGCACTGCAGAGGCTGATGCGCCTAATCTTTTCATGACCGGTCAAGCTGCCATGCTTCAAGCTGGGTTCTGGGACTTCCAAGGCTACTCAGACTTAATCGGTGATAAGTTCGAATGGGGAATTTTCCCAGTTCCGGTTATCACCAGCGAGACCTCAAAGTTTGCCATCGGTAAGTACGGCGCGCCGCCCAATACTCAAGACTATGGATTTACGGTCAATGCAACGGTTGAGCAGGACAAAGAATTGGAGACGGTGGTCGTCGATTTTCTCCAGTACTTCTCAAGTGTTGAGGCTCAAACCAAGTATGTGGGTATCGCCAAGTCATTCTCGCCTGTTGACGGTGTGCCCATCCCCGATGAAATCAAGGGCTTCGTCAATCCGAGCGACCGTGCTACAGCCGTTGAAGTGGTTGGCTCATCCTTCATTGAATGGGGTGACGGTGCAATTTGGCCAGGGCTTTCACAAGACTTTTTGATGGGCAACATTAGTCTCGAAGATTACAAGGCGAAGGTTGCAGAATTATCACGTGATGGTTCAAAAGGCTACGTTGAGGGCATGATTGGTGCGGATGGTTATGCTACGCAGATCACCGCTGCCGAAGCAAAGCTGGCAGAGATGCAGGCAGATGGTAGCAATGAGTTGATGATTCAATCACAACAAGCGACCATCGAGAATCTCAAACTACGACTAGAGATGATGCAGACCTACTACAAACAACAATAGTGGCGCGTATTCATCGTCAGGCGAGGTGGAGCCGTACTCCACCTCGCCACTAGCCGTAATGAGGTTCTGCCATGATCGATCAGCTGTTTAAGCCTTCACAACAGCAAAAGCGACGAACGCGTGGTCGGACGCAAATGTGGATTGGCTGGCTGTTTGTTGCACCAGCTATTGCACTCAATCTGCTGTTTGATTGGTATCCGATGTTTGACGGCATTTACCGTTCGTTCTACCGCTGGGATGGGTACAGCACTGCCGTTTATGTAGGTTTTGAGAACTTCCAGAAGATTTTTAACGATTCGGTGTTTTGGACATCAGTGGCAAACATGCTCTTTTTCTTGATTACGAGCATCATATTGATGATTCCAACGATTATCACAAGTGTCATCCTTTTTCGGATACGCAACATGCGTGGGCAGTATCTGTATCGCGTGCTCTTCTGTATTCCTATGGTTGTGCCGTGGATGATCATCATATTGATGTGGCAATTCATGTACAACCCCCAATATGGTTTGTTTAATCATTTATTGACATCTTTGGGACTTACCGATTGGAAGCAAACGTGGCTTGGTGACCCTGAACTAGTCAAGTGGTGTCTGATTTTTATGGGCTTTCCATTTGTGACCACGAATGCTGCGTTGATTTATCTTGGTGGACTCAAAAGCGTCTCCGAATCGGTCTGGGAGGCAGGTGCTCTTGATGGCGTCGGTCCCATCCAAAAGTTCTTTTATCTCGAATTTCCACTCATCTTGGGTCAATTCAGTTTGAATTTAATTGGCACAATTACGGCTGCCATTACCGGATATACGACACAACTCATCCTCACCAAAGGTGGCCCTGGATTCGCCTCAATGGTGCCTGGCTTGTACATGTATCTCTCCGCGTTCAAAAGCCAAAAGTACGGGTATGCCTCTGCACTTGGGCTTGTCATGTTCGTCCTGTCGTTGGTCGTCACATTGCTCAGCATCAAGTTTTTGAAAAAAGAAGAGCAATCATCATGAGGATATCGGTGTCACAACAGCAACCGCGCCACATCGCATTCGCGGAGTGGGGCAAACATGCGGTGTTGATGCTCGTTTCGGCGGCACTGCTCTTTCCGATGTTTTTGATGCTGGTCATGTCCGTCAAAAACAAGGAACAGATCGTCTTCGAGTTTTTTACCATTCGTCCACCGTTTTATTTCGAAAACTATGCAATCGCATACGGCTTTATTTCACCGTTCATGCTTAATAGCGTGTGGATGGCAGTTGCTTCAACCGTGTTGACGGTATCGGTTACCGCACTCGCAGGATATGCATTCGGTAAGCTAGAGTTCCCTGGCCGTAATCTGCTTTTTTGGATATTGTTCGCCAAGATGATGCTACCAGGCATCATGAATTTGATTCCCTCGTTTACACTGGCGTGGCGACTCGGCATCTTGGACACTTCGTGGCCAGTCATTTTGTTTTGTGCAGGCACATCACAGCCGTTCTGGGTCTTCGTGATGCGCACGTTTGTTG
>CAYZZI010000065.1:0-14382 GCA_964482795.1 uncultured Klebsiella sp.
TCGCCGAGCTCAAGTGGATCGCCGAGTACGCCGACCTGCACGGCATCATGATGGCCCCACACGGCACCGGCGATGGGTTGATTGGACTGGCCGCACTGGTCCATGTATCAGCGACGCTCCCGGGCAACTTCATTGCCTTTGAATACGCCAAGGCCAACCACGAGTGGTGGTACGACATCATCGACGGCTTGCCCAACCCGATTGTCAAAAATAGTTATGTCGATGTATGGGATGCACCAGGGTTAGGCGTGACATTCAATGTCCCAGCAGCCAAGAAGTATTTGAACGACGAAGATACCGGATTCTTTGATTGATACTGTTGACCCCTGTAGAGCCGCAGCATGCTGCGGCTCTATCAGCAGGATTGGAACCGAGGAAGAGGTATGACACATTCACCAATAATCACCGCCATCAGCGTCAATCACAACACGTCAGCCTACATGGAGCTGATGTTGCGCTCGTTTGATGCAATGCATCCCGAATCACCTATCAGCACATGGATACTCTACGATAACCAGTCAACCGATGATATCCAACAACTTCATGACTATGCAACACACCGTGGCACGCCGCTGACACAAAGTGGGTATTCACTGACAACAGCCTATAACTCGCACGGCTTACTCTTACAACGGGGCGCACTAGCACATCCGACAAGCGATTTTTATTTGCTTCTCGACGCCGACGTCGTGTTTACCCAGCCAAACACCATTCAACGCATGTATGCTGAATTGACCAATCACCCGCAGGCATGGGCTATCGGCGTCATGCCATCGTGGGACGGGATAGCACCAATTCCAACTGAAGTCCGTCAGCAAAATCCTGACATTTGCGATGCGCGTCTACATCCATGTTGCGCGTTAATTCGCAATACGCCAGTGGTTCAATGCGCAATTGCGCTCGTTGGCTTCAACACGGTTGACTATCACTGGCCAGATCGTGCTGAATACCTCGACACGGCCAAACTCCTCACACGCGTGCTCAGCACGCACGGGTTGTATCATCACGTGAGCAATGACATCATGGTCAAGCATTTCTTTTGTACGTCGTACGAATGGGATGATCCCGAGACCAAAGCACATAAGCAGACCGACCGCGATCGACGCCTTGCTATATTGCGACATGCCTGATTTATTTTTCTAACGTCCGCAAATACGCCAACAAATCAGCCACATCTTGTTCATCGAGGCGACGCCCAGGCATCACGCCAATCTGACCGCGTCCACCGCGCATAATCCAGGCAGCAATGTTTTCTTCGGTACGCGGACTGCCATTCGGCAGCGCATACCAGTATTCAACACCCTCGGGATAGGTAGGACCACCAGCCGTCATCACCCCAGCCAACCCCGGCCCCACCATTTGTTGAGTGGTAGTTGCGTGACACATCACACACCCCTCACTCGAATACAGTAATTTGCCAACATTCGCATCGCCAATATTTGAGATTGTCGCAGAAATCAATGCATTCGGGTCTTCGGGTGGTGGTGGCGCGCCACACGTGGCCAACAACAGACTCGCAACCATCAGTACCCATATGGTACGGTGAACAATCATCATCATGCACTCCTCTCAGCACAACGAGGGTGAGGAGATAGACTCCACACTTTCTATCATACGGCACGAATCAATCGGAGGTAGCGATGGATGGCCATGTTTCTCTACCATTCGTTCTTACCAACATCACTACCTTGCATTACACAATACCTTGTGATATAGTATTGCAAATCAGTACTACACAATACACAGTACTGAACCACCAAAGGAAGGATGAGCACAGATGAATGTGCAGTTCAAAAAGGGGGTTCTTGAGCTCTGTGTGCTTGCACTCGTAGCTCATCGCGATCGCTACGGATACGAGTTGGTTGAGCGCATCTCGCAGCAAATCGAGATAGCCGAGGGGACGGTGTATCCGCTTTTGCGGCGCTTGACCCAAGAGGGATACTTCGACACATACCTACAAGAATCAGTCGAAGGGCCGCCACGCAAGTATTACCGCATCACGCAACTTGGGCAGCGTACGCTTTCCGAGTTACATCGCGAATGGCAAGTATTCGCCGACGGCGTCAATGCATTACTCAACGAAGGGAGCAATCATGACTAAACACGAATTTTTGGCCGAGCTAGCCAGCGCACTCCAGCGCATCCCTGAGGGTGAACGGCAAGACATTTTGCGCGACTACGAAGAATACTTCACTGATGCAGCACACGCCGGTCGCACCGATGCCGAGGTCATTGCCACACTCGGGCAACCGTCACACATCGCCAAGCAGCTGATTGCCGATCATCACTTGAGTCGTGCACAGAGTAACCTGACGCTTGCCTCGTTTTTGAAAGCGACGCTCGCCGTGGTGAGCCTGACCTTCTTCAATCTCGTATTCATCCTCGGGCCACTCATCGGCGCAATAGGGTTCTTGTTTGGCTTGTGGGTTGCAAGCATCTCCTTTGTGATCACGCCATTGTTATACATCATCTCACTCGCATTCAACCTCCCCTCTTTCGGCACAGAAAGCATCACAGGCCTCTTACAACAATCCGATGTGCCACCAACCATCCAGCAATCGCTGGTAACATTCGGTGGATTTATTACGATCACGGCAAGCGGGGTTGGCCTGCTCGGGTGCGTGGTGCTCTACTACATCAGTCGCTGGTGCATTCGCATGTTTATCCGCTACATGCAGGCAAATGTGGCCATTTTGCGCGGGAGTACAAAATCATGAAGTTTACACGCATCAGATTACTCGTCATCATCGCTGTCAGCCTGATTGTCATCGGCGGCACAGGTGCTACCATCACCTACTACACCGGGTTGAGTGCATTCTTTGCGTCGCAACAGTACGAGGACTATCAACGCTTCAATCAGGCCGTTGACAATGCCAGTCGCTATACCATTTCAGAACAAGCGCCCGTCACCGCCCCTGTCACACTCCGCATCAAGGCGACTGGCGGTGCGATTACGGTGCATGAAAGTAGCAACAACCAGGTTGAGGTGGACTTTCGTATGCCATACCAGCCTAATGAAAAAACCGTCCCATTATTGCAACGCGACGGCGATACGTTCACCGTCGACACGGCAACTATTTGGCGTGAGCTCACAGGCAACGAGAACCAACCAGCCTTCGACATTGACGTACGCGTGCCAGCCGGCACATCGCTCGAGATCAGTAACACCGTCGGTGACATCGAGCTCAACGGCACATTGAACGAAGTCAACGTCATCCAAAATCTTGGCTCCGTCGAATTACGTACCCCAGACATCAATTCGCTCAATGCAACCCTCAACGTAGGCGGCGATGTCGAGGGCGATGCGCCCAAATCGTCGACTATCGACGTCACTGTAGGGAGTGTAGATTTACACGTCAGTCAACCAGGTACACATGCGATTACCGCATCGACCGGCGATATTGATGTGAGTGTCGATGCGCTCTTAACCGTCGCAGCAACCTATCAAATCACCACTGGTGAATTTAACTCGCAGGTAGCCAACACCAGCAAAGAAGTAGCCGACGTCATCATTGACTTGGTCGTGATAACCGGTGACATTGAAATCAGCTCACGCTAATCTCTGATTCGGCGCGTCGTAGCGTGCTACGACGCGCGAACCTCGTTTTTTCATTGAATTATGGCCCTGCATCACCCACATGACACTTGTATTCGACTCAACCCAACCATGCAGGAGCCAATACCATGTACTATGGTACTGCGCATCAGTGCTGCACGTGACTGACGCAGACGAGCACCGATCGTGCTCAATACATTCTTGGAGGAACGTCATGCCAGATGATGGATCAACGCAAGCTGATGGATCAACATGGCCCGCACCGAAGTTCAGATTCGAGGTCAAGTGGGATGCCACGGTGATGCACTTCCAGGAGGTCTCGGGACTTGACGTCGAAGCGCAGCCCATCGAGTACCGGAGTGGCGATAGTCCAGTGTTTTCAACCATCAAGATGCCCGGTATCAAAAAGTACGGCAACGTCACCTTGAAAAAAGGATTCGTGCCAAATAACTCGCAATTCGTGGAATGGCACAACCAGATTAAGATGAACACCGTAAAACGGACTACCATGACCATCACGCTACAAGACGAATCTGGTGCTCCGACAATGACGTGGACCCTATCGAATGCATGGCCCACCAAGATTAGTAGCACTGATCTCAAGTCTGAAAGCAACGACGTGGCAATCGATACCATCGAGATTGCCCACGAGGGTCTCACAATCTCCAACGGATGATGACCCAAAAACATGTACGGTTGGTAGAGACGTATGGCCATACGTCTCTACCAACCATGATGTACTATTCGTAATTACCGTCCATCGATCACAAAAACGGCCGTAACTCGACCTTGCGATTGCACGCATGCGATCCAGCCTGTGCCAATTGCAACGCCACCTCGGCCGATGGCACGTTGACAATCCAGAAGCCGCTGTAGTGCTCTAGGCCGTCAAACAATGACCCCGGCTTGACCTGCCCGACCTGCCCACGGTTATCAACCAGGGTGGCGCTGGCCGGGCGCCCAATCCCAGCCGCCATCACCCAATGGCCATCAGCGCGGAGCTGGTCGTTGAAGGCATCGATGGCGGCCATTTCGTTGCCGTTGGCCGATGCCGATTGATCGTCGATGACAAACATGATGTACTGCATGGTGGTATTCCTTTTGATATGGACCCCGGTAGAGACGCAGCATGCTGCGTCTCTACCGGGGTCGTCCCTACCGGGGATTGGTTTGGGCAGCACCTTCCATCCCTGAATCGAGCAATGGCGGGTACAACGGACCTGACGGCGTATACGCATTCACATCATTGGTCTGTGCCCCCTCGGGCAACGGTACGGCACCCGCCAACAACGGATCGTGGGTCTCGGTCATCCAGCACAGCACGCGCCCACGCATGTCAGCGAGCACCTCGGCATAGCGCGGATTATCGACCAGATTATTGGCCTCGTTCGGATCAAACATCAGGTCATACAACATCTCTGCATCAATCGGGCGCTCACCCCACCCATGGTCGTGCCAGACGGTTTTGCTGGGGCTGTCGTCGACATTCGGCCGCACCGGCGTCGTACGCCCATCAAAGCGCTTGATGTACTTGTAGCGCGGTGTATGCACCGCCCGCATTGGCTCGTAGGCAGCATGATACGTCACCTCGGCAAAGAGTTGCTCGTGCAACACATCCGCCTCACCCCGCACGAGCGGCAAGAGCGATTTGCCTTGGAGCCAGGTTGGTGCCGGGATGCCTGCAAGCTCACACACGGTGGGGAACAGGTCCATATGCGACACCGGCGCCTCAATCATCTTGGGGCCCACAAACCCACCCGGCCCACGCACAATCAACGGCACGCCAATCCCATGATTGGTCAATGTCGTCTTCATGCCGGGGAATGCCGGGCCGTGATCTGTCGTATAAAAAATCAACGTGTTCTCAACGAGCCCCGCATCGACCAGGGCCAGCATCACCACACCTACTGCATCATCAAGAATCTTGGCCGACTCAATGAAGGCCGCCATGTCACGGCGAATCTCAGGCGTGTCAGGCAATGGCGCCGGCGGCCGACAATAGGTCACATCCTCGTCATCATCATGCTCGGGGAACTCGCGGTGCGTCTCGAAAAACCCAATCTCCATATAAAACGGCTGCGGCACCGATTGCAAAAACTCGCGCGCCGCCTGTACTACATTTGCTGCCCGACCACTCTCGACCCACACATGATCATAGCCAATCTGCTGCGGCTGTTTGGCCACATGTTGTACCCCAAACAGACTGCTGTGATAGCCGTGTGGCCGGAGTGTATGCAAGATGTGGTGCGTTATGTCGATAAGCGAAAATCCGCGATGCGCCAAGCCGTTCATACCGTTGCAATGCGGTGCATGCCCGGTCACCAGCGCTGAGCGGCTCGGCGAGCAGTTAGGTGCTACGCTAAAGGCGTTGCGAAAGACCACACCCTGCGCGGCGAAGCGTTGCAGGTTGGGCGTCGGCACCGCGTGCCCGTACGGCTGTATATAGCGCCCCGTGTCGTGCGAGTGCAGATAGATAATATTCGGTTTCATCAACGTGCTCCTTTTGTGTCAGAAAGCCAAAGGGCGCGTGCCCGTTATGGCTGTATCGTCACGCGCTCACACGCAAAGCGCCCTTCTGTACATACCAAGCCAACCCCACCATGCCGCCACGTTGTGTCGAACGCGTGGAGCACCTGTCCCGCGACCTGCGCCGTAATTTGGCCACGTGCAATCGACACACGCACCTCATACGACGTCGCTTGTTGCCAATCAAACGGGATTTGGGCTAACACGGTCGTCTCATCATCGTGCTGTTTGACCAGTTGCAACAACCCACCAGCGGCAAACTGCACCGCATAATAGCGCCGTAATCCCTGCACATGCACCGCCAAACCACCGGCGACAAACACGTGTGGGATGATGGTAGCTGTCGCCGTGTAATCGCTCCAATCGGCCGTCCCGAGGGCAATCATACCCGTGCCGCGGTTATGCGCCAAGCGGAACATCTCGGGCCACTGTGGATCAAGAATGTCAACCGCATCGACCCAGGCCCGCCGCCACAAACGGCCAGCATGCGCCGGGCGCGTCAAATCCAACGTCGGCGTGCCCGACCAATCAAGCATATCGAGATAAACCACGCCATCGGCACGCACAGCGCTATCAACGCGCACGCCAATCGCCATAATCGGCGCCCCGTGGGTATCGGGCACCTGCCACGAAAGGTGGTGCACGGCCCCGGCGGCAAGGCGTACCTGCGGCGCTTCGATGCGTTCAATGGCGTCGTCAACCCCATACACACGCACAAACACCGTCACAGCAACATCCTGCCGATTGGCGCGATCAGCTGCAAGCATCGCAGTCACCGTCTGACCGCTATAGAGCGTAGGTGACGCCAGAATCTGGTACGAACTCTTGGTGTCAATCCCATCTGGAGGAATAAACGTCATCGTGGTGGCAACGGCACTACGACCCAACGCCACGCGCTGGTAGTTAATCGCCAAGGCCGCACGATTACCGCCGTTGTAGCCCGATACCTGCGTCAGCGTCGCCACCCCACGACTCTCGGGCGTCTCGTCACACACGAAGCCTTGCACAGCCCCAGGCAAATCAAAGTGGTAACGTGCGCCATCTTTGGGGGCAACTGCGGGCAGATTGTGGAGCGCCCGGGCAATATTGACCACATGATACGTCTCGGTCACGGCATCGGTGATGGTCCGGCCGCCATCTGCTGTCGGCAAATAGAGGCGATCCGCCACGGGGCCACGCAAATCGGGACCAGCCTCAAACGTGGCGAGGCCGTTTTTGATCCCTAACAAACAACCCACATTGGCCGCATTGCAATCAGTGTCCCAGCCAGCCGTGTTGGTAATCATCATGGCTTTTTGGAAGTCGTCGCCGCCGTACAACAGCCCCATGTGAATCAACGCATGATTGGGCACCATGTGACAATTGCCACCGTAGCGGTCATAGCCGTAGAGCCGCACAATTTCGTTGCGGGTGTCGTGCCAATCAGGGTAGCGCGCATGCCAGTTACGCACATCGTGAATCAGACGAGCGATGGTGCTATCTGCAGGAATAAAGCGCAACGCCACATCGATAAGTTTGTGTAGATCGCGCTCCACAAACGCCTGCGCCTCCATGGCCGCAATCACCTGTGCGCCATAAATTGCCTCACCGTCGTGGCTGACACTCGCCGCCCGACGGGCCAAATCGACCGCTAGATCGGGATCGCCAGGGGCAACCATGGCCCACCCATCAATGAAGATTTGGGAACCGATTTGCTCGGCTACCACCTTGGTATTCCGCGCCATCGAGCCACTTTCGGGGGCTTTGATGCCGTTTTTGAGGTGCAGATAGGCGGTGTGTTCGGTTGAGTTACCAATCCCGCCCCACCACAAAATCGCCCGCTCCTCGACGATGTAGTTCAGCCAGGTATCGCCGATTTGGGCAGGGGTCAGGTGACGTGGATTGCCGTTATCGGGCAGGGCACGCAAAAACGTAAACGTACCGGTAATGTCGTCGTCAGCTACGATCAACGGCATACCGCGCTGTTCGTGGACGTAGTAGTTAATTTCGCCGAGCTCGGCCATGATGCGTTCGTACGGCCAGCTTTCGAAGGGTCGACCGAGATAGACACCAATGATTTTGCCGAGAACACCGGCATACACGCGCTCGATATAGTCGTGTGGGAGCATCATTGCACCTTTCATAGATTCGTCGATGGCATACCACGAGATTACCATATTTTATGCCATCGTTCTATCGCGGCACGGCCACGCCATTACTAGATTCCATGGCAATTTGTTCACATCAGCGAACTTCGTACACATTTTTGATAAAAACGATATTTTTTGGAAAAGTAGGGGTCAATAGCGTGCTATAATCGGCGTATTGTGACTACTCACGTCAGCCTCGATACCATCAACAATCGCAGCGTCGCGACTATCGATGTTTTGCATGGAGGGAGTTCGATGAAGAGCGAAGTATCAGGTGCGCAAATGGAGGCGCTGGTATGGTTGGGACCAAGTCAAATGGCACTTCGTCACGAGCCGATTCCCACACTTGGAGATAACGAAGTTTTGATACATGTCGGCGCTGTCGGCATTTGTGGTTCAGAGTTGAGCGGGTATTTGGGGCACAACAGCCTACGATTTCCGCCACTCATCATGGGTCACGAGGCGGCTGGTACAATCGTGGCTGGCACAGGCCAACTCGCCGACGGCAGTAATGTACATGTGGGACAGCGTGTCACCTTCAACCCGTTAATTAGTTGTGGCACATGTGATCGTTGTCAAGCTGGCCTCATTAATCTCTGCCGCACTCGCAAGTTGCTGAGCGCCCATCGCGCTGGCGCATTTGCCCAGTATGTCAGCGTCCCGGCCGATTTGTGCTGGCATCTACCAGCCGATATTTCGTTTGTCGCTGGGTCACTCAGTGAGCCACTCGCTTGTGCCGTGCATGCAGTCGGTCTGACCGACATCGGCGATAATAGTTCCGTCTTGATTTTGGGAGCTGGGCCGATTGGTCTGTGTTGTATTGCCGCCGCCAAAGCCCGTGGTGTCAAGACAATCGTGATTAGCGACATCTCCGACCAACGCCTCGGCATCGCCCGCGAGTGGGGTGCCACGCACACTATCAACGCCAAACAGCATGACACCGTGGCAGCAACGCTTGCCGCCATCCCCACTGGGGTCAGCGTGGTTGTGGATGCGGTGGGCACCAGCCATGTGCGCAATCAGGCTATCAAAGCGGTGGTACCCGGTGGCACCGTGGTGTTGATGGGGCTACATGAGGATGAGACGACGATTCCTACCAATTACATCATCCGCCAAGAAATTACACTGGTGGGCAGTTTTTGCTATAGCCGCGAAGATTTCACCACTGCTGTTGATATGATTAGCCGTGGCCTTGTTGTACCAAGTCACGACTGGTTAATTGAGCGACCACTCAGCCAAGGGCAGATGTCGTTTGAAGAGCTAATCGCGGGCAAGGCTGCATACACTAAAATTGTGCTCATCCCATAACACAGCATTGCATGTGGCGCCGTAGCCGTATATGGCTACGGCGTTTTTGTGTGTCTATGACGGTAGCTCGTATTTAGAATCATCCTGATGCACGATATCCACCTATGTTACGAGCAGATGTGCCTGCTCAGCAGCTTGATCAACGTCATACGCACGCCATCCCTCACCCATCTACTCGTGCTCCCAATCATGAAAGCGTCCCTGTAACCAACAAACGAACTGTTATGGCACATGGGCACATCAGTGAACGCAGCTGATTGACATGCGTGTGGTTCATGTTCATGCGCTTGATTACCCAAACCACAGCGAAACCTGTGTTGCGGTGGTAGACTGCGTCATGCACTCGACCCTTCGTTTCGTTGGAGTGTTTGTGCGGTATGTCCCTAGTGAGTTTGCATGTATACCTCAAGAACAACATCTTATGTATGGCAGGCATACCACGTTGATTTGCTATTATGCGAATTCATGCCATACAATACCATTGTTGCGTAATTGAAGTATTAAAACAACAGAGGAAAACATGCATCGCATTATTATGGTATTCACCCTGCTCATCGTCTTGTTCTCCGGCACCGTTACAACGCCCACACCAACAGTCCACGCTGCTGAGCAGTGCTTCACTGAGACGGGATATTGCATTGATGGACGCATTGCAGAATTTTGGAACAAGCAAGGCGGCCTATCGGTCTTTGGGTTCCCTATTGGGCCAGCCGAGACCATCACCGTTGACGGCAAACTCATCACCCAGCAGAACTTCGAGCGCCAACGCATCGAATATCACCCCAGCAACGCCAAGCCCTACGACATTTTGCTTGGTCGACTCGGCGCAGACGTACTCGCTGGCCAAGGGCGTGATTGGTACGCATTTGCCAAAAGCGGTAATCAGCCTGGGTGTATGTACTTTGCCCAGACCGATCAGAGTGTGTGTGGGCTCATTCTTGAACGCTGGAAAGCGACCGGCATTGAGCTTGATGGCAGACGTGGTCTAACTGATGCTGAACGCTTAGCACTCCATGGATTGCCGCTATCGGGACTTGTCACTGAGACCTTAAGTGACGGGCGACAATACCAAGTCCAGTGGTTTGAGCGCACGCGCATCGAGCTTCACCCACAGAATCAACCGCCGTACAACATCCAACAAGGGTTACTCGGACGTGAGCTTGGCACACCGGTGCCAACTGCACAATCAACTCAAGCGCCAGTAAGTGCCCCTGCACCGAGCAGTTCGGCGGCTAATATCCCAGCAGGGAGTAGCAAAGCCACGGTTGTGCGCGTGGTGGATGGCGACACAATTCGAGTCAATCTCAATGGCAAAGAAGTCACCATCCGCATGATCGGGCTCGACACGCCCGAGACCAAGGATCCGCGCAAGCCGGTCCAGTGCTATGGGCAAGAAGCATCAAACAAGGCCGTACAACTTCTCGATGGTGCGACAGTCTATCTCGAGGTTGACCCAACCCAAGGCACATACGATGCCTACCAACGGCTCTTGAGTTATGTTTGGATGAGCGATGGGCGGTTATTTAATCAACTGATGATTGATGAAGGTTATGCCTTCGAGTACACGTATAACAAGCCATACAAATATCAGGCAGCCTTTAAAAACGCTGAGCGTACTGCACGTGAACAACAACGCGGGTTGTGGTCACCAGCCACGTGTAATGGCACGGCCAGTGCGGTCACGGCGAATCAACAGCAGAGTACTGGTACTGGTGCATCGCCTGGGGGCGGAAGTAGCAGCAACAGTGGGAGTGGTAGCTCCACAGAATCGTATCCATGTGCCATCAATCAAATCAAGGGGAATGTGAATTCGGGTATTTATCACGTTCCCGGTGGCGCATCCTACGCCAAAACCACGGCGAACGTGCAATGCTTCAACACCGAAGCCGAGGCCGTGGCTGCCGGATTCCGACGTGCCAAACGCTAAGTAATTGATGTGCCTCGTGGTCGTTATGACGATCACGAGGCATGATTGGTAGGTACGTCAACGGGCACGACGGCATAGACCAGGTCATCAACGCAATACCACAAACTACTGCGGTAACGCTCGAAACCCTTTGCCAAAGACTTCTACGGCTTCACCGACCACCACAAATGCTTGTGGATCCGTGTGTGACACGAGATGCGTCAATGCAGGCACTTCGCTTTTGGTCATGACACATAACAACATGGCACGTTCAGCACCGGTATAGGCACCTTTGGCAGATACTACTGTCACACCACGATTGAGATCCTGCAAAATCGCAGTACTCACTTCGTTTGGTTGTGCGGTAATAATAAATACTTGATTCATGCCACCACCAAACGATAACACCACATCGAGTGCGCGACTTGCCACAAAACTCACCAGGATGGCGTAAAGGATTTTTTCGGGCCCATAAATGACCATCGCCGCAGCAAAGACAATACCATTCAGAATCAACGAACTCCGGCCTGGTGCATAGCCAAACCGTTGCTCAAGTAATCGAGCCACGATATCGAATCCGCCACCAGTACTGCGTGCTCTAAAAATCAAACCGCCACCAACACCCGATAAGAGTCCTCCATACAAACTATATAAAAGTGGATCATCAGTTACTGCGTCAAGTAGACCAGTTGAATACTCCAGTGCTAACGACATGAGTACTGTGGTGTACAACGTGCGCAACGCAAAGCGCCAACCACCCAAATAGCGCATGCTAATGAGCAATAACGGCACATTAACTGCAAGAACAATTACACCAATTGGGATTTGCCAGAATGTGTTTGTGATGATTGCAATTCCTGTTACACCACCGGTAACAACTTGATTTGGTATCAAAAACACACGTGTCGCAAATGCCACGAGAATGGCACCTAATGACATTAACAAGATATCGCGCACAATAGGCACAACAATACGCACCCAACGTCGCAGGCGTTCACGCACGGTGTATCCTCACAATCACTCTCACCGATAGCATCATTGTAACTGAAACGGCGGCCACAATGTGGCCGCCGTGTTATGGATGCTGATACGGATGCAGATCTACACTTGTGGTGCGGCAGGTGTCATGACATACAGATAAATTGTGTAGACCATTAAACAGATGCCTATCAGGCTAAATGCTACACGAATCTGACTTTCTACAGATAGAAGTGATGCCCAAGCAACCAACGCTAGTCCAAGTGCGCTGGTGAGCATCACGAGTTGTAGCGCATCACCACGTTCATCAAATTGTGCTGCAATACCGAAGTTTTTGTCGGCTGTATCAAACAACGCTTGTGCATCAGCATAGATAGATTCATAGTAAGCATCATTGAATGGATCATCTGGATTCGCGGTAATTGATGCGCTTAACTGCTCGGAATAGCTGTCGATGTAGTATTGTGCTTTTTCTTCCGAATCTGCGGTATACGCGCCATCAAACAGTTGGTAATCATACACAATCATTTGATTTGCCGTAAGATAATCTGCCGTTGCATTGGTGAGTTCTTTTTGCGCCATGACTTCATATTCATTTTGCTTTGAATCTGCCATCGCCCCGTCATACCCAGAAAGAGCCGTGAGTATCGTCATCGCCACAACGACCGAACCGAGCACTAGTTCCGATGAAATAATGCGTATACGATCAAACATGATATGTTCTGCCTTTCTCCACGACGCTTGATGCCACATCATACCATAATTATTTACAAAAATATAGTATTTTCTTTACTTTATGGAGACTAGGCAACACATCAGCATAGCAAAACACGACACCCCATGCAGTTGCATGGGGTGTCGTGTTTAATGGATGGCGCACAGACCTAGTCTCCCAGCGGGCATCCCGCTAGTACCTTCAGCGCTGGAATGTTTCACGACCCGGTTCGGGATGGGACGGGGTGGGTCCACTCCGCTTCGTGCACGCCAATGGTTCAGGGTGGATAATCATCTTCGAGCAGACCAATCGAGACTTGGTCGTCCATGTCCCAGATCTTCCATCAGGGAAGCCCTCAGCCATGCGCACCAGTCGCCTCCATATGTCGCCATACTTCCAGCTCTGGCCGCTCTCCCAGTAGTCTCCTGGGGGCCTTACCTGACTATATCAGTGAGTATACTCATCTTGGGGGGTATTTCCCACTTAGATGCTTTCAGCGGTTCTTACGTCCGGACGTAGCTACGGAGCCTGCGGGACGCCCCACAACTCCTCCACTAGCGGTCCGTCCAATCCGGTCCTCTCGTACTGAGATCAGCTCCCCTCAGTGTACTAATCGCTCATAGCGGATAGAGACCGAACTGTCTCACGACGTTCTGAACCCAGCTCGCGTGCCGCTTTAATGGGCGAACAGCCCAACCCTTGGGACCGACTCCAGCCCCAGGATGCGACGAGCCGACATCGAGGTGCCAAACCTTGCCGTCGCTGTGAACGCTTGGGCAAGATCAGCCTGTTATCCCCGGGGTAGCTTTTATCCGATAAGCTACAGCCCTTCCACTCAGCGCTGTAGGATCACTAAAGCCGACTTTCGTCTCTGCGCGGCCTGTGTGCCTTGCAGTCAAGCTCCCTTTTGCTTTTGCACTCGACGGTGGATTGCCATCCCACCTGAGGGAACCATTGCGCGCCTCCGTTACGCTTTGGGAGGCGTCCGCCCCAGACAAACTACCCGCCAGTCACGGTCCCGGCATGCGCCGGTGAGTAAGCAATCTACAACAGAGTGGTATTTCACCATTGCCTCCACGCACCCCGCAAGGCACGTCTCCCAGGCTCCCACCTATCCTACGCAGCTGTAGACCGCTTACAATGACAAGTTGTAGTAAAGCTCCACGGGGTCTTTTTGTCCTGCTGTGAGTTGGCCGCGTCCTAACGGCCATCGCAGTTTCACCGAGCCCCTGGTCGAGACACTGCCCAGATCGTGATGCCTTTC
>CAYZZI010000066.1:0-1442 GCA_964482795.1 uncultured Klebsiella sp.
CCCAAAACGCTGGTGCGGCATTTGGTGATGCATGTGGCCATACAGCAGACGGATGCGATACGCAACGTATTGGTTGACATTCTTGAGACACCGATTTCGCCAGAGTTGACCACCACGGGGAGTGGCGAGGTCAGTCAAAAAACCGAGGATATCATTGGGCCATACGAGCTACACGATTTCTTTTTGTATCATCTGGTGCGCTGGGGTGATGCCCCCGAGAAGATTGCCCAGCTTGCCCGGATTGCGTTTGCTGGTGTCTATGACGAGACGACCATTGATATGTGGTTACAGACGTTCATTCGGCGCTTTGCGGGGAGTCAGTTTAAGCGCTCGGTGATGCCTGATGGCCCCAAGGTGGGGAGTGTGGCGTTGAGCCCGCGCGGTGATTGGCGCATGCCGTCGGATTTGTACAATGCGGCGTTGTGGCTAGATTAACCAAGATTTCATATTGTTTTACGGGATTGTGGTAGATAATAGACACGTGATGTCACTTGGTGGTGGGTGGCGATTGGTTTGATACACCACACGAGGTGTTGTTATGGTGCTTCCGACGTATCAAGCGCCAGTCCTGATGGTTGATGGAGTTGTGTTGCAGTTGATCGACAATCGGCTGCACGTGTTGCTGATTCAACGAGCCAACGATCCGTTCCGCGGCATGTACGCACTGCCGGGCGGGTACATTGTGGCGGGTGAGACGACGCATTTTTCACTGGCCCGAATTTTGTCCCAAAAAGCTGACATCAGTGTTGAACATTTGGCCATCATTGAGCAGTTATACACCTTTGACACGATTGCGCGTGATCCACGCGGACATGCGGTGTCGGTGACGTATATGGGACTGGGGTATCAGCTGCAATTTATGGGCCAACCCAATGCACATAACCCGCGGTTTGTGGCAGTCGATGAATTGCCAGAGTTGGCGTATGATCATGCTGAGATTATTGCGTATGCGCATGATCGCCTCAAGAGCAAGATGAACTATACCAATGTCGTATTTGCCTTATTACCCCGGCGGTTTACGTTGACGCAGTTACAGGATGCCTACGAGGCGATTTTGCAGCGCCAGCTGGACAAGCGCAACTTCCGTAAAAAGTTTTTGAGCCTTGATACGATTACGCCGACCAACGAGTATTTCCGCGATGGTGCACACCGGCCAGCCCAATTGTATGAGTTTAATGCACAACGATTGGTCAATTTTGCCAAGGATTTTTGATTGGTATGAATCATCGGGCGCCCCCTTTGTGTGATTGGTATGAATCATCGGGCGCCCTTTCGGACGCCCTTACGAGGTGATGGAACAGGGGCGCACTGCGGTGCGCCCCTGTGGATTTGATGGATGATACATACCACGAGGAGACTGCACGCCGGGAGGGTATGTTGAGTGCCCTATTTTGCAGGCCGGCATGCAGTGACGTGGGGAGAGGAGACTGCACGCCGGGAGG
>CAYZZI010000066.1:1542-14099 GCA_964482795.1 uncultured Klebsiella sp.
AGGGATTGACATCTACACCTCAACCTTGTACCATATACAGTAACTGTGATAGTGTAAAAATGACAATTACACGAGGTGATGGTGATGGGGCGAATAGGGTTTGGCTTAATAGATGCACAACGGGGCTTTATGCCGGCCGAGGTTGGGGCATCACTCGGTGTCGCTGGCTTCGGTGAACTTGGCGTGGCCGAGGGTGATGCCATCGTGCCCTTGGTGAACCGGGTGATGGCCGAGGTGGCGGCACGTGGTGGATATGTCTTTACCACGCAAGATTGGCACCCGGCGGCCACGGCACATTTTAGTGCGACGCCCAACTTTACCACGACGTGGCCGGTGCACTGTGTGGCCGAGACGGCGGGGGCTGATTTTCATCCGCAGCTGGTGTTCCCCACGGGCACGGCACACTTTCACAAAGGGATGGACGTGCTGGTACGTGGCGAAGATGACACGAGCTATAGCGGTTATTATGCCACCGACGCCAATGGCGCTCGCTTGCCCGATGTGTTACGTGCCCAAGGGGTAACGACGCTCTATTTGGCCGGCCTGGCACTCGACTATTGTGTTGGCAGTACTGCACTTGATATGGTGCAGCATGTAGGCATCCCGGTGGTGGTGTTGCTTGATGCGACGCGTCCGGTGGCTGCGACAACGGGGGCTGCCATGGTGGAGCGCTTTGGGCAGATGGGCGTGACAGTGGCACAATCTGCCGATCTCTGGTCGGCACAGGGGCACTAAATGACACACGACATAACGACGATGGCTTCGCCGCCTGCGACGACGTTGAGCGCCGGGCTTGACTACTACAAATTCACTATGTCGCAACTGCAGTACGAGCAGATGCCCGCTGTGCAGGTGACGTTTGGCTTGATCAATCGGAGCGTAGTGCGTTTGGCCGACATGATTGATGTCGATGCCGTGCGGCAGCAGCTGGATACACTGCGTGCTGTTGGATTTGGCGCAGACGAGCTGGCGTATTTGGCTGGGTTGCGGACGAGTCAGGGGACACCGGTGTTTGCGCCGCGCTATCTCGAGTGGTTGTCGGCGTCACGTCTGCCAGCGGTCGAGGTGTGGGTCGATGGCGATGTGCGGGTGCAGACGAGTGGCGCCTGGCCGTTGGTGACGTTCTGGGAGACGGTGGTCATGAGCGCCATCAACCAGCACTACTTTGCGGGGTATGTGCGTGCCCACGGGTTGTCGTTGGCCGATGTGTATGCCGAGGGCATGCGCCGACTCGATGCCAAAATCGCCGTATTGCACCAGTACCCGGGCATCAAAATCGTCGATTTTGGCACACGGCGGCATTTTGGTTTTGACTGGCAGACGCAGGTGGTGGCGCATCTACAACGCCAGTGCCCCAATCAGCTGATTGGCACCTCGAATGTGGCGTTGGCGCAGCAGTTTGGCTTGCGTCCAATTGGTACCTTTGCGCATGAGATGCCGATGGTCTATGCGGCGGTGGCCGAGCATCAGGGGCGCGAGGTACGTGATTCTCATCAGCGTTTTTTGCATGATTGGTATGCGCGGTATGGTGTTGATTTGTCGATTGCCTTGACTGATACGTTCGGCAGCGGCTTTTTCTTTCACGACTTTACGCCTACACAGGCACAAACCTGGCGCGGGGTGCGGCATGACTCTGGCGACCCGCTGGCGTTTGGCGAGCGCGTGATTAGCTTTTATCAGCGGCATGGGATTGATGCGCGCACCAAGACGATTGTGTTCAGCGATAGCCTGACGATCGAGCGGATTGTTGAGCTCTACCGGCGCTTCGAGGGGCGTATCAATGTGCTGTTTGGTTGGGGCACGAACTTGACCAACGATGTGGGGCTGACGCCGCTGAATATCGTGATGAAAACCGTCAGCGCCGATGGAGTGGCCACCGTCAAGCTGAGCGATCATGTTGGCAAGCATACGGGGCCCCAAGAGAAGATTGAGCGCTACAAATCGGCGCATTTCAATGCTGTCGGGCACTAGGCTGATTGTTTATAATGCATGGAGAGAGTGCAGGAGGATGCGCCCATGCAACTAAACGAAGCACAACGTGCGGCGGCAGCGCACGACCAAGGGCATGCGCTGGTACTGGCAGGTGCTGGGACCGGCAAAACGAGCACGCTGATTGCCCGTGCCTGCGAGCTGTTGCGCCGCGGCGTCAAGCCCGAACAAATTATCATGGTGACGTTTACGCGCCGGGCCACGCGCGAGATTCGTGAGCGCATGGTGCGTGAGGTTGGCGATAGTGCCGATCAGGTGCGGATTGGCACGTTCCACCGGATTTGTTTGGATATTATGCGCATCGAGCCCGAAAGCTTTGAGATGCGCGGGTTTACCGTGATTGACGAGGATGATCGTGAGCAGCTGATGCGGCTGGCGCGTGGCGCCTTGTTGCCTAACGATGCCAATGAGCGCAATAACATCTTGCCCAAAGCGGCGCAGTTGGTGACGTGGTTGTCGTATGCGCGCAACGCCAATATCCCCGTGTCGGATTATCTTAAGCAACAAAAAATCTTCGACGAAAAGCAGTTGGCCGACGTGTTGGCCGTGTATGAGGCCTATGAGGCACGTAAACAGCGGGCACACTACCTCGATTACGACGACATTTTGCGCCGGTGCACAATGGTACTGGTGGCGCAGGAGGCGGTGCGTAAGCGGATTATGGCGCGCTTTACGCATGTGTTGGTCGACGAAATCCAAGATACCAGTGCCTTGCAGTGGTTGTTATTGCGGGCGATGCGTCATCATGCGCAGGTATATTGTGTGGGCGATGATGCGCAGAGCATTTATGCCTTTCGCGGGGCAGATTTTCGCACGGTCCACAACTTTGCAGATATTTTCAAAATCGGGCCCAACCGAGCATCGACGTATCGCTTGACCGAAAACTACCGCTCGACCCAAGAAATCCTCGATGTGAGCAACTGGCTACTCGAGCAGTCGCCGTTGCAATACAAAAAGAAACTGTACGCTGCGCGTGGCAGTGGCAAAGCGCCCATCATGGTCGATTGTGACGACGATTTGGCCCAGGGGTTGTGGATTGCCAACGATGTGGCGCAGCGCCAGGCGGCCGGTCTGGCCTTGAGCGAGATGTTGGTGCTGGTGCGGACGGCGTATGCGGCGCGGCCGATTGAGTCGGCGCTAATCGAGCGCAATATTCCGTATGTGTTTGTCGGTGGCACAAGCCTGCTCAAAGCGGCGCATGTACGCGATGTATTGGCGCTGTTGCGCGTGCGTGTCAATCTCAATGATGACGTGGCGTGGATGCGCTATTTGACCTTTTGGAAAGGGGTGGGCGACCGCACGGCCGAGCGTTGGGTGCAGCAGATCGGGGCGTGCGAGAGCCTCGAGCAGGCGGCGGAGTTCTTGTTCCGCACCAAACCCGAGCCAGGCGGGCCGGCCATGCCGTTGATGCATCTGCTGAACGCGCCGAGTACGCCGGTGGCCCAGGTTGAGGCGGCGATGCAGGCGCTCGAGCCGTTGTTGAGCGTCAAGTATCAGTACGAGCAGTGGGATCAGCGCAAGCGCGATTTGGAGTTGCTGGCCCGGGTCGCGCAGCGCTTCAGGAGTCTCGATGCGTTCATTGAGGAGTTCGTGCTTGACCCGCTGCATGCAAGTTTGGTGAATCCGCCGAGCGATGCATTGGTGTTGGCGACGGTGCATGCCGCCAAAGGGACCGAGGCGGATGTGGTGTATGTGGCGCGCCTTGATGCGGGGCAGTACCCGCATAGTCGGGCGCAAAGCGACGAAGAATTCGAAGAGGAGCGGCGCGTGTTGTACGTGGCGCTGACCCGGGCCAAAAATGAGCTGTATTTGGTGCGATCGCCCGAGCTGATTGCGGCCTGGGGCAGCCAGCCGACGTTTGTTGAGGGTGTGCCTGACGGGCTGGTGACGCGGGTGCAGTTTGGCCAGCGCCGCCGCGAGGTTTGGAGCACGCTCAAGAGTTTGGATGGTGTGATTCCCGATATTGATGACGTGTAGGGTGGAATCAGGGATGGACACATATGGAGGAACAGCGTGAGTGGTGCGTTGAAAAAGCATAAAAATGCGTGCTCATCATTAGTTTATTGAATGTTAAATGTTTACAAAATTGTAATAAACTATCATTTTTTTGCATAAATACAATTTACTTACAATAGTGTAACACCGCATTTATTGAGCAATGATACTGTGTAAATAGGTCAAACACCGCAAAAATAGCGATATTTTTGTGACATATGGTGTTGTTGACCAATCCTATTCATTCATGCAATTTGTGTATGAATGTAAACCCAATTGTGCAGATTGTGGGTGGCATATTTGACGCCGTTCAAGGAGGGTGCGATGAAGATGTCATGGCAGTTTCGGTATCGATTGACCGTATACGTGTGCATATTTGCAGTAATCGGATGGTTTGTGTTCAATCAATTACCACCTACATCGGCACAAGTTGCGCCGCGTCCAACGGCAACAGTAACGACCATTGCTGCGCGTGACAAATACAGAAGTGATTTGGTTATTGGTAATCAACAAGAATCGCTACGGTTGATTATCACGTTAGAAAACCGATGGGGGTTTGAAAGTCGCACCATGGCGCGTCGGAGTGTGGAGCAACGACGTAATCAGGTGCGGCAGGCGCAGAGTGATTTTGTGGCGCGGAATGGGGCGCGCATGCAACGGGTAAATGGGCGTACCGCCGTGATGCCGATGGTGTTTGTGGAGGCGACGCGGGCGCAGATTCCATTGTTGGCACAAGATGCAAGTGTCGTGTGGATTCAAGCAGATGAGATTGCCACAACCTCAATGAATTTGAGCACTGAGCTGATTGGATCGCGCGAGGTAAATCAGAGTGGTTTTGATGGTGCAGGCACATCGGTGGCAGTGTTAGACGATGGCACGTCCAATAATCATCCGTTTTTGTCGGGTCAAGTAGTCAGCGAGGCGTGTTTTTCGACATCGTATACGAGTAGCACTGTGAATTTGGCAGCGGTATGTCCAAATGGTACTGATTTTCAAGAAGGGACAGGGAGTGCTGCGCCATATGGAACATGGGATCATGGGAATCATGTGGCTGGGACTGTGGCTGGTAAAGTGATGACATCGGATGGTCGGAACATTCGCGGTGTGGCTCCTGGAGCCAAGATTATCGGTGTGCAGGTGTTTTCGCGGAATCCTGCGGACAATAGTTCAGGATCATTGACATCCGATCAAATCAGGGCATTCGACTGGCTGTATCAAAACATCAATACGCCATCCTGGGGTAAATTGGCCGCAATCAACATGAGCCTGGGTGGGTCAGTCAGGTACACGGCAGCCTGTGATACTGACCCATTAAAAGTGTACATTGACCAGTTTCGGCTTGATGGAGTTGCGACGGTCATCGCATCGGGCAACAACGGGTTTAGTGGTGTAGCGAATCCGGCCTGTATTTCGTCGGCGATTGTGGTTGGCGCAACAACAAATGGCGTGAGTGGCGATCCTGCTACCGATGTTGTGGCGATCTTTTCTAATTCGCCAAGTCCTGCAAGCAATGTACCAAACGCACGTGGTGATCGATTATTAGATTTATTTGCGCCGGGTACGAACATCTACTCAGCAGGGGATTCGAGTGGTACGTTCTCCACGAAGGATGGTACGTCAATGGCGACGCCGCACGTGTCGGGCGCATTTGCGGTATTGCGCCAGATGCGCCCAGACGCCACAATTACGCAGTTGTTACAGATGTTATATAACACAGGGAAAATGGTGACGGATGTCAATGGATTAACCGCACCACGTATTGATTTGAAGGCTGTGGCCGTGTCGATTGCGAGTGTAACACCGACTGCGGTGCCAAGCAAAACAGCCATTCCGACGCCGTCTGTGGCACTAGGACAGATTAAAGGGTGGGGCAATACATCAGAAAATCAAGTGACACCACCGAGTAGTGGGAGTGATTATCGGATGGTCGATGGTGGTCTTTGGTATAGTTTGGCGCTCAAGCAAGACGGTACGGTGGTTGCCTGGGGGCGGAATACGGACGGTGAAACGACGATTCCATCGGGATTGAGCGATGTGGTTGATATCAGTGCTGGGTACTGGCACGCCTTGGTGCTCAAGAGTGATGGTACTCTCGTCACGTGGGGTTTTAACGATGATGGTCGCTTGAACATTCCTATGTATGCCTCGAACAATATTGTCAAAATCAGTGCAGGCCAGTATCACAATCTGGCATTGCGGAGTGATGGTAGTGTGGTCGGCTGGGGCTACAACAATGATGGTGAGGCGAGTGTACCGAGCGGCCTTACCGATGTTGTAGGTATTTCGGCTGGAGCGCAGTATAGTATGGCATTGAAGTCGGATGGAACGGTTCATGTCTGGGGTAACGATTATTACGGTGTTGTCTCCGGTATTCCTGCTAGTCTTACCAGTGGATCGCCTGGAGTAGTGCAGATTAGTGCGGGTGATAAGCATGCGGTAGCACTCAAATCAGACGGCACGGTGGTGGTATGGGGTGACAACACGCGGGGGCAGACCGTGATACCGTCTGGCTTATCGGATGTTGTGGCTATTGATGCTCGGTACGATCATACGTTGGCGCTTAAATCGGATGGTACGGTGGTAGCCTGGGGGCGTAACACGAGTGGGCAATCAACGGTGCCGAGCACACTAGGTTCGATTCGACAAATTAGCACCGGGGGATATCACAGTTTAGCGCTGTCGGGTACGCTCCCGACTTTGACTCCGACCAAGACGCGCACTGCGACGAACACGGCGACTGTGACGACCACACGTTCACCGACGCGCACGGCGACGAACACAGCAACGCGTACGGCGACGCGTACAGCGACGAATACAGCAACGCGTACGGTGACACGCACGGCAACCCGTACGGCGACAATCCCATCAACGCCAGCTGCATTTGTGAAAGTAGCACCGGCCAACAGTAGCACGAGTCGCCCGCTCACACTTACCCTATCGTGGGGATCAAGTCGTGGTGCAACGAGCTACGAGTACTGTATTGCATTGAGTGCGACAACATGTACGACGTGGAAGAGTAACGGAACAAAGCTAAGCGTGACTGTGCAGAATCTGCAACGGAACAAAACCTACTTCTGGCAGGTACGGGCCAAGAACAGTGCGGGTATTACGTTGGCGAGTGGCGGTATCTGGAAGTTCACCACCATTCGCTAGAGGGGTAAGGGCGTACGGTGCCCTTGCGCGCATGGCGCCCTAGTGATTGCATCGTCGGGTAGGTACGATGTCAATCTAGGGCGCCATGTGTGTGGTGAAGTCATCAGCTGGTGATGATGATGATGTATGCGAACATATCTGACCATGAGTACGCACAGCGCTGCGGGCACGGTACGCATGTCTGCACACTACCCAAACAAGACGAAGCCGAGTGACATGACCAGAATCATGACGAACACGGATGAACCGCAACAGCCGAAGGTGGTACGGCGGTAGATGCGGTTGTAGAGGGCGCGGCGCGGATTGGTAATCCAGCCCCACCCACGTGGCGCCTTGAGGCCGAGGTTGTGGCGGATATAGCGTTTGACGGAGAGTCGCGAGGCAATGCGTTTTTTGAGGGATGGGATGCGCAGGCCAAATTTGATTTTCATGGAGGGTGCTCCTACGGGGTTTTGGCCATCGTGTGATGGATAATATCTATGATACAGGATGTTACGTAATTATATTTATTCATCATGTGAGTGGTTTATTTTGTGAAAAAATACAAAAAACATGGCGATGCATATTGAAACCTGTAAAAAAAAACAATCCACTATACGACTTCTGATTATATGATTAGCAACACGATGTATCTATTTACATAAATGTTCGATATGGAAGGGGCTTGTATGCATCAATTCCAGTTAGCTGCATTATTGTTACTGTTTTTGATAGGTGGAGTGTATACAGTGGGCGCTGATACGCAATCAAAAATGGTAGGTGTACCATCGAATGACCGTATGCGTGCAGTCACGCAGACTCCAACGGTACAGGCAAGACCCGGTGCGTTTGAAAAAGTGACGCCGTTTAATGGAATGCGGTGGGATGGCAACAAGGTGACGTTGTTGTGGTCGGTAAGCCGGTATGCAACGCGTTACGAGTACTGTGTGGCAACAAGTGCGGCAGCGTGTACGACATGGATCAATGCGGGGAATGTGAATTGGGTACGATTAACCACGTTGCAAAACGGCAGAACCTACTATTGGCAGGTGCGGGCACGTAATGGAGTTGGGATGACAACGGCGAGTAATGCGGTGTGGCGCTTCTCAACCGTAGTGTATCCAACCATCACGCCAACAGCCAGTATTGTTCCTACGCCTAGTGGGGGAGGATAAGTAGCAAATGAAACGGCATACGTAGTTACAAATATTTTGTGATCTTCGTGTACTGCTGTTGATATGGGCACATGTAACATGCATTGACGGCCAAAAATATCGTAAAAAATTACAAACATAAACATCGCTGCATGATGTAGTGTTGTTTGTGAATTGTTATTCATGCAGTATGAAAGGGATACCATGCAATATGTGATTATGTTTGCTGGTGCACGCAACAGTATATATGCGGGCATACGCATTTTGCTTTTTTGTGTGCTATGTGTGCTGATTATTGGTTGCACACCAATTACTCGCACCAATGATGTAGTATCTGAGGTGCAAGAGACTACAGAAGAATTAGCAGTATCGCCAACACCAATCGTGGAAGCGACACAAACACCAGAACCAACGATAGAACCGACGGCTATCCCAACCACAACTGCTGTACCAGTGACTGGCATTGATGCACTCAATCAATTTATGCAGATGCCGATGACCGTTGTGTGGAGCGATACGTTTGACGATACGACGTCAGGTTGGGAGCCGCGTTTTGAGGTGTCAGATAAGGATGCACAAAATACTGTGCCATCGTATCTCACCGTGCCATATAACGGGTATGTTGATGGTGCATATGAGTTTTATGTGAAATCTGCTGACGTAAATGCAGAAGCATGGAATATACCGGATACATTGCGTGCGATTCATGCACCAGAACTATGGGATTTCAATAGTGGTCAAGTTCTTCCTGCATACCCGTATACGATTTTGGCGGAGATGGAGGCTATTCGTGATACACATGCAGTACTCTTTGTGGACTATCAAGGTGATTTTGGTAATATCAACGATGCCGCAGGTATTATTGTGATATTTACGCTCCGTGAAACAGAGTCGACACTTGGTCCCGAATTTGAAAATGCGAAAAAACCGGTATTTTCGGTGTATGAAATGCGTCCAGGACAGTTGTGGAATTTGAACTGTAGCGGAGATGACACACTGCCTGATACACGACGCGCGCTGGTGTCTGTTCATGTCGATCAAGATGCGATTATGGTAGAGATTGCGAGTGATGCACAAAGCAATCAACGTATCACGCGTACCTGTCGTAGAGCACAACCAGGCCTCACGGATGGGCCACGTCATGTTGGGTTGGGTGCAGTGTATCCCAATTCATTAGAGATTCCAACGATGCAAGATGAAGTGAAGCGTAACAAAGAATTACGGTCACCTGGTATCTTGCGAGTGCATACACTGGTCGTTGGTCAACGCACCACTCCGCTTCAAGTCGTGAGTACATCCGAATCACCGGAACCGCTGGCAGCCTATCGATGCATCAATCAATACCCATGGATTCTTCCGAGTGAATTGCTCGGATGGATACGTGGCGAGGATTTTAATCTGTGCGACCCGGGTGTGGGCGCTCCGGATATTCCACCACTCATGATCGTGCCCTATGACGATGCTGAGGTGGCTTCGTTGTTCGGGACATGGCAATGTGGGAATGATCAAGAAAACCGGCTGACAATCTCACAAAAAGGAGCGTTTTTGCAAATTGCCAATGCAGATGTCTCACGTCAACTTGTGTTGGTGACGGATGATTTTCACGAAAACCGCGGGAAGCACTATATGGTGGTAGATGAATCTGAATCGCGCACGTTTGGTGAGCGCATCTGGCCAAAAATCCGTGGATGGCAAGGATCGCGAGACGATGCTGACCTTATTATGACCTATCGGGATAATCAGCTTAATACAAATTGGGCTGGCGCGTGTAGTCGTGTGGAGTAAGTTTATATAACATAAGCAAGCGCGCGCACGGCATCGCCGTGCGCGCCTCTCATTCACCCCACCATACGCATTACATGCGGAGAAACACATCTACCCCCGCCGAAACGACCACTCGTCATACTCGGCCACCTTGGTGAAGCCGAGTTTTTTGTAGAGCGCAATAGCCGCCGCATTGCTGGCACTCACGTTCAGGCCGATATGGCGAATCCCCTGCGCGTGCATGGCCCGAATCAAGCGCGCACAGCTGCTCCGGGCCAGGCCCTGGCCACGCAGGTCGGGGTGGGCGGTGACGTTGCCCAAGGCGGCCACGCCCTCGCTGACCGAGACCACATGGATGCCCGAGGCCGCAATCAGCTCGCCGCCCTGCCAGATGCCCGTATAAAACCCGGTTTGGACCATGCGTTCATCGAACCAGTTGCCCGGATATGCCGCCGCGTACAGCCGATGCAACGCGGGCACGTCGGCCACGCTCAACAACTGCGCTCGCCCGTCGTCGTGGCCCAAGGCCTGCTGCACGTCGGCGAGCCCCATTTTGTGATAGTGCCCGTGCGGCTCAACCTGATAGCGCTCGCGCATCACCTGCGCCGTATCGGCATCGACATGTGCATACAACGCACTCGGCAAGAGCCGGAACAGCGCCCGCACAAAGGCATCGTGATCGGTGCGATCGGAGTTGGCGTGTGTTAGGATGACTGGCTCTTCGAAGGGGATGTAGATGAGCGCCAACTGCTCGATGCGCCCGTCGACCTCCCAGCCGTACCACAATGTGTTGGGCCAGAAGAAATCATCCAAGTCGCCGATTTCGTAGATATAGCGCAACGGTTGCCGCAGGGCGAACTCGCGAATCAGTGCTTTGTCGTGAATCGAAATCACCTGTGCCATGGGTTTTTACCTCATCATATGCAGAATTGCCCTCATTGTACCCGAGCAACACGCGTGATTGCCTGATGTGCTGGTGACACATGTATCGCACGGTGATTACCGTAGGGGCGTCCGACAGGGCGCCCGTATCCATCTGGTGTACGCACGCAGAGGGTACGATGCAGGGGCGTCGCCTGCGGCGTGCGCAGTCGTAAGGGCGTCCGACAGGGCGCCCGCATATACCCAACACCCTTCCACACCCGCGCCCGATGAGGCGTATACTAGGAGTCATGCTGACACTGTATATTGTTTCAACCACACTCCTCATCCTCGCGCCGGGCACCAACATGGTGATGATGCTGGCGCTTGCCAGTAGCCACGGTGCCGCAGCCGGGCGCTGGGCCGCCCTCGGGTTGGCCTGTGGCGTCATGCTCCACACCATGCTGGCGGCCACCGGTGGCGCCGTGGTGATGCAACAATGGCCGGCTGCACTGACCTGGATCCAACTGGCCGGTGGGCTCTATCTGGTGTGGCTGGGTGGCACCATGCTCTATCGTCAGCTGTTTGGGCAGACGAGTGGTGGTATGGCGACCACAACTGCGCGGGTGCAGACGCCGTTTGTACAAGGCGTGCTTTCGAGTATCACCAATACCAAAACGTTGGTCTTGTTTGTCAGCTTTTTGCCGCAATTTATGGAGCCAGCGCAGGCCATTGCGCCGCAATTTGTGGTGTTGGGGGCCATCTACGCCGGCCTGACGTTGACCATTTATGGTGTGATTGGCAGTCTGGCCGGCTGGGCCGGCAGTTGGTTGCAACGACCGCTGGTGCAGCGCATCATGCGTGGCACGGCTGGTGTGGTGATTGCTGGGTTGGGTATATGGGGCATCGTCGGTGCATAAAGGGGCGTGTGATGCATAGATTTGGTTTACTTGTCATAATTATGTTTGTCTTGGTGGGGTGTGGGCAACAGGCACCAACAATCGCCGATGTGGCCACGGCGACGTCTGTTCCGCCGACGGCGAGTATCACGCCTGAGCCGAGTGCGACACCTGTTCCTACCGCCACGGTAGCACCGAGTGCCACGCCAGTGCCGAGTGCCACTACCATCCCGACGGTCACGCTGGTGCCCACGACTGCGGTCGGCGCGGTGACGCAAATGATGGTTGAGGCGACGGCTGTGGCCGAGACGACGTTCCGCTATGTCTTCCCGGTGCAGGATGCGCCGGTCAGCTATGTGAACTACCACCACGATTATCCGGCCAACGACATCATGTGCCCGATTGGTAGTACGTTTGTGGCGGTGACGGACGGTGTGGTTGAGTTTGTGTCGTATGAGGATGAATGGACCTACCAATCGACCGATCCGGCTCTCAAAAGCGGCCTGGCAGTGGCGATTATCGGCGATGACGGCGTGCGCTACTATGGCTCGCATTTGAGTGCGATTGCTGAGGGGATTGCGCCAGGCGTACGTGTAGAGGCCGGGCAAGTCTTGGGGTTGACGGGCGATTCGGGCAATGCCAAGGGTACTGATCCGCATCTGCACTTTGGGATTTCGCGGCCAACCTACCCCGAGGATTGGCAGGTGCGGCGCGGTGAGATGAACCCGTACACGTTTTTGCAGGCGTGGCAGAACGGCCAAGC
>CAYZZI010000067.1:0-13944 GCA_964482795.1 uncultured Klebsiella sp.
ATTCATGGCAATTTTCCAATCGTTTTCCAATTATTCTCTGCCACGATGATGATAGCGATAGTGACTACAGATTTGTCGGGAGTAACGTATGCGGATCTTGTTAATTGAAGATGACGAAAAACTTGCACGACTCATCATCAACTACTTGCAACGTCAGCATCATGTTGTCGATCACGCAAACGACGGCATGCACGGGACTGATATGTTGCTCCATAACATGTACGATATTGCCATCATCGACTGGATGCTCCCACATCGTAGTGGACCTGATATTTGTGCCATTGCACGAGCAGCTAACATCCCTGTTGGACTGCTGTTATTAACGGCACGCGGCGATATTGACGACCGCATTAGTGGGCTCCGTCGTGGTGCTGATGATTATCTGACCAAACCATTTGACATGGGCGAATTACTTGCGCGCATTGACGCCATTCACCGGCGTATCTCCGGCAATACAACGCACCTGCTGATTTCACACAACGTGCAAATTGACCCACGCGCTCACACCGTCACCATTGCGAATCAAGAGATTTCGTTGACAATGACGGAATTTTCGCTCCTCGAACTCTTTGTCCGCCATGCTGGTCAGGCATTGACGCGCGACCAGATTCTCCATGCGGTCTGGAGTGACGACGACAATGTGCTGAGTACGGCTGTTGATGTGTACGTGTCGTATCTGCGCCGCAAGCTCCAACCACACGCCCATCACCACATCGAGACCGTACGCGGTATCGGGTATCGGTGGCAGGCCTAATCATGCCAAACACGATGTTTCGCACCCTGCGGCGCCGACTCACGCTACTCTATGCCGGCGCCACGCTCATCTTGCTGAGTATTGTGGCCATCGGCATGATCTTGTGGCTTAATCAGCAGTTTACGCAAGCAGCCGACGAAGCATTGTACATGCGCATGACGCGCGAACTCGAAGAGCGCGATCTACCTATCCCAACCGCCTTAATCAATTACTACAAACTCTATGAGGACGACAGTGATCGCTCATATGACCTCGCCGTCGATAATCTTTCACCGTATTTGCCGAGTCAAACTCCTGTGTATATCGCCTCATCTGCAAGTAATCCGAGTGCCACTAGCACCTTTGCGATTGCCGTCAACGAACACGGTATTGCCATCCGCGAAAGCAACAATATCCCGCCAATCCCCCTTAACTACGAAAGCCTGATGGGCACCCTGCGTGGCAGTAACTTTGACGTGCGTACCATCACCGACATCAAAGGCAATCACGTGCGTATTTTGTCGTATCACGTTCAGCATGACGATATCCACTACCTGCAAGTTGGTCGCCCAATGAGCGATTATGTCATTCTCCAAAACCAAATCTACGGGACCATTGCCATGATTGCCATCATCATCACCCTCGGCGTAAGCGCCTTAGCGTGGGGGCTCTCAGGATACCTTGTTGCACCAACCGAACGCGCCTATAACCAACAACGCCACTTCATCACGCACGCCAGCCACGAATTACGCACACCACTTAGTATCATCCGTTCATCAGCAGAAGTTGCTCAGCTCGATATTGCCCCTGATCACCCTGCCGCACCGCTGATTGCGGATATCATCGTAGAAAATCGTCATATGACGACCATACTCGATAATCTTCTCACAATTACGCGCATGCAGTCCGTCGACAAAACCGTAGCACTTTATGACGTAGCGCCACTCGTCGAAGAGATCATCACCACCACACGTCATCGACATCCGCACCGTTGTGTCAACAGCAGACTCATCACTGATACATTCATGACGACGAGCGACCCAGCCTATGTACGGCATATCATTCACATTTTGATTGACAACGCAATCGCACATACCCCCGATACCTGCATAATCGAGATAAGTGCACACATCCTCAAAGGCAAAGTGCAACTGCGCGTGTGTGATGATGGACCAGGCGTCCCTGCCGACCAGATCGAGCGCATATTCCAACCGTTTGTCACGATTTCACGCGGTACAGCGCACCGAGGTAGTGGCGTGGGATTGAGCATGGCGCAGGCATTTTGTCATGCCATTGACGCCACACTCCACTACCACAACAATCAACCCCATGGCGCATGCTTTGTGATAACCTTGCAAACTGCTCGATAAACTACGGTACAATACATGCAGTTTGTGCGTATCAAAGGCATTTCATGCATGTTGGCTTTTCTGTTGCTGGGCATTTCATTCGGACTCTCGGCCAGTGTGAACCCTGGCCCCTCACTAACCCTCGGCATTTCACGCGCACTGCGTGATGGCACGCGCGCAGGCATGTTAGTCGCACTTGCGCCTCTACTCACCGATGCACCTATCATCGCGACCGCCACGCTGCTTGTGGGCAGTTTGCCACCTACTATCTTTGGCTGGTTGGGAATACTCGGCGGGGCCTATATTATCTCTCTGGGTGTCCGCAGTTGGCGCGATGCCTGGGGTCGTCAAATTGACCTGGCCGACCTCAGCGCCAAACGCGGTGGGAACGACGATGGCAGCGTACGTTCACTCTTCCAAGCCATGATTGTCAATTTTCTCAACCCGAACCCGTATCTGTTCTGGGGCACTGCTGGAGCACCAAATCTGGTCAAGGCCTATGCCCAGCACGGCATCATTGGCGGCGCAGCCTTCATCGGCGGCTTTTATTTGATGTTGGTTGGCGTGCGCATGACCATCGCATACGTGATTGGACGCAATCGCAACGCCTTTTCACCACACCTCTATCAGCGTATCCTCCTCGGTAGCGCTGCACTTCTGGTCGTTTTGGGTGGACTCCTGATTCGCGATGGAGTCGTTAGTATTTGGATAACACCATGAAACCAACGCTTTTGCTTGCAATCGTACTTAGTGTCTTTGTCGGTGCAATCATTGTGATTGACCAGATGAATCGCCAACAAACACGCCAGCCAACCGCAAGCATCTCCCAGGAAGAACGCGGCAAACTCCTCTACGACGCACGCTGTGCCGTATGTCATGGCGGTAATCTTGAAGGACAACCAAACTGGCAACAGGCCCGTAGCGACGGCACCTACCCAGCTCCACCCCACGATGCAACTGGGCATACATGGCATCACAGCGATCAATACCTGATTGACGTGACCCTCTACGGTGGCGCGGCAGTGACCGGCGTCCCGACCAACGCTATGCCCGGTTTTGCGGGGAGTCTAAGTGAAGCGGATGTCAAAGCCATCATCGCCTACATCAAAACATCCTGGCCAGATGACGTACGCGCCAAACAAGCATCGCTTAACCCATAAGTGCCCGGCTCACTCGCACCCACTCATCAATAGATACCGTCTCTGCACGACGCATGGGGTCAATATCGCAGGTGCGCAACAGCTCCTGCACCGTGGATCGATCACAATGCAAGCCATGTGCGGCTAACCCACTCGCCAAACTATTGCCCAACTGCTTACGTGCATGCAAAAAACCCGCCTTGATGACCTTCATCACCCCTGGCTCTTCTAGCGGGTCAACTAATGGCGTAGGGCGACGACGCAAACGCAACACCGCTGAGTAAACTGCTGGAGCCGGCATAAATGACTCCGGCGCAACCACGGCCACGAGCTCAGGCACTGCCCGGATCTGCATGGCGTGCGCTAACACCGACATATCGCCAGGTTCGGCACAGATACGCTGTGCCACCTCACGCTGGACAAGAACCGTCATCAGATCTGGAGGATGCGTTGCCTCCAAAAAAAGCCGCAACACCGGTGACGTGATGGCATACGGCAAATTAGCGACCACGCGATAGGCCTGCCCCTGTGTCATCTGCGCAACGTCGATGGTCAACACGTCTTGCTGATAAATGGTCAGATTCGAGTGCATCGCAAATTCGGTGCGTAACCGCGCCGCCAAACGACTGTCGAGCTCGATGGCGATGACCTGTCCCGCGCTCCGAACTAACTCCCACGTTAATACACCCAGCCCGGGGCCAACCTCGACCACGAAGGTGTCTGCAGTTACCTCGCCAGCAGCCACAATCGTGGCGAGCGCCGTACCATCTATCAAAAAATTTTGCCCCAGAGCACGCGTTGGCTGTACCCCTAATTGGCGTAACGCATGCCGTACATTGGCAATCTGTAGCATCGGATTTGTCATATATTCCTAATTATTATTCAACCTGTAGCAGGTAATACGACCACCGCTAAACCTTACCATATATCGGCAGATATTTCTACGCATATATCCCCTTCGTATTTCCTCTGTCTATGCATGTAATTATTTATATATATATACAAATTATTGTTTTATTTATTTTCACATAGAATAAATCTAAATATACTGGTAAATATTTTTAGGTAGGAAAAAGCATATGATTCACCAAAAAATCGGATCTATACGCAGGCGAAATACGACACAAAAGCACATCTCGAATCCTCAATTTGTTAATCTGTTTTTACATCCATACTTGCCAAAAATGGGCAATTCGCTGTATGATATGGATATTATAGTATTGAACAATTGAGCGTATATTTATGCACTTGGTCATTTTTGGAGCGAGCGGCAGAACAGGAAATCATCTTGTGCGTCAAGCCATCGGCATGGGGCATGATGTGACAGCGTTTGTACGACGGCCAAGCAAGTTGCCATTTTCGCATGAACGGCTACGCGTGATTGTCGGCGATGCACGCGATCGATTTAATGTTGATCGTGCAATTCATCATGCGGATGCGGTCATCACCACCATTGCGCCAGTGGCTGATGAGCCCGAGAACACCCTTGCAACGATTGTACAGACCATCATGCAGTCCATGCAGAAACACCGTGTCACGCGGCTTGTTACCCTCAGCGATTCGTATATTGTCATGCATCCGCACTTCAAGGCACCCTTGGGGCAGCGACTCGGGCAAATCTTCACCACGCCAGCTTCGGCACGGTGGTTGCGCATTGCACAACAGTATGCAATTACGATTACATCACACACCGCAATCAACTGGAGCATCGTACGAACGCATCAGCTCAACGAGGGTGAGTTTACTGGGCAATATGTGGTTGACACACAAAATCGCAAATTAAACGTCAGCATCAAACGTGCAAATGTGGCTGACTTCATGTTACGCATTGCCGTCAACGGTAATCACATCGGTGAAATGCCCATTCTGAGTGACAAATAAATTTACGGCATCACCAAACGTTGAATCACATGCTCTATCTGGCGTTCAGGGACGCCGACGTGAATCAAGAATCCACGCGCATTACCGTATGTGTGGTACACATAAAAGAGAAGATCGCGCATTGCTTGTGGATGAGCCACAAGCAATTGTTCGAATTGTTGTGGCGTCAGGTAGCTGGGGCGACGTTGACGGAGCATCGGCAAACGGGGCGCTAAGTAGATGTTAGTGCGCGAAAAGTCGCTGATAATCTCCTCATGTGCCACACCTGCCACATCAAGTAACAACGCCGTCAAGAGCCCAGTGCGGTCAATTCCCAGACTACAATGGAAGACAACGCCGTGATCCAGACGACTCACCGCATCGAAGAACTGCACAAAAAACGGATGAATTCGCTCTATGCCTGTGATCAACGCTACGGAGCGTGACATGGCCCCCAACTCATACAACATGGCATGATCAACAATCATTGGCATGTGCAGGAGTTGCACATCATACTCCGCATCAAACTGCGTACGCCCCTGTTCGACAAGTTCCTGATGAGTGCGCAAATCTATGACGGTGCGAACGCCCAACTCATACACTTGTCGTTGGTCGTCACTGGTAAGGCCGTATAACGCACTAGACCGGAAGAAACGATTGTACACCGTGGTGTATCCATCCACGGTGCGATACCCGCCAATATCGCGGAATTGGTAGATGTGTTCAAACGTGTAATAGCGCAAGCGCATTGACGGACGATAGAGTGACATCGTTGATTACTCACCGTGTTATGTCGTTATCGTATATCCAGACATCGCTTCGCGCATTTCGCCTGGCTCTAACACAAACACGCCATGATCTCGTGCACCAGTCGCCGCAAGATTAAAGCCATCATTCGCATTGGTGACAGGTTCTAACGCGATAAATGACTGACCAACCGGCATGTACATCACAAGATGGGTATATAGAAAATCGAGCCAATGAACGATTTGCACTTTCGATTTGTCATATTTTAACATAATATTTCGTGCCATATTGCGTCCGGTCAGACAGTCATCCACAAAGACATCACCTGCACGACGTAGCCGTTGATAGTCGAGGTCTGTTGGCACCGGCACGGGCTCTCCCACCGGCAAACAATTCACCAACGGATACGATTTTGCGAAGGGCAACTCCAACGACAACAGATCATCCGGTTGTGTCAACGACCGTTGGAGCATCGGGTGTGTACCAAAGCCGGCTGGCATCGGCCGTTGATCGACATTGTGCACGCCGAGCCGCGTACGAAAGTCCTGCCCATCGAGCGTGTACTCAACCCAACTCCGGAATGCAAAGGGGAAGTTCACCTGCTCGTGCTGGCGTGAATCAAATTCCAAACGAATGTGGGTGTCATGAGCAGTTATCACCTGCCACGCATAGTGTCGCCCCACTCCATGGATTGCCGTTCCATCCGCAAAACTCGGTTGCAACTGATATGCTTGTCCCGCAAAACGAAACTTCGCATCGCGTATGCGGTTTGACCACGGTACCAACAAATAACTCGCACAATTCAATGGCTCGTGCTGATGTTCGGGTGGCGTCGGTCGCATAAAATCACACCACTCACCCCCATGTTGAATTTGTGCAAAGGCAAGTGACGCTGCAGTGTGGGGCAATACGCCGACACGCCATGTATCATTCTGCAAAATATGCACCATGTGCAACCTCAATATTCTTATCGGAGTATGTCAGTCATATAGTACCGCATATTGTATACACTCCAACACAAAGCGCCCATGCGAACTGTCGCATGGGCGCCCTATCCGTACACATCTACGCATCTAAGTCCATCTGCTTAAGGGCAGCTATCGAACTCGAGACGGCCGCAGCACTCGCCGCTACAAGAGCCTTTTCGGCATCGTTGAGTGGTAATTCGATGACCTTCTTGACTCCACCGGCACCGAGCACACACGGCACGCCGAAATAGATGTCGTTCAGGCCGTACTCACCCTCAAGATAACAGGCCGCCGGCAAGACGCGGTTCTTGTCGCGAATCACCGCCTCGACCATCTGCACGGTAGCAGCGGCTGGCGCGTAGTACGCACTCCCCGTCTTGAGCAAATTGACAATTTCACCGCCACCCTTGCGCGCACGATCAACAATCGCCTCAAGCCGCTCAGCTGGAATAAAGTCTGTCACTGGAATACCACCGATGGTGGTATACCGTGGCAACGGCACCATCTCGTCACCATGACCACCCATCAACATAGCTTGAATGTCCTCAACTGAGACGCCCGTCTCCATCGCAATGAACGTCCGATAGCGCGCTGCATCAAGTACGCCCGCTTGACCAATGACCCGCTCTTTGGGGAATCCACTAACCTGCCGGGCCAAATAAACCATCGTATCGAGCGGATTATTGACCATGATAATCACCGCATTGGGCGAGAGTGGCGCTGCCTTGCTGATACAATCGCGAGTAATCTTGGCGTTGATTTTGATTAGGTCTTCACGCGTCATGCCCGGCTTACGTGGTGCACCGGACGTCACGACAATCACATCTGAATTTGCCGTGTCTGCATAATCGTTGGAGCCAATAATCCGAATATCGTATCCTTCGATTGGCGCAGCTTCAGCCAAATCAAGCCCCTTGCCCTGTGGCACACCCTCGACGATGTCGAGCAATACCACGTCACCGAGCTCTTTGGTGGCAATCCAGTGAGCTGATGTTGATCCAACAAACCCAGCCCCGATAATGGTAATTTTGGGACGCATCCTTACACCTCTCATGGCGCATACTGAACACCGCCCGATTGTACCATATCTTCAGCCGATGACAATTTAGCGGTTATAATACCCGTATTGCACACGCATCACCTGATGGATACATGATGGCACTGACAACACCCGCCTACCGCATTACCGGTGGCCAACCAATACGTGGCGAAATAACCTGTCTTGGCGCGAAGAACTTTGTCACCAAAGCCATGGTTGCTACTATGTTAGCGGATACCCCAACAATTATCAGCAATGTGCCGCCCATCGGCGATACCACTATCACCCGCGACATGCTCGTCGCTATCGGCGTCGGCATCACCGAGAGTGATCATCATCAACTCACCATTGATCCACGAACGATTGCCACCTTCGATATCCCGCTACCCGACTCAGGAAGCAACCGCATTCCTGTCTTGCTCCTCGGTGCCCTGCTCCATCGCTGTCAACGCGTCTCAGTGCCCGTCCTCGGTGGATGCACGATTGGTGAGCGCAAAGTCGACTTTCACATTGATGCCATCGAAAAGTTCGGTGGCCAGGTTGAGGTAACCGCCGAAGGGTACGTGGCCACCTGCACCGGCCGCCTTCAAGGTGCCCAAATCACCCTGCCGTACCCGAGCGTCGGTGCCACTGAGACGTGCTTGTACCTCGGCGTCTTGGCCGAAGGGCGCACCGTCATCCACAATGCGGCGATTGAGCCCGAAATTTTCGAACTCATCACCATGTTACGCTCAATGGGTGCCATCATCTTCACGACACCTGGGCGCGAGATTCGCATCGAAGGCGTACGCCAACTCCACGGCACGCGCATCCACGTCCTCGGTGATCGCATCGAGACCGCCTCGTGGGCCTGTCTCGCCGCAGCATCCGACGGTGACATCATCGTGCACGGCATCCGTCCCGAGATTTTGGGCAACTTCCTCTCGTACTTTCAACAGGTCGGCGGCGGTTTTGAGCTGGTTGGCTCCAACAGCATCCGTTTTTTTCGACGGCACCCACTCACCTCAGCCATCATCGAAACAGACGTCTATCCTGGATTCTCCACCGACTGGCAACAACCCTTTGCCGTGCTCCTCACCCAAAGCCAAGGCATCTCGGTGATTCATGAGACAGTCTACGAAAACCGCTTCGGCTACCTCAAGGCGCTCAGTCAACTCGGTGCCGTCACACAACTCACCACGCACTGCCTCGGCGGAGCGCCATGTCGTTACCGCGATGCGAATCACCTGCACAGCGCCATCATCGTGGGCGGCAATCAACTCCACGCCGTCGACCAAATCGCCATTCCCGATTTGCGCGCTGGGCTAGCCTATGTCATCGCCGCTGCAGTCGCCCAAGGATCAACGACGCTCACCGGCACATACTACCTCGAACGCGGCTACGGTGACATCGTACCGCGACTGGGCAACTTAGGACTCGACATTGTCCGCGTGTAACTGCAACCCGGTTAGTACGCACATCGTCAATATCCTCATCTCATGTATAGTGGCTGTATGCACATTGAGGAGAAGTTTATGAATGAAACCACACCACTTACATCACATTCTGCGGAATATCGCAACAAGATTCGTGGGCGCCTTAAAACACAACAAGTGTTCAAACAATTTCTCGCCGTGTGCATTGGCATCGATGTATTCCTTGTACTCATCTGGTTCTTTACCACGCCATTCGGGTACTTCTGGCCCATCTGGCCAATAATTGGCACCGCCATTCCAGCCACCATATTGTGGTGGATCGGCTACGGTTTCCCCCCACGTGAGATTACCGACGCCGACATTGATGCTGAGATTCACCGGATCCGTGGACAAAAGTAAGGCTCAACGACAAAAGGATGTGTATCATGAGCGACAACCTCCCATCTACCACTAACGAATCAGACACCTACCGCGACCAAATCCGCAAGCGCCTCAAGAAGCAACTGGAGTTCAAACAGTATCTGACCGTCTGGCTCGGTGTCTCTGCGTTAGTTACCTTCATCTGGTTTATTACCACGCCCACTGGCTATTTCTGGCCTGTTTGGCCGATTTTCGGCATGGGTATTGGGGCATTCTTTCAGTGGCGTGAAGCCTACGGCGAGCCCCCTCGCGAGATTACCGACGCCGACATCGACGCCGAGATTCACCGTATCCGCAACCAAAAATAACGCTTTGTACTTACTCGTCGCCGCACGGCTTGCCCATGCGGCGATTAAATTTGTGGTTGACATTGGTCGCAGAACGGAGTAGCATACGAGGAGACCTTTAATGCGATCCCGTGAGATCGCAAAGGACCAAGTATGACACGTCATTACACCACCATCTGTTACGGCAGATTTGCCGCCCGCATGCGCACACCCGTCAGGGTGATGGCGCTTTTTTTGTGCAGGGAGTAGCCTATGAACGAACGTCAAATCATGACATCCGACGAGGTGCGCCGCGCCATCGCCCGCATCGCCCACGAAATCGGCGAGCGTAACGGCGGCGTCACCGAGGTCGTACTGGTCGGCATCTACCGGCGCGGTATCCCACTGGCCAAACGCATCGCCGCCGCCATCCAATCAATTGAACACAAAACAGTCCCCGTTGGGGCCCTCGACATCACCCTCTACCGCGATGACCTCGAGATCCGTGGCCCCTCGACGCACATCCAACACACCAATATCCCGGGCGACATCACCGGCAAAATCGTCGTGCTCGTCGATGACGTGCTCTTCACCGGCCGCACGATTCGCGCCGCGCTTGACGCACTCACCGACCTCGGGCGCCCCGAACGCATCCAACTGGCCGTGCTCGTCGACCGTGGTCACCGCGAATTGCCCATTCGTGCCGATTTTGTCGGCAAAAACGTCCCCACTGCCTCGAGCGAAGATGTGGCCGTGCGCCTCAACGAGGTCGATGGCGGCGACGACGCCGTGATGATTATGCGAGGTACTGTATGAGTCTGCCATCGATTGCCCCTCATAACCCGTGGATGGCCACCGCCACGCGCAAACGCCGCCATGTGCTCGACCTCGACGACTTTGGCGAGCAAGAGATTCTCGACGTCCTCGACTCTGCCGTCAGCATGAAAGAAATTCTCGGTCGCAGTGTGCCCCAAGTCCCCATCCTGCGCGGCAAAACCATGGCTAATATCTTTTATGAAGAGAGCACCCGCACCCGCCTGTCGTTTGAGCTCGCCGCCCGCACCTTGTCAGCCTCGGTGATGAACATGACCGCCAAAGGCTCGAGCGTTGAGAAGGGCGAGTCGCTCATCGACACCATCCGCACCATTCAAGCCCTCGGTGCCGACATCATCGTGATGCGCCACGGCGAGTCGGGTGCGCCGTACCTGGCCGCACAGCACTTCAAAGGCTCCATCATCAACGCCGGCGATGGCCGTCACGCCCACCCATCCCAAGCGTTGCTCGACCTCTTTACCATCCGCGAGCACCTCGGTCAACTCAAAGGCCTGCACGTGGTGATTGCCGGCGACGTGCTGCATAGCCGTGTGGCCCGCTCTGACATTTGGGGCATGTTGCGCTGTGGCATGCACGTCACGATTTGTGCACCGAGCACGCTGATTGGCGATGTGCAGATGTGGAAAGCGTCGCACCCTGGCCTCAAGATTAGCTACGACCTCGACGCCTTGCTGCCCCACACCGATGTGCTCATGGGGTTGCGCCTGCAAAAAGAACGCATGCAGGCCGGTCTATTGCCCGCCCTGCGCGAGTACAGCACCTACTTCGGCATTAGTGCCGAGCGCCTTGAGCATTTGCCCAAACACGCCATCGTGATGCACCCCGGCCCAATGAACGAAGGTGTCGAAATCATGCCCGAAGCCGCTGACTCGCCACGCTCGGTCATCGAGACCCAAGTCACCAACGGCGTCGCCATCCGCATGGCCTTGTTGTACCGTCTCTCCGGTGAGACCCAAGCATAATCTGCGCTACACAAAGGATACCGACCACATGAAAACCCTGATTACCAACGGCATCATCATCGACCCAGATACCCGACACATGGGCGTCGGCAGCGTGCTCGTCGAGAACGGCACCATCACCGCCCGCTTCGACGGCCAACTCCCGGCTGACGCCAGCGTGCGCACCGCACCCGGCACGACCGTCATCGACGCCAGCCACAAACTCATCAGTCCCGGCTTGATTGACCTGCACGTGCACCTGCGCGAGCCCGGCGAAGAGCACAAAGAGACCATCGCCACTGGTACGCGCGCGGCGGCCGCCGGCGGATTCACCGTGGTAGCCTGCATGCCCAACACGCGCCCCGCCATTGATAGCGTGGCCACCATTCAGCACATTGCCCAGGCCGCCGCGCGCGCCAACAACGCCGAGGTGCTCCCCATTGCCGCCGCCACCGTCGGCCGCAGTGGCAAAGAGCTGAGCCCCATGCGCGAGTTGGTCGAGGCCGGTGCTATCGGCTTTAGTGATGACGGCACACCAGTCAGCGATCCCGCCGTGATGCGCAACGTGTTTGAATACATCAAAATGCTGGGCGTGCCCTACTTTGGTCACTGCGAAGACATGGTGCTCAGCAAAGGCTGGGGCATGCACGAGGGCGCAGTCAGCAATCGCCTCGGGCTGCCTGGCTACCCGAGTGCCGCCGAAGAGGTCGGCATCGCCCGCGATATCGCCCTCGCCGAGTTGACCAACAGCCGTCTGCACGTCTGTCACGTCAGCACCGCCGGCGGTGTGGCCTTGATTCGCGCTGCCAAAGAGCGCGGCGTCAAGGTCAGTGGCGAGGCCTGCCCCCATCACATCGTCCTCAGCGACCGCTGGGTACTCGGCTGGCTCGACGACCAAGCCAAAGCCGAGAACGAACCCGGCATCTCGCTCAACGCAACCACCCGCCCACCCTACGACACCAGCACCCGCGTCAGCCCGCCGCTCCGGAGCGAGGCCGATGCCGAGGCCGTGCTCCAAGGGTTGCTCGACGGCACGCTCGATTTTGTGGCCACCGATCATGCACCACATAGCCGCGTCGACAAAGAAGTCGAGTACCGACTCGCCATGGCCGGCATCACCGGCATCGAGACTGCGTTGGCCAGCATGTTGATGCTGGTCAACCGCGGGCAGATGAGTCTGATTGATTTGATTGTCAAGATGACCGACGAGCCGGCCAAGTTCCTTGGGCGTGGCACCACCGCCTTGCGCGTCGGCGCTCGCGCCGACGTCACCGTGATTGACCCGCAGATGGTCTGGACGGTCGAGGCCGACAAACTCTTCTCCAAGGGCAAAAACACCCCGCTCCTCGGCCAGAAGATGCGCGGCAAAGCCGTATTGACCATGTACAAAGGGCATATCACCCACCAAGAGTAATCGCACCACGACGGGGCAGGACTGAATCAGTCCTGCCCCGTTTGCCAATACAAGGAGTCACCGATGATTCAACGCTCCATGTGGACCAGTTACATCACCTCGATGGCTGCCATTACCCTCAGTCAACAACTCAGCATTCGCCATGCACTCATGCGCGAACGCATGGCGGCACATGGCGTCGGTACTGCGGCAATCTTTCAGCATCAACAACAGCTTTACGGCTATCTTGAGTCCAATCAGGCTATTGACACCCATGCCCTCTATCTGCCACTCATCGGCGATTTGGTACAACAGGTGCCCACCACACGTGGCCCGCGCATTACCATCGATTTGCCCGACATCTACCACGACGGCCACCCAAACGAGGGCACACCGTGGCGCGCTCCCGGGTATACACCAACGCGTCAAATCGGCTCACTAGCACGCCTCAAGCCCGAGATGTATTGCAGTTATGTCTACTATCATTATCTGCGCCAAGAGGAGCAACCGCACGGATTCAACAAGTACTACATCATTGGCGCCCACGAGTACACCATCTTTTCGTACCAAGAGTGGCCGGCCACGGTCGATGACCCCAAACCGCTCGGCTCGATGCAAACGACGTTGACGCCCACCAACTGGCAAGAGCTGATGCACCAGCACTTCGAGTTATGGCCTGATCAGCCAGTCGAATCGCAGGAGTGGATCCGGCTGACCAAGGTGTGGGGCGTATAAATCATCGAGGGTTGAGGCAATCCACCTGTATAATAGAGCCAACTAACCACATCACAACGGAGTGATCCATGCGCTACCCGACCAATCGCATTCATGCGCCGATGA
>CAYZZI010000068.1:0-12667 GCA_964482795.1 uncultured Klebsiella sp.
AGCTATGGCCAATCAGCAGACATCAGCATCGTGGAGTAGCGGCAAATCGTTGCTTCGACATGGTGATGTACCATTTCGGATTGGAACGGTTCTACTTGCGAGTGCGGTGGTGTTGTTGGTCATTGCCGTGGCCGTGATTATGGTGAATGCTTCACAAGAGGCACGGCAAGCATTTGGTTTGGATGTGTTGTTTGGAACTGATTGGAACCCAGTAGAAACCGAAGTTTCTGAGAAAGCATTTGGTGCTTATCCGGCTGTGCGAGGAACGTTGCTTTCTGCGTTGATTGCAATTTTGATTGCGGCTCCTTTAGCAATTGGCATCGGCATTTATTTGGCCGAGTTGTGTCCCCCTTCGATTAGCACTCCGCTCTCTTTTCTGGTTGAATTGTTGGCGGCCATCCCGAGCGTCGTTTATGGCGTCTGGGGTGTTTTTGTTTTTGTGCCGATTTTTAACACTGTGTTTGCTGAGCCCGTTAGTCAGACGTTTGGACTGGTAATTCCGTGGCTCGCTGGTCCTATCGCTACTGGTCGTGGCATTATTGTTACGGGTGTGATTTTGGCGATTATGATTTTGCCGACGATTGCGTCATTGACTCGCGACGTCTTACGGTTGGTGCCGAACACGCAACGTGAGGCCATGCTTGCACTTGGTGCTACGCGCTGGGAAATGATCTCGCAGTCAGTGGTGCCCTATGCCAGTGCCGGTATTATCGGTGCCATCATGCTTGGGATTGGGCGAGCACTCGGTGAGACCATGGCTGCAACAATGTTAATTGGAAATTCGCAGCGCATTTCAGAGTCACTGTTTTTGCCATCTACTACGGCGGCATCATTAGTAGCAAACGAACTGACAAATTCGGTGAGTACGCTCCACGAAAGTGCGTTGATTACGGTTGCTTTGGCATTATTCGGGATTACGCTATTGCTCAATCTTAGTGCGCGCCTGTTGATTTGGTACGTGGAGCGCGGCAATCGGGGAGCACGATAATGAAACCTTCGACAAATTATCAATGGCGTAAGTTGGTTGATCGCGTTATGCGTGGGGCCACTGTTGTAGCGACTGGATGTGCAGTAATTCCGTTAGTTGCCATCATTGCATACGTGATTGCCCTCGGTGGTTCGGCCATGAGCGTGAGTTTCTTCACTGACGTCTATCAACCACCCGATTTGCCCTCACACGGTGGAGATGACCTTTTCAACGAAGATGTCCCGTTTAACCCTGATGATCCGTTTGCGAATCTTGAGTTGCCTGCACCGGAGAGTACGGATGGTGCATTAACTGGGGAATCAGCTGAGTCACAGGCGATTGCAGATGCATATGCAGCTGAGCCACAGGGTGGCGTGTTACACGGTATTTTGGGTACCCTCATGATTACTGGTATTGGTTTGTTGATGGCGTTACCGATTGGTATTTTTGCTGGTGTGTATTTGAGTGAATACCGCAATGAACGGCTCGCCACAATTGTGCGCTTTAGTAGCGATGTGTTGAGTGGTTCGCCATCTATTGTGGCAGGTGTGGTTATTTATGTACTCGTGGTGCTGCAAACGCAACAATTTAGTGCGATTGCTGGGAGCATGGCACTGGCAATTCTGATGGTGCCGATTGTGACCCGCACAACCGAAGAAATGCTCAAATTAGTCCCTGAGGCAATGCGCGAAGCTGCGCGCGGTCTCGGTGCACCGACGTGGTATTCGACGTTTACGGTGGTGTTACCCACTGCCTTGCCTGGTATTGTTACTGGTGTGATGTTGGCGTTTGCCCGTGGTGCTGGCGAGACGGCACCGTTGATTCTTACGGTACTTGGGAGTAATGTTATCACCATGAGCATGTTTGAGCCGATGGCGGCTTTGCCATTACTCACCTATCGCTATACTGAGTCCCCCTATATCGGCGAAAATACCTTAGCGTGGGGAGCAGCCTTCGTGCTGGTGGTGCTTGTGCTCGTCGTGAACATCTTGGTGCGTTTGGCCACCCGTCGTGTAGGAGTCACCCGATGAGTACCATGCTAATTCGTCAACTGACACCGTTCTATGGGAGTCGGCAAGCGGTCAAACCTGTTGATATGACCATTCGTGCCAATCAGATTACGGCGATTATTGGGCCGTCAGGATGCGGCAAATCTACGGTGTTGCGATGTCTGAATCGCATGCACGAAACGATTCGTGGCGCGTATGCAACAGGGACAGTGATGCTCGGTGATACCGATATTTATGATGCAAAAGAAGACCCGACTGAGATACGTCGGCGTGTTGGTATGGTCTTTCAACAGCCGGTCGCATTGCGCACACGTAACGTCTATGAGAATGTGGCGGTTGGGTTACGCATCCATGGCCTTACGAAGAAGGCTGATCTTGATATTGAGGTAGAAAAAGCGCTCAGAGCGGCTGTCCTTTGGGACGAAGTCAAAGATGTGCTTGATAAACCGGGGAATGCATTGTCAGGCGGACAACAGCAGCGGCTCTCGATTGCGCGAGCACTTGCTGTCAAACCTGATGTGCTATTATTAGACGAGCCGTGTTCAGCCCTTGACCCGATTGCCACAGTCAGCATCGAAGAACTTCTGCTAACACTCAAAGAGCATCTGACGATTATCATCGTGACACATAACATGCAACAAGCAGCACGTGTTTCTGACGAAACTGCTGTTTTCATGGTTGATACGAGCAGTGGACAAGCATTGGGTGAACTTGTAGAGTTGGACATAACACGCAAGGTATTTACCGAACCCAGCGATGAACGAACTGAACTTTATATCAGCGGTCGCGTCGGCTAAAGGATAGCAATTATGCAGAACGTCATTACGCAAAATCGTGGCATCGGGTTTGGTGACTTGATAGCGAGTCGTAATCGAACAAATACGGCCTCCGATGCTGTTAACGCTAAAATTGAAGTGCGTAATTTTAGCTTTTACTACGGCAAATTCAAAGCTATCAATGCTGTGACCATGGACATTCCGGCGAATCGAGTGACTGCCATCATTGGCCCATCGGGCTGTGGTAAATCGACCATACTGCGCGCAATTAACCGGATGCATGATTCTACAATCGGTGCGTATGGTGAGGGTGAACTTCGTATTGATGGTGAAAATGTCTACGGCCAGAATGTCGATTCAGTACTGCTTCGTCGTACTGTGGGAATGGTGTTCCAACGTCCTAACCCATTCCAACTTTCCATTTTTGATAACGTGGCGTACGGCTTACGCGTTTTGGGGATGCGCAATAAGCGTGAACTCGAGCAGAAAGTCGAAGAATCACTGCGCCGTGCAGCACTGTGGGATGAAGTCAAAGATCGTTTGTACAAGAGCTATGGAACAGCGCTTTCGGGTGGTCAGCAACAACGCTTGTGCATTGCTCGAGCAATTGCGACTACTCCAGAAGTAATTTTGATGGATGAGCCGTGTTCGGCACTTGATCCGATTGCATCGCTCAAAGTGGAAGAGTTGATTGACTCTTTGCGCCATCAATTCACCATTGTTATGGTTACGCATAACATGCAACAAGCAGCGCGTGTATCGGATATTACTGCGTTCATGTTGATGAATCGTGAGACGCGTGCAGGTGAATTGGTTGAGATTGACGATACCGATACCCTGTTCACGAATCCCTCAGACAAGCGCACCGAAGATTATATCAGTGGTCAGTTCGGCTAATGCTCCGCACACTGCCCTCTCAAGAGCAGAATGCTCTTGAGAGGGCTTTTTGTTGACAAGCGCATTGGTGTTGTATATAATCTATTTCGATAAATATCTAAATAGGTGGGTGTAATGGGGTTACAAGAGACGCTCAAAGCGCTCGCAGATCCGGTACGTCGCGAGATTTTGCAGCGATTGCGGGGCGGGCGATTATCGGCAGGCGAGATAGCCTCAGTCTTCGATCTCTCGCAGGCGACGATTTCGTATCATCTTGCGCAGCTCAAGCAGGCAGGTCTGATATTTGAGCAGAAGCAGAAGAACCACATCTATTACGAACTCAACACATCGGTATTTGAAGAGGTGTTGTTGTTTGTATCGCAGTTGCGTGATAGGGAGTAATGCAATGAACGTACGACGTTGGGTGATATGGGTGATAGCGTTGATGCCACTGTTGATTACACTTGTGGTGTTGCCAGGCATGGCTGACATGGTGCCAGCACATTATGGAGTGAACGGCATGGTGGACCGATATGACTCCAAGTATACGATGGTACTTTTTCCGGGCATCATCATCGCATTGGTGATATTTCGTGAGGTGATGCCGCGCAGGCTTGGTGATGATGTAGCACAGCAGGCTAACATTGCCGTGTTGGACAAAATCATGCTTCCGCTTGTACTCGTGCTTGCAGGACTCAATCTCCTGATGGTATGGTTGGCCTACTATCAGGTGGAGAACATCTACACTACGAGCCTCAACGTGCCGCAGTTGATTTTGGCAGGATTAAGCCTATTGTTTGTGCTGATTGGCAATCTGCTACCCAAGACAAAGCCGAATCCGTATGTGGGTATTCGTGTGCCATGGACGCTGAACCATCCAGAGGTGTGGTACAAAACGCATCGTATAGGTGGAATGGTGATGACGGTGTGGGGTGTGATTGGGGTGATGATCGCGGTCTTTGTATCATCGCCGCTCGTTTCAGCGATGGCCGTGGTGGGTGGAACGGTGGTCATGATCGGTAGTATTGTGCTCTATGCGTACGTATATCATCGTCAACTAATGAAACGAGGTGCCCATGAATAACATGCGTTGGCAGGTAATTATCTACACAATCATCGCGTTCGTTGGAGGGGCGTTGGTTGGCGCTAATCAGTTTCGCCTCATGCCAATCGATCAGGTGAATGTACTGTTAGCGCAAGTAGGAACGCCCACTGCGTTAGTGCTGATTGCAGGTCTACAAAGTGCTGTGTTGGCCTTTGTATGTAGCCTGATTGGGTTGCGCCTCGCACCGCGAGTAGGATTCAATACGGCAATCGCCATTGATGCGTCAGGCGCGCGTACCGCCGTCATCGTGGGGATTGTATTGGCGATTGTGATTGTTGCAAGCGACGTTGTGGTGTTTGCCCCCTATCTGCCCGCATCAATCGATGCGCCGTTTCATTGGTTGGGGCTCGTGAGTAGTGTGGTATATGGCGGCATTGTTGAAGAGATTTTGTTGCGGTTGTGTGTCATGACGTTGATTGTGTGGGTGATGCACAAAGTGATCGGGATATTTGGTATTACCGCTTTGCCTTCGTGGATTTTTTGGTGGGCGATTGCACTGTCGTCGTTATTATTTGCGGCCGGGCATTTGCCCGTAACGTTTGCCCTCTTGTGTCCGGTGGATGGAGATTGTACGCCATTGATCATTCGCGCACTGCTGTTGAATGGAATTGGTGGCATTGGGTTTGGGTATCTGTACTGGCGTCATGGGTTAACATCGGCGATGCTGGCCCACATGATGACGCATGTGGTGATGCAGGGGTTGTTGGTGGTGGTGTGATAGCCAGAGACGCATGGGGGGTGTGATAGCCAGAGACGCATGGCCATGCGTCTCTGGCTATCACGAATAATCATCAAATCAACGGACCGCGGCCTGCATGATTTGTTCCATGCGTTTGACCAACGAGGCCGGATCGGTGGCGATGCCCTCGAGCATCAAGGCGCTGGCGTAGAGTTGCTCGACGACGGCAGCGGCGACTGGGTCGTTGGGGTCGCTTGCAAGGCGTTGAGCGACGCCAACGATGATGGGGTGACTCTGGTTGAATTCGATTTTGCGGGTGGGCAGGCTGGTGTCGCGGTCCATCAAACGGCGCATGCGTTCCATCTCGCTGTTGCCAGTAGCTACGAGGCGAATCGGGTGATTGCGCAGGACATTCGAGGCCTGGACGCCGTTGACGCGCTCGCCGAGCACGTGTTTGAAGCCCTCGACCACGGCCAGGAGTTGTTGGTCGTCGAGTGCGCTCTCGCTCGCGTGATCATCGCCGGGCAACTTGAGATCAGGGTCATCGAGGTTGCGCAGCTTCTTGCCGTTGTGTTCACGAACATGTTGGAGCATGAACGGGTCGACCATGTCGGTGAGCAAGAGTGCCTCGAGGTCACGACTGTGCATTGCGTCGAGGTGCGGGCTTTGTTGGGCGCTGGCGACGTCGCTGGCGACGAGGTAGTAGATCTCGTCTTGGCCTTCTTTCATGCGGCTGACGTACTCGTCGAGGGTGGTTAGTTGCTCGCCGGCGCTGCTATGGAATCGCACCATTGGCAGGATGTCGTTTTTGGTGCTGGGGTCAATGGCGATGCCCTCTTTGAAGAAGATGCCGAATTCGCGCCAGAAGGTGGCGAACTTGTCGGCGTCTTTGTTAGCCAACTCGTTGATTTCTTTGATGACGCGGCTGGTGAGAGTCTTCTTGATGCGGGCGGCAGCTTGGGAGCCCTGAACCATCTCGCGTGAGACGTTGAGCGGCAAATCCTCGCTGTCGACGACGCCTTCCATGAAGCGTAGCCAATTGGGCAGCATCTCTTTGGTCTCGGCCTGAATGAGCACGCGGCGCGAGTAGAGGGCGATGTTGCCCTCGATGCGACGCTCGATCATGCCGCGTTCGCGCGTGGCCGGCACAAACAAGATGGCGTGCAGGTCAATTGGCGCATCGGTTGAGACGTGGATGGTCATCAGGGGCTCATCCATCTCGTAGGTCAGCTGCTGATAAAAGTCGTTGTAGCGACTTGGCTCGACATTGCGCGGAGCGACGCGCCACAAAGCCTCGGTGTCGTTGATAGTCTCATCGCCCATTTGGATGGGCACGGGGATATAGCGTGAGTGCTTGTTGATGATTTGTTTGATGCGCCACGACGAGGCAAACTCGGTGGCGTCGTCTTTGAGGTGGAGCGTGATGGTGGTGCCACGTGTATCACGGGTGGCCGGGCGGATGACAAAAGTGTCGTTGCCGTCGCACTCCCACTCGGCGGCCTCGGCCTCGGGATCGAATGAGCGACTGACGACGGTGACTTTGTCGGCGACCACAAAGGCCGAATAAAAGCCGACACCGAACTGCCCGACAAGATCGCTGGCTTGACCGGCCTCAAGCGACTCAATGAGCGCCTTGGTGCCTGATTTGGCGATGGTGCCGAGGTTTTCGGCCATTTCGCTGGCCGTCATGCCTGACCCGGTATCAGTGATGGTAATGGTCTTATGCTCTTCGTCGACATGAATGGTAATCAGCGGGTCGAGCTCGGGGTTGAGGATGTTGGAGTTGGTCAGTTGGGCGAAGCGGACGCGGTTGATGGCATCGGCGGCATTTGAGATGAGTTCGCGCAGAAATATTTCACGATCAGAGTAGAGCGAGTGCGTCAAAATGCGGAGAAGTTGACGCATTTCGGCACGAAATGGTACGGCGGTGTCAGTGGTCACGTGTTCCTCCACGAAGCGACAATTCTATCCAACTGTATGGTAGCGAATTCACCGGGTAATTGGTATAAGAAAATCGTAAAAATTGCACGTACTGATTAGAGGGCTGGTAACCAGACACCCGGCAACGAGCGACACTCTTCGATTTTGCGGAGCAAACTGGCCATGTTGCGTGCCACGATGGTCAGATGACCGACTTTGCGGCCGGGTCGTGCGTCTTTGTGATAGAGGTGGATGAATGTCCCCGGAGGTACATCGGCCGGATTGGGAATGGCACCGATCAAATTAATCATGGCGCTGATACCGCGCGGTGCAACGGGACCAAGCGGGAGGCCGCACACGGCACGCACATGATTCTCGAATTGTGAGGTCATGGAGCCTTCGATGCTCCAGTGACCAGAGTTGTGTACACGCGGCGCGAGTTCGTTGATGAGGAGGGTCGGGCCATTGGGTGTCATGACTTCGAAGCATTCAATGGTGAGTACGCCGACGTAATCGAGGGCATTGGTGAGTAATTTGGCCATGGCATCTGCTTGTGCCTCTATCAGTGGGTGGACGTTGGGCGCTGGCGCAAGTGAGAGGCGCAAGATGCCCTGATGGTGGTGATTCTCGATGAGCGGGTAGCGTACGGTATGGCCTTGGGCATCACGGACGGCGATAATTGAAAGTTCGCGCGTGAAGTTGACAACGCCTTCGAGGATGATATCTTGACCGGCCAGGTCGACCATAACTTGATAAGCCTCGGTCAAGGTGTTGATGCGTTGTTGACCCTTGCCGTCATAGCCCATGCGCCGAGTTTTGGCGATGGCTGGGAGGCGAATGTTGTTGATTGATTGAGAGACACCCTTTGTGGAGTCGACTGCAGCAAAGGGAGCAGTCATGAAGCCTTGTTCAGTAACAAACTGCTTTTCGAAAAGGCGATCTTGGCAGATGGTGAGTGCCTTCGGTTGTGGGTGAATAGGCTTGAGGGTGGCCAAGTAATCAGCCGCAGTACTCGGCACATTCTCGAACTCGTAGGTAATCACGGCAACGCGCTCAGCGAAGATTTTGAGCGTTGCGTGCTGTGCATAACTTGATTGATGATGGTAGGCCACATGCTGCGCTGGTGCATCAGCCGCAGGCTCATAAATGTGGCAGCGAATCCCGAGCGGGAGGGCGGCCATGGCCAGCATTTGTGCGAGTTGTCCACCACCAAGAATTCCGAGTTGAGTTGCATAGGTCATGCGTGCGCCACCTTTTTGAACCATTCCATTCATTATAGTATGGAATCAACGAGGTGCGTAGTGGTGTCTTGTGGTTTACCGAATTGCGGTGACGCATGGATCGGCAATTGTGCTACCGGCATTAGGTGCCTGGTTGGCGTGGATCAGGATGGTTGAGCACCTTGTCCGCCTGTTGCGTACGTCGTGTGTGCAGAGCGCGTGCGATGTCGGGCATTTCTGGTGCCACGATGGCGGCGGCGAGTAAAGCGGCATTAATGGCGCCTGGTTTGCCAATCGCGAGCGTACCCACGGGCACGCCGGCGGGCATTTGCAGGATGGACCACACCGCATCGACTCCATTCATGGCGCCATTAGGAACGGGGACGCCGAGCACCGGTACGAGGGTTTTGGCGGCAAGCATGCCCGGTAGGTGCGCCGCCCCGCCGGCCCCAGCGATGATGACACGCAATCCTCGTGTGGCGGCGCTTTCGGCAAAAGAAAAGAGTAAATCAGGTGTGCGATGGGCGGATACAACTTGTGTCATATGGGGCACACCGAGCTCAGCAAGTGTATGTACGCTATGCTGCATGATCTCCCAATCGGAGTGTGAACCCATGACCACGGCAACGAGTGGCGTCTGCATGATTAGCCCCCTGAGCGACGATGGATGGCCTGCTGATAGAGTTGAATGTACGTTTGGGCAGAACGATGCCAACTAAAGTCTTCGCGCATGTTGCGTTGTTGCATGGCACCGAATGCCGTGGGCGTGGCATAACAATCAAGTGCACGTTTGATGGCCTCGCTGAGTGCTTCAGGTGTGTAATCGCTAAAGCGGAAGCCGTTGCCCTTCGCACCCTCGCGCACGGTGTCATTGAGCCCGCCTACCGCGCGCACGACCGGTACTGCGCCGTAGCGCATAGCAATCAGTTGACCAAGTCCACCTGGTTCAAATCGCGACGGCATCAAAAAGAGATCGACACCGGCATAGATGCGATTGGCGAGGGCAGCATCAAAACCGACGTGGATGGCCATGCGATCGGGATAGCGTTGACATAACTCTCGCATGCGCTGTTCCCAGTGTGGTTCTCCGGAACCCAAGATGACCAGTTGAATCTGCGTGTTCGCGAAGATACCGGGGAGTGCGGCGTCGAGCAGGTCGATGCCTTTTTGTGAGGCGAGGCGCGATACAATCCCAGCAAGTGGCGTGTGCGGGGAAACAGGCAGGCCGAAATGAGCTTGAATGTCAGCTTTGCAGATTGCTTTGCCGGAGAGATCATCAGCGGTAAATGGATTGGGAATGAACGGATCGCTCGCTGGATTAAAAAATTCGACATCGATACCATTGAGGATGCCGCTGTGGCGGTCGCGCATACTGCGCAAAATTGCGTCGAGTCGTTCACCATATGCAGGTGAGAGGATTTCATTGGCGTAGGTTGGGCTGACCGTATTAATCATGTCGGCGGCGAGAAGACCGCGTGCCATAAAGTTAAAAGTGTCACCGGGTAATCCAGCATGGTGTTCGACACCACCCCATTCGTCGAGACCCGCTAGATGGCGCGACCAACCACCATATTCACCTTGATAGGCGAGATTGTGAATGGTGAAGACGGTGGCGATGTGGCCAAACGTATAGGCATAGCGTGTACGCATGAAGGCTAACACGAGTGCCGTATGCCAATCATTGGCGTGGACCACGTCAGCACTCCAATGACAGACCTCACGGAGATGTTGGATGAGGTGCATGACACCCCGTGCGAACAGGATAAATCGTGCATCATCATCGTGTTCGCCGTATACTGCATCACGTTCAAATGCGGCAGGAATATCGAGGAGATACCGCGGGGTGCCATCTGCGGTTGGCACCTGATAAACTCTGATTTCTTCTTGGCGTTCGCCGAGTGCAAGAAAACTCGCACTCAATGGTTCGATACCAGCAACCACGTGGCGCATTTTGCGGTAGAGCGGCATGACGAGTGCTGCATCAACCCCTTCGCGACGGAGCTGATTGGGCAATGCACCTGCGACATCGGCAAGGCCGCCGACTTTCATTAATGGAGCTGCCTCAGCAGCGACGAAGAGTACACGCATCTCTGAATCTCCTTTGGCTACAATGCCAATTTGTTCCGCCTCATTGCGAAACGGGCTTTGATGGTGGAGTTGCCCGAATAACCAGCCAGACACCGATAAATGTCAGTACCGAACCCACAAAAAATCCGATAGTAGGCTCTTCGTTGAGCCAAATCCAAGCCACCATTGCACCGGCAATTGGTTGAAAGTACATCATGGCGGCGACATTACTTGAGCTACTCTTACCCAGCGCCCAGAATAATGTTAGATAGCCGAGTACCGTGACCAACAGCGCAGTATACACAATGCCAAAAAGCGATGCATTTGTGATATGTGTGACCTGCCCATTGAAGTATTCGCCGATGGCGAACGGCAGTAAGCAGAGAACGCCAACCAGTGCGGCAGCTGCAGTGGCGGGGAGTGGCGTGATGCGTTGCATCAACGACCGGCCCATTACGTTGTATGCAGCCCAACCGACGGCGCTAATGAGATAAATGGCATAACCGGCCCAAACCGACCAATCAAATGAGACACCCTCACGCGGGCTGAGTACGATACCGACACCAACCAAGGCCAGTGCCGTGCCGATACGCATACGCCATGTAAATGGTTCGTTGAGTGTGATACTGGCAATGATGGCCACCCATAGCGGTGTGGTTGTTGACATCAAGGCAATATGCGTGGCAGGGCTTAAGACTAACGAATAGACTTGTGTGATTTGGGTAATGCAGAAGCCCAATACCCCCATGATGATGAGTTGGTTACGTTCAGGACCATTGAGTAGTGCCCAGACTTGTTTGAACGATAGTGGTAGGAGAATTGCGAGTGCGAGGGTAAAACGCCAGAACGCAAACGAAATCGGCGGCATGTCTTGTAGCGCTGGTTTGGTGATTGGGAATGCGGCGCCCCAGATCATGTTGATGCATGCCATGACGACCAAGGCGATGACTGCCGGATTGCCGGTGAGTGTGCGTACCATTTGTCCACTCGAATGAAGGATATGCTCTTATTATACGCTGTTTGAAAGGCTACGCAAAAGCACCTCGCATGTTGATCCATGCGAGGTGCTTTGTAGGGAGAAATCCGCTGTTACGGTGTTACGGTTGGAGTGCGCGACACCAAGGCGCTCAGTTTGGAATCGCCCCAAGCCAGCACTTCGGCGTTGCGGAAGCCGATAATCGAGTGTGAGTACCCGGTGGAGATGGCGCCAGCCTTGGGTAGATCGCGTGGCACACGATGTTGACCGAAATCAACTTCAGGCTCTGGTGAGCCCCAGCCGTAGACGTTGCCGTCACGGTCCATGGCGAGTGAGTAGTAGCGGCCAGCACTAATCTGGATGACATCCTTCATACCCCGTGGCAACGTACACTGACCTGTGTGATTGCTGCCCCAACAGACCACGGTGCCGTCACTCTTGAGTGCCAGTGAGTGGTCAAATCCGCCCGATACTGCGATGACGCCGGTTAAGTTGGTGGGTACGTTGGTCTGCCCCCAAGTGTTGCGTCCCCACGCAATGACGCGGCCGTTTTTGACGGCGAGCGAGTGCGAGTGCCCCGCGCCGATGGCGGAGATACCACGCAATGCGGCAGCAGGTGGGACGCGTTGATTGAATTCATTGCGACCCCAGATGAGGAGCGAACCGTCAGTTTTGAGGGCCATGACATGGCCGAGACTGGCGGAGATGGTGCGTACGCCACTTAAAGCGGCCGTGGGAATGCCAGTGCCGGGGAGACATTTGGTGGTACAGCCGGCGGGTAACTTGCCGACGCCACCGAAGTCGTTTTGACCCCAACCGAAGACACGCCCATTCCGACCAAGGACAATCACATAGTTGGACCCGACCTCAACTTCGGCGACGGGCCGACCGCGCATCCAGGTGGGGATCGAGGCTTGACCCTCGCGGTTGAAACCCCAGGTCGCCAACGTGTCGTTGTTGAGGACTACCATGGTGAAGGCCGAACCGACGGCTACGTCACGAATGGCGAATGGGTGCGGCGTCGATGTGAAGGTGCGCGTCGGTGTAAAGGTCCGTGTGGCGGTGAAGGTG
>CAYZZI010000069.1:0-10479 GCA_964482795.1 uncultured Klebsiella sp.
GTGGTGATGGGGCGTAACTCATACGCCCAAGGCTTTCATCAGGAGTACGCCGACAAACAGGTTGTGGTCATGACAACACGACCGCAACCGGCTCACGACCACGTAGTGTTTGTGACCCCAGCGCAGATAGTAGCGTATCTACATGCACAAGCGGTGCAGGGGCGCCCTACCGTCTACTTGTTTGGGGGCAGTCGGGTGATTGCGCATTTTGTGGATGCTGATGCCATCGATGATTACTATGTGGGGATTGTACCGGTGATTTTGGGTGATGGTTTGCGACTGTTTGCGCAACAGACACAGACATCACTGTTGACGTTACACCAGACCTATGTTGATGACGGGATTGTCGTACTACACTACCGTCGTCGTGGGAGGTGAAATGGATCAACTCACCACTGCGGATGTCGAACGCAGCGCAACCCTCCTTGCATCAATCGCCCGCCCACTTGATTGGGCGCTGTGGCAGGCCTGGCGTGGCGAAGCGACGTGGGTAGATGTGGTGCCCCATTTGGCGGCCTATCAGAATGCTGATGGCGGATTTGGGCACGGTATCGAGCCCGATGTGTGGCACCCGGCGTCGTCACCGCTGGCCACGACAGTGGCGCTCCAATATGCGAAATCCATAGGTATCCCCACATACCATGAATTGGTACAACGTGCCCTGGCATACGTAGTAACAACGTACGATGGAACTGCAGGAAAGTGGCATCCGATGGCCCAGGGCGTAAACGATTATCCGCATGCACCATGGTGGCATGCAGATGAACAGACTGGGCGGAACGCACTTGATGGCGATTGGCCTAATCCGACCGTCGAAATTATCGGTTATCTCGGTGCGTACCGCGGCGATTTTCGGCACGGGCCGGCATTGTATGAAGACCTCGTTGCCTACATCACGCATGCAACAACCATAGAGTCGCATGCGCTCGCCTGTTATATGCGGGCATACGAGTGGTTACCCCGTGATGTCCAGACGACCATCTACCCACAGTTGGTGCGCCTGTTGCGGGCGACAATTCATCCGGAGCCGGCAGCGTGGTCGGTGGCATATGTGCCGACACCGCTCGATTATGTGCACACGCCAGCGAGCCCGTTTTTTGCAGAAGTGGCGCATCTCGTTGCCATCCAGTTGGATCAATGGTGTATGCATGTGCAGACAAAAGGAGTTTGGACACCGACATGGCAATGGGGGCAGTATGCGGATGAGTGGTCAATTGCACATGCGTGGTGGACTGGTAAAATGACCGTTGAACGGATGATGATCATGGCGAAGTTTGGCTATATCGAGTAAATCACACATCAGTGGAAAGGGCGCACAGCATGGACTACCGTGAACCAAAGGAGTTTCATCGGGGTACGAACGCTGGATTATTGGACGCAACGCAGACAGCTTTTTATGAGCGTGAGGGCTATTTAATTCTTCCAGAATTGTTAAGCGACACCGAGCTTGAGCCAGCGCGAGCGGCGATGCGCACCAAAGTGGACGAGATCGCCGCCGAACTACGCCGTGATGGCAAGGTTGATGACGACTTCGCCGGTGCGCCGTTCGAACGACGGTTGGCGTTGCTCTTTGCACACCTGACCGATGCCGATTTTTTGCGCTATGGGCGGAGCTGGCGCGATCGTATCCCCGGCTACTTTGTGTTGATGACGAATCCGAAAATTCTTAATGCGGTGGAGTCATTAATTGGTGCCGAGATTTTTGCTAATCCGGTCTATAATGTACGCCCCAAGGTGCCCAAAGTAGCGGCTGGAGCGGTGCCGTGGCATCAAGACAAGAGTTATTGGCCCGATGCCAATGCCAATCCCGTGATTACTGTGTGGATTCCACTGGTGGATGCGACCGAGGAGAACGGCTGTCTGCATGTGTGGCCACGCACCCACAAAACGCAAGTGTATGACTTTCATGAGGAGCAGTACTCAGGGACTGGTTACTACGAAATATCTGGCAAAATGCTGACAAAAGCAAAGCGTTCAGCTGTATCACTACCTGTTAAAGCAGGCACAGCAATTCTCTTTAATGATCGTTGTATTCACATGAGTACGCCGAACAATTCGGATCATGTGCGTTGGAGTGTTGACTTACGGTACCAGCCAACTGACCAAGATCCGATGCCGCAGCATGGTGCTGGGTTTTTGGCGCGGTCACAGGCATATCCGGAGCGCGTGGCAACGCTCAACGACTGGATGTGCGCACGAACTGAGGCACCGTAAGCAGAGCGGAGTGCGCGCGCACTAACCGACAAACTGGACGGCACTGCGACTCATAGACTGGATGACGCCGTATTCAATGAGTGTTTCGTTGGCAACGGTGATGGACGAGAGTTGTAGGATGCCGGCGTACACGACGAGAGTGTATACATCAGCACGCCTGCTGATGCTCCCCCACGCATGACCGGTGGCCCAGAACTGGCTGGTACCATCGGTGATAGCAGCGAACGACAATGCGCCGGTCGTTGCGTTGTATTGTTGGCCACTCCAGGCCATAATGAGCCCGAAGCTTGCCATGGCGCGCGCATAGTGGTGACCACACTCGGCCTCATCAAAGGGATTGCGCTTGGCGCCATCGTAGCGGGCGCGGATATCTTTGACGACTTGGATGGCCTCGCTGCGGAGCCCTGCATATAGCATACTGGCGGCTGCGGCATACTCGAACCCTGTCATGACTTCGTTGAAGTAGGGGAATGGGCGGGCAGGTCGGTTACCGCGTGGATACGACGCCATTAATAGGGCTGATTCGTTCCCCAGGGCAAAGCTTCGCATGTGGTTGAAGTGGTGATGCAGGCTCGGGACGCGATTGTATCGGTAGATGCTGGCGACGGCGGTTTTGAGTTGTGTAGCGTCGACCAAATCGCCGAGACCGCTGATGTGTGCCAGATACTGGCCGACGAGTTGGTCGACGAGACATCCGTCGCCGAGTTGGAGCTCGGGGTCAACCAAATTGCTGGCGCCCATGACCATGTGGCGGATGCCAGGAGCAATATTGTCGGCGTGCATGGGTGGGCGAATTTCGTGGAAGAAGTATTCGCCGTTGAACAGATTGGCCTGTGTCCACTGCGATCCCTGCATAAAGAGGCGTGTGCATTCATCCGCAAATTCGTCGTCGTAGCAGGCCTTGGCCATTGCAGCCCCGGCACGTAAGGCGGCGAGGTACCAGAATTGCATCTGCGGATTAGGACCGAAGTACTCGACATCCATGGTGTTGTGCTGGCACCCCTCCATGACGCCGTCCCGATCGCCATCCCATCCGTTGGGAATCCAGGCGAAACTGAGTGCCGCCTTGGCGGCTGGGTAGAGCTGTTGAAGCCACTGCGTGTCACCACTGAGACACCATTCGCGATACAGTTTGATGATGCATCCCATTTGGCCATCAGCTGCAGCGGTGGGCCACGCTTGGGCGATGCGTAGCGGCAAGCCAATGCGGAAGCTCATTTGACCGTTGTCGCGGGTTGCATGTAAAAACTCGTTATCGCGCATGCTTTTGGCTAAATCACCGAAGAGAAAAGCCGTGGCTTGCTCGTAGTTCCACACGTGTGTACAACTGCCGAAGCACGAACCGCGGAAATCGTCAGTGCCCTCCCAGCCGAACATGCGCCCATCTGCGGTGCGAAAGACCGTTTGACTGCGTAAGGTACTGAGATTAAAGAGCGCTGCCTCTTTGATGATAGGTGGCAAGTCTGCTGATGTTATGGTCTCAATGAATTCGAGTGTACGTTCGGTGAGTTCGTTGAGGCGTGGTGTTGTGCGTTCGATGACATCCCACGCATCACGGAAGCGCTGAGTGTACTCGTTGCCGACCACTTCATCGGTGTATTCGCCGAAGTGCATGGCGCCGTATTCTTCGGAACGCCAGGCCACTCGATTGGGGAAATGCCAACTCAGCATGATGGTCGCTGATGCGTGACCACGTGGTGCGAGGTGCAGGCGTTGGGCCAGTGATCCGATTGGCTTGAGCGCTGTGCTCTGGCGTTGTTCGAGCTGTCCATCAGTACAAAAGTCATCCCAAAAGTCAAGTAACGAGTCACCCCAGGTATAATCTGCCCAACCGGTACGGTAGGTGACATCGTGAGCATCAATGAAGGCCAGCGCCAGTGTGCCATCTTGTTCGGTCTGCTCGTAGGCAGGCGCCGGTGTATACGTGAGTGCATTAATTCGTGGCGCACTGCGGTACGCAATGCGATTGCGATGATGTGCACGTGCTGTCTCATCGTGTTGGAAGAAGTCATTGACGATGCTTGCACCATAGTTCCCCGGTGTATAAATCGTGCCAAGGAAGTTTTGGAGTGAGGTGGCCACATCAATCGTCAATGCATCGTCCGATTGATTATAAAAATGATACGTTAGGACGGCGATGGGCAGACCGCTGTCACGTGCGTCGGGCGGAATCAGCGGATTAAACCCTTCGATGTCGACATGGACTGGTACATCGTGATCGCGCAGGTGGACGATGCCGAATGGGTACGTGGCATCAAAACTACACTCACGAAATCGTGGTAGACCGTGATGGGCAGCGGTTGCGCCAAATGCGCCTTGGTATTCATCAGCGCCGAGTGGCCCCTCAAGTGCAAGGACGAGCGGTGTGCGTGACGGACCAGCGACGCGCATCGCCGTAAATGCGGTGTCGGGACGGAACTTTTTGGCGGGGCGATTGCCGATCTCCCAATCGCGTAAATCGCCGCGCCCACCGAGGGAGACAACGCCAGTGCCGATGCCACCAAGGGGTAAAGCAATATTACGTAGGTGATTCTGATCGTAGTGATGCACAATGGGTAATTTTGTGGGGATGCGCATAAATAATCCTTACATAATCATTTCAGTGATTTGTGCATGCGATGGACTCCGATACGTAATGGCCACATGCGCGTTGTGTGTGTTACCACAAATCCAAGACGTTGATAGAGTTGTTGTGCCCTAGAATTATTTAATGATACATCAAGTGCAATTGATTGGTAACCATGCTTTTGGGTGAGTTATGTTGCATAATCGATACGTTGACCGTCAATCCCTTGCCTGCGAAATCCACCTGCAACGCTGATGTTTTGGATGGTATGGTGTGGTTTTGTTATTGGTGTGGAAGATGGGTGATAGTGCGATGCGCATGGTGACGAGCCGTACAAGCGCATGCCATGGCAACAGAGTGACAAAGTCATCTTCACGGATTGGTGTTGGTGGTATCAGGATGATGATACCGGCGATGTGTGTATGGCTGATGGCAACATGAGTGTATTGATGAGAAAACAAATTATGCATTCCCAATATGAGGCGCTCGAGGAGCGGAATCGCACGATGTACGGGACCAAACAGGAGACGAAATAATCCAGTATCAGTGGGATAAATCAATGCGGCTACCTGGGTAAGCGTAGCCGCAGACAGTCACTGTGGTGTCAATGGGGTAATCAACATGATTAGCGTCGCAGGGCATTACGTGTGTCGATGACGAGTGGGGCATGTTGTTTGACGAGCGCCCAATCGTAACTGCTGTGGTCGGTAGCGATGATGACACAATCGCTGGTGCGGAGGGCATCTGTCAGATTAGAAGATCCCTGGAGGCGTTCGCCATCAATGCGGATGCTTGCAACATGGGGGTCGTGGAAGGTGACGCGTGCGCCTTTTTCGCGCAGGAGATGAATGATATCGAGTGCTGGTGACTCACGCACATCTGAGACGTCTTTTTTGTAGGCGACACCAACAACGAGTACCGTGCTGCCACGAATGGCCTTGCTCTGGTCGTTGAGGGCATCGGCGACCTTTTGGACCCAGTAGCGGGGCATCGAGGTATTGACTTCGCTGGCGAGTTCAATGAAACGTGCGGTGTAATCGAGCGTCTTGAGCTTCCACGACAAATAGAGTGGGTCAATGGGGATACAGTGGCCGCCAAGGCCGGGACCGGGGGTGAATTTCATGAAGCCGAATGGTTTGGTGGCGGCGGCCTCGATGACCTCCCAGGCGTTGAGCCCGAGGCGGTCGCACATCAACTGGACTTCGTTGACGAGACCAATATTGACGGCGCGGAAGGTGTTTTCGAGGAGTTTGGCCATTTCGGCGGCCTCAGGACTACTCACTGGCACGATGCGTTGAATGGCCGATTCGTAGAGGGCACGACCGACGTCGAGACAGGCCGGGGTCATGCCGCCCATGATTTTTGGCGTGTTTTGGGTCGTCCAATCGGTACGACCGGGATCAACACGCTCGGGTGAGAAGGTCAAGAATACGTCGAGACCGACATGGAAGCCGCGTTCTTGAATGCGTGGCAAAAAAATCTCGCGCGTCGTACCTGGATAAGTCGTGCTTTCGAGGACGATGAGTTGACCTGGGCGCAGGTGCTGTGCGATATCGGAGGCAGCTTGAAGAACTGCTGACATATCAGGGTCGCGGGTTTTGCTGAGCGGTGTAGGGACACAGACGCTAATGGCATCCATCTCTTTGAGGCGACTCATGTCGGTGGTAGCATCAATCAAGCCTTGGTGCACCAGTGATGCAAGGGTACTACTCGGAATATCTTCGATGTAACTGATGCCGTTATTGATGGTAGCGGCGCGTTCTGCGCTGAGGTCAAATCCAGTTACACGAAAGCCTGCTTGGGCGAATACCACCGCGAGGGGGAGCCCTACGTAGCCAACGCCGATGATACCAATGCGTGCTTGGCGTGTGGTTATGCGTTCGTGTAGCGTTGATTGGGGGGTGCCCGCACTCATGCCCATCCTCCGTCCGTACTTCATGCATTGCATTATAGATGAATTAGCGGATATTGGCATGACCATCGAGCTGCCCAAGGTATATTGCATGGTGAGATGGTCGTACATCACGCTGTCATCACACTGATATCAGCAAGCGAGTGAGATACATGTAATACTATATAAGGAGTGATACATATTGATGTGACATGATCGGGAGTGATGATGCGTTGGTATCGTTGGTTGAGTATCGCACTATTCGCGTTGGGGTTATGGACGAGTCAGCCCGTTCACCCAGCGCGTGCAGAACAACAGTCATCGGCAGTGACCATAAATGCCCCTATTGTAGTCCTCGGTGAAGTACAACCATTGATGCCGTTGCCGCTGCGCATTGCGCTGCCGGGTGGGCAGAGTGGTGACGTGCATGTCGTTATTTCCGATGTGACCGGTGCCATTGTGAGTACCACCACAGTCACCCTGGTCAATGGAGTGGGTGAGACGACGGTTATTCCACGGGGACGAGGTGGCCCGCAACGTGCAGATGTATGGTCTGCAAGTACTGGTGAGCTGTTGGTGCGTGTTGAAGGGGTATACACGCTGGCGCCACGTACGACGGTACGAACGGGCATTGAGCGATACGATCAATTTTTTCCGAAAGCGGAATTATTGATGGGTGGCGCGTGGCTCGAAATCCCCTTTGGTGAAGGCATAGTACGCGGGTATCGCTCACCCGATAGTCCGATGATTTGGTTGCGCGATCACGTCTATCAGATGCGTGGTGCGCGCTATTTTGATGGTGAATTGACTTCGACGCTTGATGCATTTGCCACATTACAAGACCCGAATGGGAGCTTCCCTGATTATCTCCCGCGAGCGCCGTGGACAACGACCGCCTATCGCACACCGGTGGAGTCAGACGTGGAGTTTCTGTTCATTCAGGGTGTGTATCAGGCATGGCAAGCTGGTGCGGGTGATGACTTCGCACGGCGCCATCTTGATGGGATGCGGCGAGCTGCGACCTATAGTCTGCAAGACCCATGGCGTTGGGATCCAGTACGCGGGTTAGTGCGCCGGCCATTTACGATTGACACATGGGATTTCGAAGTACTGCCGGGTGGCGGGCCACACCATGAAATTACGCCGGCGACGCGCTGGGGCATTTTCCATGGTGACAACACGGGCATGGCCCAGTCCTTGCGCATGTTGGCCACACTTGAGGAGCGTGTCGGTGATCCGGCGCTAGCTGGGGTATGGCGCACCGTCGCTGACGGCATCATGGAGCGTCTCAACGCGGTAAGTTGGAACGGTAACTTTTACCGGCATTTTGTGTTCGATCAACCCACAGAGATTCCTGGTGTTGATGTGAATCAACAGTTGAGTCTCTCAAATGCATATGCGTTAAACCGCGGTGTTCTGACTGGTGCACAACAAGAGGCAATCATTCAGAGCTATATTAGTCGGCGTCGGCCGGGTGCATTTGCCGAGTGGTACAGCATCGACCCAGCGTTCCCGGTTGGTACACTCGGTTTGGGTGGGCGTAGTGGTGAGCGACCTGGTGAATACGTGAATGGCGGGTTGATGCCGATGGTGGGTGGTGAGTTGGCGGCTGGTGCGTTCCAGATTGGTCGACCATCCTACGGGTTTGCCCAGCTCGATTACTTCTGGTTGGGGATGTTGAGCAAAGGTGAGAGTTATCTCTGGTATACCCCTGATGGCGGTGCGGGCATTGGAACACCTGAGACCATAAGCACGGATGGATGGGGTACATCGAGTATGGTGATGGCCTTCATCGAAGGTGCGGTCGGTGTCGTAGATCAGCAGGATAACCTGCGTGTGGTCACGATTGCACCGCAGTGGGCGCATGTCGGGTTGCGTGACGCATATGCAAGTGTGCGTTATGCGATGACCAACAACTACGTGGCGTATCGGTGGCACCAAGATGCGTGTTGGGCTTCGATTGATGTGACAGGCGCCCAAGCGTATCAAATTAAATTGGCCATTCCTCGTGATGCGGTAGGGTGTAGTGGAGTCATTCAGTCGCCGAACGGCCCTGTGACGGTCGTACAAACGCCGGAGGGGCAAGTTGCGATTGTCCAGTTGAACGCGGCAGAGGGGACCGTGGTGGTGAGTTGGTAAGTTAGATTTGTGGGCGCGCAAGTCGTTGCATCGAATTTTCTTCGATGGCGCGTGCTTGAATATTAATAGCCGCATGGATTGCATCCGCAGGATGGAGCTGTGCGGCTTTTTGGTTGTAATGGCGAGCCGAGTTGAACTCCCCGTGGCGGCGATACACGTCAGCGATGATTAGGTGCTGTTCGCTGAGTGTGGGAGCGAATGGTTGTTGATGTTGAAGTGCCAGCAGAAAGCAATCAATTGCTTGTTGACGAATGACACCGCGGAGTGGGTGGTGTGTGTCCTCACACTTCCACGTGGCACGGAGTGCATGCCAGGCCGCATTCGAGTAGTCGTTGGTGAAGCGCGCGAGATAGCTGGCTGCGTTGTACTCGCGTGACAGATACGGGAATGATTGATCGTTGATGAGCCCGAGATAGGCGGCAGTTTTGATGACTTCTGCTGCTTGTGGTATGTTGATGCGGACATCGGTGGTGCAGTAGTGACATTTGCTACAGTGCTGTACCCAGTACGGCAGGATGATTAAACTCATGTCGTACGGTCGACCATCCATGTCAAGATCATCAAATGCGAATTTTGCATTAACACACGTGAATGTGGTGTACGTATGACAGATTGCGCATTGACGTTGATCTCTGTAAAGTGCTGTCATCATTCCTCCAGATAGGTGGCACTGATTCGGTGAGTGGAATCACCAAAAAGAACCGCACACCTACAGAATTCATTTACATTGTATCGTGTTTTGACAAAAAAATATAGAGAAAAACGCATTAAAATTACGAAATTTGGGCGTTTTGGGTGGTATGTTGCGACACATTGATGGGTCGGCTACAATAAGATAATGATATTTTGTATGTGTGGACACACAGCTCACCCGACTGGGTCACAAGCGGAGCCAACATGAAGAAGCTGACTAGCAACCAAATTCGTCAAGCCTATCTCTCGTTTTTTGCCGAGCGTGGCCACACCGTCGTGCCTAGTTCGTCGTTAATCCCCGGCAATGATCCAACATTGCTCTTTGCGAATTCGGGCATGGTGCAGTTCAAAGATACCTTTTTGGGCTTAGAACAACGTCCATACACCCGTGCCACGACGGCACAGAAGTGCTTACGTGTGTCAGGTAAACATAACGACCTTGAAGAGGTTGGACCATCTCCTCGCCACCACACATTCTTCGAGATGTTGGGTAATTTTTCGTTCGGCGACTACTTCAAGGCTGATGCTATTCCGATGGCATGGGACTTGTTGACCAAAGTCTTTGAGTTGCCGGTTGAGCGCTTGTGGTTCACCGTCTTTGAGGGTAATGGGCGAGTGCCTGCGGACGAAGACGCGGCGGCAATGTGGATCAAGGCTGGCGCCGATCCGAGTCGTATTTTGCGCTTCGGCGAAAAGGATAATTTCTGGGTGATGGCCGATACTGGTCCCTGTGGGCCGTGTTCGGAGATTACCGTCTATCTTGGTGACGACCTGAGCAAAATGTCGGCTGCTGGTGTAAATAGCGATGACCCCGATTACGTCGAGATTTGGAACAACGTGTTCATGCAATTTGAGCGGAGCACGATGCAACCGTTACCGCGCCCCTCAGTTGACACTGGGATGGGGCTAGAGCGCATGGCGATGGTCTTGCAGGGTGTCAAAAACAACTACGACACTGATTTGTTTGTTGATTTGA
>CAYZZI010000070.1:0-10128 GCA_964482795.1 uncultured Klebsiella sp.
CCGCTACTATTATCTATCGGTAGCACTGTTACCGAGTTCGCGCCTCCGGCGGTCTTGCTCATCTTGTGAGCGAGTGCTGATACGCTTGTTGAGCACATTGTTGTGCTGTGGGAGCAGTCCGGTCAGGCTTGTGTGAGGGTATATGGACGCAAACGCAAACAAACTATTGGGTGGCTATGTCACACGAGCCAATCAGCGTGTTTTGCAGACGTCTATCTCCGCACCTTCACGTTATTCCGATTGCCATGCGTGACAATTTCATCACGACCTCGTTGTGACCTAGACACCCGTTCTTGCGAGAGAGGGTGTTTTTTGTTGTCACAGGAGGATTACCATGCTACTTCGATGGTTTCGTCGACTTGTGCAGCCCACCCCAGCAACTGCTCAGCGTGAGTGGTTGACCAGTCGGCGTGCGAGTCTCGTGATTGTCCGTTTACGCCAAAAAGGCTAAACACTGGTTGAATCGTGAATATACCTTGTCAAGGAGCACAGCATAATTGAACGGTCAAACTTTTCTTGATCACCTCAACAATCGACATAACGTCCCTGCTGAGGGGCCAATTAACAGTTTCATTAGTCGGCGTGACGGTCATTTGATTCTGGATGACCGGATTAACTTAAATGATTTGATGGCGCGATATGGCGCACCTCTTGAGGTTGCGTATTTGCCGTTGATTACGCGTCAGGTACATCAGATGTTGGCGTGGGCTGAAGCTGCGCAATATGCAACCGGCTATGACGGTCAGTTTTATTACGCATATGCCACCAAAGCGAATTTTGCCGAAGAAGTCGTGCGCGTCGCACTTCAGGCAGGTGCCCACTACGAAACCTCTGCGTCCGCGGATATCATCATTGCACACCAACTGTGGCGTCAAGGAGTGTTGCCGGGCGATCGCTACATGTTCTGTAATGGTTCGAAGGATGCGACATACTGCAAGGCCATGGTCTCACTACGTGAGGCAGGGTATGAGCGGATGATTCCTATCGTCGATGATCTTGACGAGTTAGATTACTTGATTCGGAATTGTCATGCACCACTACAACTCGGTGTGCGCGTGCGCTTTGACATCGGCGATGTCGATCCAGATCATCCAGGCGGTGAGCGATTTGGCCTGACGCATGCCGAGATTGACACGGCAGTACAAATGGTGGCTGGTACTCCGCATGCAATCGTGCTCTACCACGTCATGGTAGGTAGTCAAATGGAGGATGCTACCGTTTGGCGCATCCGCTTGAGTGCCGCCGTAGAACGATATGCTGAGCTAGCCGCGCGTGTGCCGAGTTTGCGCTTCTTTAACTTCGGCGGTGGCATGCCCACTGATGCGTATGACATCGGTTTTACGTTCGACTATGACGGTTTTTTACGCGGCATCATGCAAACGATGCGCAGCGAGTGTCAAGCTCGGCAAGTTGCTGTTCCGCACCTGGTCGGTGAGTTTGGTCGGTACACGGTTGCGTCACACAGCCTCTACATGATGGAGGTTGGTGCCGTCAAAAGTGGACGTGGTGGTGCACCAGATTGGCTCCTGCTCAATGGTAGTCTGATGGTGTCATTGCCTGACACACTTATCGTCGAAGGGCAGTCGTTCATCGTCCTACCACTCGATCAGTGGCATCAACCGGTGCGTCCGGTACGACTTGCTGGTCGTTATACCTGCGATACCGATGACTTTTATCCGCGTCCCGGACAACCACCACTCGTGCTCCCATCAGGTGGTGAAGGAATGGTTGTGGCGTTCTTCGGTGTAGGCGCCTATCAACAAATGCTTTCTGGTCGCGGTGGCGCACACCATTGTTTGACACCGGAGATGCGTCGTATTGTGATTGAAGCGGACGGTGACAATTTGGTGGTACGTGATGTCCCTGCACAACAACTCAACGACATTATGCATCTATTGGGGTATCCACAAGCAACACTTGATCTCCCGCTCAATCGCACTGTTGAATCAAATGAGCGTGTCGGTGTGCGACCATTACGAATGCCCGTACGGCGTACGACGCGCGTATGGCGCCGTCGTACCGCCTAATTTGACCTCACATAACCATACGGGGCACGTCTGCTACAACAGACGTGCCCCGTATGGCTTCAGTTTATTGCGATGTGTGCTGACGAAGTTGTGCGAGTCGTAATTCTTCGGTACGAGGTGTGGTGGCGCTGACAACAGCAGGGACTGGTTGTCGTGTTTTGCGCGCGTTTGGTTTGAACACTCGAGTAATGATGCGTCGCATCTTTGATTGCAACGTTGTTTGATGTGCCTGTTGCAATGCGACAATTTGTTGTTGGATCATTTGCTGAGCATGCCACAAGTGTGCAATCTGACTGCTGTGTTCGCTGCGTAGTTGTTGTACGTCAGAGCGCATCGCTTCTTGTGCATCTTCTTGTGCACTCACCATCTGTTCGATGATGCGCATGTTTTCGAACGAGAGTCGCAGTGCATGTCGTTGTAATTCACTCTCGGATAGTTGTCGATAGTTGACTTTCGTTTTTGGTGGGAAAATATCATCAACAATAACGCCGGGATAATATCGATCAACGATGCGTTTATTAGATTCGTAGTATGTTTGATGAATGCGCACATAATATTCTGCAGGGAAGACATCAATTGTTTCATCTTGATCGTCGAACGCCATGGTTGGTTTTGTGCGGTTGAGCATGTTCTTGTAGTTTGGAACAACTTTGTTCAAACGCATACGTAGCTCAACACCACGTGCACTCTCCGAATCAACTGGGCGCGCTTCGGCATAGACGCGAGCTCGCTCTGCCGCAATCACGTTTTCGTCGCGCAGGTATTCGAGCACGCGCACCGTTCGATTAGAAAGCGATTTATTCATGACGAGATTTGATGTGTCCTCATGAATGTGAAAGTTTACTTTGATGGCTCGGGCAAAATCACTTGCCAAACTACCTTTATAAAGATAGCGCTTATCAAGTACACGGATGACTACCGCATCGCTACCAAATGCCTGCTCCCATGGTGCCATCAGGTTTGTCCAATTTGCGGTGATGCCTAATCCCTCTTCAAACCACTTGTGCATGTTTGCGTTGTGGAGATAGCCCCACTCCTTCCATGCACTTTCGAAGTACTGCGGTTGGTTGCGCACATACATGATAATCTTCCACTCACATAGATGCAGAACAGGGATGAATAAGTCAATGAAATGTTCCCAATCATTGATTAAATTCTCTGCACTTATGACCGCCGCCTTGTATCCGTGCTGTTGCATGTACTGTAGGTTGGCCATGAATTGCTGCACAAATATGCCCACGCGGTCAGGATTGTTGAGATGGAGTGTTTCGAAGTAATGCTGTTGTATGCTCAGCACTTCGTTGCCAGTGTGAGGCTGAAAGTTGCTATTGAATATCAAATAGCCTGACTGCTGAAGCCGATCTTCATGCATTTTGAGGAAACGCTGAATGGTAGAACTGCCAGTCTTACCTGCACCAATATGCACATATACTGTCGGCTTGTATCCCATCATGGAATCCCCATGTAAAGTAGTACGATTAATAGTAGTTACTTACTACAGGTTATAGTCATGACAGTCAAAAGTCAAGCACAAAATTCCAATTTTTGCGTATGGTTATTGTAATGTAACCTAGGTTAAATTCTTCTAACGTAATGTGTGATGTCACCATGTCCTGTCAGGTACACAGAACGAAGAGCGGTCACATCGGTATTGTAAGTGTATCGAACGCATGAATGCTCCATGGTATACTAAAGCGAATCTGGGTGAATTTGAGGGGATGGAGCATGGTGACGAAGCGACCGAGTATTTCAGCGTTTTTTCCGGCGTATAACGATGGTGGAACGATAGGGAGTTTGGTTGTCACAACGCTGCAAACGCTTGCCGAAGTCACTGATGATTACGAAGTAATAGTCATCGAAAATGGGAGTACGGACTATACGGTCCAAGTGCTTGAAGAGCTTGCTACTCAGTACGAACGCTTTCACTATCAAGCGCATCGTGAGCCACTCGGCTATGGTGGTGCATTGCGTGCTGGATTCGCCGCATGTAGCAAAGAGCTCATTTTCTACACCGATGGTGATGCCCAGTACGATCCGCGCGAGCTCAAGTTGTTGTTGGCGGCCTTGCGTGATGATGTAGATATTGTTAACGGGTACAAGATCGACCGTAGCGATCCGTTTCATCGCAAAATTATTGGCCGCGTCTACCACCATACGGTCAAATTCTTGTTTGGTTTCAAACTGCGCGATGTTGACTGTGATTTTCGCCTGATTCGCCGTACGGCAATGGACGATATTACCCTCGAATCAGACAGTGGCACGATTTGTCTCGAACTCGTCAAAAAGCTTCAAGACGCTGGCAAGCGCTTTGCGGAAGTCCCTGTACACCACTACCATCGTACCTACGGTGAAAGTCAATTCTTTAACTTTCCACGTATTTGGCGTACCCTCATCCAACTCATTGGGTTGTGGTGGAAGTTGATTGTGCTGCGGCAGAGATAGTAGGTAGACGATGAATCAATCAGCCTTTGAAGGCTCAAATGTGCTCATTACCGGTGGGATGGGGTTCATCGGAGCAAATTTGGCCATCCGATTAGTCAATCTTGGTGCACACGTGACGCTGGTTGACTCACTGATTCCCATTTATGGCGGTAATGACCGCAATATTGCACCGATTATGGGCAGAGTACGCGTGAATATTGCGGATGTCCGCGACGAGTACTCGATGAATCACCTTGTGCAAGGGATAGACTACCTCTTTAACCTGGCCGGTCAGACCTCTCATATCGACTCCATGACCGACCCCTACAGCGACCTCGACATCAACTGCAAAGCTCAATTGTCGATTCTTGAAGCCTGTCGCAAACACAATCCGACGCTCAAGTTGGTCTATGCCTCGACTCGTCAAATCTACGGCAAACCTGATTATCTGCCGGTTGATGAGCGTCACCTGCTCAAGCCTGTTGATGTCAATGGCATCAACAAAATGGCTGGTGAGTGGTACCACATCCTCTATAACAATGTGTACGGCATTCGGGCAACGGCGTTGCGTCTGACCAATACCTATGGCCCTCGGATGCGCGTCAAAGATGCGCGCCAGACGTTTTTGGGCATCTGGATTAAGCGCCTGATTGAGGGCGAGCCGATTCACATCTTCGGCGATGGCAAACAAATTCGCGACTTCAACTACGTCGACGACGTGGTTGATGCACTCTTGATGGTGGCAGCCGAGCCAGCCGCTGACGGCCAAATCTTTAATTTGGGCTGTAACGAGACGATTAATTTGCACGATCTAGCGTTGATGATGATTGACATTTATGGCAAAGGTGCATGCGCGCTTGTGCCGTTCCCGCCCGATCGCAAAGCAATTGACATCGGTGACTACTACAGCGATTTTCGCTTCATTCACGGGCGGGTTGGTTGGGCACCCAAGGTCAGTTTGCGTGAGGGATTGGCCAAGACGCTGGCGTTTTATCAGGATGAATCAGCGTATTATTTTGGGTAGATCGCATGTGTGGTGATGGGAGAGACGCATGTGTGGTGATGGGAGAGACGCATGACCATGCGTCTCTCCCATCACCGATTTTAGTTACCCGCGGGCGCGTGTGGCGGCGGTGACCAAGATGTGTGTGGCGGCCAATCCATCGGCGGCGGTGACGCGCAACGGCGCCTTGCCGGTGACGCATTTGGCAAAATGCGTCACCTCGTTGACAAAGCGATCGCCATCGGTGACCGTCACCTGCTGGCGCTTGCCGGTGGCGTCGGTTTGCCACAGTTGCATGCTGTCGTAATCCATCGTGAGAGAGCCACGTGTGCCGTAGACGGTGACCACCCATTCGCCGGGTGGCGTGCGCCAACTCGCCTCAATCGTGCCGATTACGCCGGTGGCGCTGGTGAGCAGAATCACCGCCGTGTCCTCGACACGCAGGGCTGGCCCCAGCTCGGTCGTGCGGGTGACGGCGCTGGCCTGGATGCTGACCGCATCGCCGATGAGGTGGCGGAACAAATCGACCGAGTGTACGCTCGTGTCCATCATCACACCGCCGCCGGCCAGCACGGGATCGCTGAACCACTTGCTCTCGACGTTCGACATGTGCCCCGCAAATCGATTGCGGAACATGATGACGTCGCCGATGGCACCTCCGTCAATCAACGCTTTCATCGTCTCGATGTGCGGCTGAAAGCGGTGACAAAAGCCGACGCTGAGCAGTTTATTGGCGGCAGTTGCGGCCGCAATCATCGCCTCACAATCGGCCACCGTCGGCGCAAGTGGCTTCTCGCATAACACGTGTATGCCCGCAGCCATGGCGGCAACGACCAACTCACGATGGGTCGAGGGTGGCGTACAAATACTGACGACGTCGAGCTTGGCCTCAGCCAAAAACGTGGCGATGTCAGTGTAGGCTTGCGCACCACTGGTGCCGGCGAGAGCCACTGCCGCACCGGGGACGGTATCGACGAGGGCAACCGGCGTATATCCGGCCTGACTCCAGGCGTTGAAGTGGGTGCGGCCGATGCCACCACACCCGATAATGCCAATGCGTAATGACATAATCTTCTCCTTAGTTAACGAGCGTACGCTGCGGCCACGCCACCATCAACAGTCAACATGCCGCCGGTGGTGCGACTGGCGCGTGGCCCCGCAAAAAAGCTGACGGCCTCGGCGATATCCTCGGGACGTACGTTGATTTTGAGCACGGTGCGTGCCTTATAAAAATCTTCGAGCTCCTCGGGTTTGATGCCGTAGCCGGCTGCGCGAGCCGCACGCCAGCCGGCATCCCAGATGCCACTGCCCTCAAGAACCGCATCGGGGAGCACAGTGTTGACGCGTACGCCAATGGCGCCGCCCTCTTCGGCCAAACAGCGGGCCATGTGCAATTCGGCGGCTTTGGCGGCGCTATAGGCCACATTGCCCTTGCTGGCCATCACGCTGTTTTTGCTGGCGATGACGATCAGCGACCCGCCAGTCTTTTGGGTTTGCCAAATCTTGAAGGCCTCGCGCGAGATTAAGAAGTAGCCTTTGCCGAGTACGGCAAACATGCGATCCCAATCATCCACCGTCGTCTCAGCGACTGGCTTGGCGATGGCGAAGCCGGCGTTGTTGACCACGATATCAACACCACCAAACGCTCGAATCACCTGCTGCATGGCAGCAATCACGGCGGCCTCGCTGGTCACATCACAATGCACTGCAATGGCGCGGCGCATCTTGTAGGTATCGTTGAGCTCTTTGGCGACCGCCTCGGCGCCGGCCAGATTAATATCGAAAATCGCAATATGCGCGCCATCGGCGGCCAAACGGCGCGCCGTTGCGCGCCCGATGCCACTGGCGGCGCCGGTGACGACTGCTATCTTGCCGGCCAACTCGCGCGGTGCCGGTTTGAGCTTGAGTTTGTACTGCTCGAGCGGCCAGTACTCAATCGCAAAGGCCTCGGCCGCACTCAAACTGGTATACTCGCCAACGGCCATGCTCCCGCCGATGACCGCAATGGCCCGGTGGTAGAGTTGGTTGCTGATATCGGCTGCTTGTGCGTCAGCCCCAGCGGTCACCATGCCCAATCCGGGGATGAGGGTGATGCGTGGGTAGGGGTTCATCATCACATCGTCAGTACTCTTGTGGGCCTCGAAGTAGGCGGTATACGCACGGGCGTATTCGGCCACCTGCGTGGTGACGGCTACTTTCAACGCCTCAATACCCAGACTCGGCTGCCAGTCGATGAAGAGTGGCAAGCGCTTGGTGTGTACGAGGTGATCGGGGCAGGCAGCGCCGACTTGGGTGAACTGGGCGGCGCCCTCGCTGCCGATGAACTCGAGCACGTGCGCTGATTCATCGACCTGGACAATCTGGCTCCCCTGTTGACTCAGCGCACCACGCAGGACGGGCAACACCTGACTCCACACCTGGGCGCGTTCCTCGGCCGCCAAAGCGGGTACGGCGGCACCGGCGAAGATGACGCGACCGTTGCGGGTGCTGTTGATGAACTCCTCGGCCTCGCCAATCACCTTGATGCTCTGGGCATAACACTCGGCGCTCGTGTTGGCCCAGACAGTCAAACCGTGCTTGCCCATCACAACCAAATCGGCCTGCGGGTTATTGGCCACGCCCTCGCCGATCTGCTTGCTCAAGGTGAATCCTGGGCGAATATAGTCGACCCACACCATGCGGTTGCCCCATAGGCGTTGACATAAGGCGCGGCCGTCGGCGGCACAGGCCAAGCTGATGACGGCATCGGGGTGGGTATGATCGACATGTGGTGCTGGAATAAAGGCGTGGAGCAGGGTTTCGATCGACTGGCGTGGCCGGTCCTGCAAAAAGACGCTACGGTTGAGGTAGGCGACCATCTCCTCGTCGCTCATCTCGGCGCGGTGGATGAGCGGGGCGATATCGGGCATGCGCAAGGCCGCAAAGCCGCCCTCGCCGATGGTAGCCACGTCACTGCCTGATCCCTTGACCCACAAGACTTGGACCTCGCGGCCGACGTGGTCGTGCTCGATGGTTTTGGCGCTGGTATTGCCGCCGAAGATGTTGACGACGGTGCGGTCACTGCCGAGCAGGCGACTGCGATAAACGAGCCCGTCAAGGGCTGGGAGTTGGTGTTTGTCTGATTCGTTCCACCGATTCTGTGGCATGGTATGTACTCCTGTGAATATATTGCTACATATGACTATACCATCTCTCTTTGCGGTACTGTTCTCTTTCGAAAAACAAAAATACTGTGGATTCGAAACTTGATGAGTCATGCTACATCATCATTGCAACGCGACCTGCGTTGATGTCAACTATGCGGGCGCCCTTTCGGACGCCCTTACGACTGAGGTGCTCGAGGAGTGCATCCACCGTCGCCGGCATGCAGTGACGTGGGGGCGGAGGGCCGTAGGGTGCGTAGCTTGCCGCGCCCACATTGGATCTAGGTGGTGCATAGAATGAATGATTTGGCGCATTGCAAGCGATGCCCGTACGGATTGGTATGGCCGCATTAGGATACGGCCAGAGAAATCCATCGGGGCACACAGCTGTGCACACACAAACATAAAAACAGTAGTCAGATTAAAAAATTCTCATAAAAGACATCTTGACGTGATGTTGTGTGTCTGCTAATATTTGTTTCGGTAAGGTTAGGTAGCAATCTTCATTAATATGGTGCGCAAGCACAAACACCCCCTAACCTGTGTGAAATCACCAATCGTGGCGCAGTCGCCGGCAACTCTCCACCTTTTGCTATTGCAGGCCACTTGGCCGAGCGGGATTGCCACTCGACTGTAGCCACGTCCAAGCCCCCTTCGTGTTGCGCCTTTTGTGAACATTGAATTTGATGCACGGGATTCGTGTATCCACCTGCGGGTGGGTGCGCTGAATCGCGGTCATCAAGTCGATTCTGTTCATGAAAGGAACACCCGTGACCACATTTCTTACTGCCACCCAAAACCAAACTACCCGGACCGAGAACGGGATGCTGACGCGCCGCTCGAGCGCGAACGCCTGTGTGGACTTGTTCTACACCATTGGCACGCGCCCCAGCGACGAGATCATCCCGGCGTTTGCCCAGGCACACGCCGAGGAGCGCGAGTTGGCCTTGCGCATCGCCCAATGGGCCCGTGACGTACGTGGCGGCGCCGGCATGCGCGACACGTTCCGCACCATTTTGACCTACCTCGAGCAGGTCGATGTGGCCGGGGCGCGGGCGCTGTTGCCCAATATCCCCGTGATTGGCCGCTGGGATGACCTGTTGGTCTTGCGTGGCGCCCTCAAGTCCGCGGCCTTCGACCTCATCGCTGAGGGCTTGGCAGCGGGCAATCAGCTGTGCGCCAAGTGGATGCCCCGTCAGGGGCCGGTGGCGATTGCGTTGCGTCAGCACCTCGGGCTGTCGCCAAAGCAGTATCGCCAACTGCTCGTCGGCTTGACCAACGTGGTTGAGCAGCAGATGTGTGCCCGTCGTTGGCACGACATTGACTTTGGGGCGGTGCCGTCGCAAGCGGCGGTGCGCTACCGCACGGCGTTTGCCGCGCGCACGCCGTTGTACGGCATCTACCTGAAGCAACTTGCGGCAGGTGAGGCTAAGATCAACGCCACGGCCATCTACCCACACCAGGTGATTCGACCGTTGGCCGATCACGCACGTACAGACGCCGATGTGACGCTTGTGCGCGCTCAGTGGCAGGC
>CAYZZI010000071.1:0-9455 GCA_964482795.1 uncultured Klebsiella sp.
TGCGGGATATGATGGATGACGGATCACCCCCACGTGTGTGGGGAAGACGACCGTAGCGAAGCGCGGCGTTCTGCAGGAGCGGGATCACCCCCACGTGTGTGGGGAAGACCCCGAGGCGATGGACGAGTCGGAGTTTCAGCGAGGATCACCCCCACGTGTGTGGGGAAGACACCACGATCGACGGTGAGCCAGCCGTGGATGCCGGATCACCCCCACGTGTGTGGGGAAGACAGAGTGTCTTGCGCCCCGACATCGGAGGTGCCAGGATCACCCCCACGTGTGTGGGGAAGACCCCGTAACGCATGCCGCCACATGGACGGAACCAGGATCCCCCCCACGTGTGTGGGGAAGACATGGTGCGATGCGCTCGAGTGTCGGGAGATCCAGGATCACCCCCACGTGTGTGGGGAAGACCGAAAATCTTAATCGTCGACATTGACGGTACCAGGATCACCCCCACGTGTGTGGGGAAGACCCGCTAGCGCATGACGATACAAAGACCGATTCAGGATCACCCCCACGTGTGTGGGGAAGACCCGAGAAGCTCCGGAATCCGTGTACATTCATCGGGATCACCCCCACGTGTGTGGGGAAGACTTCAGCTGAAGAAACACGACGGTACTATACTTGGGATCACCCCCACGTGTGTGGGGAAGACACTTTATATAGTATCACGAGTTGCGTGGAGCTACTAAATACAACCCATCAAAATCAACACTTACATGAGAAGTGTCTCCTATGGTCCGAATCATGTAGCCTTGTTCATTGCGTGCCTCATAAATCATCAACACCGCCCCATCCTCAATTTGACGACTAATCTGGTCAAAAAGCCGGTCACGAACGCGTGCATTAATTTGGCCAACAAACACATTTGGATGTGGTTCTACCATCCAACGTGTCAGAATGCCACGCAACCGATTCGGTGCATGTTCAAGCAAAATAAACGTCATATTGTCAAGGTACTTTCAATAGAATTATTCGTCAGTATGTTCTGGAGGTGGTGCATAATTTACACCACCAGTCACCTGACGATCCTTGTCATCCCATAGAGCGGAGACTCCAACGTCGTCAATAGTGGCATCTAAATGACGCACACGATCAACAGGGATTTCAAGTAGACGATGAATATCAGGAACAATGCGCGTAAGTATTCGCTGTTCACGGAACGCATCACGACATGCACGCCGAACTCGTGTATCGAGTTTCGTATCACCAGCTTTTGCACAGCGAAATGCAATTGGAATAGTAATATCTGATTTGTACAAATCAGCAATGTCCCACACAAATGACAATAAATGTCCTGTATGAATAAACCCCAATCCAGTACTCATACCAATTGCAACGATTGCAGCATGACAGACACCATACAAGCACATGTTTGCCACATTCAGTGCTTTGTTCAGCGGGTCGCCAGCATTCCAATCAGTAGGATCATAGCTACGGCCGTACCAATTCACACCATACTCCACACTCGCACGTGCATATGACTGTCGGACACGCACGCCCTCACGTCCACGCAATTGTTCGAGCGTCATCTCCAATACATCGGCATCTTCGCCGTAACGCAATGCATACATACGTCGTGCAACCATTAGACGCGTCGTAGGATTTGCCCACGCAGTTGCTTGCAACTCCAAATTACGTGAAAATCGCGTCTCACCACCACCTGATGCGTACACACGCACTGCAGACTCACCGCACCAAATGAGCGAACATCCAGTCTCGGCGATCATATTGACCGCACCATGGGTGATTGATGTACCAGGTCCAGTCAATAAACAACTGAGTTGTGCGACTGGGATAGATACAGTTCGATCTTTGTCAATTAGCGCGACCGCATTATCATGTCGTTCAATCTTACCGTGCTCGACGTACAAAAATGTCCAGCTATCAGAGACCTTTGGCAAACTCTGTAGTGTTTCGATACGTCTCATGCAGGTGCCACTGACAATAAGCCAAACCCATATGCTTTGGCCGACCCAATACCACTCCGTAGTGCATCAGCAAATAATGACACATCGGTCACTTCGAGTGTCCCCTCATATCGCACACCAACATGAGTTAGTTTATTGGGAGTCGAATGCTTTCGCTTCACTCCATGCGACTTGCCCTCATCTATCACCGTCATCGCATATCCATCGATGGCAAATGGATCTGAAAGCACCACAAAACCCGCTTGTTGTCCTTTGCGTATCAGCCATTCAACTTGCTCTTGAGCATCGGTAATTGCAACTCGTTTGCCATTCGATTGCTGCTGAGTTGCCAGTTTTTTGGTAACGTTGGCACGAAGTCGAAAATGCAGTTTCTGCCCATTCTGGATACAAGAAAAAGCATGTTCTAGATCATCACGCACTCGAATTGCAGCACGTGTGTAGTCGCTAGGCAGTACTGTGGTATTTGGCCTCGCTTCGGCTTGTACAATCACCACTGGCATATCGATGCCCTCCACCCGATACAACACACGATTTATGTCACGCTGTGTATCATTGAACATCTGCATCATTCGCATGTGTAATCGCTGCGAATCTGCTAGATCGGCGCGTACATCACGCGAACGCATATTCATGGGAATCACCGTCATTGTAATCATGACAGGACCTCCTCTGTAGGAAATATTGCGCGATCATACCATTCATTTTTGGTATATCGCACGCTGAAAGAACGGCGTTGTGATCCAAAAGAACGTGGCACATCAGGCACAGACTGCCCTTCATGCGCTTCACATTCGACAACCATACGTATTCGCTCATGACTACCCTGTTTACCTTCAGATGCGACATACAGCGGCATCCGAAGTAATGCATCATGAGCCGATAGGTCAGGCCATGCGCTGGCAAAAATAGGTTCAGTGGGGGCACACGTGCGTCGACCTAATGCCAATGGGAACACCGGTGTTTGAAGTGCGTTCACAATGCGGTCAAAGAGCGTATCGTCGCTATATTCCAATCCTACATGAAATGCAGCATTTGTCAGATAGAATCGATCCGATAACACCGTCTTACCATGAAAGCCATCTGACTCCCACACACCATAGGGATTCCCTTTGAATGTGCCACCACCAGTTACGTGATAGTCACGCATCCGACGCCCTTCGACATCCACACGCACAACCATTTGACAATTTACGAGCGCTGATAGACTTGCATCATCCTCACGGTTCATACCTAACGCAGCAGCTACGATACCTAGCACACCGCTTTTGGTTGGCTCTAGTTGAGTGTCACGATGTCCAAATCGTGATTGAATTCCCCATGATTGCAATGGCCCAATTAGCCGTAGTATTACCGCACTCACGAGACACCACCAAAACATGACTGCACCGTTACGTCAATTAGTTCATCGAGCGATGACACCTCGTTACCTGCTGCGCAAAGAGTATTGAGTCCATGTAAATCACTCGCAACGACGAGTGTTTGTACCTTACGAATGTGTTTCTGGCCATAGGCACGCAATAATTCACCAAAGTGCTTATCGAGCTTCACAATTGCAGCCTCAGCCATGTCATGCTCAGCAGTAGCCGTGACTGGTCGAATAAACGCATTAGCCAAAGAGACGGGTGCATCCTCGCGTACAACAGTCATCACGAGACTCGGCAAGTTATGCGCAGCAAATGTATTTTGCTTGCCAGACGGCAATGATTTGACTGCAACCTCGATAAATGCCGCTAATGACGTCTGAGCAGCCGAAAGAAGCTCTGCGGAATAATGCGATGCACCATCAGCAAGATTTCGCACATACGCATCAACATCGACAACCAGATAACGGTAAAAAGTAGAAGATCCAAATTGCACAGTCCCCATCATTCCGGCACCGGTATCTTGTTTGAGATCGTCAACTGCAGTAAAAAAATCAAACTCGCTCGACACCTTATTGACCGAAATCGCGTGTGCTACCTGACATGCTGCATCAACATTCCAGCTTGGTTCATCTGCTACCATTCGACCAAACAAAGCAATCTCTGGAGTCGCTTTTGCTTGGCGCATAATTTCTTTACATGCGTTCACAAACTCTTTAGGCAGTTTGCTATCAGCCGCTTTACCCTTTTTCTTGCCGTCACCTCCTACCTCGGCACTTTTGAGTACCTCCCAGTTTTCGCTAATAAGCTGAGCAAATTGTTGCGCACTCCGTGCTGGCACAAACAAAAGATATTGTGTTTGAATCTTTGTATCATCAACCTTGATACCAATACCAGCAGCAGCAAGCGCAACAGTAATTGCTTGATGGCGCACCGCTTCATCTTCTGTGACGTACTGTTTCAGCACTTCGTCGATAGCCGTCACCATCTGCAGTGTACGGACCGCTTTGTCTAAGCCACTGTCACTCGGCAACACAAAGTTTTCACGCATAGCCCGCTTCATTGATTGGCTCGACAAGCGTGCACGGCGATACCCACCGAATTCTGCGTCTTTTGGCGCACCTGTGTCATCGCGGTTCAAATTGGATGGTGCCACGTTCTGAATGATGTGAAGTTCGATTTTCATGATTACTGTGAACCCTTTCTGTAAAGATTAATTCGACGAATCTTCGTTGTCACGCTGACTTCTTCCCCAAAACTCACGCGCCCATTGGAGTTGTGTCCATCGACGTGGCGCATTCCAATGCAACATATGTCTGAGCAACAAATTGTAGTCAATACCAATGTTGCGACTTTGACACAATTGAATCGCATGACGCAAATGTATCGGAACCTGTTCACGATCGGCATCAATGAGCGCTACAAAGCGTTGCTCAATGCTTTCGCTATTAGTCGACTCTTTGACCATCCGCATTGCGGTACCAAGACTGCGATCAGCTACCTCATCGGAATGCATAGCGAACAACCCAGCAACCAAAATGTACATGGCCTCATCGAGGGAATATTGCGTCGAGATATACGGCAATACCTCTCGGAGCACTTCTGCACTATCCGGCGTACTTAATCCACGTCGCAATGCAGCCAATGATGCACGATTACTTTGCTGTCGCAACCCGCGTAGATGCGTAATGAGCGCATACTCACGCTGTTCATTGCTCATTTTTTACCTCCTTATCATATAATTCGTATTTATGAAACAATCCATGTAGTGTGCTTTCACCTACACTAAATGCGCGTAGACTATTGGCGTGTTGTACCGCACCAGCCACCTCAACATAGATTTCTCTGGTGTATGACACGAGAAATGATTGCCAATCTTTGGGAATATTATCTACAGCAATCCTTAATGCATCTGGATTATTCAAACTCACAGCTTCTTCAAATCGTTGCAACACGTGACGGGTGTACAGCATCTCCAAATTACCCCAGTATTTGACACGACCACCAAGCGAGTTCGCCAGCGCTGAGATATCCTCGCGCCGTATATTGCGGGTACCTCCACGTTTTAACAATGCCTCAGCCATATTAAAGATGGCCCCACTCAAACACTGCTCACCCTTGCGACACATCTCGAGAGTAGTGTCGATGAGTGGTTGAATGTCTGTGTGGTTAAATAGCGTTGCGGGGACATTCACGACTTCTTGGCGCCACAGCTCCATCTTAGATTTATCGTTGGCAATACCCATTACTTGAATACGTGGGTTAATGGTTGTCAATACCATCTCAGCCAATTCATAAATTGCACGAGGTTTTTCGACGCCGCCAATACCATCAGAACCAACATCATTAGGTGATGGTGCTATCAAACACGGGATGAGATCGCGCCACGTTGCGCGCTCAACATTCATTTTCAACAGCCGCTTACCATCCTTGGTAATCCGCATAAACTGCATTGGGTCATGGAACTCGCGATTATCGAGGTCGTACCCACCACTGACAATTACTCGTCGAACTTGCCACTGATTATCTATACATTCAGGCAATAACAAAATACGGCGACTTTGCCAAGTCAACACGTCGAGCCAACCTTGCGGAATACGTTTAGACTGAGTCGGCGCTGGTTTCTCCCATGCTGGAGCATCATCTCGCGAGAGTGAACGATCTAACTTAAGTAATTTTGTGTTGTCGTACGCCGGCATGCTACAAACTAGCGTTTCAAACAACGTATTCCCACGTAAAAGCACAATTAATCCATTCACCAAATGAGCAGCAATCACCGAATCTGCAGAGTTTGTTATGCGCCCCCCAAAGGCATACCCCTGATGCTCGAGCACCCACAGCACTGCCTCAGCAGCAGGAATTGGCGTTGGATTTGCATCATCCGATCTATCAAAATGAGATACCGCCGAATGTCGCAAAATCGTATTTGGCCCTGGATTCATTTTTTCGTCGTGCGCAAGTGCCACGGTTTGATAAAACGGATATTGTGCATCAAACAAATCAAATCGTGTGCGTTGTGATTGCAGATACGCAATTATATCGACCACAGGCATTTCAGCTGACTCAAGCAAGTCAGCCTTGGTATCAAAAGAGACAAATGATGCTCGATTGGCACGATACCAAATCGCCATCAACAGACGGTGGAGCGTTGCAACAATCAGTGGTGAGTCATGCCATATCTCGCGAATACGATGAACATCGTGCCAGATATCGAGTAACGAGACACGAGCCAGCTTCCCATCTAGGTAAATCACTGGAATCCATGCTTCATCAAGCAAAGAGAATGTTGGTTGCCTTGCATCACTCATATCTCATCCTCCATTGATGGTTCACTTTTTAGATACAAGCCTAAATCTTCGCGATATTGCACGTTCGGGATATTTGTTATCCCATCACCATGAATCAACAACACATATACGCCACGTAATGCAGCGACACGTTGCCAACTCTGTGGCATCACACAATTGTGCTTAATTAACCAGATAAGACGCTTTGAAGAAACCTTCATCAGCGCTGGCATAAACAGGTTTTTGAGTTCATTAAATCGTGGAGGATTTGATAAAGAAATCTCGACACCAGTAATCATCGTTGTAGTACCGACCGCATCCACACAAATCACCGATAGACTAGGATCACCATCACGCGTTCGTGGTCGTAGATAGTGGGTTGCATGTTCATCATCACTGGCCAATACGTGACTACCGTCAAAGAGTTCAGCCGTTTGGTTTGGGTCACCAAGGAGTTGCAAACTACTTTGCCAAATCTTCTTGTTTCGCAATTCATCAAGCTGCGCATCAGCATGCTGTAGATATGTCACATATTCAGCTGGATTTAACAATCGCTCATAGACTGCATTTATGGCAGGCTCGACATCATCAGGAATCGCCATCTGCTGATGGGTCTGTAACCATGCATATGTTCGTAAAAGCACCGATGACTCATATACTATTCCCACTCCACCAAACCATGATTGTTCATCAAAATTTGGCACCGGAGTCGCAACGTATAACGTTGGCGTACGAAAAGATTCGGGACGAGATGATCTCGTATGTCTGTGCAATCTCCCCATACGTTGAATCAATAAGTCAATTGGTGCAATGTCAGATATCATCACATCAGCATCAATATCAAGACTCTGCTCTAGTACTTGAGTACCAACGACGATCATCCGCTGCGGACGATTGCTCTCAAGACCTAGCGCATCTGTAACTTTTTGTTCTGTTACTGCTCTATGTGCGTTTGTCATTCGACTATGCAACAACAGCACCTCACTCGATGGGTGATTCTGAATTATTAAGTTGTAAATATCTTGAGAGCGAGCCACGGTATTACAAATGATGAGCGCAATCCCACCATCGGTAATTTTTGATTCAACAAAACGAGCAATATTCAGCTCATCAGATTCAATACATTGAATAGTTATTGATCTCCCGGATTGACTACTCTCAACTGTCTGTTGCGTCATCTGATCATGCTCATCAATAACGACCAAGCGCGGATATGCTACATCGAAATAATCACCAACACCCCACGCTCCTAGCAAATGCCGGCGACGTGTTGCAGGTAACGTGGCAGAAAGCAGTACGACAGTACACCCTAATGCCTTAAGCCATTCCAGCAAATTATCAAGTAGTGTCGATGTGTACACATCGTATGCATGTACCTCATCGATAACCACCACTTTACTAGCAAGACCAAACAATCGGACAAATCCGTGTTTTGTATTGAGCACACTCATCAAGGCTTGGTCAACCGTGCCCACACCTTGGGAGGCCAACATAATTCGTTTGGTGGTCGTAAACCATGACTCAGCTTGTATTCCATTTCCTGATGTATCAGAATCATGATCATAGATTGATACCATTTTTTGTTTTGACTGAGCATATGCCTCAGAAAACGCATTTCCACCATGAACAAGATGTGTGAGCGTCGGTTCAGGCAACATGTGTTGTAGCCAACTTGCAACTCTGGTATACATTTGATTGCTCGTCGCTTGCGTAGGCAAAGCAAAAAATGTGCTCATATACCCTGCATTTACGCCATGCGCAGTTGCGACCACAAAACTTGCTTCTGTTTTACCTTCACCTGTGGGAGCTTCAATCAAAACGAGACGAGCCTGTGTTGATTTCATTAATTCATCAACAGCAATGTGAAGCGGTCGAGGAGTTCGACCCTGCAAAATATCGTCAAGCGATATGTCATTTTTTAATGGCAGTCTCGCCCAACCAATCCGTGATAGCACGTCATATAATCGCGATTTAGTACGTACATAGTACGTTTGCACATCCATAAAATCATCTTGCCATTGCAAATCTGTGGCTTGAGATGCCACCCAATCCGCAACCGTAGTCAACCCTGCAAGTTTGATGATATTTGCATGTGAAAGGTGAATGCTCCCTACAAATGGTTTGGGGATATTCAGTAACTCAGCCAGGATGTCAAGCATTTGAGTACGCACCATTCCCCATGATGCATTCACTCCCATAAGAAATGATTCAGGTTTGAGATATCTCACATCATCCATTGACGGAAATACACCATGATGACCTGCTACACATCGCGACAGCCAGCGTGCGTTAATCCGATTAAGTTGCATCGACTCGCGTAAATATTGATTTAGTACAACAAAAGATGCATATCCGTGCGGAACATATGCCGCAGTACCATATGGCTTACTCAACGATATATCATTAAAATCAAAATTTTCACACAACAATTGATACGAACTATCATGTTGACGTTGAAATTGAGGAATCGCTTTACCAATATCATGTGCACCAGCTAAAAAGATGCCTAGTCTATGTAGACTCTTTGTATCATCTTGATCAAAAATTATGCTCCACTGCTCCATAATAATCTCCGCAGCAATCGCTACATCAATCATGTGAAGCATAAGCGGCAGTGTGCGCTGATCGCCATCAAGAGTTGTCTGACTGGTTTTCGCCCATATATTGAGCATAGATTGCATATTTACGTTCACATTACTTTTGGAGTATATAGCAATTATATCTCACTGGTTATTCACAAATGTGGTCGCATATCCGCAAATTCACATGCTGTTCGTAATTGTATATTCTATAAACATGCTACATATGCAATAAAGGTTCGGTATACTACACATATCATACTTTCCGCGTTACAAGGTGGCACTATGCTCTTC
>CAYZZI010000072.1:0-6623 GCA_964482795.1 uncultured Klebsiella sp.
GACCTACAATTACGTATGGAATGGTAGTTCTCGTGTGCGGAGCACACCGGTGCAGTGTGACGTACGCTTCCCACCATACACAAAATGAGGGTCGATGAGTAATCGTGATGTGCGGGTCCAGAATCAGCGTTCGTGGGATGCGGTGGTGCCGGCGCACGTGAGTCACCATCATGATGTGCCCGGCTTTTTGCGGAGCGGCGGGAGTTCGCTCTTCCCCGAAGAACTCACCCTGCTCGGTGACATACGTGGTGTGCAATTGGTCCACCTCATGTGCAATGCGGGGTTGGACACGCTGAGTCTGGCCAATCAGGGCGCTATTGTCACCGGGGTCGACATCAGTCACAACGCCGTCGCTCAAGCGCGTCAATGGGCATCAGAGAGCGGTATACAGGCCACATTCGTGCAATCTGACGTGTATGACTGGTTGGCCACGACCGACCAGCAATTTGACCGCGTCTACTGCTCCTATGGTGCCATCTGTTGGCTCAACGATTTGGCTGGATGGGCCCAAGGAGTGGCACGGGTGTTGGCGCCCAACGGGCGCTTCGTGCTGGTTGAGTTCCACCCCACCTCAAACATGTTTGATCGTGACTGGCACTTGGTGCGCGATTACCCGCAATCGGGTCGTCAGTTGACGCTCCATGGTATTGATGATTATGTGGCTGACTCAGGTGGCGGTTTGACGCCATCTGGATATCGTGAGGGAGTGAGCGGGTTTGTTAATACTGAGCCGTGTCATCTCTTTCAGTGGAGTGTGGGTGAGGTTGTTACGGCCCTAGCACAGGCAGGATTGGTGATTGAGCGACTTGAGGAGTACTGCTTTAGTAATGGGGAGCGTCCATTCAATGACATGGTGGAGCACGCCGGTCGGCGCATGGTTGCACCGGCGCACGTGGCCAAGTTCCCCCTGTTATATGGTGTTGCTGCCACAAAAAAGGGGTGATGAGATGGATCGGATCATCCTCGAAGGAATGCAGTTTTTTGGGTATCACGGTACGCGTCCTGAGGAGAACACCCTCGGGCAGCGCTTTGAAGTGGATGTGACCGTGGGTCTCGATTTGCAACCGGCTGGCGCGGCCGACGACCTGCAGCAAGGTGTTGATTATGCGCGCTTTCATGCGATTGCACAATCTGTGGTGGAGGGGCCTGCACTCAAGTTGACGGAGGCAATTGCAGAGCGTATTGCACAGCAGATTTTGCAGGCCGAGCCTGCAGTGCAGTGGGTGCAGGTCAAAGTCATCAAACCATTTGTACGGCTTGGGAGCACGGTACTGAGAGGCTCAGCAGTTGTGATTGAGCGGTACCGCTGATGCGTCCGCAGGTCACGCTTGCATATGCCCAAACACTTGACGGCTATATTGCAGCCAGCGATGGGAGTTCACGCTGGATAAGTGGCCATGCCTCATTGCTCCGGACGCATGCACAACGTGCGAGTCACGATGCCATCATGGTCGGCGTGGGGACGGTTGTGGCTGATAATCCACGACTCACGGTGCGGTTGGTGCAGGGTCGTAATCCGATTCGTGTCATCATTGATGGGCGATTGCGGATCCCCGACGATGCCGCAGTAATCCAGCCAGACATGGCTGCCGGTACCTGGATTATCTGTGGTCCGGACGCCGATGTCATCCGCCGTCGTGCACTCACACATCGTGGAGTCATCGTCCTACCGGTTGCTGCGGATCCATTCATGGGTGGCGTACACCTCACACAGGCGTTGACGGTGTTGGGGCACCGGGGGATTCGGAGTGTGATGCTTGAGGGGGGGAGTCGTCTGATTACCAGCATGGTTCGGACGCGCCTCGTTGATCGAGTGGCTATCACGATTGCCCCCAAACTGCTCGGTGCTGGAACGTCAGCCATTGGTGATATTGGCATTACGACCATGGCCGATGCGTTGACGTTGACAAGTGTGCAGTCGCATCGTCTCGATGACGATATTTGGATTGAAGGGTCAGTGCGCTATGAGTGATGCGCAGGCCGTATGGATCGTTGCGCCGTATCAAGTACGTATGCAATCTGAAACGCTTGCACCGCTTGCTGATGACGAAGTTGCCATCTCAACGCAGGTATCGGCGATTAGTCATGGCACTGAGATGTTGGTCTACCGTGGGCTCGTACCACATGGAATGGCACTTGATCTCCCCACGTTTGCGGGGAGCTTTGCCTTCCCAATTAAGTATGGATATGCCTTAGTGGGACAAATACGCGATGTCGGTCGTGCGGTCACCCATCTTGCCATTGGTGATATGGTTTTTGTGTTACACCCGCATCAAACGTACTGCCATGTCCATCATACATTAGTCAAAAAAATCCCCACCACGGTGCCACCCAAAGCAGCGGTATTAGCGGCCAATATGGAGACGGCAGTGAATATCATACATGACGTACGCCCAGCTCTTGGTGATGTGGTGGTCGTAGTCGGGCTTGGAACTGTCGGCCTCCTCGTATCGTGGCTATTGGCGCGCCAGGCAGTGCGCGTCATCGCGGTTGACCCAGTAGCACATCGGCGTGACTGTGCACAGCAACTTGGCGTAATCAAGGTAGTTCATCCAGATGACGCCCATGAATTTGTCAGCGAGATTACCGAGGGGCGAGGTGCTGATTGTGTTATCGAAGTAAGCGGGAACCCGCAAGCTCTGCCGTTGGCACTGACGCTCGTCGGCCAAGAGGGGCTCGTGGTTGTTGCCTCGTGGTACGGAACCAAACCAGTGACACTTGATTTGGGCAGTCACTTCCATCGTGGTCGCGTGCGAATGCGTTCATCGCAGGTTGGTCAGTTGGCCCCCGATTTGGTGCCTCGCTGGGATTTTCAGCGACGCATGGGGGTGGTCTGGCGTATGCTTGCACAATTCCCATACCAACTCGTCATGACGCATGAGTATCACTTTGCGCATGCTGCGCTGGCGTATGAAGCCATTGATCGGAACGAGTTACCGTTCATCCAAACCACATTACACTATGCCATAGCCAAAGGATAAGAAGCAATGTTTGAAGTCGGCGTCGTTGCGCAATTTGAAGCAGCCCATCGCTTGGTAGGAGACTTTGGTCCAGCCCAGCGCATGCACGGCCACACCTATCGTGTCGAGGCCATCGTCCACGGCACCACCCTTAAGTCGGATGGTACGTTGTTTGATATCACGGTACTTCACGATGCACTCGGCGCAGTGGTCAAACAACTCCACTATCAGAACTTAGACGACATTGCGGGACTTAACACGCGGAACACGACAGCAGAAGTGGTCGCTGATTATATTTGGCATCAGGTGGCCCCCGCCTTGCGTCATGTGGGGTTGATCGACTTACGGATTGCAGTCTGGGAGTCACCGAGTGCGTGGGCGGCTGTGATGCGCGAGTTGCCTCAATGAAGATTGCCATGCTGACTGTCGGCAATGTGCACCGACGTACCGGAGGCTACCTCTATCACGCACAGGTCTACCCGATCCTGCACGAGTTGGGTATGACAATCGACGAAATCGTCCTTTCGGCAGCTGATGTGGTCTCACAACGTGCAGCCACGGTGACTGTCAACCCGAGCGCCTACGATGCTATTTTGGTTGACGCGCTTGCACGGACGGCCGTTGCGTCGCATATTGATGCGTGGCGTCATGTCTGCCCCGTGGTGGCAATGGTGCACGAGCTCCCGTCGGTGGCTACAGGTGTTGATGCGGCCGATGAGGCACCGCTGTTACGCGCAGACACGTTGATTGCAGTGAGCCCTGATGGCCGGCAACGACTCGTCGATCGTGGAGTTGATCCACGCCGAATTATCATTGCCTCGCCCGGATGCGATCGCCTGGGTACGCCACCTGCGCGCATCGTGGCGCATCCACCACAGGTGTTATGCGTGGCGCAGTGGATTGCCCGCAAGGGGCTCGATACGTTAATTACTGCATGGCAACACGTCGCACATCCTGATGCGGTGCTACATATGTACGGTGAACGCGATGCCGACCTCAACTATACTGCGCAGATTGATGCACTGATCGGCACAGCGCGGTGCGCCGGCGCACAGATTGTTGTTCATGGGAGCGTGAGCGATGATGTGATTCAGGCGGCCTATCAACGGGCTACGCTTTTCGTTCTGCCGTCGCGCTTCGAGGGGTATGGCATGGTATTTGCTGAGGCGTTGTGGGCTGGTATCCCAGTGGTTGCATGTGATGCAGGACCTGTTGCACCGCTGATTGGTAGTGGTGGTATTACAGTGCCGGTTGATGATGTGGAGGCGTTGACACAACAGATCCGAACGTTGTTGTATCAACCTGCACAACTCACTGCGTTGATACACGCAGCGACCCAACGCGGCCATGAATTGCCACGCTGGCGCGATACAGCACGTGCATGGCAACAGGCGATTGGGTTGGCCATCAAGATGCGGTAGATGGGGCACCATCCTACTCCTACCCCGTCATTGTATGGCCATCCGCCCCACCTCGTAGCGGCAAGGCACGCCCTTGCCACAGAATCACGGCTACGGATGGCTGTGCAATCTTCCCCTGCGCATCGGCCACCGTCGTCTGTGAATACCCCACGGAGACTGCACGCCGGGATCAGGCCATCCATCTCCCACGTACTCATCGCCGGCATGCAGTGACGTGGGGGTGGGGTGAATCCTGGGCGCACCGTTGACCAAATCGTGAAGGGGCGTGCTGTGCGCCCCTGAGATGAATGGACCGGTGCGCCGAGCAATCTCCGCTGGTACAACTCCATCCGATATATCCGGGCGCCCTGTTGGACGCCCTTACGGCATGGGTGGCCCATAACGCCATTCATCACTTCGCATCCGATATATCTGGGCGCCCTGTCGGACGCCCTTACGGCGTGGGTGACCCATGATGCCATTCATCACCCCGTCAGCGCATCGCGCCGATGGAGAAATTAAGAGGGGCGCACTGCTGTGCGCCCCTCAGTGATACCATGGTGTTTAGACGTTGACGTTGCTATCGTCGAAGTCGAGCAGATGGCCCATGCGCTCTTTTTTGGTGACGAGATAGTCGTGATTGACCGCATTTGAGGCAATTTGGATGGCTTCACGGCTGACCACGCGGATGCCATGATCTTCGAGCGCGCCGATTTTGGTCGGATTGTTGGTTAATACGCGTACGTTGGTGACACCGAGGTAGGCCAGCATCTGCATGGCCAGGGTGTAATCGCGCATGTCGTCAGGCAATCCGAGTGCCCGATTGGCATCAACAGTATCAAGACCGGTCTCTTGCAGAGCATAGGCTTTGATTTTGTTGACAAGACCGATACCACGCCCCTCTTGGCGTAAGTAGAGCAAAATGCCACACCCGTCGTCTTGGATGCGCTGCAGGGCGGCATCGAGTTGCTCGCCACAGTCGCACTTGGTCGATCCGAAGACGTCGCCGGTGAGGCACTCTGAATGTAACCGAATCAACGGTACTTGGTTGGCGATGTCGCCTACCCAGAGTGCCACATTATCACCAGCAAAGACTGCCATATGAAAAACACCGTAGCGTGTCGGTAATTTCGTTTGGGCTAAGGGTTTTGTTTGTTTCATGTTCTGAAACCCCATACAAATAGATTTCTCTATGTAGTACGAAGTTTTTACTGCTTCTGGATGTACCTACAACGCATACTAATCAAGCGTTAATGCTTTGTCGATAGCTTGGAGCATCACGGTCACTGGCTGTGCACCGGATACAGCGAGCCGCCGATTGAAAATAAAGAACGGGACCCCACGAATGCCCAAGTGCTGCGCAGTCATCAGCGACTCATCGACTCCATCGTGGAATGTATCACCGTTGAGAACATCGGTCACCTCATTGGCGGGTAACCCGGCCTGTGTGGCTAAATCATGTAATACGGCGTGGTCGTTAAGATCCAGGCTATCGCGGAAGTGTCCGTTGTAGAGCAATGGTGCTAATTGCCACGTCAGTCCGTGCTGCCCTGCAAGTAGCATGAGCCGGTGGCTGTCACGCGTGTTGGGGGATGTCACAATGGACGCAAAGTCGAAGGTCAAACCCTCGCTAGCTGCAGCCTGTGTGACGTTCGCAAACATCTGAGCAGCACGCTCACTCCCACCAAACTTGCTCTCAACAAAACTCCCCCAGGCCACGCCTGCCGGTTGATCTGGATTGAGCATGTATGGGTGCCAGTATTTGTTGACGATGACGTCAGGGCGCTGAGCCAACGCCTTGTCGAGACGTACCCCACCAATCACACACCAAGGGCAGACAATATCGCTGAACATATCAATTGTTAATGTGGTCATTGTCGGGCATCCTTCAGAACGCTTGTGAGAGGTGATACGGTTTGGCAACGCCAACGCTATCGTAGCATAGAACGCATATAGTTTGTTATCTCTGTGTCTACTCGGTGTGCTTTTGCCGGGTGAATCGCATAGCGATGCATCAATTTGCCAGCGTACAAAATTCTGGTAGTATGGGTGCACGAAATTTCCATCTATCGCAAACACCTCTACTCGTTTTATGTGCATCCTGGTTGTTGCAGGGACACCGTGATAGTTGGTATCGTTTTGTATATTGAGGAGGATATCCAATGGGTCACGATCATTCACATGATCATCATGAGCACTCGCACGGACATCACGGACACTCACATGGACATCACGGACACTCGCACGGGCATCACGGACACTC
>CAYZZI010000072.1:6723-9020 GCA_964482795.1 uncultured Klebsiella sp.
CATCACGGACACTCGCACGGGCATCACGGACACTCACACGGTGAGGGTATTTGGGGGATTATCAACACGGTATTTCATTTTCATGGGCATAGTGATAAGCAACAGGAGTTGGCTAGCGATCCCGCGCTGGCAACCAGTGAGGGTATTCGCACGGTATGGTTGGCACTGGCAGCGCTGGGCGTGACGACCATCATTCAAATCGCCATCGTCGTGTCAAGCAATAGTACGGCACTGCTTGCGGATACGGTGCACAACTTTGGTGACGCACTCAACTCCATTCCGCTGTTGATTGCCTTTTATTTGGCGCGGCGTGCAGCAAATCGACGCTACACCTACGGGTATGGTAAGGCGGAAGACGTCGCGGGGATTTTCATCGTACTGTCGCTGGTGTTCAGCGCAGGGTATGCATTTTATGAATCTATCAACAAACTCATTAACCCGACCCCATTGCAGCACTTGGGGTGGGTGGCACTGGCCGCAGTGGTCGGGTTTGTGGGGAACGAAATCGTGGCGGTGATGCAAATTCGCGTCGGGCGCCGTATCGGATCAGACGCCATGATTGCCGACGGCATGCATGCACGCACCGATGGATTTACGTCGTTGGCGGTGCTGATTGCGGTGGTTGGCGCATACTTCGGCTATCCGATTGTAGACCCGATTATCGGCATCGTTATCGGCATTACCATTCTCTTTATTACCATTGATGCATGCAAGACGATTTGGTATCGCCTCATGGATGCGGTAGAGCCAGCGCTCGTCGATGACGTGGTGCACATGGTGGGGCATGTCAATGGCGTGCAAGAGGTACGAAATGTGCGCATTCGCTGGCATGGCCATCAGATGCACGCAGAGCTTGAGGTCGTCGTCAACGAAGATTTGACGCTCAAAGAGAGCGACGCTATCCGCGCGGCGATTCAGCACGAAATTCAGCATGTCAGTGCGCGCATCACCACGGTCTACATTGCCTTGACGCCGTGTGGGCATGGGCATGGACACGCCCATCAGCAACTTGCCGTCTAGATGGTGAGGTGCACCTGACACGCGAGCAATGCATCGCATCACCGGAGCACCGCAACACGATCGGAGGAATGCATGCATATCGGATATCACGGCATGGTGGTTACGCCGCAGCTTGATCGGCCGGTCTACTTGGCTGGATTCGACAATGATCGTCGTGCCACGGATGTGCACGATGATTTGTGGGTACGTGCGCTGGCCATCCATGGCACGCAGTGTACGGTCGTGTTAGTTGCAGTGGACGTGATTGGTCTGTTCCGCCCCGATACGCACGAGGTGATTACGCGGGCCACACAACAGGTCAGTACGGCGCCTGATGTGCCACTGCACATCATCATTTCACCATCACATACCCATCACGGCCCAGACACGATGGGGTTGTGGGGACCGACCCAACGGCAATCTGGTGTTGATGGTGCATACATGCGTCTGTTGAAAGATCGCATGGTGGAGTGCATTGTACAGGCCGTCGCACAACGCATCCCGGCCCGTCTGCGCAGTGTGGTCGTGCGCGCACCGGGTTGGATCAAAAATACGCGTGACCCCGATATCATCGACGATGAATTGACCATTGTGCAATGCCTCGATCATGACGGTCAGGTGCGGGCGACGTTGGGGAATTATCCGTGCCACCCAGAAGTGCTCGTCAGTCAAAATCAGACGATTACATCCGACTACGTACACTTTTGGCGCACGGCTGTTGAAGCGCAAACCGGCGCCCCGTGTCTGTTTATGCCCGGTGCCTTGGGCGGCATGCTTACCCCGGCCGTGCGCGATCAAACGTTTGTGTCCGCGCAAAAGATGGGTGAGCAGTTGGCCGACGTCGCGTTGCACGCGTTGGCCACACACGCTCATACTGATGCAGAAGACGTGGTGATTGCGGTGCATACGGAGCATATCACCGCCAAACTGACCAACCCGCTCTACAAGCTGGCGTTCTGGCAACGCGTCTTGCCGGATGTGCGCGATCGACATGGCCGCGTGCATACGGAGGTCAGCATCATCCGGTTGGGCAGCCTCTGGTTGGCCTGTGTGCCAGGCGAACTCTTCCCCAAACTCGGGTTGCGCGTCAAAACGTGGATGCGCGCCGCGGGTGCCCTGCACTGTGGTGTCATCGGCTTGGCCAACGATGAACTCGGGTATATTGTGCCCCTCGAAGACTTTAAATATCCGTGGAATCCGTTTGCACCCGGCGACCACTACGAAGAGACCAACTCCATCGGCAAAAGTATCACGGTTGAAGTCATGAACGCCCTCAAACGCATGCTGGCGTAGCACGG
>CAYZZI010000073.1:149-8750 GCA_964482795.1 uncultured Klebsiella sp.
CATCCCGCCATCCCCATCATCCCGCCATCCCCATCATCCCGCCATCCCCATCATCCCGCCATCCCCATCATCAAATCACCAAAATCATCATTTATGCGTACCGCTTTGTATTTCAAAAACGGTAATTCCTGTATACATCGATATACAGGAAGGGTAAATCAATGCGTCATCGTTATCGAAATCGGTATCTTGTCCATTCTCATCGCGTTCCGAATTGGAATTATGCATCCCGCGGGTGGTATTTTATTACGATCGTCACACACAACCGATTGCCATTATTTGGATATATTAAAGATGGCATGATGCACTTAAATGCTTGTGGCCAGATTGTGGCCGAAGAATGGGAACGTTCAAAAACTATTCGCCCATACATGCATTTCGATACCTATGTGATTATGCCAGACCATGTCCATTTCCTTGTACAGCTAAAACAAAATCAACATTATGTGCCTCGACGTTTGGTTGGCAAAATGTTTCGCCGTATGTCGCACTCCATACCATCTTTTGTGGCTGCAATCAAACGAATTTGCACAATCCGATTACGCATTCAACGTAATTCCCCACTCATGCACGTCTGGCAAGCAAATTATCACGACAGAATTCTTTGCACACCTATCCAAATCCACCACACCCGCCGCTACATCCGCAACAACCCACGCAACGCACCACCAACCCCGCCGCATTTGATTTACAATACACCGTATTAACCGCCTATAAAACAGGATTTCACATCATGACTCATACCTTGCGTATCATCGTCGCCGGTCTCGGCAACGTCAATCTCAATCTCTTGCGAATTTTGCGATCACAACACGATATCCTCACCACCAATTACCACCTCAACATCGTCGTGGTCGCCGCTCTTGACTCCCAAGGCGGCGCCCTCAATGCCAACGGCCTCGACATCGATGAGCTCATCGCCGCCAAAGAGGCCAAACGCAGTGTGGCCACCACCACCCACGGCAAACCCGGGCTCGACACGTTGCAAGCGCTGGCCCAGGTGAGTGCCGACGCGCTCGTTGAGGCCACTCCCGTCAATCTTGTCGACGGCGAACCCGCCTTGAGCGCCGTCAAAACAGCGCTCCTCAAGGGCATGCACGCCATCTTGGCCAACAAGGCTCCTTTGGCCCTCGCATACCCTGCCGTATCAGCACTGAGCGACATGAGCGGCGACTTTAGCAAGCCCAAGTTGCGCTTCTCGGCCTGTGTCGGTGGCGCACTACCCACCATCAACCTCGGGCGCCGCGATTTGGCCGGTACCGTGATTAGTTCGGTCGAAGGTGTGCTCAACGGCACCACCCAATACATCTTGCGCACCATGGAGCAAGGTGGCAGCTACGCCGAGGCCCTCAAAGAGGCCCAGGTTCGCGGGTTGGCCGAGACTGACCCCACCCTCGATGTCGAAGGCTGGGATGCCGCTAACAAACTCACCATCGTCGCCAATGCCGTGCTCAATCAACCCACCAACGTCCGCGACTTTAGTGTGCAGGGGATTACCCACCTCACCGCCAACGATTTGCAAGACGCCGTAGCCAACGGCCAGCGCATTGTGCTGCTCTGCAAAGCTGAGCGCCAAGCCGATGGTCGCTATGACTTGAGCGTCAAACCAACTGCGCTACCACTCGACCACCCACTCGGGCGCATGACCGGCTGGGAGATGGGTGTCGTCTACCACACCGATATCTCAGGACGTGCCAGTGCCACCTCGGCCGAGCGTGGCCCCATGCCCACTGCCGCCGCCATGTTACGCGACTTGATTGACGTCAGTCGCTAGGTTTGATCCAGCGCAAGGTGTTGGTAATACCTTGCGCCCCATACCCCTCACATAAACCGCAAGTGCATTCAAAGGAGCGTGCATATGCCACGACCATTCACCATCGACGACATGTTCGCATTCGACTTTGTGACCGAGGCGCAACTCAGTCCAACCGGACGTTACGTGGTCTACACGCTAATGCGGAGCCACCACGCACACGCCTGCGAGTACACCAATCTGATGCTTCTCGATAGACACACAGGTATCCACACCGCACTCACCACCGGTGAATGCACGGATAGCTCGCCGATTTGGACCGCCGATGAAACGTACGTTATCTTTCTGTCAAACCGTAACGGCAACAACCAACTCTACACCGTGACACGCACCGATGCCACTGTCACGCAGCTCACCAATATGCCCCAAGGATGTGCCGGGCCAATCGTGCTATCACCAGATCATCGCATGCTGGCATTTAGTGCCTCACAGCGTGTTGAACCGTTTGATCTACAAAAACCACACCGCTGGACACGCCACATCCCACGCTTTGAAGGCATCGGTAACGTTGACGCATTTGTCAAACACATTTACACGATTGATTTGACGACCCACACCGTCACACAACGGACTACCGGCACATGGCACCACACGCCGTGTGACTGGTCACCTGATGGCACCAAACTCCTCTATCTCGCGAATTTCAACCCGGACTCAATTGTCACATCAGCCACCCTGCACGTGACCGATTTGCACGGCAACGATCAGCTCATCCTTGATAACACATGGGGCACCATTCAACAGGCACGATGGCTTGATGCAGCACAGATTGTGATAGCCGGCATCCCGAGTCAACGCATTTACGGCAGTAAAAACGACATATTTGTCATGAATACCGACAGCAACCAGCTCACCTGTCGTACTGCATCTCTACCCAATCACCTCGAAGCGCGCATGCACGATGACTCGACCGTACCGTGGGTGGAATTGCCAATACCGCTTATTATCGACGCTACTACGCAATCGGTCATCACCTGCTACCAAGACAGTGGACGAATTCATGTCATACAAGTTGCCTTGACTGGCCCCGAGCAGATTACAATGCTGGCCGGTGGTAACCGTTTCTGTATGCCGTTTGGCTTTGTCCATAATCAGCTCATCTTTGGCGTGGCCACCCCAACCGATCCATCCCAAATCGTCGTGTTTGACCGCGTGAGCGGTAGCGAAAAGCCATTAACGCATATCAATCAGTCCATCCGCGCCGAATTACTCTGGCCAGAAATACGGCCCATCCACACCACCGGGAGCGATGGCACCCCTGTTGAAGGCTGGATATGGCTACCCAACACAGGTCAGGCACCCTACCCAACCATGCTGCTCATCCATGGTGGCCCAAATCTTTCGCATGGGTATGCCTTCTACTTTGACGCATTGTCGCTGACGAGCGCCGGCTACGCCGTGCTGATGATCAACTACCGCGGCTCAACCGGGTACGGCGATGCCTTCAGCACCGCTATCCACGGCGATTGGGGCAATCTCGACCATCGTGACTTACTCGCCGGCGTCGATGCCGCCGTTGCGGCTGGGCTCGCCGACGCCAATCGCCTCGCATGTGGTGGTTTGTCGGCCGGTGGCTACCATACCTGTTGGATGGTAACGCAGACCCATCGCTTCAAAGCGGCCGTGGCCGAGAATCCAGTCACCAACTGGGTCAGCTTTTATGGCACCGCCGACATCGGTCCCACATTTGCCGTACGCCAATTCGGCGGAACTCCCTACCAAATGCCCGAAACGTATCATCGCTGTTCACCCATCACGTATGCTCCATCCTGCAAGACCCCGACACTGCTCGTCGTGGGCGAAGAAGACCGCCGCTGCCCCGCCGAGCAATCCGAACAGTTTTACACCGTACTCAAAACAATCGGCTGTCCTACTGAAATGCTTCGTCTCCCCAAATGTAACCACGTCGATAGCATCTACGGCCCATGGGAAAGTCGTATCGCCCATAACACTGCCATGGTTGCATGGCTCGACCAGTTCGTGTGAGTACTACCTGCGCATCCAAGCACTCATCAACGTAGTGCAGTGTAATGGGACGGGTATGTGTATGCCATCTTGGCATCCGAATAGCAGGCAAAATCATGAAAACGACCATAACCGGAGCGATTTTTGAATGGCGTGGGCCGGCGCCGTTCTTGTTTGTGGCCATCCCCGAGGATGTGAGTCGCGACATCAAGGCCCTCTCCCAATTGGTTTCATACGGCTGGGGCGTTATCCCGGTGACGGCGACGTTGGGCGAGACCACCTGGACGACCTCACTTTTTCCCAAAAAAGGCCAATACCTCATCCCCATCAAAGTGCTCGTGCAAAAAGCCGAACACGTCACGGCTGGAGATGTCGTCGAAATCGAGGTCACCATCGGATGAGTACGCTCAGCACCTTGTTCATGCAACGCTACACACCACTAACCGAGTTCTACCTCGCCGGATTCTGGCAGGTGGTCACGCCCGCACAGATGCGCCAGCGCCCCCACCCGCGCCTCAACTCAATTGCCTGGAATCTGTGGCACATCGCACGTGTCGAAGATGCCGGACTTAATCGCTTTGTGATGCACCAAGCGCAAGTGCTCGACAGCGCCGACTGGATGGCGCAGATGAACCTACCGTGGCGTCACCATGGCGGCGAGATGACGCTCGCCGAAGTCGACGAACTCAACACTCGCATCGACCTCGCCGCTCTGCACCGCTACATGCAGGCGGTCCACGACCGCACTCGCGCCGTTGTGGCCACAATCGACCAATCGACGCTCTTGCAACCACTCGACCTGGCGTTTATCCGACAGGTGGTCGTCGATGAAGGTCTCGTGTTGCGCAATCCCGATGGATTCGTCACCAACTACGCCAGTTGGGATAGGGGCAAATGTCTGATGACGTTCGGTCTGACCCATCCCTTTCAGCATCTCGGCGAAATGGAGACGATTGCGAGTATGCTCGATATTGTGTGGGAGTAAATCATATGTCACCAACATCCATCATCCAAAAGCTTGATTCAGCCCCGGCCGGGTCATTCCACGTCCTCGAAGGTGCCAAGGCGGCCAAGCTCCGGGCACGCACCATGTATGTACCGTCGCCACACGACATTGCCGAAGCGATTCGCGCTATCCCGTACGGCCAAACCCGCACATTACGCGACATCCGGCGCGACATCGCTGTCGCCCACCACGCTGATATTACCTGCCCGTCGCGATCGACGCTGTATTGGAAGTGGCTCGCCCATGCCTCAGCTGAGCTCGGCAACACCCCTTCACCCTATGCTATCCCGTGGTGGCGTCTCCTCAAAGATGGCAAACTCAGCCCGCACATGCCGGGTGGGATCGCCAATCACCGCACATTATTGCAGCATGAAGGCGTGATGCTGTAGCTGTTTTGTGTCTACGTGACGTACAAGAGCGGCAAGTTCCTCGGCGTTTTGTTCGTGGTGTAGCGTTGCACCAATGTAGCAAAGCAGATTGCTATGAGCACATCAACATGGCGCTACGACCGCATGAAGCGTGAGTAGTCGACTCATTGCGACAACTCGCAGCAAAAACCATGAATCGCACCAAAGATTACAGTCTGCTACACCGTTGGTTTATGTATGAACTGGCCAAGGTGGTCATCATTTATACACTCAGTCTGCGTGTTGTCGTACCAACTAATCCCGGTTATTTACATGTTTGCCAAGACACAATTTTGGCTTTCTTTTCGTAGAAGTCACCTTATATTTGGAATGATATATAATACGATAAGCTGTGCTTGTAACGCATCTGAATGGTTGATTCTATTGAAATTCAGCATGTTAAGTGTGTAGTGACTGCCTAGTGCTAGAATTAAGGGTGATTGTGATGTCGTCTCAGCGAATAACCATGTATGTGCATATTGGCGCAGGCAAAACAGGAAGCACTTCTATTCAATCATGGTTGCAAAATGTTGAATCACAATTATCTCCTGCTGGATATCTCATTTTCGATCATCAGTTTCGACCTGCTTGTCACAATATGCAACATGGTTTCATGTCGCTATCCAATCAGGTTGATTATTTTTTGCAACTTAACACTGAAGGTCATGCTGGTATTGAAAAATTCCAAACACAATTCCGTGCCAATCTTGCCTATATGCAAGAACACGGGTTTCATCATGGCATAATTAGTGCGGAATGCTTGTTCGATTATTGGGAAGAACCTCAAAAATATTTTGCTGATATCACACATCTTTGTGATTGGAAAGTAATTGCATATGTGAGAAACCAACCCCACTTTCTCGCAAGTGCTTGGAAAGAGTGGGGGTACATGGTTGCGGATTTCCCAGCGTGGATTGAGCTGTTTTCACAAAGATGGGGAAACTGGTGTAGACATCTCGAAGCATGGGACCACATGTTTGGTACCGAGAACATATATCTTGGCGTACTCGAAAAAAGTTGCTTGGTCAACGGAACACTGATTGATGATTTTCGCGTAGCAATTGGAAACCCGCCAGTTGTACTAGCAGAATCAATTAAACTATTCGATAACCCATCAATTAGTAACCGCACAGCTATGGCACTGTCGTATTTACGTCGTATACACAATGGCAACTCAGACCAACCTCTTCATCTCCTGAATATCGATTACACGCAGCAAAATCCTGAGGATTTTGCAAATTGGCAAAAATATGAACAAAAAATGATTCAACTATTCCAGATGAAAGGTGCTTTGCAACAACAGGCTCCGCATGTCAGCGTGCTACGCCAAGAACAAGCGGTTGATTTGTTTGATTCTCAATTATTGCACCACATCAACAATTATTACTTTACATCCAATCAAAAGTTATTGGCCAAATATCGACCCGATATTGATGTAGATACTGCATTTCCACCCATCATCGAGAATAATTATTCTGTTACAACTGATTTGGAGTATGAGGTTCATTCAATCATCTTATCTCTCAATAGTATTACCTCAATCACTAAAGTACAGAATATACTCCAAAGTAACATACGTATGTTCGAGCACTTGTCCAATACATATGAACAATTGCGACAACAACACGAATTATTGCGTGCACAGCATAACAATTTATCCAATAAGCATGAACAGCTTGCTCAACGACACGAGCAACTTTTTCAACAACATGAACAACTTTTTCAACGACATGAGCAACTTTTTCAACGACACGAACATATATTTGCTGAACAACAAAACACATTCGCTTGGTTCAATGATAAGATTGGGTCGTTGCACAATGAAATCATGGACGTGCGTGATGTGACAACCAAATCGACAACAAATCGCATCATCGGTTTCGTACGTAGACTGTATCATTCCTTGATTCGGAGGTAGACCCTGGCTGTCAGTCAACCGGTTATTGAGTATACCAATTCGTCTGCTACTACACATATATGCGCCGCATTTCTTGGCTGTTGCATATATCGTCTTTCGCAACAGAAAAGTGGTGACTCAAACAACGCAGATCACCACAACGACTAAGTTCAACCTCGCATAAACACTAGACAACATGAATGTCAATTCCGTCATCGTATAGCACAACACACACGGTGTTCTGCGCATAAAAAGCAGTGCTTTCACATAGCCCCGCGGCTTAATCTCTCGTGCTACTCTCAAAGAGGTATCTTCATCGTCTTGCACAAGCCTACATTTGACATCATTGCTCCATAATCGACACTTGATGGGTTGGTGAGATGGTGTGCAAGTGCAAGACCATCGAAAATTGCTCGCACGTCGATTATCATTGACCTATCACTGGATATTCAACCGTAGAGGACACACCAATGCCCACATTCACCGCCACCCTCACCACACACGGCACCTCGGCCATCATCACTATCCCATTTGCGCCGGCCACTATCTGGGGCGAACGCCCGCGCTACCACATTACCGGCACCGTCAACACGATCGCGGTGCGTGGCGCGTTGACCCCGATTGACACTGGGTACGTGCTCAAACTTGGGCCCGCCTGGGTGCGCGATTGTGGCATCACCATCGGCAGCGAGATCACGGTAACCCTCAACCTCGAAGGACCGCAAGAGGACAATCTCGCCGATGACATCGTCACCGCACTCAAGGCCAACCCGACCGCCAAAAGCTTTTTTGACGGCTTACCGACCTTTTATCGCAAAAAATACCTGCGCTGGATTGACGGCACCAAGGGCAAACCCGACGTGCGCGCCCAACGCATCGCCGAACTGATCACTCTGCTTGCCAGCGGGCAACGCGAACGATAGACAGGATATAGTGACATGCGCAAACTGAAAATTCAGCTTCAACTCAGTGCCGATGGCTACATGGCCGGCCCTACTGGTCAAATGGACTGGGCCAACCACAACTGGAGTGACGACCTCAACCAATACGTCGGCAATCTGACCAAGAGCATCGACTGTATCGTGCTTGGGCACAACTTGGCCAAGGGGTTCATCCCGTACTGGGCCGCCAATCCCGACCAACCCGGCGCCGAGATTTTCAATACCACCGCCAAAGTCGTGTGTAGTCGGCAACTGACTACCTCACCATGGCCCAACACCACTATCGCCACCGGCGATGCCGGCACAACAATTCGTGCGCTCAAACAAACACAGGGTGGCGATATCATCTGCTACGGCGGCTCATCGCTGGTAGCGTCGTTGATTCAGCATCAGCTCGTCGATGAGTTCTTTTTGTTCGTCAATCCTACGGCCATTGGTCGCGGCGCATCACCCTTTCAGGCGCTCACGCTCTATCAACCGCTGACACTTGTCGACGCTCGTAAATTCGACTGCGGCGTCGCAGTGATGCACTACACCCTGCCCCGCGCCTAACAGCGCACATGACGGCGCTT
>CAYZZI010000074.1:0-8578 GCA_964482795.1 uncultured Klebsiella sp.
GACGGGGTTGCGGTTGGCTCCGGTGTGGCTGACGGGGTTGCGGTCGGGCGTATCACTGGTGGCCGTGGAATCGTCACCACTGTGTATGACTGTGCGTATTTGACGGTACCCGCCGCATCGCGGACTGCCACAAAGAAGTTTTTGCGACCAGCCGTGGTGGCACCCGTGTTTAGTTGGGCCACTGCATACCCGTTGACAAGGGGACCAGAGGCGACGATTGGCCCCGGGTTATTGCGCGTTCCGGCATACCAGGTATAGGTGAATGGACCGACTCCACCGCTGATGCGTACAAAGACGCTGGCGACGGCGTTTCCGTTGACCCATCGTGCGTTGGTCGTACGCGTGTAGTTCGTCACGGTGAACGGTGGGAGCGAGATGCGTACAGTGGCGGCGCGTGATGTAATTGAATCACCAGCCGCATCGGTAACGACCACGGAGTAGCTCCGCGGCGCCTCTGCGGCGTTGGTAAAGACGACCGGCAGTGAAGCACCCGTGCCAACGCTGACGCCGGCAAGAAACCACTCATAGGTGAGGGGGGCCGTCCCACCACGCGCTGCGGCCGACACTGTGGTACGTGCAGATCCGTTGCGCCATTGAGCAGTGGTGCTGCGTGGTTCACGGGTGAATTCAAGTGGTGCATTGACCACGTCAATGGTGATGAGATCGGAGGTCACCGTATCGCCGTTACTGTCGGTTACTTCGGCCCAGAAGGTGTAGGTGGCCGGTGCGCGTGCGATTTCGACCTCATCATTATTGCCGATGACAGTGCTCGTGTCACCGAGTGCACCTTGATACCAGGTATAGGTATATGGTTCTGTACCGCCGTCCGCCTCAATCTCGAGTTCCACCGCTGCGGTGGCGTCGTAGGCGATGATTGTTTGGTCGAGGGTACGGTCAACGATGGCTAACGGATAGGAGACAACGGTAATGACTGCGGTCTGTGAATTGACCGTATCGCCGTTGCTGTCAGTGACCTCAGCCCAGAATGAATGAACTCCTGTGGCAAGTGCAACGGTGATTTCGTCACCTTCGTCGACCATGGTGGTGGTATCGCCGCTCACGCCTGCATACCAGGTGTACGTATAGGGGCGGGTGCCACCGATCGCAGAGACTTCAAGTTCGACCGACGTCGTTGCGCCAGTGCGTTCGACCTCTTTGCTCTGCGGTTGTTTGCGGATGCTCAACGGCCCGACGGTGCGTGGGACGATGGCGATGGTAATCGTTCGTGTCGATACGGTCGCACCGGCACTATCTTCGACCTCTGCCCAGTACGTGTATGTACCGTGTGCTAAGGCTACTTTGAGGCGATCACGTGTCCCCACTTGTGTGCTGGTGTCACCAACGGCACCCTCATACCATGTATAGGTGTAGGGGCGTGTTCCTCCAGTGACGGAGACGCGTAATTCTACGTTTTTGCTGGCGTCATCGGTGCGAATCGTGGTGTTTCGCGTGTGTTCGGTGATGCGGAGTAATCGCTGGCGATCACGAGTTTGTGCGTGTGCCGTAAACGATTGGGGCACAATCAGTGAGAGAACCACGAGTAATCCAATGTACCATCGCATAATCAGCTCCCTATGTGTGCATCAGATGGGAGAGTATCTGACATCTGTAATACGCAATATACGGCGATTTTGTTGTAAATTAATTGGAAAATGCTTAAGTTTTTGCATATAACAACACACAAACAGCTCGCCATGTGGCAAGCTGTTTGTGTGGGGGGTGATTGTGCAAAATAATATTGCACCTACAGTCTACAAGAAAAATGCAAATAATCTATATGTAAAATATTCGATTTGAATTACAAATTGATTACTTCACGATGAATTTACTCGTTAATTTACTGGCAATACCGACATAATTTTCAGGCGTTAGATGGCGTAATTCCTCTTTGATATCGTCAGATATTGGCAATGAATTAATGAATTCATGTAAATCTTTTAACGTAACGTGCTGTTTTCCTCGTGTCAATTGCTTTAACAATTCATATGGTTCCTTAACATTTTCGCGACGTAGGATCGTTTGATATGCTTCGGCAAGTACTTCGGGATGTGCCACAACCTGATCGTACATCACATCGCGGTTGGGGCTGACCTTGGCGAGCCCCTTGCTAGTGCGCCGACAAGCGAGTACCATGTGGCCAAACGCCACGCCCAAATTGCGCAACACCGTGCTCCCGGTCAGGTCGCGTTGCAGGCGTGAGATGGGCAGTTTGCGACTAAAGAACTCGAACATGGCGCTGGCCAAGCCGAGATTTCCCTCTGAATTCTCAAAATCAATCGGATTGACTTTGTGGGGCATGGTTGACGAGCCCACCTCGCCCGCTTTGGGGCGTTGCACCAAAAACCCATCCGACACATAGCGCCACAAATCTTGGTCAAGGTCAATCAAGATGGTGCAGATACGCCGGAGTGCATCGCAGACCTCAGCCAAGCTGTCAGCTGGCTCGATTTGGGTGGTCAGCATGACCGGCTCAAGATCGAGGGTGCGCACAAATGCGCGTGAGAAGGTGGCCCAATCGACATTGGGCAAGGCCACCACGTGGGCGGCGAGCGTGCCGGTGGCGCCGTTGAGTTTGCCGGTGAGTGGGATGGCATTGAGCGTATCGCGGGCGCGTTGGAGACGGGTCAAGAAGACGGCCATCTCTTTGCCAAAGGTCGTCGGCGTGGCAATCTGACCGTGGGTGCGGGCAGGCATGACGGTGGCGGCCTCTTCGAGTGCCATGCGATGCAGGTGGTTCATCACCTCGCCGATGGCGGGGCTCATCACCAGATCGCGGGCCTCGCGCACCATCAGTGAATACGAGAGATTGTTGACGTCCTCGCTGGTGAGACCGAAGTGTACCATCTCTTTGAGATGGCCGAGGTTGAACGCATCAAGCTGGTCACGAATCCAGTACTCAACGGCCTTGACGTCGTGGTTGACTTTGGCGTCATAGGCGGCAATCGCAGCCGCATCACTCGGCGAAAAGTTGCGATACAAGCCGCGCAACTGGGCCACTTGATCGGCGTCGAGTTTGGCGATGGTGGCAACGTCGCGGGCTTTGCTGAGCATGACCAAATATTCAATCTCAATGCGCACACGATAGCGCATCAAGGCACTTTCGGAAAAGTAGGCTTCGAGGGCGGCCACATCATCACGATACCGGCCATCAAGGGGTGACAAACAGGTTAATGGGTCAAGCATGGTGCCTCACAACAATCATAATGTCATTGCTTCGATTGTAACAGAAACGCCCATCATACACGTATGAGGGGCGAGCGTTTGTTGATACTAGTGGCTAAGTTGCTGTTTGCGTAATCGTTGTTTTTGTTGATTGTGTTGCCCGACTTTGACAACAATCGTGGTAACGATGGCGGTTTGGATGAGCGTGACTAGCATGCGGAGAGCGGCAATTGGCCCGGAGGGCTCGACGTGGGCGACATCAGGTGCGAGGCGTGCGACATCAGGTGTGGGTGCTGCCACAACGAGCATGGCGCCTTCGGCGATCAGGGCAATCATGACGGCGGCGCCGATGATGAGTGCGGCTTGAATGATGCGGTTGTACATTAGTTGGCCTCGACGGTTGTGTGTGATTCGGTGCGTTGACGCTTTTGAAAGAAATTGACAATCCAGTTCCAATGGAGGGCAATATGTGCGGCCATGGTTACCACGGTGAGGGTAGAGAACAGGTCGTGCAGGCGGCGCCAATCGGTGTTTTCGAGCCACATGATGCCCAACCACGGCATGACCGATTCGGAAATGGCAATACCGCTGTAAGTGACGAGGGTAAACAGCACAAACAAGACGATATTGAGGATAATGCTCGTTTTGTTGTGCATATCCCCCGAATTCAGGAGTTTGTTGATGGTGGCAATGATCCATTCCCAGTTGCGGACGAGGTGTATGACGGTGATGCTCGCGAGTCCGATGCCGAGCCATTCGTGGAGCGAGATGCCAGTGAATTGTGGCGCCGTAGTAACAATGAATACGCCGAACATGACGCTATCAATGAGTGCGCTTGTGCGATTGCGTGTGTGTGATTTGGCCATACATACCTTGCCTTTCGTGGATAACACTTCACACGATGAATGATAGTTGGGCAAGGTTTATGTTGGCTGTAGAGGGTGTCAATGTGTGTTGTAGATATGGTCAAGATTTGGTCAAAGAACAAGAGTGAGGAGCGATGGATTACACCACTGCTCCCCACAGACAATGAGACCGAGAAAGATTTAGCCTTCGACAGCCTTGAGGGCCTCAACGGTTGGAGCACCGGTCTCTTCGAGGGTCAACTTGACGTCGGCCCAGACGGTTGCGATGTCTTCGCCGGCGATCATGATGCGCTCAAGACCCTTGCCGATGATCTGGTCACCGCCAGGGATGAAGACGCGGGCTGAGTCTTGTGGTTGCGTCATGGCCAACTGATCGACGGCCGTCTTGAAGTTTGGCTTCTCCTTGAAGAAGTCTTGCATGGCGGCTGAGGCGATGGCTGACTTGCGCACGGGCATGTAGCCGGTGCTTTGTGACCAGGTGGTGGTACCCTCGGTGCTAGTGGCATAGGCGATGAACTTCATGGCAGCCTGCTGGCGATCGGCGGGCAACCCAGCCATGACGCCCAAACCGGCACCGCCGGTGCAGCAACCGAACTGATCGACCTTGGGCAAGAAGGCGGTACCGACCTTAAATGGTGCGTTCTTCTCGAAGCCGGCCAAACCACCGGTGCTGGCCATGATTGCGGCTGTCAAGCCGTTGGTGAAGTCAGCGCCGATATCCTGGGCGTTGGTGGCCCACTTCTGACCCAGTACGGTATCTTGGAAGAACTTACCAGCGCGCACGCCGTTCTCTTCTTGGATGCGAATGGTGAAGTCTGGATCGCTGTACTTGCCGCTGTGCTGCCAAATCACGCCTTGGAACAACCAGGCAATGTAGCTAGCACCGTTGGGGTGGGCGAAGGCTGAACGGACCATGGTGCCGCCGTCCATCTTGACCAACTTAGGCGCCCACTCGGCAAACTCGGCCCAGGTCTCAGGACCACGATCTGGCAAACCGGCCTCGGCCCAGACGTCCTTGTTGTAATAGAAGAGTGGCGTACTGCGGGCGAAAGGTACCCACCAAATGTCACCCTTGCGCGTGCCTTCGTTGATGAGTGAATCGACATAGTCGCTAGTGTCGATGCTCTGGCTGGCCATCAACTCCTTGAGTGGCTGCAAGGCGCCGGCCAAGTAGAACTTGAACCACCATACGTCTGACATCAAGGCCACATCTGGTGTCTGCTTGGCCTGAATGGCGGCAGTCAACTTCTGGGCAGTCTCTTCGTAGTTGCCTTGGAACTCGTAGTTGACTTTGACTTCGCTCTGTGAAGCATTGAAGCTGTCAACCATGGCCTTCTCGGCCTCACCCAAACCACCACTGAATGATCCCCAGTAGCTGATTTCGATGGTCGATGGCTTGGCGGGCTCTTGCACAGCCGGAGCTGCGGTTGGCTCAACGACTGGAGCCACGGTGGGCGCTGGTGCCTCCGGCGCGTTCGTCGGCTCGGCGGCTGGGGTTGTGGCCGTTGAGGCGCCACATGCGGCAATCAGCGTGCTCCCACCTACGACCGCCATTGCTCGTAGGAACTGACGTCGGTTTAACTTCGCGTCCATGATGTACCTTCTCCTTAGGTAAGAATTACTAGTTCCATCTATGTGTAACGATTGCGTATTGCAATCGGTAACACCATACTTAGCCGCGCACTGCGCCCGCTGCAATGCCATCGACAATCCACTTTTGGGTGCGGATAAAGAGGGCAATCACCGGCGCCACCACAAACACAGTCCCCGCCATGATTACGCCCCAATTCTGCAACCCTTCGGTCTGGAACAAGCGGAACACGCCAATCGGTAGGGTGCGCATGTCGTTGGTGTTGGTGATAATCAGTGGCCACAAAAAGTCGTTCCACTCCGATACCACGGCAAACAGCCCGACCGTAACCAACGCAGGTTGGGCCATTGGCAGTACGACCAGCCACATCCGGTGAAAGTGACTTGCGCCGTCGATTTCGGCAGCCTCAACAACCTCAACGGGTAGTGATAAGCAATACTGTCGCAACAAAAAGGTGCCAAATGCAGTGGCCGCATTAGGCAATACGATGCCTTGATACGTATTGACCCAATCGAGCTGCGACATGGTGATGTAGTTGGGCACGATGGTGACCTGACCAGGCACCATGAGTGCTGCCAAGATGATCAAGAATGCGATATCTTTGAGGCGTTGTGGTGCCTTGGTGAAGACCAGTGCGTAGGCGCACATCATGGCCAAGATGACCTTTGAGGCCGTGGCGGCGATGGTGGTAATCAGGCTATTGATGAAGTAGCGATCGAACGGTACGGCGTTCCATGCGGCGGGATAATTGTTGAGCGTTGGTTGCTCGGGGAACCAGGTCGCTGGGATGCGATATATCTCAGCCGTTTCTTTGAACGAGGCGAGCACCATCCACAAGAGCGGCATGCCGATGATGATGACGGCCAGTGCCATGACTAAGTAGGCAATCACGTTGAACAAATTGATGCGGGGTAATTTAGACGGCATTGGTACGTTTCCCTACACTGAGCTGAGCAATGGTAAGCACGAGCATGATCAGAAAGATGACAACGGTCAACACGCCGGCTGGGCCGGCCTCAAAGTTAACGAAGCCTCGTTGATAAAGCTCGTAGACGAGCACATTGGTCGCATTGACTGGACCACCGCTGGTCATGACACGGATAATGTCGAACGATTGGAATGCTCCCAATACCCCAGTCACCGCTACAAACAAGAGCATAGGCGCCAGACTCGGTAGGGTGATGTACCACAGGCGGGCGCGGCGATTGGCGCCGTCGATGGCGGCGGCTTCGTACAAGGCGTGATCGATGCTTTGCAGGCCAGCGATGAGGATGACGGCCGCATAGCCGACTTGCTTCCACACGACGGTCACGACAATCACGACCATGGCCCAGGTGGGGTTGGTGTACCAGTTGGGCATTTGTTGGCCGACGAGTTGCAAAAACTGCTGCACAAGCCCGTAGCGATAATCGAGGATGTAATTAAAGACCAGCGCGATGGCCGCGCCAGATAATAGTGTGGGGAGGAAGATGATGCCACGAGCCCACTCACGGCCACGCAGTGGCTGGGTGAGGAGCATGGCTAGTCCGAAGGCGAGCACGATGGTGATGGAGACGGTTGATGCGGTGAAAACGAGCGTATTGCGCATGATGGTCCAGAACGTGGTATCGCCCCAGAGCCGAACATAATTGCGGGCACCGACGAAGGTGCGGAACGGGCTGATGAAGTCCCATTGATAGAGACTGAGTTCGATACCTTTGTAGAGTGGGTAAAAGGTGAATGCAATTAACAGCGCGATATTGAGCGCGACAAAGCCCAAAAGCGTGAGTGATTCTCTGATAACCACGGCCCTGCGACGTTCCATATGACCTCCATGTATCTGTCACGAAGTATGGAACGCACGTGTTAATTAGGGGTCAAATGTGAGCGAGTGTGATGTTAACAATTAGGTAAGATTTGAAACATCTGATGTGCCCGTATTGTGTCGTTGTATAGAAGGGGGCACCGGTACGATCTTGTTGGTCCTTGCGTAACGTATCCGGCATGCAGTGACGATGGGGTGACCACACCCTCGTAAGGGCGTCCAAAAGGGCGCCCGGATTTGGATGCACTCGAGAGTATATGACGGTGCGGTCTCTGCCATGTTCGTCATTACATGGCCACCGTAGTTCTTTTCGTTCGTCATTGTATGGCCACCAGCTGTCGATTATGAGATGAATGACATTACGAAGAGGTGGCCGTGCAATCTCCGTGAGGTATGAACAGCTGTGGAGTCGGTGGGATGGCACGGGTGCGAAGCCCGTTTTTGTGGAATGAGCGAGGCGACTGTATGTCGGAGTGGGGCGATTGAGTGACGAGGTGTAACTGCCGGCATGCAGTGACGCGGGGTATCAAATTGATGACGTATCACGTCATGCGATTGTGGTATACTGCTGGACACGTTTCGCCAGGCGAGACGTGAGAATCAGAAAGCACCCACATGAGCAATAAATCGACCTACGTATTCAGTGGCCATCAAACCTTCGTGTTGCGTGCGCATTGGCTGAAGCGCATCTACGATGTGCTCATCCAAAAGCCCACTGCATTGACCGATGACGATGCCGTGGTGCAACTCGGCGTCGGCAAAAACATGGTCGATGCGATGCGGTATTGGGCGCAAATGACCAACATGATAGCCCCGCATGCAGAGGGTGGGTGGCACCCCACGCCGATGGCACATCTGCTTCTCGCCGATGACGGCATTGATCCATTTATTGTGACATCGTGGGCGCGGTGGTGGCTCCATTGGCAGTTGATTCAGTCACCGGCCTTGACGTGGTCGTATCTCTTTATGCGGATGAATAGTGGTGATGTTGACGTTGATCAAGCGATTCGCGACATCCAAAATTATGTAGGCAGTCAAAACCTCAAAGTGCCTGCGGTCGACGTCTTGCGCCGTGATATTCAGTGCATTCAGCGTTGTTATGTGGGGAGCGGTGGCGATATGCACAACGAAGAGTCGCTCCTTTGCCCGCTTACG
>CAYZZI010000075.1:0-2184 GCA_964482795.1 uncultured Klebsiella sp.
AAGCCGCCAAACTACACCCCGTGTTGCGGCAGACAGCCGTGTTGCATATGCGCTTCGGCTTGTTGTATGTAGTGGGGTGGGTTCTTGCGTTGTGGGTGTAACAGGAGTAGATGACGATGAAACGTGCGTTGTGGTTGTACATTGTGATTGTGTTGAGTGCGTGTACACCATCAGCATCGGTACAACTCACTGCCACGCCGGACAGCATCAGTGAAGTCGTTCAATCGACCGCTATCGGCACTGCCGAACCACGGCCAACCGATACACCGGTGCTGGTCTCGGCCACGCCGACCACCGTTGTGCGTGTGGCACAGACAGCAACCGGATGGCGCTTTGAACAGGTTGATACGCCAGGTGCCCTGTTCTTGTTTGCAGGCGTGCGTTGTGCCACAAATGGTGCCGATGTGAGTGGTGAGTGGGTGATCGAGGCGAATCCTGTAATCGAAGGTATTCCGTTTACAGGACGATACGTGGTGGTGGTCAACCCCGATCAACAGAGCGGGACGTGGCAGTATGAGCAGTTTTTTACCGTTGAAGATGTCAAAAGCCTCGCACGTGTGGCTGGTCGTATTGCGGCAGTGCGCGTTGGCCTCGATGGCTCGGTCTCCTTTGACTTGCGCGTAGAAGGGGCCATTGAAGGGCGCTTGATTACGCCGGACGGCGAATCGGCGATGACGTATCCATACCCGATTACCACGTTGACGAATCTGACGTGGCAGCCGATTGTAGATACCTGCCCATGAGCGTGTGCGCTTATTGCGATGCTGTGTAGTACAATGCAGAAATACGATGAATCATATCCCACCCCAGGAACATAGGAGCGTACTGTCATGTGGAAGCGAATCAGTGTCATTCTACTTGGGTGTGTGATCATCAGTAGTTGTGCAACCCCGCGCGTAGATGCGCCCGAGACGCGTACGGATGTGCCAGAGGTGGGTGACGCTACCCAAGTACCCGCCACCGTCGAGGTGAATCTCCTCACTCCGACATCGACCACGAGCGCGGTGGCATCGGCAACCCGATTCGTGGTGCCTACCTCTACACCGAGTAATGTGGATGCCGGTGACGCAACGGCCATTGCCGCCACAATGATGGCCCAAATGCCTCCTACAACCACACCAGATGCGTCGGGATTGTCGAGCTCGTTGCAGGGTGAAACAGCGCTGCTCGGGTTGCGCGATCGGTATGTGGCTGCGATTACACTGGGCATGATGGAAAATTTCAATGATCCGCATCCGTTGACGATTTATGAAAAAGTGGGCACCGAATTCACAGTCGTGGCTACCTATGCCTTTGCCGATGAGTACATAAGCACCCTCGAACCGATACCAGTGGCCACGTCCGATAAAGCTTTTTTTGCGGTAAGTGGCGGGGTTGGCGCCCATAGTAGTTTTGCTAAGATCTTTTCATTTGATGGTACCACGCTAAAGGTCGAGGTAGAAACAGGTTCTGACGCAGGTGGTGGTGCGCTCAAGCTTGTAGATGCAAACAAAGACGGTCAAATTGACGTGATTGGCGATAGTACCGATTATTACGTCTTTTGTTATGCCTGTGGCGTACGCATTCAGGGTGAGACGATTTATGCGTGGAATGGCACGGCGTTTGTCGAACAAACACTCCAAGATTCATCAGATGCGACACTTCAACGTGCTATTGTGTATGCACGGGCCCAGCGATACGCAGATGCCGCCAAACAACTCTCCCAAGTAAAGCCACCAACCGCATTAGCGGATCAGTGGAATGTGGTGTTGATTGAACGCATGATTGCACTGCGCCAACCATCGCGTGAAGATCCATATCCGTTTTTGTCGGCTATCTTTTTTGGTGATTATGATGCGGCGGTCAAGATGATGCGCGGCTACGATGCAGCTGAATTAGTGAATCCAACCGGACGCTTTTTTGCGAATACACCGGCCGATGGGTTTGTTGATGCTGTGGTGTGGAATGTGGTAGGATTTACTACCCTTGCCCTCGAACAAGATGCCGATCTTACCAGCGCGCGCTTTTTACGCGGTTGGGCAAATACCCTACTTGACCCACGCAATCCGGCCGGTATTGCCGATTTGCAAGCGGTCGCCGATCAAGATCCGTTCTATGCGGCAATCCGCGATGCGGTAGTCGCTCGTTAATCACAAAGCCAGAAGGAGGAGGCATGCCCGTTTCATTGTCAGGTCACACCCTACT
>CAYZZI010000075.1:2284-8544 GCA_964482795.1 uncultured Klebsiella sp.
TATGCGCCGACGAGTCGCTTTGGCACACCGCACGACTTCATGGGATTCGTCGATTATTTGCATCAAGCCGGCATCGGTGTCATCCTCGATTGGGTGCCGTCGCACTTTGCAGTGGATGGTCATGGTTTGGCGTTGTTTGACGGTACGCACCTGTATGAGCACTCCGACCCACGCCAAGGGTATCACCCGGATTGGGGGAGCTATATCTTCAATTATGGGCGTCACGAGGTGCGGAGCTTTTTGATTAGCAGTGCCATGTCGTGGCTTGAGCGCTATCACATTGACGGGTTGCGTGTTGATGCGGTTGCATCAATGCTTTATCTCGATTATTCGCGCAAAGACGGCGAGTGGATTCCCAACGCCTACGGTGGTCGTGAGAACATCGATGCGATTGTCCTGTTGCGCCGACTCAACGAAGAAGTGCATCGCCAGCATCGTGGAGTCGTCGTGATTGCCGAGGAGTCAACTGCGTGGCCGATGGTCTCGCGCCCGACCGACATGGGTGGGCTTGGCTTTAATATGAAGTGGGATATGGGCTGGATGCACGACACACTCAAGTACATGAGTCAAGATCCGGTGCATCGACGGTATCACCACAACATGCTGACGTTCCGCTCCATTTATTCATTCAGCGAAAACTTCACACTTGCGCTGTCGCACGACGAGGTCGTCCACGGCAAAGGTTCGTTGCTCGCCAAAATGCCAGGTGACCGTTGGCAGCAGTTCGCTAATTTGCGCTTGTTGTACGGTTACATGTACGCTCAATCCGGCAAAAAGCTTCTGTTCATGGGTGGTGAAATCGCCCAGTGGCGTGAATGGGGGTACGAGCGTGAGCTCGACTGGTACTTGCTTGATGACCCGATGCACCGCGGCGTGCAACAGTTGGTGAGCGATTTGAATCGTTTGCATGCTCGTGAGCCGGCATTGCATCAACTCGACTTCGACTCCTGGGGGTTTCATTGGATTGCCTGCGATGACGCTGACCAGAGCGTTGTCTCCATCTTACGGCGAGGCTACGAAGGAACGCGTAATGTGGTGGTGGTCGGCAACTTTACGCCGGTACCGCGCTATCATTACCGCATCGGTGTGCCGGCACACGGGAATTGGCAGGTGATTTGTAACACCGATGATACCAAGTACGGTGGGAGTGGTGCAATGACGCATTTGGTGAGTGAGGATGTACCGGCGCACGGCATGCCGGCCTCGATTGTGCTCACATTGCCGCCACTTGCGACGGTCTATCTGGCGCCGTCAGAATAATCATGGTGGTGTACCTAGCTGAGGAGATCTTCAGCCAGTCTGTATATTAAGGAACCGGTGGAGTGACACGTTTTGTTTGTGTGCATGGGCACTTTTATCAACCCCCACGCGAAAACCCATGGATTGACGCCATTGACCCGCAGCCGAGTGCGGCCCCGTATAACGATTGGAATGCACGCATTGCTGCTGAGTGCTACGCCCCGAATACCGCTGCCCGTATCCTGGATGCCCGCGGCCGGATTCAGCATATCGTCAACAATTATGCTTGGATGAGCTTTAATGTTGGTCCTACGTTAATGCGTTGGCTGGCGCAGTATGATCGTACCACCTATAACGGCATCATTGCCGCTGACCACGAGGGGCGTCAACGCTTTGGTGGTCATGGTCCTGCTATTGCCCAAGTCTATGGCCACCTCATCATGCCTCTAGCCACCCCACGTGATCGACGGACACAAGTTGCATGGGGTGTAGCAGATTTTGTACATCACTATGGACGCCAGCCTGAGGGGATGTGGTTGGCCGAGGCGGCTGTGTGTACCGATTCGCTTGAGGCGTTGGCCGAATACGGCATCAAATATACCATTTTGGCACCACACCAAGCATCCGCTGTACGTGCAATTGGCACCGAAGAGTGGCACAAGACTGATGAGCATGTCGTTGATACAACCATGCCGTATCTGGTGCGGCTCCCTTCGGGTCGTCATATTGCCGTCTTTTTTTATAACGGTGGTGTCTCACAAGCCATTGCCTTTCAAGGGATGTTGCAACGCGGTGAATCACTTGCTCAAGCCTTGTTAACTGGTCTTGATGATGGTGTACAACCACGACTTGCACATGTGGCTACTGATGGCGAAACCTATGGTCACCACCATCGCCATGGCGAGATGGCGTTGGCCTATGCAATCCACCATATTCATACCAATCATTTGGCACGGATTACCGTGTACGGCGAATATCTCGAACTTCATCCACCAACGCACGAAGTACAGATCGTCGAGCAAAGTTCATGGAGCTGTGTGCACGGCATCGAGCGCTGGCGCAGTGATTGTGGCTGTCACACCGGTGGCCAGCTTGGCTGGAATCAAGCCTGGCGTGGACCGTTACGCACCGCCCTCGATTGGGCGCGTGATTCGATTGATCGTCAATGGGAGCAACAGGCATCTCGATACTTCGCACAACCGTGGCAGGCGCGCGATGCCTATATCGCGATTATTAATGATCCGAGTGAAGCCAACATCACGGCGTTTATGCGTACACATGGACGTACGAGTGAACGCTGGCCAGCTCTAGGGCTCCTTGAGCTTCAGCGCCAGTTGATGCAGAGTTTTACTAGTTGTGCCTGGTTTTTCAATGATGTCGCGGGCATCGAGACGGTGCAGGTGCTACGCTATGCGGCACGCATGATGCAACTTGCTCACCAAGTGATGGGGCTCGATCTCGAGGAGGGTTTTCACGAGCAACTTGAAAAAGTAGTCAGCAACACTGGTGTGACAGCAGCCCAACTCTATGCCGAACAGGTTAAGCCGCATGTGCTTACGCTCGCTGATGTCTGTGCCCACGATGCGTTGACAGTTGTGTTTGATACGACACCCGCAGAGATAGTCTATCTCCACCGAGTAACGCGTGAGGCACAACAGCGTTGGAAGTTGGCAGACATGTCAATTGCCGTCGGCGTGTCACAGGTGATTTCAATCTTGACAGGCGAGCAACAGCGCTTTGTGTATGGCGTTGTGTTTGCTGGCACCGAAGTCTTGTCTGGAGGTGTCCGCCCTGCTCCTGAGCGCTATCAGCGGTTGCTTCAGAACGTGACACAGGCGGTACAGGCCAATCGCCGTGAAGAGGTTGAGCGCGCCATGTATGTTGAGTTGGGGCAGTTCGAGTATTCGTTGCGCTCAATTTTCCGACCAGAGCAACGCAGTATCATGCGCACCATGCTGAACAGTGTCATTACTCGCGTACAACAGCAGTACCACGAGATGTATGATGAACACGCAAGTGTGATGCGCTTTTTGGATCGAATGGAGATGAAGTTGCCACGCGAGTTGCAAGTGGCGGCAGCCATGGCGTTGCACAACGATATCCGTATTGCTTTGGCTCAACCCACTCCGGCAGCATCTGAAGTACTTGCGTTGATGCACAATGCTGAGCAATCTGGCGTTGTCCTTGATGCTACTGTCATCGGATATTATGTATCGCAGGCCATTCAGCGCTTGTCGTCGCGGCTGATTGAGTCACCGTGTCAGTGTGATTTTGTGAATGTGGCACTCGAATTGGTACGGATTGCGGCACCCTATGACGTTGATTTGTGGATGGTCCAAAACAACTATAATGTGGTCTGGCAGCGTGATTATCGTGCCATGGTAGCGTCAGCCGAGCGAGGCCACCCGGTCTCTGCTGCGTGGGTCGAGTCGTTTCGTGAGCTGGGCATCCGGCTCAACATGGCGATCATGATTGATGAATAGCTGAGTGGAGAAAGGTCGTTCCGATGACGGGATTAGTGATTACGGGAGCGATGCGTCCCGAATACGGTGAAATTTTGACGCCCGAGGCGTTGGCGTTTGTCGCCGAGTTGGTTGAGCGCTTTGAGCCACGCCGCCAAGAGTTGCTCAAGCGCCGTCAACAACGCTGGGATGAGCTCAAAGCTGGGCGCTTGCCCGATTTTGACCCGGCCACGGCCCATATTCGTGCCGGCGATTGGCAGGTCGCTCCGGCACCGGCTGATTTTCGTAATCGCCGTACCGAAATTACTGGCCCCGTGGATCGCAAGATGGTCATCAATGCATTAAACTCAGGCGCCCAAGTCTTCATGGCTGACTTCGAAGATGCGAATGCGCCGTTGTGGGATAACGTGGTGCAGGGGCAAATCAACTTGCGCGATGCCATTCGGCGCACCATTGAGCTAGTCACCGACGGCAAAGAATACCGATTGAATGACAAGACCGCCGTGCTCGCAGTGCGTGCCCGTGGTTGGCACCTCGACGAGAAGCATGTGACATACAACGGCAAGCCGATTTCGGGCGGGATGTTCGACTTCGGGCTGTACTTCTTCCATAACGCCAAAGAGCTATTGGCGCGCGGGAGCGGCCCCTACTTTTACTTGCCCAAATTGCAACATCACCTTGAGGCGCGCCTGTGGAACGACATCTTTGTCTATGCCCAAGACCGGCTCGGCGTGCCCCAGGGGAGTATCCGTGCCACCGTCTTGATTGAGCACATCTTGGCGGCCTTCGAGATGGACGAGATTCTCTATGAGTTGCGTAATCACTCAAGTGGTCTCAACCATGGACGCTGGGATTACATCTACAGCTTCATCAAGGCCTTCAACCATCGCGACGACTTCGTGTTACCAGATCGTGCCCAAGTGACAATGGGCGTGCATTTCTTGCGTTCGGCTGCCGAGTTGGTGGCTGCCACCTGTCACAAGCGTGGTGCACATGCCATGGGTGGTATGTCGGCCATCATCCCACGGCGTGATGACGTGGCCGCCAACGAGCGCGCCTTGGTCAACGTGCGCGCCGACAAAGAGCGCGAGGCCAAGCAGGGCTTTGATGGCGCGTGGGTTGCGCACCCGGGTTTGGTGCCGGCCGTCCAAGAGGTCTTTAATGCGGCCTTTAGCGGTGACAACCAGATTAGTCGTGTACCTCAGGTGTCGATTACAGCAACCGACTTGCTGACCATTCCCACTGGTGAGATTACCGAGGCTGGTTTGCGCAATAACATCAGTGTGGCGCTCCAGTACATCGAGGCGTGGTTTGGTGGGCGTGGTGCAGTGGCCATCAACTACCTGATGGAAGATGTAGCCACCGCCGAGATTTCGCGGTCACAGATTTGGCAGTGGCTCCACCATGGTGCCATACTCAACGACGGCCGCCCAGTCGATGCTGCCCTTTATCGCCGAATTCGTGACGAAGAAGTTGTCGCACTCCAGGGGCGATTAGCTGGTCCACGCCTTGATCAGGCAGTAGCATTGCTCGATCAGTTGGTGTTGACGCCTGAGTTTGTCGAGTTCTTGACGGTACCCGGCTATCAGCAGATGGCATAGGGTGATCCATAAAGTACGGGGGTGCGCTGACAACTGTCAGCGCACCCCCGCTTGTGTCTGCATTAGACGCCGTGATTACGGCGGAATGGTAAGGCAAGCATGTGGAGTACCCAGTCGATGGTGCTGGCGATGATATAAAACAGCCAGCGAATCGGCCACAACATGGTGACGACCGGTTTGCGCAATGGTGAGCGCGCAATCACGATGGTGCCGATGAGGACGCTCAATGAAATGCCGAATTGTTGCAGCTCAGTGAATTCGATGTGAGCATAGGTGTGCAGGAGTAGCTCGCCACCGATGACGAGGAGGAGCAAGAATGCACTCGCCTCAAAGGCGGGCTCCCACGCAATCAGCCGACTGAAAATACCTGCCGCAAAGCGCATGAGCACGATGCCGATGGCCACACCCAACATGACAACCCAGAGTTTGTCAGAGAGGGCGACAGCGGCGATCACGTTGTCGATACTGAATGCCAAATCGGCCAATTCAAGCGCACCGACGGTGGCCCAAAATCCACTGGTGGATAAGCGCCCGGCACTACCCTCTTCGGCAACATGATGCTGATGGAACTGCTGGCCGAAGTGATGTATCGCAAGGTAAATCAAGTACCCAGCACCAGCCACACGGAGCCAGGGGAATTGGATAATCCACCCAGCTAACACGAGCATTAACCCACGCCCGACATAAGCGCCAAGTAAGCCAACCTTAAGAGCGGCGTCGCGTTGATTGCCTAGGACGCGTTGTCCCCACTCTTCGAGAAACAAGAGTTGCTTGGGCCATGGAATCGGTTTGTCGTTGGGTAGATGGGCTACCATGGCGCCTAAGACTGCTGCATTGTCAATCGAGAGAATGCCTTCAAGAAATATCAGTTGCAGCACAATAGTAATGAGGGCAATATCCAGTACGTCCATAGCCTTCCTTTCAAGTTACCGTATAATATTACTACCACATTGCGTGT
>CAYZZI010000076.1:0-3731 GCA_964482795.1 uncultured Klebsiella sp.
ATGGGTCGCCACTCGTACCGGCCAGCAACAGTGGCATCAACTCGGTGGCCATGGCGCGCATGCCCGGGTCGGGCAGAATGTCGTCGAGTAGCGCCTGACTATCCGGATCAGTCGGGTTTTGCAGGGCGCTGGCCACAAGGTAGGGGGCCGCTTTGCGCAATTGGGCCTCGAGCTTGGCTGGCTCGAGTTTGGCCACAAATGCCGGCGAGCCGAGCACAATCTGGGCAAACCCGTAGAACAACACGGCAAACGCCAAGGTGGGCACCGCAATGAGGCTTAGTAGGCTGGCGCCAATGATGCCACAGGTACGCATGGGACCCTCCTTACATAGTTGTTTGTGATATGTGCGCAGTATAGCACGGGAATGTCGGGGATTGAGGGGCGCACAGCTGTGCGCCCCTCAATCCCATCGATGCACTACGGTGCGCCCCTCTCAATCTGCCACAACCACGGGGGAGAAAATGTGGATAACTCGTGGATAAATGGGGTATAACGGGTGTACAAACGGTTTAGACGCGGACTGGCTGGCCCGTACGCATACTTTGGTTGGCCGCAATCGCGACGCGCAGGCTTTTGCCTGCTTCCACGATGCCTGGCTGTGGTCGCGTGCCGGTGCGCAAACAGTCAAAGAAGTAGCGTAGCTCAGTGATATACGCTTCTCTAAAGCCCTTGCCATGTGATACTACTGGCGAGGCGTCGCCGTCGATGTTACTCGGTGGCGAATTGGGGAATGCCACCATGGCGCGTTCTTTGCTGCCCATAATCTCCGTACGGATATCGGACCCCCATGCCGTGCGTCGGCCACCCTCGATGACGCCGATGGCACCGTTTTTGAAGCGGAGCATCACCGTAATCGTGTCCACATCACCGGCCTCGACAAAGCCTGGATCAACCAGTACCGCCCCGTACGCCATCACCTCGTCTACATCACCCACAAAGTAGGTGGCCAAGTCGAAGTCGTGGATAATCATGTCGATACAAATCCCGCCACTCGTCTTGATAAATGCCAGACTGGGTGGGCTGTCGTCGATGCTTTTGGAGTACCAGCGCTCGACCTGCCCGAGCTCACCCGCATCCAAGCGGGCTTTGGCACGCTGATAGCGCGCATCGAAGCGCCGCATGTAGCCGATCATCACGGGTACATCGTACTGTGCCACAAACGTACTCAGGTCGTCGACATCGGCCAGCGTGAGCGCCACCGGCTTTTCGCACCAGACCGGTTTACCTGCCTGCACGGCCGCTTTGATGAGTGCGGGATGGGTGCCGGTCGGCGTACAAATCAACACGGCATCGACATCGGGCGCTTGGATGGCCGCCATGATATCGTCGGTGTAGCGTGGCGCATTGACCATGGCGGCACCACGGGCTGCCATTTCGGCGTTGGTATCTGCGACCACCTGCACGGTGACGCCGGCTAGATGTTTGATGTTGTTGAGGTGCATTTGACCGATGCGCCCCGCTCCCAAAAATGCCACACGAAACGTCTGCATATCTATCCTTTCTGCTACGCTGGCGCACTAGCCGATCTCTGCGAGTTTGACGGGTCGCCCTTCGCGGTAGCTCTTCCAGGCAGCCAGACCAGCGATGAGCGCTTTGCGGGCGTCGTTGCCGTCGACGGCCACCGGGGTATCGTTGACGACCGCCGCCACAAAGGCCTCGATTTCGGCGGCGTAGGCCTCGATGTAGCGTTGCATAAAGAAGTTGAGCGGCAGGTCGCGTTGCACACTACTCGCCGTACTCAACACCGTGTTGTTGGGGTAGTTGTTGCCCGTCTCGATGCTGCCGGCACTACCAAAGACCTCGGCGCGCTGGTCGTAGCCATAGACCGCCTGCCGGCAGTTGTCGATGGTACCAATCACGCCGTTTTCGAAGCGAATCATCGTCACATGCGTGTCAATGTCGCCGGCCTCGCCGATGGCCGGATCAACCGTCACGCCGCCCTGCACATAGACCTCGGCGATGTCTGCGCCAATCAGAAAGCGGGCGATGTCCCAGTCGTGAATCGTCATATCCAAAAATATCCCGCCCGACACCTTGATGTAGCTGATCGGCGGCGGTGCCGGGTCACGGCTGACGATGTGCACCACTTTGGGCGTGCCGATGTGGCCGCCCTGCACCGCCTCGCGGATGCGGACAAAGTTGGCGTCGAAGCGCCGATTGAAGCCGAGTTGGAGCTTGACGCCGGCGTTCTCGACGGCCGTCAAGGCTCGATCGGTTTGGGTCAAATCAAGCGCGACCGGCTTTTCGCAGAAGATGTGCTTGCCCCGAGCCGCTGCGGCGATGATGTAGTCGCAATGCGTGTCGGTCGGCGTACAAATCATCACAGCGTCGATACTCGGGTCGTTGATGACGGCCATGCAATCGGTGGTGGCCGTGGCAATCGCATAGCGGTCAGCCAACTGCTGGGCGACGCCGGGCATCGGGTCAGCGACAGCCACCAAGCGGGCTGTTGGCACGCGCTGGATGATGGTACGGGCGTGGACTTGGCCGATGCGGCCGGCGCCGAGCAGGCCAATACGGATATGTGACATAACAAAACAATCCTTTGTAGTGATGTTGGGATTCGTCGGGGCGCATGGCCATGCGCCATGAACCAGTCCCGCAATACGTTGTCGATCTACAGGTAATCCTGCTCTTTGGCGCGCATCTGGGCCCATTCGGCGCGTTTGGCCTGGACCTCGGGGCTGGTGCTGACCTCGGCCGGCGGCACATCCCACCAACTCTCATAGCCGGGCACGCCGTGGTAGCGGTCGTTGCGGATATAGACGACGGTGGTGGTGCGGTTTTGGCGGGCCTGAGCGATGCCGGCGACAAACTCGGCATGCGTGCGACACTCGATGACGTCGGCGCCGAGACTGCGGGCGTTGCTGGCCAAATCAACCGGCAGGCGCACGACATCGTTGCCGTCGGCGTCGCTGGGGAGCATGTTTTGTTGGGGGTAGGCGTAGCGCGTCCCGAAGCCCTCTTGACCGAGCGAGCGACTCAGGCCGCCGATGCTTTTGTAGCCGTCGTTGTCGATGAGCACCACAATCAGCTTTTGGTCCTCTTGGATGGCGGTGACCAACTCGCTCGACATCATCAGCCAGCTGCCGTCGCCGACCATCACGTAGACCTCGCGTTCGGGGGCGGCCATCTTGATGCCCAGGCCACCGGCCACTTCGTAGCCCATACAGCTGTTGCCGTACTCGAGGTGGTAGTTCTTGGGGTGACGGGTCCGCCAGAGTTTGTGCAGGTCGCCGGGCAAACTGCCGGCCGCACAGACCATGATGGCCTCGGGGTCGCTGTGGTCGTTGACCACGCCGATGATTTCACCTTGGCTGGGTAGTGGCTCCAAGCGGATGTCATAAATACGCTGTACCTCGGCATCCCAATCGGCTTGCAGGCGTTGGGCCTCGGCGCGGTAGGCCGCATCGACCTGATGCCCCTGCAGGGCAGCCAGCAGCTCGCTGATCACCTCGCGGGCATCACCCAAGAGCATGGCGCCGTTGTGTTTGGCGGCGTCGAGCTCGCAGACGTTGATATTGACAAAGCGCACATCTGGGTGCTGGAATGCCGTTTTGGAGGCGGTGGTAAAGTCGCTGTAGCGCGTGCCAATGCCAATCACCACATCTGCGTCGCGGGCAATCCGGTTGGCCGCAAAGGTGCCGGTCACGCCGACGGCGCCCAGGTTGAGCGGGTTGTCGTAGCGCAAACTGCCCTTGCCGGCCATCGTCTCGCCGACGGGGATGCCG
>CAYZZI010000076.1:3831-8321 GCA_964482795.1 uncultured Klebsiella sp.
GCCGGGCTGGTCAAGACGCGCATCGTCTCGAGCAGGGCGCTGGGCAACTGGTCGGGGCGATTGATGCGATCCCAGTATTTGCTGACCGGCTTAAAGCAGTCGTTGGCCGAGATATCGCGGCTCTGGCTCCACTCGAGTTGTTGCAAGACCGGGTCGACGTTGCGCCGGGCGAAGATGTCGCCGGGCAACAACAGCACCGGCAGGCGGTTGATGGTCGCCGTGGCCGCGCCAGTCACCATGTTGGTGGCGCCTGGGCCAATCGAGGTGGTACAGGCCATCGTTTGCAGGCGGTTGGCGGTTTTGGCAAAGGCTGTCGCCGCATGCACCATCGCCTGCTCGTTGCGCGCTTGGTAGTAGCGCAAAGCGGGGATCTGCTGGAGCGCTTGGCCCATGCCTGAGATGTTGCCGTGCCCAAAAATGCCGAAACAGCCGGCAAAAAACGGGCGCTCGACGCCGTCACGCTCGACATATTGTTGCGTCAAAAATGTCACCAAGGCCTGGGCCATGGTTAATCGTCGGGTTGTCATCGGTGTATCCCCCTTTGTCACATACTGCCTAAAACCCGCCCAGCGGGGCCACGAACGCCTCAACCTCGGCCATGGTGGGCATGAAGTTGGCACAGCCGTGTTTGGTTACCACAATCGCACCACAGGCGTTACCCAGCCGGGCCGCTTTGGTGTACTCCCAGCCGTGCGACAGCCCATAAATCACGCCACCGGCATAGGCGTCACCGGCGCCGAGGATGTTGTAGACCTCGACTGGGTAGCCAGAGGCCTCGCGGCGCTCGATGCCGCTGGCGCTGACCACATGTACGCGTGAGCCGTCGGCGCCACGCTTTTGGAAGAGCAGTTGTGGCCCCATGCTGAGAATCGTGGCAATGGCCGCATCGACGTCGCCGCCGACCCGCGCATCCGAGACCTGCGAGTGCGTCAGGCGCACGTCGGCGCGCTCGCCCATCATCATGGCGTTAATCTCGTCTTCGGTGCCCAGTACGATGTCGACCGAGCGCAACAGCGAGCGCAGGGTCACGCCAAAGGCGCGCGGGTCGTGCCACTGATCCGGCCTGAAGTCGATGTCGAGCACCACCTTGGTGCCGTGGCGCTGGGCGTATTCGGCGGCAAAAAACGTCGCACTGCGTGACGGCTCGCGGTAGAGCCCAGTGCCGCTAATCAGCAGATACTGGGCATCGGCAATCGGGCTGGCCAAGACGTCGTCAATGGTCAACTCGATGTCGGCGCAGTTGTCGCGGTAGTAGGTGAGTGGGAACTTGTTGGGCGGCTCGATGCCCAAGACCACCGCACTCGAGCGATGCCCGGGTTTGCGCGGGGTGTAGCGCGTCTCGATGCCTTCTTTTTGGCAAAAGTGCAGAATGAAATCGCCGACCTGATCGGCCCCGACGGCCGTCAGCAAGGCCGTCCGGCCACCCAACCGCTGGGCGGCCACGCTGATGTTGGTCGGGCAGCCGCCGACATACGCCGCAAAGCTGGTGATATCCACAAAGGCTGCGCCGACGTCGTTCGAGTAGAGGTCAATCGACGAGCGGCCCATGGATAACAAATCGTAGCTCCGTGTCATACGCTATTGTCCTTGTGGATAGATCGGAATGCGCGGATCGGTGCCTTGGTAGTGGTGCTTGACCCAGGTGTGGCTGGGGTCATCGACGTTGGCCAGTGACTGGGCACTGCCGGCCAGCACGTTCAGGTAGTAGGTGGTGTAGCCGGGGGCACTGGTGACCGGGTGATACCCCTCGGGGATGAGCACCACGTGGTCGGGGCGGGCCACCACCACTGCATCAATCGGGGCGCCGGCTTGGTGCAACGGCGAGTTCTTGTCGGTGTAGACGTGCTGGTAGGCGTAGCCGGTCGGCTTGTCGTGCTTATAAAAGTAGACCTCCTCGAGATCGGCCTCGAGCAAGGCACCATCGGCACCGACGCGATGCACGTCGTGCTTGTGGGGCGGGTAGCTCGACCAACTGCCCGATGGCGTGTAGACCTCGACGAGCACCAAGCGCTCGCAGGGGAATCCGGGCGGCATCAGCTGGTTAATCTGGCGCGTGGCGTTGTCACCGCCACGAATCTCTTGGGCGATTGCTTTGGGTGTGACCAGCACCGGGGCGAACTCGCGGGTGGCGCTGACCCAGGTCACGGCAAACTCGGCGTCGCTGGTGGCCGTCACGGTGAGTTGGGTGTTGAGCGATAGGTAGAGCACATAGGCGCCACCGGCGAAGACATGCGGCCGCCCGCCCATCTGCCAGCTGCCACGGTTGCTGGTAACGCTGATGGTGCCGCTCAGCACAACGATGGCCATTTCGTGCATCTGGGTGGCGAATTGCCACTGTTTGCCGCTGGCGAGGCGCCGCACCTGAAAGTTGATGTGCTCCCATTGGGCGAGGGCGGGTGTCACCTCGACGACGACATCGGGATCTGCCGAGTTGCCGGGGGCGACGAGCAAATTGGCGGCGGTGTACGTGGGCGTCATTGCCGATCTCCTTTCGTGTACCGACTGGTACTAGCGCGTGAAACTACAAACGGTTCGAGTAGACAATCAGTGGCCGGTTGGCCAGCAATCAAATCGAGGAGGGTGCGGGCGGCCACGCGGCCCAGCTCCGCTTTGGGTTGGCCAATCGTCGTCAGTGCCGGCGTGCTGTAGCGCGCCATCTGCACATCGTCAAAGCCAATCACACTCACATCAGCGGGCACCTGCAAGCCGAGCGTGTTGATATACGCCAAGGCCCCCAGCGCCATGATGTCGTTGTAACAAAAAATCGCCGTCGGCCGGTGCCATTCAAACAACTGTTTGGTCAGCATGTAGCCGAGGTCGAGGTCGTCGTGCAGGTCGTTGCTGTGCCGCACCACAATCTGTCGCTCTGGCACGCCATTGGCCGTCAGTTCGCTCACAAAGCCGTCGGCCCGTTGCTGATTCGAGCCGGGGCGTTTGGTCGAGCCCAGATAGGCGAAGTGGTCGTGGCCGAGCTGCCACAGGTGCAAGGCCGCCAGCCGCCCACCGAGCCGGTTGTCGATGCTGATACTGCGCACCTGCTCGCTCTGCAGGTCACGCTGTTGATTGAGAAAGACAACTGGCGCGCCGAGTTGGGTTAGGCGCGCCAACTGATCGATGCGCAATTGGGCATCGGCGATGATGATGCCGTCAACCCGGCGCCGATGAAAGAGTTCTATCACCTTCAGTTGGCGCGTGGCGTCATGATGCGAGGCGCTCAAAAACAAGGCTTTGTTGGTGTCGCCCAAGACGTGCTCGATGCCCTTGACCACCTCGCCCCAAAACGGATCGGCCACATCGGGGACAACGAGGCCAATCGTGTCGCTGTGGCGCTGTTGCAGGCTCTGGGCGATGGCGTTGGGCGTGTAGCCGAGTTCGGCTGCTAAGCGCACGACGCGTTGGCGCACATCAGGACTGATGCGCTGATTCCCTTTGAGCGCCCGCGACACAGTTGATACCGAGACGTTGGCCTGGCGGGCGATGTCGGCAATTGAGACACGACGCATGCGACTCCTCGGGTGACGAAACGGCACTTTCTCAACAAATATTCATCTGTGCAAACGTTTGCACAAATTGGATGTCAGGTATAGTACTTGATGGATGTGCTGATTGTCAACTGAGCGACGCTGGGGTTGTGGTTGAGCGATAGACCTCGTTGGTGAGGGTGTGCGCATTACACACACGCAAATGATTCATGTAACCCGAAGAGAGATGCCCACGATGAAGAAGCTTGTAGTTCTCAGCGCCCTGGTAGTGATGTTGACGGCCTGTGGCGCTGCTGCGCCGGCTGCAGAGCCAACGGTTGCCCCGACGATGGCAGCGGCGGTTGAGCCGACTGCAGAGCCCACGGTGGCACCGGCTGCCGAGGAGCCGGCGGTTGAGGCGACAGCCGAGCCAACGGCTGAAGCGGCCAGTGAACCGGCTGCAACTGGAGCGCGCACGTTTGTGATTGATCCGGCGCAGAGCAGTGCGCAGTATGCGGTCGAGGAGATTTTCTTCTCGGACAACCGGTTGTTCACGGCGGTCGGGGTGACCAACGCGGTCGAGGGTGAGTTTGAGGTGACGACTGACGGCAAACCGAGTGGCAAGGTGACCCGTATGCGCGTCGATTTGCGCACGCTCAAGAGCGACAGCCCGCGCCGCGACAATGCGATTCGCCGACAGTGGTTGGAGTCAGACAAATACCCGTATGCCGATTTTGTGTCGACCGATGCGCTCAATTTGCCCGAGAGCTACGCCGAGGGCGAGCAAGTCACGTTTACACTGGTCGGTGACATGACGGTGCGCGATGTGACCAAGCCGGTCGAGTGGACGGTGGTCGGTACGTTGCAGGGCGATACGGTGACGGGCGAGGCGACCACGGTTATCAAGATGAGCGATTTCGGCTTTGCTGCGCCGGATATCGGTGGTGTGCTCAAGGCCGAGGATGAGGCCGCATTGACGGTCAAATTTGTGGCCACCGCCAAATAAATGCGGATGATGCCCCGGTGGTA
>CAYZZI010000077.1:0-8206 GCA_964482795.1 uncultured Klebsiella sp.
CTGGTCTTTCCGGTGTTGCATGGCCCCTTTGGTGAGGATGGTACCATTCAAGGAATGCTCGACCTGGCGGGTATCCCCTATGTCGGCTGTGGTGTGCTTGCTTCAGCAGTCGGTATGGATAAAGCCATGTCAAAAGCGGCATTTCGTGCGGCCGGCATTCCAATCGTGCCATGGGTATTGGTACGTGCCGTCCAAATACAACAATCACCCGAACATGTCATAACAGAACTTGAGCATGCACTGCAGTACCCCATGTTTGTAAAGCCGGCAAATATGGGAAGTAGTGTGGGTATTAGCAAAGTGAAGCATCGTACAGATTTGTTGGGTGCGTTACAGCTTGCTGCACAGTATGATCGGCGAATTGTCGTCGAACAAGGCGTTGTAGCGCGAGAAATCGAAGTAAGTGTGTTGGGGAATGACTATCCTGAGGCCAGCCTTCCCGGTGAAATTATTCCAGCCAATGAGTGGTATGATTATAATGCAAAGTATCTAAACGATGCGACGCAAATTGTGGTTCCTGCCCACCTGACTGAGACACAAATCTTTACAGTGCAACAACTCGCACTGCAGGCATTTCAGGCAGTGGATGGCGCAGGACTGGCGCGTGTTGATTTCTTGTTTGATCAAGAAAACGACATTTTCTATCTGAGCGAAATCAATACAATGCCTGGCTTCACTCCGATGAGCATGTATGCCAAGATGTGGCAGGCAAGTGGTATTTCGTATCCAGAGTTGGTAGAGCGCCTCGTCTCGTTGGCACTTGAACGTGGTCCGCGTGCGAAAGGATAAAGTTGCGTGAACGCGCATCGTCGTCGTCCATATGAACAAACGCCAGCTGGCGGTGTACGCCGTGGTACGCATGTGCGTCCCGGCATGAGACTCCGTCTGCAGGCATTTGTGCTGAGTGGGCGCCTGCTGAGTGTGGTGTTGCTTGGCATCGTGCTCTACTTTGCGGTAACGATGATGTGGTCAAACACCTATACGGTACGGAATGTGGTCGTCGAAGGTGCTACAACCATGAGCACCCAACGTGTCAGCGAGATTGCAGATGTGATGGATATCCCAATCTGGCAAGTGGATGGTGATGCTATTGCTGCTCGCCTCAAAACCAACCCATACGTGGTGAGTGCGGTGGTGCAAGTGCAGCTCCCTGATACCGTGCGCGTCGAACTCCGCGAACAGCAGAGCGAAATTCGCTGGAAAAGTGGTGATTGGTATCTCATCGTGGATGCCGAAGGGGCCGTGTTAGGCATAGACTCTGCCGTTGTGCTGACTGACACACTCGTCATCTATGATGACCGTAACATCTCACTCGTGGCCGGCGATACAGTTGATAGCACGGTGTTAGCACTTGCACGCGATGTCTATCTCCGGTTGCCTGCCGATGCGGGCGTTGCAATAAATCGTATTCATTGGCATGATCAACGGGGACTCAGTGTGCGCACGGCTGCCGATCAGTTAATACTGATTGGTACAGGTGATCGTCTTGATGAAAAAATCGCCTTGCTCGCCTCATTGCAACAATCGAATACCGCCTATGCGTTTGCCGATTTGCGTCCACTTACACCCTACTATCGTCTCGACATTCCCGTCATGTTTTTGGCACCGACAACCGCTCCGATTAGCGATACGACCACCATACAGCCATAAGTTGAGGATTAGTATGCCATTGAGAAACATTGCTGCCATCGACATCGGTACAACCAAAATAGTTACCGTGATTGCACAAATTGATACCAACAACGCGATTACCGTGTTGGGATACGGTGACGTGCCGTCTAAAGGTATTGAGCGTGGGATGGTCGTGAATCTTGATGAAGCTGCCCGCGCAGTGAACTCCAGTATCAGCAAAGCGGAGCTGATGGCTGGGTATCGCATCGAATCAGCCTTTGTGTCAATTACCGGTCGTCATATTCGCTCATATGTGCGCGATGGTGCCGTTGCCATCGCACGGCCAGCGATGGGCGCAGGTACGAGTGCCTACGGCACAGTCACGCGTGAGGATATTTTGCGCGCCGTCGAAACGGCACAAGCAGAGGCGATGCCATCCTCACTCGAACAACTCCACGTCATGCCGTATCGCTATGTGCTGGATGGTACCGAAGTCCATGATCCAGTGGGTATGCCGGGCTTGCGCCTTGATGTCGACATCCATGTGGTGGTGTGTGATTCAACTGCCATAGAAAACATCATCAAAATTGTGCGCCATAGCAAAGTTGAAATTGATGATATTGTGTTGCAACCAATTGCAGCCGCTGAAGGTGTACTCACCGAAGATGAACGCAAAAACGGCGTGATTTTGGTCGATATTGGGAGCGGCTCAACAGGTCTCGCCTTTTTCGCACGTGGTAATGTCTGGCATACGGCCATGATTCCTATCGGCGGTCAAACCATTACCAATGATATTAGTATTACGTTCCAACTGAATCCGCATTCTGCTGAGACAAATAAACGCCAGATGGGTGAGGCCATTGCCGATCCACATCGGCACAACGATATCATTGAGGTTGAGGGTGTTCGACCTGGCGAACGCATGTCCATCAGTCGCCTGCAGTTCAATGAGTGCATTCAGGCACGGAGCGATGAACTCATTGATTTTATCATTCGTGAAGTTGATCGAAGCGTCTACGATGGTGCGTACGCTGCTGGCGTTGTGTTGACTGGTGGCGGTTCACAACTTAAGCGCATTGACCGGCTCTTCTACGAACGATTGACCGCACCGGTGCGAATTGCAACCGTCCCCGATGTTCATGGTCAAGATTTGACTGCACCGACGTATGCGACTGCGCTCGGGTTGATTCGATGGGGCTATAATCATGGGCGGATTGATGCCCGCGGCACTGACGAAGATAGTCGCTGGGTTGAAATCTATGAGCGGTTTAAGTCGTGGCTCCGTGAGTTTTTGCCGTAATATTCCAACGTGATCTCGTGTTGAATAATTTACATAATTAAATATTTGAACTGAAAATTTACACTCGTTGAATAGATGTCATCATTGCAGTATGAGCGATTTGATATGCATGCACGTACCCCGTATCTAGGTGTGTTTTGACTGGTTTTTTTGTGCAAATATGTAAATAATTATTGTCGAATAATTGTTGTGTAAAGAGGAAGATATGCATGGTTTTTCAGATGGATTTACCGATCGTGCGCGTGTGATTATTGGCTGATGTGCATGTCATGCATAGGATGATTGTGGATAGATATCGCTGAAATACGTGGCTGAATTTGGTGAATGAAGCACACATGAAATCGGTATGGAACGCCGGTCACATTAACACAACAAGCGAAATGTATTCTATACACAAAATCGCACAAGTGTAGTATAATGGGTGCATGATTACAAAATGATTGCAAAGCAGTGTTCGTGACGATGTTTTTCTTGGCGGCTGGGGGCATACGTAGTCGTTGAGATGGGCACAAACAAAACCACTGCGATGGAGGTTTTAGATGCCACACAACCCAACAGAAATTAACGAGCGCGTCGCAGTTATCCGAGTCATTGGTGTCGGCGGTGGTGGTTCAAATGCAGTCGATCGCATGATTGCGGATGGTGTGCAGAATGTCGATTTCATCACGGTCAACACGGATGCGCAGGCCTTACAAAAGTCCGTTGCTCCTACGCGCATTCGCATTGGCGATAAGCTTACCAAAGGGTTAGGTGCCGGTAATGACCCCGTCGTCGGTGAAAAGGCGGCCGAAGAATCCGCAGCCGACTTAGTTGAGGCGTTGCGTGGCGCAGACATGGTATTTGTGACTGCTGGCATGGGTGGTGGCACTGGCACTGGTGCTGCGCCGGTGATTGCGCGGTTAGCAAACGAGCTCGGCATCTTGACGGTTGCCGTGGTAACCCGACCATTTGACTTTGAGGGGCGTGAGCGACGCAAGCAAGCGGAGCGTGGCATTGAGCGATTACGCCCGTACGTCGACACGTTGGTTGTGGTGCCGAACCAGCGCTTATTAACGGCGAGTAACCGCACTGCGACATTACAGCAGGCATTCCAAATTGCTGACAGTGTATTGCGTCAGGGCATTCAAGGTATTGCCGACATGATTAATTTGGCCGGCTTAATCAATGTAGACTTTGCTGACGTACGTTCGGTCATGCAGCGATCAGGGTCAGCGTTGATGTCAATTGGTATTGGTAACGGTGAGAATCGCCTTGTAGATGCCGTCAAAGAAGCCATTGAATCGCCGTTGCTTGAGGTAACGATTACCGGTGCGCGTAGTGTCTTGATGAACGTTACCGGTGGTGAGGACTTGACACTCTTTGAGGTGCAAGAGTCGGCCACAATCATCGAAGAGTCGGTAGCACCCGATGCCAACATCATCTGGGGCTTGCTCATCGATCCGAACTTCCCACGTGGGCAAGTGAAGGTCACCTTGATTGCAACTGGTTTCGAAGAAGAACAGCGACAAGTGGCAGCTGTGCAACCTGCTGCGCGTGTGCCGATGCGCGAGGAGTCGCGCTTCATTGATGGCCGTCGCCCACAGATGCCGCCGAGTACCAACAACGGTTCGATAACGGCACCTACCTCCGAACCAAAGCGAGAGACGCCGATGAGTGCCAATCCGCTTGATGCGCAATCGCGCGATAATCGGCCTCCGGTATCACCGACTGGCACGAGCGGGAGTTCGACGACGCGCCAGCCATCACAACCGTTGGTGACATCAAGTGGTCGCACTGGGCGCACATCGCAACCACTCCGTAATTTGCCGAGCGCCAAGGATGTTGATTTGCCCACATTCGTGCGTTCGCGCATTGACAAAGACCGTTCCGGCAACTAGTTCATCGCACACTACGAACGCAACTCGTGAGACGGAACACGACCAACTGGTAATTGGTCGGTGTTTCGTCTGTTGGTTGCATCGTCCATGAATATCCCATGTGATACTTCAACGAAGAAAGGAAACCGCCAGTGACAAATTATCATTCACGCAATGTGCGTGCGGTTATCAAAGTTATCGGTGTTGGTGGCGGCGGTTCAAATGCAATTGATCGCATGGTTGAAGATGGTTTGCAAGACGTTGAATTTGTGGCGGTGAATACCGACCTACAGGTGTTGCGCAACTCCAAGGCTTCGCAGCGCATCTGTATCGGTGAGCGTTTGACGCGCGGCATGGGTGCGGGCGGTGAGCCTGGCGTTGGCACCAAAGCGGCCGAAGAGACCAGTGATGAGCTATACGAAGTCATCAAGGGTGCTGATATGGTCTTCATTACCGCCGGTATGGGCGGTGGTACTGGGACCGGTGCAGCGCCGATTGTGGCACAAATCGCCCAAGACCTTCAAGTATTGACGGTTGCAGTGGTAACCAAACCATTTAAATTCGAAGGTCCTAAGCGTATCAAACAGGCCGAATACGGCATAGAGCAGTTACGCAAGTATGTTGATGCACTAGTCGTAGTGCCGAATGATCGCTTAATTGAAGCATATGCACGGCGCGGCGTATCTATGCTCCAGGGCTTTCAAATCGCAGATAGTGTGTTGCGTCAGGGTATTCAGGGCGTGGCGGACTTGATTACCAAGCCGGGTATCGTGAATGTGGACTTTGCTGATGTCCGGACTGTGCTCGAAAATTCTGGCGAAGCATTGATGTCAATCGGTGTCGGCTCCGGTGAAAATCGCATTCAACAGGCCATTGATTCGGCCATGTCTTCGCCCCTCCTTGACATGGAGATTCGCGGTGCTAAGCGTGTGCTGCTGAATATTGCGTGTGGCGAGGATTTGCGCATGCAAGAGGTTGCCGATGCTGCGAGCATGATTGAATCGACCGTTGACGAAGATGCACAAATCATCTGGGGGACCACGGTCGATCCGAATTTCCCACCCGATCAAGTCAAAATCACCCTATTGGCCACCGGCATTACCGTGATGCGCCCAAAGGTGTTGCATCCGATGCGGCCGTCATATCCTGTGCCTGAAAGTGGCAGTAATCAGGGGAGTGATATTCGTGGCATCAATGCGGGGAATAGTGGTTCTGACATTCGTGGTATCCGGCCACTACCGACACCACCGTTGACCCCACAACCGCCACAGAATAACCGCCCCATTACCGGGAGTAACCCAACGGTGTCTGATAATACACAACAAGGTGCGCGTTCAAACGGTTCGATTATGGGAGGGCGATCGCCACTTGATGGGCGGCGGCGCACGGATTCATCGACCGATCGTATCCCGAATGACGATGTGGATTTGTCGGTTCCACCACATATGCGCAAAAACCCACCGCGCTAGGATGATGGTGAAGACACGGAGTTGGGGTTCGCCCGACTCCGTGTTTTTTTGTGCAAAGCCTGACACAGAGTGATATATAATTGTGTTGCCGCAATGTCAGAGAGGATACGGAAATGGCCACAATGATAGTGACAAATGGTCCGATTTATACACTTGATCCGCAATTACCACGGGTTGATGCGATTGGCATTCGTGATGGCATCGTATGTGTGGCTGGGAGTCGTGCCGACGTCGATGCCGTCATGGGTACGCCAGAGTATACGCTCGATTTACAAGGGCATGCGGTTATTCCCGGCTTAACCGACGCACACGTTCATATTATTTCGCATGGGTTGACCTTGCGCCAAGTCGCTCTCGACGGCATTGCCGATTTTGAGACCGTATTAGGCAAAATCGCCGCTGCGCACGCGCAAACACCAGGGGACAGTTGGTTGCAAGGATTTGGCTGGGACCATACATTGTGGGGAGGTCGATGGCCGACGGCCGATGATCTCGAGCAAGTTGCACCTGGTCGCCCAGTCATCATGTCGCGCAAAGACGGACACTCGGTCTGGGTTAACCGTACTGCATTGCGCATCGCTGGTATCACCAAAGATTCCGTGGCACCTGATGGTGGGAGTTTTGATCGTGATGCACACGGCCATCCCACCGGCATCTTCAAAGAAAATGCCATCGATGCCATGATTCGTTGCCATGTGCCGGCTTTGACCGATGATGACCGACTCGAGGCAATTCGAGCTACATTTGCTGAAGGATATCGCTATGGTCTAGTTGGCATGCATGGACTCACGGCAATGCGTAACGATGGTGCGTTGCACTTGCGTCTGCTCCAACGTCTGCGCGAAGTCGGCGAGATGCCGGGGCGTGTATTGATGACGTTTGACCCAACCGGGTTTGAGCACGCCCTTGAGTTTGGTATTCGGAGTGGTCTTGGTGATGACTGGTTACGCATCGGTCAATTTAAGTTTTTTGTGGACGGTACCCTCGGTTCTGAGACTGCCGATATGCTTGCCCCATTTGAAGGTGGTAACAACTACGGTCTACCAACACTGACCGTCGCAGAAATTAATGATTTTGTGCGACGAGCCAATCATGCTGGAATTGGCATTGCGGTACATTGTATTGGTGATGGTGCGAATCGCAAAGTGCTTGATGCCATCGAATTATCACTGCGAGAACTTCAACGTGCAGGCGAATCACTCCTTGATACGGCAACGCGGGTGCTGGCGCTGCCAAACCGCATCGAACACTGTCAACTCCTCGACCCCAACGACATTCCACGCTTTGCCGCCATGAATGTCGTCGCTTCGATGCAACCAGTGCACATGATTGGTGATCTTGATACGGCAGATCGACTATGGGGCAAGCGTTGTGCCACGAGCTATGCCTGGCGTGCCCTCGAAGAGAGTGGGGCAGTGCTGGCACTCGGTTCTGATGCACCGGTCGAATCGTTGAATCCGTGGTTGAGTATTTATGGTGCTGTGACCCGCCGTAAACTCGATGGTACTCCTGCAGGTGGCTGGTATCCGGAGCAGGCAATTAGCCGAATGAGTGCATTGCGCGGATTTACGGTCGGTGCGGCCTACTGCGGGAGTAGTCATACCCGCCAAGGGACTTTGATGCCCGGAATGTATGCTGATCTTGCTGTACTGACTGATGATCCGTTTGCATGCGATGCACACCAGTTACAACACATTACGTCTCGGTTGACAATGATTGAGGGACGTGTGATGTATCGTGATGGTATCTAAGTAAAGAACGTTAGTTCATCGAGCCTGCGCGGGTAGTCGAACAATGGTTGTGTTCGATTGCCTGTGCAGGCTTTTTGGAGAAAGTGAAATGTTGTGTTGTGCGTACATAATTCCCGGGTGCCCGACCAATTTCTACCAGTTTCCTAAATTCCCTTAATTTGCTCTTGACACAGACTTATTAGCATGTTACTATACCCCTCGTTGCGAAAAACACAGACT
>CAYZZI010000078.1:0-6115 GCA_964482795.1 uncultured Klebsiella sp.
AAGCGCATATGCAACACGGCTGTCTGCCGCAACACGGGGTGTAGTTTGGCGGCTTCAACTTCTGTAGCCGCTATCTGCATCAAACGCCACGCCAGGGGCACCATGATAGTGGTAATCAAGGTTGTCCAGGGGACCACACCAAACCCGATTAAGACCCACTGACTGACAAACGTCCCACCCACTAACAGGTGATACTCCACACGTGCGCCTTCACGACCAAACACGGTTGCTAACGTCCGTTTGTTGTTGAGTCGATCCGTATCAATGTCACGCAAGTTGTTGGCATGCAAAATCGCCGCCACCACAAATGCCACTGGTAACGAGGCCCATATTGCCGGCCACGCCACATCGGGAATTTGCAGAAAGTACGAACCGATTACCATGACCGGTCCCATGAAGATGAACACGGCCACCTCACCGAGCCCGACATAGGCCAATGCAAACGGTCCAGCAGTATAAAAGTAGCCGACCGCGACGCTAAACAACCCCAACCAGAAGATGAACGGCCCACTGACAGAAACGAGATACAAGCCGATGGCTGATCCGATGGCAAACGCCGTTATCCCGGCCCAAAAAATCTGCGTCGGTGTCAGATCGCCGCGCAACAGTGCACCACCGGTTCCTTTGACTGCCGCGGTATCAGTCCCCTTACGATAGTCGTAGTAGTCGTTCATCAGGTTAGTGCCACCTTGGATGGCAATCGAGCCAATCAAGGCCAGCACCAGATACCACCAATTGAGCGCGACAGATTGCGCGGCAATCGCCGCCCCCAACAACACGGGAATAATTGCTGCGGTATAGCTCCACGGGCGCACCGCATTCCACCATGTACGCACTAACGGCATACGTGACTCCTTGATTGTGTGACGCCACGGCACCACCAATCGTTCAACTTCATCGAGAACGAGTGTAATCAACCACCCCATGACAGCGATGACACACACCGCCGCCATCATATCTGCGATGGCATAGAGCTCATACGATTGCCAAATGCGATAGCCAATGCCATCACTGGCACCTACGAACTCGACCCCGACAATCAACGTTAAGGCGAAGCCCATGGCCAACTTCCACCCCTCTACAACCGCGGGTAAGCTGGCCGGAAAAGCCACGGTACGCAGCAACGTGCGCTGGTTGGCACCAAAGACGCGTGCCGCCTCAAAATAGCGCCGATCTATTTGTAAAACACCACCAATGGTGTGAATGACGACCATCAAAAAGACGCTGACCGCCACCGTGACAACCTTACTCACCTCGCCGATACCGAGTACTACAATCACCAACGGCAACAAGGCGATTTTTGGCACCGGATAGAGCATCGTCGCCAACGGGCGTACCAAAAGCAACACCGTACGATTCAGGCCACTCCAAATGCCGAGCAACGTCGCAGGAATAGCCCCAAGCAAAAAGCCGACGAGAATGCGCTGCGCACTAATCAGCACATCGGCCATCATGCTCCCATCTCGCAACGACACCCATAATTCCACTGCCACCTCAGTGGGTGGAGGAATAAACACGCGATTCAACACCCCGAACGCTACTGCACCCTCCCACAGCACAATCAGTAGCAAGGGTGAAACAAGCGATAACCAGCGACTACTGGACATCACAATACCCCCTCGTGCATCTGCGCCGAGACTTCGGTCTTGATTTGCTGCCAGATGTGGTCGAACGCTGCATGAAAAGCCGGCAGGGTGCGCACCTGGTCAGCACGGCGTCCACCAGCAAAATCAGGCGTCAAATCAGTGATGATACGCCCAGGCCGTGATGACATGACGACGACCCGATCTGCCACAATTAAGGCCTCATCAATGGCGTGCGTCACAAACAACATCGTGCCACATAACCCTTGGGCCCGCAGATCGCTGAGGAGCTCTTGCATCAACAGACGTGTCTGCGCATCAAGTGCGGCGAATGGTTCATCAAGAAGCAGGATGTCCGGATTCGTGGCAAGCGCTCGCGCCAACCCCACACGCTGCTGCATGCCGCCCGACAACTGATGGGGATAGACATCAATGAAGCGTTGGAGTCCCATGCGATCACACCACTCACGGGCAGCAGTGCGACATTGTTGTGGTGATGCACCACGCACCATCAGACCATAGCTGATGTTGTCAGCAACCGACATCCATGGGAAGAGCAAGCCTTGTTGGAAGACCATGGCCAACCGTGTCCCTGGTGCCACGACAACCCGACCACGACTCACGTGTTCGAGCCCAGCCAACACGCGAAGCAGGGTCGTCTTGCCACAGCCACTCGGTCCCACAATGCTTACCGCCTGATGCTGCGGAATATCAAGTGAGACATCAGCTAAGGCCTGCACCCCGTTCGGGTAGGTCACTGCAATCTGTTCAAAACGCACCAGCGGTGGCTGTTGCATGATATTCAACCATTCTTCCACGATTACGATGCAAAACGGCAGCGCATGACTCATACGCCGCCGCCTCACTCCGCTCCTAGATGGCCAATCGTACCTACTTGATACTTGCCACCAGGTCAGTATTTATCAGCGTGTTCACATCCAGGTCAGCGTCGTACTCAAGTACGCCACGTTTGCGGAAGTAGCTCTGCAACGTCTGCAGATTCTCGACTGGAATCGTGCCAGTGGCATCATACTGCGCCGGTGATGCACGCATCACCACATCCGCTGGAACTTTGGTGTACTTCTCGATAATTGTAGCAATTTCTGGGGTCATGTAGTCGCCCTGCAAATCACCACACGCCTTCAGATATGCCCGCATGAATCCTTGGGCAGTTGCTTTGTCACTCAACAACGGCTCACCCATGTACAGGTACGTGGCGAAGAATCCATTGATGAAATCGTTCGACAACAATGCCACTTCACCCTTGTCCATGGCAATCGTAGCCAATGGCTCCCCAAGAATTGCCGCATCAATTGAGTTGCTCGCCAACGCGGCTGGCACATCCTTAAACGGCACCGTCACCAACTCCACATCCTCGACGCGCAACCCACCCTGACCGAGTGCCTCACTCAACCAGTACTCCGTCGCTGCGCCGGTGGCATTAATGGCTACCTTCTTGCCCTTGAGATCGGCAATCTTCGTAATTTCGTCAACGCGCTTAGCGCTAATGACGAGTGGACTCGTTAGCGGCGCCTTTTCACTGTGCATCGGTGCCACAATCGAAAACTCCACGCCACGTGCAGCCGCATTAAACAAGCCTGCACCAGCGCCACCCAATGCTACATCAAAATTACCTGCCGCCAACTGCACCACTGGGTCACTACCACCTTGTACCGGGGTTGACTCAATGGTGATGCCTTCAGCCGCAAAATATCCGCGTTCGATACCGACATACAGCGGTGCATAAATCATCACCGGTACGTAGCCAATCCGTAGTGTCTTTGTGGTGCCTGCATCGTCGTTTGCAGGTGCAGCTGGTGTGGCGCCACATGCGACCAACACACTCAGTGCTAGTACGACTAACAACAGCCGTTTCATCGCGCATCCTCCTTCAATCACACGTGCTCTGTGTGATTCCAGATACATAGTAACAGATTTCACGAACATCGTATAGTAAAAGATTCTCATCAAAATCACATTATTGAGGGAATGATCGGTACACCATGATGATGGCACATCACGGGTGTGGTCACAGCATCACCCTACCGCGTTTATTCGGTATGTCCATGCGCTTTTTGACAATTGTCCATTGGGTTGTCTACAATACCATACATTCACCCCAAATACCACGTGCGTACTAATTGAGCAAACAAAACCATATGACAACAATACCGCTTTCACAACCTCATCTGCCCGTAATTGCCGCATGTGCCAAAGCACTCGCCAGCGATCAGCCATTTCATACGCGCATTGAGCAGGTATTTGTCTTATTACGCGCAATTCTTACGTACCACGATGCCCGACTCACCTACTGGCGAAGCAACAACCACACCGACCAAATCACCATTTATTCGAGCAGTGCCTGGAGTACGTCGTGGGACGACGCCACTCTTCAGGCGACATTACTGACTCAACACCCCACTACCAAACCAATTACCGTTGATATCACGCAGTCCAACGAAGATATCACCACCTATCAACTGGTGGTCAACGGCATCCCGGTCAAGTGGAACGACCACATCTGGGGGGTCCTCGAGTTTCGCACAAACCCCGAAGAGACGTTATCGCCGCACGAACAAGGTACCATTGTGGCGCTCATTCCCTTTTTGGCAGCCGAAATAGAGATTGCCAGTACGCGTCAACAAACGACAGACCTCGTTGATGAGACAACGAGCCTTGTTCCGACGACTACCACTCAGGATGCAATCGTCATTGCCACAGCCACACACGACCTCGCGCAACTCCTGTCGCGACTCCGTCAAGATTTCGACCCGCCACTCCCACTCCACAGTTTGCTACCGCTCATCCTGAGCCGTGGCATCGAATACACCGGTGCCGACGCTGGCATCATCGTCTATGTCGATCATGACCGTCAAGAGCTTGAGTTGATGTCAGCTCACGGCTATACCGTTGCCATGCTGCCCCAGGGCAACGGCGGTCAAAAACGCCACCGCTGGAGTTGGGAGAACGGCATTGCCGGCAAAGTGGCGCGCAACGCACGCCCCTTACTGGTGCGTGAAATCATGCAGGATGTCGACTACTTCCTCGAGGATAAGCCCGAAGTACGCGCCAAACTAGCTATCCCCGTTACCATCGACGGCCGCGCTGAGGCGGTGATGATTCTCGACAGCCTGCGGGCTGACACGTTTAGCGATCATGTGGCGACGCTGGCACTTGGCGTGGCAGAGGCAGCTGTCCAGCCATTGCGGCGCGCCCTACGCTACCAAGAGCTGCTTGAGCGCAGCACCCAACTCAGTCAAGTCTTCAACAGCATGCCGTCCGGCTTGGTCTTGATTGACCGGCACGGTCAGGTACTGCGTCACAACCCGGCGTTTTTGCAAATTTGGGGGTTAACCCAGGCCCAGGTCGGCCCCGGATTCCGCATCCCGTTCGACATGCTGTCACTGCTCTTGCCGCGATTTCATGATTCGGCCGCATTCAGCGACTTTTGCGCCAACATGCAGACAAAACCCGAACAAGAGTTCTCGCTCAATCTCAAGTTGCGTAACCCACACCAAGATCTAAGCATCTTCTCAGTACCAACACGCGACAGCACCGAGCAAATTACGGGGCGCCTGTGGGTGATTCACGACATGACGCGCGAAAAAGAGGCCGACCGGCTCAAGAGCGAATTCACTTCGATGGTCTCGCACGAGTTGCGCACGCCGCTTACATCCATCTTGGGGTATGCGGAGTTGCTCTTGTCGCGCGAATTCTCGCCCGAGGATCAAAAAACCCACATCCGCACGCTCTACAACTCGGCCGAAAACCTGCAGACGCTGGTCAACGACGTGCTCGACTTTGCCCGTATCGAGGCCAACACGATGCGCATCACCCGCTGGACCATGTCGCTCTCCGAGATGACGAACGATTTGACGCGACAACTCCAGCGCCAGCCGGTGTTTGATAATCACACCATCAAAAGCGACATCGCCGCTGACACCCCGCCCGTACATGCCGACAAAGAGCGGGTGCGGCAAATCATGACCAACCTGCTCACCAATGCCGCCAAATACTCGCCCAACGGCGGGATGATTACCGTGCGTATCAGCGAACTCAGCGAGCTCCCCGACGACCATCCGCGCGGGCGCTTTGTGGTGGTGAGCGTCAGCGACGAGGGCATCGGCATCTCGCCCGACAACCTCGCACGCATCTGGGATCGCTTTATGCGCGTCGACAACTCGAACACCAAGAGCATCGGCGGCACCGGGCTTGGGCTCTCGATTGTCAAGGGCCTCGTCGAACTCCAAGGTGGGCGTGTCTGGGCTGAGAGCGTGGTCAACAAAGGGAGCACTTTCAGCTTTACGCTGCCGGTGGCGAGCGATTTGACGCGCTAAAGGAACCCCGATGGCACATTTTGTCCCGGCAGGACCGGTCCACTGCGAAATTCGCGTCAGCAACTCGCGCTTCATCACACACCTTGCCCCGGCCAGCGATGTGGCCAGCGCCCGCGCCTTTATTGCCAGCATTCGCCAACAAATGCCCGACGCCAATCACCACGTCTATGCCTATGTCATCGGCCACGGCGGCAC
>CAYZZI010000078.1:6215-7866 GCA_964482795.1 uncultured Klebsiella sp.
TGGTGCTGGCGATGAGTTATGCGCAATACGAGGGCATCAAGCGCACCTTAGCGAACTATGACCATCATATCGACGACGAGTCGTTTGGCACCGACATCACCATGACGGTGACCGTGCGCGTCAGCGACGTCGATGCAATCAGTGCGGTACTGACCGAGCAAACTGCCGGGCAGATTGTGATTATCCCCGCCTAGCCGCGTAACTTTGCGACCACATCGACCACATCAGCAATGGCTTTTTCGACATCGGCGAGCGTCGTTGAGCGCCCAATTGTCAAGCGCAAGGCTGCTTGGGTATCGTCGCTCAACACGCCCAGTGCCTGGAGCACATGCGACGGCTCCATTGAGCCGCTGGTGCAGGCCGAGCCGCTCGAGGCACAAATTCCGCGCCGATCGAGCATAATCAGCAGGCTATCGCCATCGACATCATCAATCACAAAACTGGCGTTATTGGCCAGACGCTGGTGGGCGTGACCGGTGATGCGCACACCAGCGATCTCGCCGGCGATTCCTTGGAGCACCATGTCGCGGAGCGGCGTCAAGCGCGCCACTTCAGCCTCACGCTTCGACTCAGCCAGGGCGAGGGCGGCGCCCAATCCAACGATGCCGGCGACGTTCTCGGTACCGGCCCGGCGTCGGCGCTCTTGGGCACCGCCGTGGATTTGCGGCCACAGCTCGACGCCACGCCGGATGTACATGGCGCCGACACCTTTGGGGCCATAAAACTTGTGAGCGGTGATGGTGAGCATATCAACCCCGAGCGCTTTGACATCAAGAGGCAACAGGCCGGCAGCTTGCACTGCATCGGTATGAAACACCACACCCCGCTGGCGACAGACCTCGGCCAACTGGGCAATCGGCTGAATCGTGCCGATTTCGTTGTTGGCATACATCACCGACACCACCGCAGTGTGGGGCTGCAGCACTGCAATCAAATCATCGACGGCCACAATCCCATCGCTATTCACCGGCAAAATCGACACCTCGACACCTTGACGCTGGAGCGCCTCAGCCGCATGCAACACGGCATGATGCTCGATTGCGCTGACAATCACGTGCGCCCGGCCGTGCTGGCGCAGGTACGACTCGGCCACGCCCTTGACGGCCAAATTATCGCCCTCCGAGCCGCCACCCGTAAAGATGACCTCGGCATTGCTACAGTTGAGCACGGCGGCCACCTGATCACGGGCGTGGTCGAGCGCATTCAAACTGCTCCGCCCCATCGCATGTGGGCTCGACGGGTTGCCGAAGTATTCGGTCAAATATGGCTGCATTTGGGCCAACACCGCAGCATCGAGGGGTGTGGTGGCCGCATGATCAAAGTAGTACATCATTTTTCGTTCTCCTGCGTATATGGTAGCATATATGCTATATTCTATAGTAATTATATAGACTTTATATATTTTATCAATACTCTTCTTTGCATGACCTTGAGATGATATGCGGCACAGAGACATACGTAGCCCCGGTACGCTATAGCGTGACCGGGGCGTCGGAATGGTATGTGTGCGCTGACTCTTACGGCACGCGTTGTTCCCACGGGTGCACAAACGTCTCTGGCTCAACCCCGAGGGCATCGGCGATACGGTTGATGTAATTGAAGTAGCAGATGACCTGCGTCGCATCATGGATCGTGCGGTCGTCCATGCCAT
>CAYZZI010000079.1:0-7756 GCA_964482795.1 uncultured Klebsiella sp.
GATACAGTATTGGCCGTCAGGGCGCGCTCTTGCATCAAATATGCAATGAACTGCTCTACATGCTCATTCATCGTGTACCCTCCTCTTTTCTATCTCTATCACTATCACAACTGTACTGAAGTGGCATCTTCGTCGGCTCGTTCACGGGTCGACCCAATAGAAAAGTACTTGGCCTCGGGATGATGCACCACAATGGCCGCCGTACTCTGCTCGGGCATAAGTTGATACGCCTCGGTCAACGTCACACCGATGCGGTCTGTGGGCAATATGTTGAACAACTTGACGTGCTCATCAAGATCTGGACAGGCCGGGTAGCCCCACGAGTAGCGCCGCCCTTGCTCACCACCAAGCCCCAAACTCTGGCGCACCAACCGATTGGTGTACTCGGCTAAGGCCTCGGCCAATGACACACCCAAGCCGTGAATGAAGTATGAGCGACTGTAGTCACCCTGCTTCTGCAACTCTTCGGTCAAATCGTCAACCTTGGTACCCATCGTCACCACTTGCAATGCCACGACGTCGTACTCACCAGACTCCACCGAACGGTAGTAATCGGCGATGCACAACCGCTCACGCTCCGGTTGCCGTGGAAAGAAGAAGCGCGTCAGCACCTTGCTCCGGTCAGCCGGGTCGTACACAATCAAATCCTGCCCCGATGACTGACACGGATAATAGCCATACACCACCTTGGGCTCAAGCCAACCATCTCGCTCGGCCTCGCGCACCAGGTCGCGCACCTTGATATCAAACTCAGCCTTGAGCTTCTCCCACTCTTCACCCTTGGCGTTTTTGGCGCCCCACTGCAGGCGATACAACGCATTGCGATCGAGACAATTAACCACGTCATCGAGCCGAATACGCGTCGCCACTTGCGCCCCCCAGAACGGCGGGGTCGGCACTGGTGTATCAGTGCGCACCGCTGAGCGCACATTGACGTCTTCGGCACGACCGTGCTGTGTCAACGTCTGTCGCCCACGCTCTTTTTCATTTTTGGCGGCAATCGCCTCGGCCTGCACCTGCGCCACGAACGACGCACGCACCTGTGGGTCGCTCAAGCGATCCATCGTCTCGAGCCCTTCGAAGGCATCTTTGCAGTAGTAAACGCCCGCATCATACAGCGTGTCATCGCTGACAAACGAGATGCGTTGGCCGTATTGACGGTTGATTGCAGCGCCACCGACCAACACTGGGTAGTTGAGACCACGCTTGTGGAGCTCTTGCACACACACGGGCATTTGCTTCGAGGTACTTACCAGCAAGGCCGACAAGCCGATGGCATCGGCACCGACCTCTTGGGCCTTCTCGATGATGGTGTTGACGGGCACCTGCTTGCCGAGGTCGTAGACCGTATAGCCGTTATTTGAAAGAATCGTGTTGACCAGGTTCTTGCCGATGTCGTGGACGTCGCCGTACACGGTGGCAAGGACCACTTTGCCCTTACTGGTGCCCTCGAGTCGGTCGAGATACATCTCAAGCCGAGCCACGGATTTTTTCATGACCTCAGCACTCTGGAGCACAAAGGGCAAAATTAGCTGACCAGCACCGAACAAATCGCCGACCTGCTTCATGGCCGGCAAGAGCACATTATTGAGCACCTCGACCGCCTCGACACCTTGGGGTGACACGCCATCGGCGTTTTTGGTGGAGGCAGTCACATCGCCGAGCTCAAGATTATGCTTGGCGAGGCGGATTTGGACTGACTCGTCAATATCCTGCTCGATGCCCTCTTTTTTGCGATGCAGAATCTTCCAGTACAAGCGCTCATCAACGCTCATGCCAGCAGTGGGGTCGTTGACCTCACGCTCATCGCTCTGGGCGTTTTCTTCGAAGTACTGAATAAAGCGCGCCAACGCATCCTCACGCCGAGCAAAAATCAGATCCTCACAAATCTCGATTTGCTCGCGGGGCAACTCCGCGTATGGAGTGACGTGGGCCGGGTTGATGATGGCGGTGTCGAGACCAGCCTCGCGGGCATGGAACAAGAAGACCGAGTTGAGGGCTGCACGGGCATGCGGCGCCACACCGAAGCTCAAGTTACTTACGCCCAAGGTGGTAAAACAGCCCGGGATGTGTTGCTTGACCAAGCGAATACCGTCGAGCGTCTCAACGGCGGCACGACGCAACTCCTCTTGACCGGTGGTAATCGGGAAGGTGAGCACGTCGAAGATCAAGGCCTCAGCTGGCACGCCAAACTCATCCTTGGCGATTTGGGCGATGCGTTGGGCGATCTCGAGTTTGCGCTCGGCACTGTGCGCCATACCCGTCTCGTCGATGGTCATAGCGACCGTCGCAGCGCCGTAGCGGGCCACGAGCGGCATGATTTTGTCCATCTTCTCGCCACGACCACCCTCAAGTGACACCGAGTTGACGATGGCACGACCAGGGTAGCTACTCAAGGCCGCCTCAAGCACATCCGCCTCAGTGGTGTCAATCACGAGCGGCAATTCGACATTCATGGTCAGCTTTTTGAGTAGCGCAACCATCTGCTCACGCTCGTCACTGCGCTCCGTCATCGCCACACACACGTCAAGCATGTGTGAGCCACTATCGACCTGCTCACGGGCAACCTCAAGCACACCATCGTAGTCATCGTTGATCAAGAGGCGCTTGACCTTGCGAGATCCAAGCGTATTGACGCGCTCACCAATCATCGTCAACGTACCGTCTTGTTGTAAGGCGGCAGCCCGAATGCCCGATGAGACGCTGGGTATGTATTCAATCTCGCGATGAAGTGGTGCTGGGGTACCGATTTGTTCGCGCAACTTGGCGATATGGGCTGGGCGAGTGCCACAGCAGCCACCGACGACGCTCACACCGTATTTGGTGACAAACTCGCCAAGCGTTTGGGCGAATGGAGCTGGCTCCATGGGGAAGACGGTGGCACCATCAACCTCAATCGGCAGACCGGCATTGGGAATACACGAAATCGGCTTGCGTGAATGTGCCGTCAAATATTGAATAGCCTCACGCATATGCTCAGGACCAGTGCTACAGTTGAGCCCAATCACGTCGACCGGCATGGCCTCCATGGTGGCAATGTAGGCGGGGATATCAGTGCCCAACAGCATGCGCCCGCTCATGTCAAGGAAGATTTGGGCTTGCACGGCCACATCGGGGCGATTCATGTCGCGCTTGGCGCGGCGCAAACCGTCGAGGGCTGCTTTGACCTCAAGAATATCAACGCTGGTCTCGACCAACAATACGTCAACGCCGCCCTCGATTAAGGCCATCGCCTGCTCGCGGAAGGTGTCACTCAGCTGATCGAAGGTTACATCGCTCAGGGCCGGGTCATTTGATGACGGCAGCTTGCCCGTGGGTCCAATTGAGCCGGCCACGTAGCGTGGGCGGCCGTCTTTGGCGGCAAACTCATCGGCGACACTGCGGGCAAGTCGTGCGGCAGCCACGTTAATCTCGTGGACGCGTTCGCCGAGACCCCACTCTTCAAGACGCGGACGGGTGCTTTGGAACGTACATGTTTCAAGTACGTCAGCACCAGCCTGCATGAATGACCGGTGAATATTCCCGATAACGTCGGGGCGGGTAATAACAAGATAATCACGACTACCAAATGTTTGCTCGCCACCGTAATCTTCGGCAGTCAAATCATAATCGTCGATGCTCGTACCCATAGCTCCGTCATAGATTAACACGCGTGACTTGAGAGCTTCAAGGTAGGTAGGTCGGGTCATTTCCGTGTACTTTCTAGTCGGCCATGTATGGTTTACCACCACACATTATGTAATTACATCAATCTGTATAGCATGTTTATCGCTACTCTGTCAATTAAAACGCCGAAACTATCAGGATAAAATGTGGATTCCATCACCCCATACCTGTGCTATGAGTGTGACTGCGTGCTGTGGCGCACGCAGCGTCACATTGCCTTGCAAGACCACACCTGGCACAAACATCACATCACCTTCAACCGTCAGATGCGTACAATCACGCATCTGCGGCACACCTTCGGCAAATCGTTGCTCAAAATCAGCAATAACCCGGTAATAGCGCTGATCTAGTTGGACCACCGGCAACGGATCGGCATCGACAGGAATCAAGTGATAAGCCTCGTTCAGACGAAAGCAATCGGAGCGCAGAATCAATAAATCCTGACAACTCTTGACCGGCATAAAGCGCGTACGTGGCACCGCAACCGCCTGTGCACCCGGCATCAGGCCAATCGCTGCGCCCATGGCACTTTCGAGTTGAATGACTGCCGGCGATTGTGCGTCGCGCACATCAACCGTTTTGCGGTTGACGATAATCGGTAACGGCAAAAACCCACCATGCTGTGCAAGCAGGTCGCGGAGCGGGCGCAAACGAATCCAGACGTTATTCGTATTGAAAAACTGATGGCGATCAATATCTTGAAACGCGACCATATCATCGGCTGGGCACTGGGCGCTCTCACGCAACACCAATCGTTCATCTGAGGCTTTTGCAAGGTGGCCACCTTTGCGATCAGCCTCGGTACGACGCGTCACCTCCATCAAAAACGGCACCTGATGCGTGGCGATATACCCCAAAATCGCCACATCGAGCGTGGCACCAAGATTATCGATATTGGCTGAGAAGAGATATTCGTACCCGGCATTAAGCAAGCGATCGAGGGTGCCACTACTCCAGAGCACACGATAGAGCTCACCATGCCCTGGAGGACACCATTCAAGCTCTGGATGATGGGGCCAATCTATCGGCGCAAGTGTGTCGACGCGCACCTTGGGTACACGCCCTTGGAGCATGTACTGCACATTGACATCCGCATACCGCGCCAAATGCGCACGCGTATCATCATCAGTTGCAAAGCTATTCATGAACAGGAGGGGCAATTTGGTGCCGGTTTGTGCCATCAAATGACGATGTTGTTTGGAAACAATGTCAAGGAAGGTATCGTCACCGCGCACACACAACAACGACTTCGCTTGCTCGAGACCCATACCGGTGCCGAGGCCACCATTGAGCCTGAGTACGACAGTTTTGGCAAGCGCAGATTGACCAGCGGTGCGATACTCATCCCAATCATCAACGTGCGGCAACGCACTAATCGGGGCAATCGTGGATTCGGGCATCATGCCAGTAGCACCGCTCGCAAGTTGTGTATAGGCATCAACAAAGGCAGCTATTGCAGCCTGGTCGCAACCATCGTCGTTCATCTTAGCAATAAATGAATCTACAGCGCTCATAGAGTCCTCGGCATCTTTGGCATTCTAATGCAGTATACCATCAGACAATGGCTCATAGCATGATACCTGTCTGATGAGCGCACAACATCATGTATGCTATACAGACCAATCACCGATTTGCATCAACGGGAGAATTATGGCCACCTCTGCACGACTCGGGTATATCTTTAGCATGGTTGCCGCAATTGTGTGGGCCGGCACAGGACCGGGCATCAAGTATTTGCTCGATGCACACAACGCTTCGGGATTGGCAATTGCGCTCTGGCGCGATATCTTTGTCACAGTGGCGCTCGGTGGCGTGTTATTACTGTTTAATCGCCAAGTCCTCAAAATCCCGCGTCACGACCTAATTCCCTTAATCATCCTCGGGATTTTTACGATTGGCATCTATCATGCCCTGTGGATTTGGTCGGTCGACCTGAATGGCGCATCCATTGCCGTCGTATTAATCTACTTGTTCCCCACGTTTGTTACCATCGGTGCCCGTTTTTTCTATAACGAAGCCTGGCGACTGCCACAAATCATCAGCCTACTCCTCTCGTTCATCGGCCTCGTGTTGCTGGTACGACTCTACGATCTGGCCTACACCCAACTCAATTGGTTGGGGATTACGGTGGGCTTGAGCACAGCAATCTTGCAGGCTGGGTACGTGCTGTACAGTCAAAAAGCGGTACGCAACGTCAATCCATGGGCCACGTTGACCGTCACGATGGCGAGTGGATCCATCGCGCTCCTGGCGATGTTTGCCATGGCACCACTGGTCGTTGGGGCAACAAACGCACCAAATATCGTGCAAATCGGCGACATGACGGCATGGCTGGTCCTACTCTTTTTGGCAGTCGGCCCAACGTTGGGTGGATACGGGCTGTTTAATCTGGCCTTGCGCCATATTCCGGCGAGCGTCGGTGGGATTATTTTGGTGCTCGAGGCGCCGGTTGCGAGTGCGATTGCGATTCTCTTTTTGGGTGAAATTTTGACGACCACGCAGTTCATCGGAATGGGGTTAATCTTGGTGGCGATTGTGTTACCAGCCGTGTGGAAAGGGAGGGCCTAATGCGTATCAGTGACATGCATTGGATGCAGGTTGAGGCGTATTTGCGCCACGACAACCGCGCCGTATTACCGCTTGGGAGTACCGAACAACACGCCTATTTGAGTCTGAGTGTGGACAGTATTCTGGCCGAAAAGGTGGCGACCGATGCTGCTGAGCCACTGGGCATCCCCGTCTTTCCCGTGGTGAGTTATGGCATGGCGCCGTACTTTCAAGCCTATCCTGGAACGATCACGCTCCGCATCGAGACCTATATTCGCCTGGTGCGTGACATTTTGGACAGCATGTACCGCAGTGGCTTCCGCCGCATCATCATCGTCAACGGGCATGGTGGTAACAGTCCAGTGGATGGGCTGGTCACCGAATGGATGGCCGATCATCTCGATGCGCAGGTCAAATTCCACAATTGGTGGCGTGCACCACAGACCTGGGCCACGGTCAAGGCCACTGATCCGTTGAGTAGTCATGCCTCATGGATGGAAAACTTCCCGTGGACGCGCCTAGAGGGCGTGGCCATGCCCAGTCATCAAGTCAATCTGCCTGACCGCGCTGGACATGCCACCTTGGTTGGGCCCCGGTTACGCGAGTTTTATCAAGAAGGCAACTTCGAGGGCTACTTCCAACGCCCCGACGCCGAAATGCACGCCATTTGGGATGTGGCCGTGCGCGAGACGCGCGCACTGATGAGTGATGGCTGGGATAACTAATCATGCACATTACATTCGACAAACAAACCGTGATTGTGACCGGGGCCGCCCATGGGTTCGGCCGGGCGATTAGCATTAATTTTGCGGCGCGCGGCGCCCATGTCTGGGCCTGCGATGTGTTGGGTGACGAGCTAGTCGAGACCCAGCGTATGTGCCAAGATGCCGGTGGCGTCTGCCACGTACGCACGGTCGATGTAACCGACGAGCACCAGGTCAACGCCTTGGTGGCTGAGGCGCTCTCCCATGCCCCCACCGCACAAATCGATGTGCTCGTCAATAATGCGGGCGGAGTGCGTGGCCAGGTCGGTCAGCCGCTCGATCAGGTGTCGTTGGCACAATGGCATGCGATTATGGACGTCAACCTGACGGCGGCGTTTCTGTGTAGTCGCGCAGTTGTGCCCTCAATGAAAGCTGCGCGCCGCGGACGCATCATCAACATCTCGAGCGGTGCCGGGCTCGGTCCCAGCCTGACGGGGATTCAGGCGTATGCGTCGGCCAAGGCCGGCCAAATCAACTTTACGCGGCAACTGTGCCACGAACTCGGGCCATTCAACATCACGGCCAACAACATTGCACCCGGGTTTGTCTTATCAAACCCCAACACGCAGCGCCAATGGGAATCGTACGGCGAGGCCGGCCAAAAGGCCTTGGTGGCCAGCATTGCGCTCCAGCGCCTCGGTACACCCGATGATATTGCACATGCGGTGCTGTTTTTGGCATCGGATTATGCCGGGTGGATCAGCGGCCAGGTGTTGGCCGTGGATGGCGGGCGGTGATATTCGGGGGTAATCATGATTCCATACGGTCGTTCCCGTTCG
>CAYZZI010000080.1:0-7118 GCA_964482795.1 uncultured Klebsiella sp.
CGATGCGACCATGGCGGTTAATTTGTCCAGTGAATCCTGCATGCCACCGGGTCGGTTGCGGGCGAGCCAGAGGGTCGGATACTCGTTGAGCAGGGATGTGTGGAGGGTAGTCATCTCATCGGCAGTGCACATTGAGGGCCAGCCAAGTTCGTGTTGTGCGCGTGCGATTGCAAGTTTCATCCACTTGGCTGTGGTCGTAATCTCATGGTGCCAGATGTCACCATCGTCTATGCGTCGCGGTATCGTGGTGCTCGCACATTCACGAAGTACGTCAGTCACATCAGTCCAAGCGGCATCGAGCATGCTTGGGGTCAGGCCTTGTTCGGCCAACTGGCGGGCCGTGCCCGGGCGCACCAAGATGCTGGCAAGTGTGCCAGCTCCCGGTACGCTTGGTGTAAAGTGGCGGTCGAGCCGGCCAATGTGGATGGTGGCGCGTGCAAGTTGTGTATCGTACGTGATGGTGGCGAGGGCATCGGTAAGATCGACGGCGGATGCCGGGTTCCATGCTTTGACTGCGGCATAAACAAACCCAGGCCAACTTATTGCGGCGTGATGCACGTGGCCAGCGTTGCCCCACTCACACATCAACAAACCCTCACATCCATGCGTGATGGCTGCCTCGACTGCACCATCCACATTGGCCACCATCATGTCAACACGCCCTGCCATCGAATCCCAGGTAGCTGTGCCCGGTGCCACCCAACACCGATGACCGTGTGATTTGAGACGGCCCACACGCGCATCAAAGGGGTGGTGTGCGTCGTATCCCCACTCGATGAGCGTCATGTCTGACGGGATACGTGGGATGACGTCAGGATGAGGCGCAAGGACATCAGCCCACATCAAAAGGCGCCGTTGTGCCAGGCTGGGAATCTGGTGTATGCGTCGCACCCAGTGCGTGTAGTCGTTGAGTCGATCAACCGAGAGCGGTACACAAAACGCACCATTGTCAATGTCTGCCCAGGGAGCTACTGCGCCAGGCACATCAAAGATGGCGTCCCACACAGCCGGATTGAGGTCAATGGGTTCATCAAGGCCAATGTGAACGAATGGCGCATCAAACGTCGTTGCCACGTTGGTCAGGAGTTCTTCGATGAGAGAGAAGGACTGCGAATTTCGCGGTTCGAGGCATGCGGCCGGCTCGTGGTCGCCGTTTGGCGCGTGATATCCGCCTGGAAGTGCGGCCAAATGGGCGTACCGCGGATGTTTGAGCCAACGTTCCATGTGCCCGAGCGCATTCTGCTGTGGTACCAGGGTGATGTGGCGGGCCCGTGCATAGGCGCGTAGATGCGCGATTTCTTCGGCGGTAAACGGGGATGCCGCCTGCCACACCTCGTCGTGACCAGGGTGAGCAAAGGTGTGTTCGAGGTAGAGCACAAGTACGTTGTAGCGGAGCGTGGCGAGGCGGTCAAGCATGTGTTCGAGCGTCGCCGTGGTGGGCATTTTGTCGCGCGAGACATCGAGCATCACCCCGCGTATCGCGATTGCCGGTGCATCCACGACGACGATATCGGGGATGCCGTGTGGATAGTGTTGATGGAGTTGGGCCAGCGTCTGCGCCCCGTAGAACGCACCGGCTGCATCGTGTGCGGTGAGTGTAATGGTGCCTGCCTGCACACACAGGCGATACCCCTGCGGTGCTATGGCCGGTTCAGCGGTGGTGTCGCGCCCTGACATCCAGTGCGGCACCGGGTAGAGGTGTACCTCAGTCATCGCTATCCCGTTCTGTGTCGTTTCTACCCCATGCTGTCAACGTGGTTAGTCTGATTGTCAACTAGTAGCCAACGACAAAGACTGGCTCGTTACGATTGATGGTCGTGCCGTCGCCGAGTTGCCCCGCACTGTTCTGACCCCAACAGTGAATGCGACCACTGGTGGTTACGGCACATGAATGACTGCCATACGTGCTGATCATCGCCATTCCACTGGTCAAACCGTGGACCTGAACGGGGGTACTAGATGAGATAAATGTCCGATTCCCGAGTTGGCCAACGCTGTTATCGCCCCAACACATCACGTTGGTATTAATGACGCTCGTGCGGACAATGGCACATGTATGACTTTCTCCTGCGCTCACTGCAACCACACTGCCAGTAATTGCTGTCACCGCTACAGGACTGTACGATGTATCGGTCGTGCCGTTGCCAAGCTGACCGGAGCTGTTATCGCCCCAACACATGAGCGAGTCTGTGGCTGTGATGGCACATACGTGTGCATACCCCGCAGAAATAGCCTTGATGCCACCTGGCAGCCCTACCACATCAACAGGTGTGGCCGAATCAATGACGTTGCCGTTCCCGAGTTGGCCACTATAATTCTGACCCCAACACACGACTGTGTCGCTTTCGGTAAGCGCACAGGTAAAGTTGCTGTTCGCTGTGAGTTGCGTTATCCGCTCAGTCAAACCGACCACTGGTTCTGGAGTCAATGACACCACGTTCTCGGTGTCAGACCAGTCTTCTTTGAGTGTGCCGTTGCCGACTTGTCCGTAATTGTTCATCCCCCAGCATTGTACGATGCCAGATATGGGCTGACTGAGTGCACATGAGTGTTCATATCCGGTGACAACTTGGGCGTTGGCAGTATTGATGATTCGTACCTCTGAACCTCTGTTAGTGGTAGTACCGTCTCCCACTTGCCCAAAATTGTTTGCACCCCAGCACCCTATGGTGTTAATTTGCAGGAGTACGCAGGTATGAGCCATACCTGCAGTAAGCGATTTCATGCCGGACCCGAGCCGTGAGGCACCAGTCGGTATCAGGCGATCAACGAACGTATCATCGCCTATTTGCCCCCAACCATTATAGCCCCAACAGTGTACTGCCCCCGATATCACGCCTTTGTTTGAGACGGCGCAGGTGTGGGAGAACCCGGTCGACACGAATGTGGCAGTGCCGATATTTGCGACTGCAGTTGCGGTAGGCGGAATCGGCGTGCGCGAGGCGGTTGGTGAAGCGGTATGACTGCGGGTGGGCGTTGATGATGGCGGAATCGGCGTGCGTGAGGCGGTTGGTGAAGCGGTTCGGCTACGCGTAGGGGTGAACGTGGGCGAAGAAGTTCGTGATGCAGTGGGCGAGACTGTGCGACTGCGTGTGGGTGTAAATGAAGGAATTGGTGTGCGTGTGGCGGTGTGAGTGCGTGTGGGTGTTGCAGTAGGTAGAGGTGTGCGCGTGACGGTACGTGTTGCAGTAGCCGTAGGTGGGAGAACGCTTGTTACATCAACTGGTGTGGTGCGAGTCACATTCGATGCATCGCCAAGTTGACCTGTGTTATTTTGACCCCAGCATTTCACTGCGCCCGCAAACGTAACGGCGCATGTATGATACGCGCCAGCGGCCATTGATGCCATTGAATTTGTCAGTCCGGTAACAGCGGCGGGGAACATGTGCATGTTGAGCGTGCCATTTCCAATCTGGCCATAATTACCAAAACCCCAGCATTTTATGGCATCGTTCGTGGTAATTGCACACGTGTGCCCTCCGCCTGCTGTGATGGCAATGGCACCTTCGGAGAGTTGACGGACATCGGTAGGCGCTACGCGACCATCGGTTGTCATGTCACCTATTTGGCCACCTGAATTATTCCCCCAGCAGCGAATAATGCCGGTACGCGCAAGTGCGCAGCTATGAAACTCGCCCACGGCAATCGCACTGTACTCGGCGGATAGCCCTTGTGGGTCGGTTGGTGTTAATTGATTGGTGGTTGATCCGTTGCCGATTTGACCTTGTGCGTTATCCCCCCAGCACTTGATGGCACCTTGCGTGGTGAGTGCACAGGTGTGCATGTAGCCTGCTGCAATGGCGCGTACACCACTCGTTAATCCTTGGACGTCGACCGGCGATGCACTCCGTGCAGTTGTGCCGTTGCCGAGTTGCCCTTTGTTGTTGGCGCCCCAACACTTTACGCCTCCACCAATGGTGAGGGCACACGTGTGGAATCCGCCTGCAGTTATCTTTGTGACATCTGTGAGGCCGTTGTCGATGGGTAGCCAACTGTTATCTAAAAGGCCATTACCGAATTGGCCATCTGTATTTAGTCCCCAACACGCAACGGTATTCGACTTGGTGACGGCGCAGGTATGCGAATTACCGGTCGCGACGTCAAGGTTGCCGTTCGCAATCTGTACGCTGACTGGACTGTTTTGTGAGAAGTATGATCCAATACCTAACTGACCGCGAAAATTATCGCCCCAACAACGAATCTCGCCCTGTACGGTCAGTGCACAGGTGTGTTGGGATCCGGCTGATATCTTGGTGACACCACTTTGTAGCGCAGGACGTTGCGTTCGTGTAGGTGTTACCGTGAAGGTACGTGTGACAGACGGCGTATTCGTGATGGTTGCGGTTGGTTGAGGCAGATTAATCACGCTGACAGGTGTGAGGCGGCGTGTTGTCGTACCATCGCCGAGTTGACCGCTTTGATTGCCACCCCAACAACTAATTGAACTACCAGATGAAATTGCACACGAATGTGTGGTGCCGACATCAATTGCAGTGACTCCAGAAGAGAGCCCGGAGGTACTTACTGAGGTCGTGTGTTGGGTGGTTGCGCCATTGCCCAATTGCCCGCTACTGTTGAGTCCCCAGCAACGGACGGCGAACGTAGTCCAAACTACGGTCATCGCACAGGTGTGTTTGTCCCCAGCAGATACGTGTGACACACCACTCGTTAGTCCAGAAACCGTGACAGGCGTGAGCCGTTGGGTGGTTGTGCCATCGCCGAGTTGGCCGTTGCTGTTAAGTCCCCAACAGCGTACGCTCCCCGAATTCATGCGCGCACAAGAGTGTGCACCCCCAAGCGAGATCGAAACGGTATCGCGTGTAATCCCAGATACGTCTACGGCAGTCAATCTGCGCGTGGTTGTACCGTCACCAAGCTGGCCGTTGCTGTTGAGCCCCCAGCATTTGATACTGTCGGTTATTGTGACCGCGCACGTGTGTTGACTCCCTGCGGCAACTATATCGACACCGACGGAGAGAGTGGGTTTTATTGGTGTCAGCCGACGCGTCGTTGTGCCATCGCCGAGTTGACCGTTCGTATTGTCGCCCCAACACCAGATGCTACCGCCAATCACACATGTGTGACCGTCGCCGGCGGAGACAAATCGTGCTTGCGTTTGAATGCCCGAAACCTGCACCGGTCGATTGCGTTGAACCGTGGTGCCGTCACCGAGTTGTCCTTTTGAGTTATCACCCCAACAGAACACGGTGAAGTCATTTTTGACCGCACACGCATGTTTATTGCCGGTGGCAATTGCTCTGACACCGCTCGTTAATCCCTCAACATTGACGGGCGTAGTGCTTCTGACGGTCGACCCATTCCCGAGTTGCCCGTTACCGTTTTCACCCCAGCAACGCACACCGCCGTTATAGAGGGCACAGGTAAACTCATGGCCATTGCTTACGACTGTTGCGGGTGTTGAACGCGATGTATCATTGTTCGAAGTCGAGGCGCGTGCAGATTGTGCGCCGGGAACTGTCAATGCGCTGCCCATGATTGTTAAGCCGACGAACAAGAGCAGCGTTGTTACCGTATACACATTGAATTTTGCAAATGCATGCATTTGATTTCCCATCTGTTCAAAGCGTGTGTGTGCCGGAGGTATCGTGCCGTGCAGTGTATCTACGATGCCGTTGAATGTACGCAGCGAAAAGAAACATCATTTACATAAAAATATTAGAGGCCAGACCATGTGTTGCATTCAGATAGTTGAGGAGCATGTATAAAAATTCTACTATAGTGCATTAGAATCTGCAATAGTTTATTTATGTTGAATATCCTGATTTCATCAAACAAAACAATGCAACACCGGTGAATACCGATTCACCGGTGTTGCTGAGAGGTTAATTACAAATCCGCTCTTTTTGCCAGTGCAACGACTCATCCCATGGCGAAAGCGTCAGGGGCTGGCGTTGCCAATAATACTGATAGGTCGTGTCGCTCCAATCGCGATAGAGCTCATCCCACTCGGCCACGCGCATGTGCGGTACGAGCGAGCGCTCTTCGATCTCTTGATGGGCCGGCTGAAAGCGGTAATCGCACGACAGGCGCACCACATCATCGTGCTGATTGGGCAGCGATTTGTGGAGCAAACAGCTATGAAAGGTCAGCACATCGCCCATCTCGTAGTCGTGCTCGATCCACGGTAAATCGACGTCGCACAGATTGGTCTCGAGATTGCCGGCGCCCTCGGCATGCCGCACCGTCAACACGCCCAACTTGTGCGACCCGTGTAGGACGGTCAAGCCACCCAGCGAGCGCGGCACATCGCCGACCGGCAGCCAGCAGGTCCAGACCTGTTTGGTGCCTTGGATGTGGATGAAGTCTTGGTGCATCGGCGTCGGGCGAAAGGAGGGGCACGGCACCATTACGCGGGCAATCGTGCGCGGGTGTGGCAACACAGCCGCGTCGAACAATGTCTGGTAGAGCCGAATCAGACTCGGGTGATGCTGAAAGCGCTGGAAGAGGAAGCTGTGTTGCAACTCGCGGTACGCCTCCTCGCTGATGCCGGTGCCGCCCCACGACTCGAGATCGGCCACGGCAGCAGGGTTGACACGGGCGGCATCGAGCGGCAGATCAGCGCGCAACCAGCCACGTTTGGCCAAGAGGGAGAGCAACTCGGTACGTAGCGTTTGCACGTCAGATTTGGGTAGGAGTTGCTTGAAAAAGAGGTACCCGTCACGTTCGGCCTGGGCGCGCAGCGCAATTGGATCGTTGAGCAAGGGGGTTGCATCCCGGAATCCGACCTGTATATTGGGTGTCGCCTGCGTCATTGCAGATCCTTTCGGGTGTGTGGGGGAATATACGCCGAGTATACCATGATATTGGTGGGCGGATAGGTAGGGCCACATCGTGATGCGGCCGGGGAATTCATCAGGGTCATCGCACGCGACACCCGTACAGATTGGTTGATTGGTAGGGCCGCATCGTGATGCGGCCGGGAGATCCAGTGGGGCGGACTGCTGTCCGGCCAAGGATAAATCTTGGGGATAGATACGGGCGCCCTTTCGGACGCCCTTACGACGTGATGCGGTCGGGGATCCAGCGGGGCGGACGGTTGTCTGCCCACGGATAAATCTTGGGGATAGATACGGGCGCCCTTTCGGACGCCCTTACGA
>CAYZZI010000081.1:0-7085 GCA_964482795.1 uncultured Klebsiella sp.
CGTCCACAGGGTGGCGGCTTCCGTCGTGATGGCGATGCACCACGACGAGACGGCGATGATACGCCAGGCTTCGGCGGTGATCGTCCACGACCACGACGTCGGTTCTAAATCAAATCAAACGGGGTGCGGCGATTGCCGCACCCCGTTTTTTGTGGCGTTACGACTCTACCTGCTCACATAGTGCGCTTGAGCCTGTGCTTGTAACGACAACTCAGCAGCCTTGAATGTATGTGCCTGCGTCATCGCATGTTCGGTACGCTCTAGACAGTCACGCACGAGTTGGCCGAAGAATGGATAACCGATTTGGCCATCTACATCGGCATGATGCTCGCCCTGTTGATCAACCCAGTACACCTGATTGCCTTTGCCACGCGTCACATCAACATACTTGCGCAACTCAATGTACCCTTGCGTGCCCATGATGATGGTGCGCCCGTCACCCCAATTGCTCAAGCCGTTGGGCGTGAACCAGTCGACGCGAAAGTAATTCGTTGCCCCGTTGTTGCCCACAATTGTTGCATCGCCAAAATCTTGCAACTCGGGGTACTCGGGGTGCGCATAATTGGCCACTTTGCTGTGTAGCACCTGCCCATCTGAGGCACCGCTATAGAACAAAAACTGTTCGACTTGGTGACTGCCAATATCACACAAAATTCCACCATATCGAGCCAACTCAAAAAACCACGCTGGTCGATTGGGTGCCCCGAGGCGATGTGGCCCAAGCCCAATCACCTGCAACACACGCCCAATCGCACCGCCGTGCACAAGTTCACCGGCGTACAACGCGCTTTCGTTGTGCAAGCGCTCGCTGTAATACACCGCATACTTACGCCCGGTTTGTGCCACCACGCGCTTGGTCTCGGCGAGCTGGTCAAGCGTGGTAAACGGACATTTATCGGTGAAGTAGTCTTTGCCGTGTTGCATTACCCGATTCCCCAAGGCACTCCGATCGGCAGGTACAGCCGCCGCTGCGACGAGGTGAATCGATGCGTCCTGAAGAATCTCTTGTTCGCTACGGGCCACACGAGTGCCGGGGAATCGTTCGACAAATGCCGTCACCTTGGCTGGATCCGGGTCATACACGGCCGCCAGCGTCGCACCTGCCTCGACCAAGCCATTACACTGCCCATAAATATGCCCGTGATCGAGCCCAATTGCCGCAAAGACAAACTCACCGGGTGTGACCACTGGCTGTGGTTTGCCTTTGGGCGCATAGTTCATTCCATCTGACATGGCGTCTCCTTAGCCGTGCACCTTCGGCGTCATCGCCCGCAAATTGGTCAAGCTGGTGTTGAGCGCATCAAGCGGGTCACCTGGGCAGATATCTTGCTCAACGGCGTACCACTCAATCCCGTTGGCCTCGCCCCAACGCAATATCGGCACGAAGTCAATACTCCCGGTGCCAATGGCCCCAAATGAGCCATCCGCAGCCATGTCTTTGAGGTGAATAATCGGCATTCGGTTGCGATACGGTGCGATAAACGCCAACGGGTCGGCACCACCTTTTTTGACCCAGTAGACGTCAATCTCGGCCAAAATCGCATTATCGGCACTCGGCTCAAGCAGATACTCGAGGGCTGAGACGCCTTTGATGGTCGTAGCAAACTCAAAATCGTGGTTATGGTAGCTCAAACGGAATCCGGCCGCGTGCAGTGGTTTGGCCAGCACATTCATGTGGCTCTTGAACATCTGATAGCCGAGCTCGTTCTGATATTCACGGGGCAGATAGGGCACAATGATGTCACGCGTGCCGTAGAGCGTGGCTTGACGCATCACATCGGCCATGTCGTTGGTCAGCTCGGCAATCGAGATGTGCATACCGGCCGTTTTGAGCTGATGATCGCGCAAGAATCCGGCAATTTGCTCGGGTGTGTAGCCACGCGTGCCCGAGACTTGCACTGCCTGCCAGCCTTGCTCGCGCAACGCCTTGAGTACGCCATTGTAGTCCTTTTCGAGCGCATCACGCACCGTGTAGAGTTGGGCGGCGTATTTATGAAGCATAATAACTACTCTCCACGTACATTACGACGCTGATTGAGGAGCATCAAGAACTGATTTTCGTCGAATGGAATATCAACCCAGTTGTCGGTCCACGTTGACATGTACATGGCGTTCACCAGCGTCAACCCGTGAATGCCCTCATGACCCGGGGCGAGGAGCGGGGTACCCTTGAGTACCGCATCGGTGAAGTTTTGGGTGATACCCACATGTTGTGGGCCAGCACCACCGCTGACAGGGATGTCAATCTTCCAATTCTCGGGTTGTGCCCACATGGAGGTATTGGTTGCATTAAACTCGGGCTCCGGCATGCGCAGGCGCCAGAAGGTGATTTTGTTGTCCTCAACCACAACTTTGCCACGCTCACCGCTAATCTCGTAGCGGTTGGTGCCGGGTGCATCACCGGTGGTGGTAATAAAGACGCCGGTTGCGCCGTTTTCGCACTCCATGTATGCCGTCACGTCGTCTTCGACCTCGATGGCACGGTGCTTACCAAAATGACAGAACGCCCGTACGCGCGAGGGTTGCATGCCGAGTGTCCAGAGCATCAAGTCGATATTGTGGGTAGCTTGATTCATCAAGATGCCACCGCCCTCTTGGGCCCAGGTGGCGCGCCATGAGCCCGAGTTGTAGTAGGCCTGGCTGCGGTACCAATCGGTGATAATCCAATTAAAGCGTTTGACTTTGCCGAGTTCACCACTCTGAATCAAATCGCGGACTTTCTGAAACACGGGATTCGTGCGCTGGTTATACATCATGCCGAAGACTTTGCCACTTGCGGCAGCAACTTCGTTCATCTGGCGTACTTGTTGGGTATAGACGCCGGCTGGTTTTTCGACAATCACATGCAGTTGATGATGGAACGCCTGCACCGCAAGATCGGGATGAAAGTAGTGAGGGGTTGCCACAATCACGGCATCAATGGCACCAGACTGCAACATCGCCGCATACGACTCAAAAAAGCGCACACTCTCGGGCAATGATTGTTTGGCCCATTCCTGCGAGGCTGGGCTCGTATCACTCACTGCACTCAGCACGGCCCCTTTGACCTCGCCAGCCATCAAGTATTGGGCGTGATTGCGCCCCATGCCACCCAAGCCGACAATCCCAAAGCGCACCACACTCATGGTTGGCTCCTCTCATCATCGAAACGCCCTAATTTCCGCTACATTGTACGGGTGAACTGGGAATTGCGCCAACGAGCCATTTTTGGCGCAATCCAACCAGTGTGCCGTCATCGTCGGCATTTTTAAGAAAGCGATTAAGCGCCTCGTGGAGCAACGGAGCGTCATACGGCACAACCAGCACATACGGTACATACGAAAGCGCCTCGACGCGGCGAATCGACGCATCACGCGCCTGCATGGCCCATGCCAGCGACTCCTCGACAATCACCGCATCAACGGTGTCACACGCAAACAATTGCCACAACTCGTTCGTGGTCTCGGCATAGACAGGCGCAACTGTTTGCCCCTCGTGTTGCATGCGCCGGAGCATGGTGTCTGCATCTGCGCCAAAGACGACGCCGATGCGCGTGACTGGCACCGATTGGCGTTGCAGCAAGACAAGGCCATCATCGAAGTAGACGGTTGAAAAACGGGCACGCCAGCCTTGCTCTGGAGCATACGGCATGGCCGAGGCAATCATATCAAAGTGCCCTTGCTGGAGCTCATCATAGGCAGCATCAAGACCAGTCGGCACGAATAGCACTGAGACACCAAGATGGTGTGCAAATGCCGTAGCCAAATCAATGTCGTGACCAGCGGCTTGATTGTTGATCATAGTGGTGAACGGCAGTGATCCCGGGTCATACCCAACACGCAGTTGGCCACGCGTACGAACACGCGTCAAAACCGAATCAACGACAATTCCACCTGTTGGCTGGATTTCGCTGATTACAATCACGAATACATAAATAATTAAAACTATCAGACCTGCACGTCGTATCATTCTCACCGTTCACTCATCAAATCAACTTGCCAAAAGTTACCATTCGTTTTTATACTCATAGTAGCGATAAAAATCGTCGGTTGGTTGTTTGTTGTTATAAACCAATCCATCACTCCCCGCAATTCACACACTGGAGCACTGTATGGCAATTGAACCTTATCGCCCACAGAGCGATCCGCCGTCAGACAAAGAGCGTGCATTTGAGCAACGTCTCGAAAAGCTCTTTGAGCGCTGGCCGTACAAATTGATGCGTGGCATCCGCTGGATTGCCATTGTATCAGGTGTTTTTTGGTTGTTATTTAACGTCATCCCTTCGGCATGGACGTTTTTGACCACCCAAGAACTGGCACCGCTCATTGTGCAACTGATTACCACGATGGCCTATTTGTTCATGTTCATCGGGTTTCAGTTCTTCTTGATGTACTTCTTCATGGCACGTACCCGTATTTATTGGGTGCGACCTGGCGAAACCGGTATCAGCTTTGCTGACTATCGTGGTAACCCTGAAGTGCTCGAGGCAGCTCGCCGCATTGTGACGTTGCTCAAGGGAGCCAAACAGTTCAAACAAATGGGTGGTGAAATCACCCGTGGTGTCTTGTTGATTGGCCCTCCAGGTACCGGCAAAAGCTACTTGGCGCAGGCCATTTCGACCGAAGCCGGCGTGCCGTTCGGTTACTTAAGCGCTCCATCATTGACCTCGGTCTGGATGGGTATGGGTAACATCAAAGTCATGATGCTTTACCGAAAGGCGCGTAAGCTGGCCAAAGAGTACGGGGCGTGTATTTTGTTTATTGACGAAATCGACGCCATCGGTATGGCCCGTAGCTCATCGTTGATGGGTGGCGCAAGTGGTGTCGGCACCATGAATGGCACCACCGGTGGTCAAGCCAATGTGATGATGGGCGGTATGGGTGGTATGGGCGCCGGCAGCGGATTGCTCAACGAACTCTTGCTCCAGATGGATCCCCCACCCGAAGACCCAAGTTGGTTCGGCAAAATCTTGCGCTCACTCGGCATCCGCCGCAAGAAGCCCGAGATGCCACCAGTGCTTACCGTGGCTGCCACTAACTTGGCCGAGACGCTCGACGCTGCTTTGTTGCGCCCAGGTCGTTTTGATCGCAAAATCGTCGTCGAATACCCCGATGCAGACGGTCGCCGCGACATCCTTGAGTACTACTTGAGCAAAGTCAAGCACGAGCCGATGCCGATTGACCGCATGGTGTCAGACACGATTGGGTATACGCCAGTGGCGATTCGCTTCATCGTCAACGAAGCAGTCATTCATGCACACTTCGATAATCGTCAAGCCATCAACTACTGGGACTTTACCCGTGCCCGCGAAATGCACGAGTACGGCCTGCGCCAGCCGATTCGTGGCATGTCCTACGAAGAGCGCCGTCGTATCGCTTACCACGAGGCGGGGCACGCCTACGCCGCCGTCAAGTTGTTGCGCAAGCAACGTCTGACCAAGGTGACCATCATCCGCCACGGCAACGCACTTGGATTTGCGGCGTGGAAGCCTGAAGAGGAGATTTACACCAGCTCCAAGGAAGAGTTGCGCAATCGCCTGCAAATCGCCCTCGGTAGCCGTGCTGCTGAAGAGCTCTTCCTTGACATTCAGATGAGTGGCGTCACAGGCGATTTACAATCAGCCACCAGCATCGCCGCATACATGGTTGGTGCCTATGGCATGGACAATAGCTTCTACTCATACCTCGCGTTTGGCCCTGAGGCGATGCGCAGTGGTGAACTCAAGAAGCAAATCGAAGCCATCTTGGCCGAGGAGTATCGCCGCGTTAAGCACTTGCTCGACCAGAACCGCGAAGCCGTGATTGCCATTGCTGAAGCGTTGATTCTGCGCAACGAATTGACCGATATCGACGTCAACGACATCTTGGCGCGTATCGAGGCGGTTCATCCATATCGCAACGTGCCACCGAGCGAGGCCACTTCATTGCCCAATGTACCGTCCGAAGTGGTCGTTGATTCGAGTGTCGAGCCAGTCACAGGGAGTGCTCCAATATCACCCACCCCGGATGCGAATCCAGCATTCCGACGTGAACCTCTCGAGTAATTGCGCTATCTGTGTCAAAAGAGTCGAGGACCTGCGGGTCCTCGACTCTTTTTTGATGCTCATGCACTATAATGGTGCAATCATCCCGTTGATTTGGTAAGATAGCAGCATGAAGATATTAATCACCGGCATTAATGGGTTTGTTGGCGGCCACTTGGCAGAATACCTCTGTCGCAGCCCCAAATACACCATCCTTGGTGTGGCGCGATCACCACACATCCAACTGCCCACACTCCGTGATCATGTACAGTTCACATCATTGGACTTGCGTGATACGCACGCCCTGCGCACATACCTCAGCGATACTCGTCCCGACGTGATTGTGCATTTGGCAGCCCAAGCCAGCGTGGCCAAATCATTTGGCGACGCCATCAACACCATGCACGATAATGTCATCCCCAGCGTCGCGTTGATGCAATTCGCTAGTGAGCTCGGCTTTGATCCACTGATTATCGTGGCTGGGAGCAACGAAATATTCGGCACGGTACCGAGTAATCAGATGCCAATCAGCGAAAAGCAACCCCTTGTCCCACTCACACCCTATGGCGTCAGCAAAGCCGCAGTTGACATGGCGGCACATCAGTGGTTTGTGTCGCATCGCGTACGGACGATTCGCTTGCGCCTGTTCAGTCATATCGGGCCACGACAAAGCGAAGCGTACGCAGTCTCAGCATTTGCCGCACAAATTGCCCGCATCGAGGCTGGACTCCAAGAACCGATCCTCAAGGTGGGTAATTTATCGGCACGGCGCGACATCAGTGATGTCCGCGATATTGCCACCGCCTACGAGGCACTCATCCATCATGGAGTACCCGGGGCAGCATACAACGTAGGAGCGGGAGTCTCATACGAAATTCGTGCATTGCTCGATGCGCTCGTCGCGCAAAGCACGCATCCCATTCAGATTGAAGTTGACCCCGCACGTCTGCGTCCCGTGGATGTACCAAACGTTGTCTGTGATAATAGTCGTTTGTTTGCTGATACCGGTTGGCATACCCACATACCGATTGAAACGACACTGCGAGATATGCTCAACTACTGGCGTCACACCATAAAGGAGTCA
>CAYZZI010000082.1:0-6832 GCA_964482795.1 uncultured Klebsiella sp.
TCGGATCAGCAGTGCCACCAACAGTAACTATCAGAAGAGTCGGCATCGTCATCTTCTCCCATTAATATCCCCTGCGCACACAGAATATCCTGCAGGCTGTGTACACAGGGGATATTAGCATCTAAATGTTGCGTTCGGCGAGCTTACGTATATCTTGGTATGCCAATGAGCTATCCTTACCATTCGCCTTCATGACGTCGCGCAATATGCGGGCAATGAGTATTTGTTCCTTGATATCCATCGATCGTTGATCACGCACAAATGCCCGTACCGCCTGATCAATGACACCATTCTTATTTGGCATCGTGGCAATCTTGTTAAGATTATGGGTCTCAACAAAGCGTTCAACTGCCTGCATCACAGGGTCAACAAACCGCTGAACGGTCATGCGACCATAGCCTGCGTTGGTCTTGGCACCGATACCTTCTAATGATAATGCCTGCGTCAAGATTTGGATAGCAATCGCACACCAGGCGGCATCACCAGCCAACGGAATCAAGAATGTTTGCCCTTTGGTGACGCTCAAGAACGATACGATATTCAACTTCTCAGCATCAGATGGCGCTTTTGCATCTTCTGAGTAGTAGCCAAACTGATGCACCGACATGATATCTTTAGCAAACGGCGCTTTCCCTTCTTCTGGACGCATCAATGCATCCAAAAAGTCGACAACACCACTTTGCTCTTGGGTACCAAACAGCTCGAGATAGTTGGGGCTGTCTGGCAGCCAATCCGGCCCCAGTCGGCGACGCGCAAACGATGCCGCCAAGCCCTTCAGCGCACTGCCCGGGATATACGGCATGCCGTATGTGTGGTGGATGGTCAGGCCGGTATCAAGTGCAGAATCGACGCCCAAACCCACCAACACCCGCGTATCACTTGTGGCAGTACAGAAGTGCATCTGCGCAGTACCGCTCAACGCTTTCTGCCACTCTTTGAAGCAATAGGTGTAGTACGGATTAACCTGAAACTGCTCCATCTCGAGCAACAGTGCATCAGCTGATGTCGAATTACCGTCGCTTTGCTGATTCGTAGCAAAATCGCGCACATAGCAATCATGCCACAGCCCCGCATGGGTCTCACCGCGCTTCGGCATCTGCACAAAGTTGAGTGAACTTCGGCGAGTAGTCATTTCGTACCTCTTTCTGGATTACGACTTATCCGCATCAGCGCCGGCCTCAACCTTCAAAATCGTCTGTGCAAAGCGCTTAAACCACAACAACGCATCGAGTGTTTGTTGCGTCAAGTGCATGTATGCGAGCAGTGATGATTCACGCGATTGTTGCATCAACAGCTGCCGATCTGCCCGCCCCAACACAGCAAACGCCACATCATCGAGCAATGCTTGGCCCTCAACTTTGCCGCGCGCATCAATAAAGGCCAGCGCCTGTGCAAGACCAGCACTGCGAATCAGCATGGGCATGCGATGCGCAAGGGCCCCATAGCGATTCTGAAACGTTGCATTATTGTTGACACGTTTGCTTACAAGCCCGTGAATCTCTTGGGCGTATCGTTGCTGACGAGTTGACATGGGTATGCTCCTTTATTTGGAAACGACCACACGGCAAAAACCATGTCCCGTTGTGCTCTTACCACCAAACTGCACCAGTGACTGTGAAACCTTGTGCAACTCACCCAACATCGCATCAATTGATGCGTGTGTCTTCTTGTTAGGCGCTACATGCACAATCCCCACCAACAACGTTTCGCTTGGCAGAGACTCCTCGTACCACAAGGCCCCGTTCTGCACAGTTTTGTCGTCGTTCAAGCGAATGCGTGCACGGACCTCGGTCGCAGTTTGCAACAAAAAGCTCATCACGTCATCACTGACAATGCAGAGGCGCTCAGCCACAAAATCCGGGTGGATAGCCAAAAATTGTGATAACCACTGATGCCACTCGCCCAATATGCCACTATCTACCACATCCAAATCAATATCTTCGAACACGGCTTTTTGTTCATGAAAGCGCAGTTTGCTTTTTTGTGGCACCACATGCACCTGTTGGTTTGCAACTGCCGGCACACCCGGGGCTGCAATCCCTGCCATGGCTGCATCACGGGCTAACCGCTGCAAAATATACGGCGATGTAACCCAGGCAAACATGCCGGCCAAACTGCGAATCGGAATCGCCAACAAATACGCATCGCTGAACTGCACGGCTCCTGCTTGTTCGGAGGCATCGCGCGTATCTGGGCCAAACATGTCCTTAACTACTGCCCCATTGGCCGCCTGAATCAGGCTGCGCAACGAGCCCTTCACCGAAGAGCCAGGCAAATATGGCAGGCCGGTAGCGACCTCGCGGGCAATCGGCAAGTCAATGACATCGGTACCCGATCCAACCCCTGCGTGGAGCGGCGTAGTGGCATGGACAAACATCAACTTCGTCGTCATCGTAAAGTACTCCTATGCTTAGCGTGCATTCTTCATATAATTAAACAACCCACGTAGGACATCGGCAGTGTTCGTCGGACCGTGCGGTTGACGGTTTTCGCCTTGATTATCGCCTTGATTGAGAATCTCCGTGTTGCCACGCGTTTTGATTGGTTTTACCCCTTGATAGCGACGGCGAGTGGCTTCGTCATTCCCTTTGACCGTTACTTCAGTAGCGATCCGTGAATTACCAAGAATCAAGGTTACACCCACATACTCGCCATCAATCCGAAGCGGCCGAAAGATGGCCGGGCTCGCATGGCGCCCCACTTCGTTCTCGACGATGAATTGCACTACATTATTCTGCCCACCAGTATCAAACTTATCACGCATAAATTGGATGACCATCGGCAATCCAAGTTGCGCACGAGCAACATGCGGCGACTCTTTGTAATCGCTTTGTGGATGACGCCCCGCCCCAAATGTCGAGCGCAACCCATTTGAATCTGGCCAAATAGATGAGCCATATGGCACATATCGACCATTACGTGGCCGCATGAAACGCTCTTGCCGGAAAGTGCGATAGCGAGTTAACAACTGATCCCAGATTGCCACCGCCTCTCTTTGTGGGCCTATCACGGCCACGGACGCACCGTTTGGATTGTAGGTATCGACGGTTAATCCCTGCAGACTCGGCGTCCCTGCTGGCCACTTGCCACCCACCTCAAAGTACTTTATCTGGTCCTCGATATACCCAGCCAGCTCGTTGCGACGTGGTCGAGGCATTGGCTTGCCATTAACGCTCTCGATTTGCACCGCACCGAGGCCACGCCGAGTACGGGCACCAACACCGCCGAACTGCTCCCATGCCCAGATGGCCGCCTTGACATCAAGCGTCAACTGCTCATCGCCACGCGGATAACTTATTTCGAGGTCAAATGTTACATCCGCACGCACATCATAGTCTTGCTTTTGACTGTTGATAGGGCGCAAAATAAAGAGTGCATAACTCAACTTTGAGTTTTGTGAATCAATCTCTTCGGTTGAGCTCAGACGAATATCCGCATCGGTTTTGACGGCAGATCCACGCGAGGCATTCTTCACGGCAATGCGCACTTTCGAGGGATACATCTCATTACCGACACGGCCACCCCATACCTCGGCCTCACGGCGCTTGAGCCACTGAATATCACCATTGCTTTTGCCGCCGCGCATGGCACGCCACCAAAAGCGCAGAATACCGCGGATAGCGCTTGCGCGCACAACCGTCTGGCTATCCGGATGCTTGACTTTGGCACCACCGCCAAGCAACGGCGTAATCAAGCGATAGCTCCGCACTTCAACAATGTCACCAGTTTGTATTTGTGGCAGCGCACTTGGCGCCGCGATTCGTGGATTACGAGCCATGGTCACGTGCCCTTTCTAGTTCACACCAACGACGGCGAGGCCGTAGCCATCGCGACGAGCCTGCGGATCATCACTGATGTTTTGCATCCACACCGACGCCAACCATTGCGGAATATTGGCTACATCGCCGCCAAATCGCACAAAGTAGGTACTGCCAGCCGGTGCAAAGCGCGTCGATGGTTTGGGTTGGTTACGCAACAAATCCCACCCCGAAATCACTTGTGGCCGCCCAATTGTGGCCGATCCGAGCGTCACTGTCACGCCAAATCGCGGCTGGAGCAACCAGTCTGGGCACCACCCGTGCGCAAAATACCCAGGCGTCAGCAGATAGACACGACAGGCTTGCTGTTGCACAATCGTAGCCACCATACGGGCATCGAGCGCCGGTAACGAGACTGGCGTTGACTGCCATGAGACCAAACGGCGCTCACCGCCCATGGTCATCACTGGGGCACTGCGTTGCATATCGACATCACTCTCGACTGCCATGGCAAATCGGCGCATCGTACCGAGTGACCCACTGCGAAACACAATACCTTGCGTGCTAAACAGACGCCCACCACTATCGCCGACCGTTTTGGTATCGTCATCGATCGCCACATGCGTGCGGAAATCCTTGGGCAAATGATCCATCATGTGCGCTGGATTGACCGTGAATGATTGCGCTGGTGGCTGGTGCAACCACGGGGCAAACAACTGATTCCAACTCCAATAGGCACGATGGGTCGGTTTACGTTTCTCGTCTGCGACCACTCCAACCGGCGTCAACGCATGCCCCGCGTGACTCGGCATATTGGCGAACTGGCGCAACTCGGGCTTTGGTTGTAGCCGATGCAATACAAGATTGGTATTAGGATCTTGGATGAGCAGTGCATCCGATGGTGCAGGAATCCACCAATCGAGGATGCCCTGGTGTGCATCTACCTCAACCAACAACGGGCCACGCATCGGGACCTGGAGCAACTCAGTGGGGTTCGGGTGGACAAATGAACCGTGCGCATCCGAACCGACACGCCCACGCATCGTCCCTGCGACCATACTCGGTGTCACAAACGACAAACTACGTGCGCGAGCCCCTGCAGTGGCCGCAAACGGTCGCGCATCGCGCGCTATCAGACTGTCGTGCGGTTCTATTAACCAGACGGGCATATGATTCTCCTCACCATTTACATCAGCTCGCGCGCCACGATAATTTCGTTGACCCACTCATTCATCTGACCAAACTTGCCGTTATAGGTGGCTTCACTGATTTGGCCTAACAACCCGATGATGTGCTGCTCGTTGACCGGTTGCGACTGACTGTTCTTCTTGCGCTTCAAAATACGCAGAGCTTCTTTGTCAAGCACATCACCAAGGACAGCCTCGTTACGTGCCACACCGGTGTGGTGCACACTCCCTTGGGGACGCAGGCGATTCAGCAAATCTCGGAGCTCATAGGCGTATCCATCGGGCAAATCGCCCGACTGAAGCATCTGAATCAGTGCTTGCATGCGCGCCGGGAACGCACCCCAATGGCCAACAACCGTCACCTCGCCACCGCTCCGCTTGCTGGCACACACCGCAAGGGCGCTACGCAAGCGCTTGGCGTGTTGTTCGGTACGCCGCACGGTCTCCATGATTTCGCTCAACGGATCCATATGATGGGCAATGACAATACCGACCGATACCGAGGCCACCAACTTTTCAGCTTTGCCTTGGTTCAACTGATCAAACAACGGCTGCAGTTGTTGGGCAAATAACGCTTGAATCGCCTCGGCGCATTCAATGGCATACGTCACTGGCACCATGGCGAGCACATCATCGCCACCGGTATAAATCGGCACACCCGCATGGCGGGTAATCACACCTTTGACCGTCTGAGCAAATGTTGACAGCGCCTGCGAAAACGCCACGTGTGCCTGATAGTCGTTGGTCGCTTGCAAGCAGGCGCTAATCGCCTGCCCCATTCGGTCGCCGTCTGCGAGCAACATGGCAAAATAGGGTTTGTCAGCTTTGATCTGCCACTGCTTCACAAATTGACGCACCGAGTGTGTCGCTTGATTCAACTCGACGGCATTCACGACTTCGTCGCCTAAACGGGCCTCAAAAATACACTCACGGTATGCGCTTTGGTGGTATGGGCGACCGTCGTGCTGTGCATCGCTCACGTAGTAATCAATCTCGCGATCGATTGCACGCCAAGCCTCATTGAACTCGGGGTGATACTGCAAGCGCCCATCAACGACCTGCAACAATCCACTGCGCATCAACGCACTGCGTGCGGTCATTTCGGCGATACTCGGGAACGAGTCATCAAATTGTGGCAACGTACCGCGGCGCTTCAACAAATCAACGCCGGAGAGTCGCTCTGACGGCCGTGCCCGAAAGCGCCGTAGCAACTGTTTGGCCTGATTTGCCTGATGCAACTCCTCGGGGATGACCGACTCATACGTGCCGGTCAACGACGATTTGGGCAGGGCGGCGTTCATGGGCATCGGCCCAAAATCACGCAACGACTTGCGCGCCTGCAACGCACGCTCGGCTTGATCGTAAGCCTTGGCATACAGTGCATCTTGGCCATACCCCCAATAAAACTCCAACAGATCGCGCACTTGTGCCACCGCACGCTGGGTTGACTCGGGGTTCAAGCTTGTTTGCTGGGCGACGTGCTGCATCAACTCTTCGAGGTGTTGGCGCAAATTCGCCTCAACACGCTGCATCACCTCGGCCACCGGCGCAGTACCGTTGTAGACAAACACCAGTTTGTTGGGTGCGTCTTGCTGTGGCTGAGCCGGAAAAATGAGCGGTGCGGCATAGGGCGCAATCAACTCTGCGGCACGCCGAGCCAAGTGCACCAATAAGGCTGACCCAAAGGCAAAATCGCGCGTGCGCCGCGCTGCTTGGATGAACTCTTGGACGGGGCCGATACTCAAAGAAACGACGGTTGTTACAGGAGGGGCCATGTCTCTTCCTTCTGTCTAGACAACGCTTACATACTTATGTTTTACGTACAACGTTACTTTTTGTCATTCTAGCACATGAAAAGTGATTTGCCTAGTACCAATTTTGAATAAA
>CAYZZI010000083.1:0-6359 GCA_964482795.1 uncultured Klebsiella sp.
CCCGTGCCGCTTTGTTGCGTGTTCATTGCAAACTGATTCGGCGCTTGTTGACGCGTTTGGGCAGCACTCTGTTGCATCGCTTGTTTCCATTCGGCAAGCGATTGCGCTCGAGTGGTTGCGGCGGCTTGTAGTGCATCGAGTGGCTGACGATTGCCTTGTGCATTTGCAGTTATTGCGTCAGCCAAACTGGCGCGTTGCGCATCTGTTAATGCGTTCAGAGTGGCCGCATCCAACGGTGTATCAGGCGATGAAACAGCCTGATTCAACGCTTTTTGCCATGCTTGATTAGCAGTTTGCGCCGCATCTAACGTCGCTTGCGCTTGGGTTAATGATGCTAGCAGTGCTTGTGCATCTTCAGCCGATGCAATCTGTTGTTGAAGTACCGGTACATTCATTTCGGGGAGCGTTGGCAAATCGTTTAATGATGACGCAGTTGTGTTCGCTAATTGCTGAATCTCTTTGGCGGCAGCAAGTTGAACGTCAAACGGTGTTGGCAGGAGCACGGTGATGGTCAGGAGCAGCGTTACAAGCGCCCAACTACTCCACACCGTCCATTGGGGTAATGGCAACCGCTGTACGGGCGTCGTCGCTAGCAATGCGATGGCCTGATTTCGTTGCGCTTCAGCTGTTTTATCGGATTGATGCGCATATTCGATCATCGTAGTCAGCGCAGACTGCCATGCATATGCAACATCCAAACGGCGTGCCAAGGTGATTGTATGCCATTGACGACGATGGTTAAATGCGGTTGCCAGCAGCCAAAGCAGTGTAATACACGCGACGAGTTCACTACGCCACGCAATTGGCACAAACTGGCTCACCCCTGCAACGCCCAAAAGTGCGAGTGATGCCCCGATAGCAGGCAATACAGAAGATCGCGCATACTCCACAAATAATAAACGGATGATGTGTACGCGGATTAAATTGGACCATGCTTCGGGTCGGTGATTCATGCGCTTCCTGCATCCACAACGTCTGTTACGCCGACGCGTCCATATCAATCGGACGTTACACGGCGTTCAATTGTTCATAATTTAGTGATCAGTACGTTGCCACGTAATCTGTTCTTCACTACGCACGTTGCCACGATTATCGCTTTTTTGCCAAAAGCGGCGTCGTGCATGTACAACGGTGCGCACACCAGTGCGTCGTGACGTGGCAGACGTGACTTCACCTGATTTGAGCGTTGCAAGGTGCGCCGACGCGCGATTCGTCAACATATGACGGATGACATTGATGCCCACTTCAACAACAATGGCAAGTGCTCCCATGGCCACACCTTTGACAATCGGGTGATTAAGTTGTTGACGCAACGAAGCCGGGAGCCACTGACGTGCAGGCACCGGCAAAAATCGTTCGAGTTGTGTGCCACACGTCGCACAGTAGTACGACGAGAGCGGTTGACTTGCACGACATTCAGGACAAATGCGTTCGACAGGGTGTGTCATCGTATGACTCCTTACTGCGTGACAACAGACCAATGTTCATCACAGCGTGTAATCACATCGCCATCGATGTGCAACGTCACATCGGGTTCGATTTTAGTGGAGAGATAGGCTAGACCAATGTGGCCAAAACGTGGAGAATCCGTCATCCGGGTAAGCACACCTGCCTCTTTACCGGCGGTCGTCACAATAGGAGTTGGTGTTTGATGTGGTGCATTCAATCGTACACGGGTGAGCGTTTTGGCGAGACGGCCACGACTCTCCATGCGCGCGATAATTTCTTGACCGACATAGCACCCCTTGGCAAAACTGATAGCTGACCACAAACCGGCCTCGAGTGGGATGTAATCAAGCGTTAATTCTGTACCAAATTCAGGAACACCTGCTTCGATTTGCCAAGTCGAAAGTTGATCAGCAGCGAGGAGCGGCAGTGATGTAAGCGCATCACCGTGGGCACGCTCAGTCGGCCAAAGCAATCGCCACCCAGCCCCACCCACTGGAGCAATCCGACACATCATCATATCGTCGTGGTGGACAACATGCCAGAGTGGTAGTTGCGATAACGACACCGCATACGTCTGTTCAAGCCATTGTGTCACATCATCGCCGTAGAGCGCGCATTGTGCAAACGCACGCCCACCCGGTGCGATTGTTACCTTGTCATTGAAGAATATGTTCTTTTTCAGATGATTATACACCGTCGGGCCTTGGTTGCTACTGGTAATTACCCAAATGACGTCACCCGCATTGATGACGTGCAAGACATCAATGATGCGCCCAATCGGGGTCGTCAATACCGTTTGACACCCTTGACCAGGTTGCAACTTAAGCATGTCGTTGGTAGTCAAGCGTTGCAACAAACTCAGCGCATCTGCACCACGCATTTGAATGCGCCCATAGACGTTTTCATCAAATCGGTGAATCGGGTATGTACCTTGGTTGAATTGTGTCATAATAGCTGCAGTTCTACTGATAATCCTGTATGGGAGCGCATTTATGTCAAATTCAGCACCAACACGAGGGCTCGGATGGGTTGTTGGCCAATTTACGATTATAGCGCTCATCCTTATTGTAGGATATTTCGACCCATGGCGTACAATCAGCTCAACCATCAACCTCGTTGTAGGTCTGTTGTGCGGTGCAAGTGCAACAGGATTGCTAATCTTGGGGTTCTCGCACCTAGGTCGCAACCTGACGCCGTACCCAAAACCACTCAATGATGGTGAATTAGTGACAAGCGGCGTCTACGCCTATATGCGTCACCCAATCTATGTGGCGGTGATCGGTGTGGTAGTCGGATACAGTCTATTCATGGGGAGCTGGTTGGCTGGGTTAGGATGTGTGATTTTGTCGATCTGGTTCGACCAGAAGGCGGCCCGTGAGGAGGCGTTTTTGCGCCAAAAATTCCCTACATATGACGTATACTCACAATCAGTGGCGAAGTTTATTCCGCGTCTCTATTAACGACATAAGGTCATCCTCATGCACGTAAGTCCAGGAGCTCTGCACATTCATTCTCACTACTCGGATGGGAGTGGCACCATTCCTGACATCTGTGCTGCCGCACAGGCTGCCGGCCTTGAGTGGATCATCATCACGGACCATGACACACTTGATGGCCGGTTTGAGCATGGCTGGCACGACAAAGTGATGGTCGTCGTAGACCAAGAAATAACGCCTTTTCACAACCACTTTATTGCGTGTAATCTCGAACAGGTCATTTCAAACAGTCAACCGCCACAGTCGTTCATTGACCAGGTCTACAATCGCGGTGGATTTGGCATCATCGCACACCCAGATGAACAACGATACAACCAGTTCAAAGGCGTGTACCGCTGGGATGATTGGAACGTGAATATGCCGACCAACAGCGCGGGGCGCAGTATTGGCATCGAGTTATGGAACTTTATGAGTGATTGGGGCGAATCCCTGAACAACTATAATTCACTCTACAACTACTTTTTACCCAGGCAAGCACTACGTGGACCGACCCGTGCCACCATCGAGTGGTGGGATGCTTTGAACATGTCAGGCAAACGAGCCTTCGGCGTATTTGGAGTGGACGTCCATGCGTTTTTACGCTCGACACCAATTGGTCGCGTGCAAGTCTTCCCATATCAATGGATGTTCGGGACGCTCACGAATTACCTGTGGTTACCCGAACGACTCCCTGGCAATTTTGCATCAGCACTGCGCATGCTCTACGGTGCACTGGCGCAGGGGCGGAGCTACATGGTAAATCGCATGGAAGGTGATTGTCCGAACGTTGAGTTTCGCGCATTTCGAGGATCCGATCATTGGTACGCAGGCGATATCGCCTCACTGGCAGAAGGGCCAATCACCCTCAAAATAGATCTAGGCGTCAATGCACCGGTTCGGCTTATTCACAATGGACAAGTTCTTAAAGAGGCGCAACGACAACTGTTGATGACGGTCAACACCAGTGGCGTCTACCGCATCGAATCGTACAAAAGCAAACTACCGTGGATGATGAGCAATCCACTGTACATTATCCAATAGTGCCATTAACACCAGGAACAACTTGTAGTGGTGACGGCGTCAACAAAAAGAGTAGAACGATTGCCGCAAGCAGTGCCAGTATCATACGACGCCAGTCGACCGGTGTAACATCATCATACGGTGCAGGGTGACGTGGATTTGCCATCAATGCAATCACGCCCCAAATGAGCCATGTGTTATCCACGAACACGCCGAGCATGAAACAAAATGCGATGGTGGCGTAAGCAAGATAGATTGCAGATGGACCAAGAATGGCATATGCGGCATGTCCTCCATCGAGTTGACCAATCGGCAACAAATTAAACATCGTCACCAACAGCCCAATCCACGCAGCAAATGCAATATCGCTGAGTTGTACATCGATACCATTATTCGGCAGTACCTGACCGAACATGACCAGTTTGGCGAGCAGGTAGAAGGCCGAGTTACCCTCTTGCAAATAGCCGGTTGTGGGCATTTGTCCAACGGTAGAAATTGATAACCCGTACAACAACAAAGGCACTGCTACAACTAATCCGGCGAATGGACCAGCAAGCCCCACATCAATTAACACTTTACGATTTTGCATGGGTTCACGCTGCACAATCACCGCACCCAACGTGCCAGTAAAACTCAACGGTGGCGGGAGTGGTATAAAGTATGGGAGACTCACCGGGGCACCGTACCAACGCCCAACCACATAGTGGCCAAGTTCATGCGTTCCGAGAATCAACAACAATGCTCCAGCAAACTGCCATCCTTGAAGAATACCCCACGGATTGGCGAAAATATCTATTCCACGATAAAGGGCACCACATGCAAGCGTTGAGATGACAGTTGCCAAAAACAACAGCGTCGCTAGAATCCAACGACTCGGTGTACGTGTGGGGACGCCCGGGGTGAAAAGTAATTCTACGGCGCCTGTTTGCTCTGGCGTAGCGCGCATCCAAACCGTGTACCCATCAACACGCGCACGTTTTTGGAGTGCACTAAACATGCTTGGTGCATCTCGCAATGGCACCACTGTGACCAGATGATACTCCTTCTCGCGGGACATATGTTGAATGGTGCACAACCCCATACAGAGTTGGAGTGGATTAAACCGTTCATCGAACAGTGGTTCGTTTGTCATGGTTGCACTACTTTCGACGTCTTCAACCGCATCCAACAGAAAACTATCGTAGCGGACATTTCCTGTATTGTACTCCGATTGTATGAATACTCCATAAATGTTGACGAAATGCGCTTTCACTCATCAGTACGGGTGATTGTTTGGTTAATGACGGTGTTATGGTTGCATCACAAAGAAGATGTCAGTATAATCATTAATTAGTGCAGTCAATAGATGCTGCACACATAACAGATTTCTGCGGAAACGCAATGGAGGTTGTGATGCGCAAGTCACTATTAGCTGCGCTGTTGCTCGTAGGTGCCATGATCATGGCAGCCTGTGGCGCTGCAGCCCCGGCAGCCGAGGAGCCTGCAGGTGAAGCACCTGCAGCCGATGCCGGCTGTAAGGCAGGTTTGGTCACCGATGTTGGCAAGATTAACGACGGTACCTTCAACCAATATGCGTTCGACGGCTTGAAGAAGGCTGAGGCCGATCTCGGCATTGCCATCAAGTACATCGAGACACAGGCCCAGACCGACTACGACAAGAACATTCAGTCATTGGTCGATCAGGGCTGTGAAGTTGTGGTAGCCGTGGGCTTCATGATGGGCGATGCCGTGAAGGCCGCTTCAGAGAAGTTCCCGAACACCAAGTTTGCCATCGTCGACTTCGCCTATGACCCAGCATTGCCAAACGTGCGCGGCTTGGTCTTCGCCGAAGATCAGGCTGGCTACATGGCTGGTGCTTTGGCCGCTTCAATGAGCCAGAGTGGCACGATTGCTGCCGTCGGTGGTATCGAGATTCCACCTGTCCAGAAGTTCCTTAAGGGGTACGAGGCTGGCGCTAAGTCAATCAAGGGCGACATCAACGTGAAGGCCGTCTACATCGACAGCTTCACCGATCGCGCTCGCGGTGCCGAGGCTGCCAAGAGCTTCATGGCTGAAGGTGCCGATGTCATCTTCGGTGCTGGCGGTCAGACCGGTTCAGGTGGCATTCAAGCCGCTGCTGAGGCTGGTGCATTCGTCATTGGCGTTGACCAGGACGAGTATGTCACCACCTTCCAGAATGGCGCTGCTCCTGGTTCAGACAAGATCATCTCAAGCGCCATGAAGCGCGTTGACCAGGCCGTCTTCTTGACCATCAAGGACGTTGTTGATGGCAAGTTCACCAACGGCGTAGCCGTGTACGACGCTTCAAACGGTGGTATCGGTTTGGCCTCATACAACAAGGCCGACGGTGCAATTCCAGCCGAAGTCAAGGCCAAGATGGACGAGATCCTCAAGGGCTTGGCCGACGGTTCAATC
>CAYZZI010000084.1:0-6111 GCA_964482795.1 uncultured Klebsiella sp.
TAATGATTCGCCTGCGCCATTCGTCAGCACAATCGATGGTGCAGCGGTTCGTTCCTCGCGCAAGGTGACATCTATTTCGAGCAAATCGTCATACCAATGCCAGCCGACCGCAATATCGTCAGATGTCTGTGGTAACAACGGCGAAAGCAGCGCCGGCATGATTTGGCGAATCGCATCGCTCTCGACCCAATTAGCACCCCAGCGACTGCCAAAGTCACTCGCCCACACCGCAGATTGACCACGACCTACAAGGCGTACCGCCCAGAGCGGCGTGTCTTTGTCGATTTGTAACAGGACCTGCGAATCTGCGAGACGCGTGGTACGGTTATACCCGCGTACCAACGGCAATGCGGTCATCCCCGTGGGCAAGGCGTCTGGGACAACGACTTGTGCGGCTACCGTCTCTTCCACAAAATCGCGACCACTCACACGCACGGTCTCGTTTAAGAAGATACGAGGGAGGTCTTGCGCATTTGTGACCACGTAATTGACACCCCCACCAAGTTCCGCGAGCCGCTGTAACGTGGGCACGCCAGCCTCGTCACCAAGGGCAATCGTTGATAATGTGGCATTGCTTTGTCGAATAGCGCGCGCAATGTCGTCGTTCGAATAGGCATCGACCCCGTCCGAGAGCAAAATGACGTGATGAATGTCACCGTCCACTGTAGTTCGTGCCTCATGTGCGAGTTGCAAACCAGCCCGAATAGAGGTCCCTCCACCCGGACCAAAGCGACCAAGTGCATCACCGATGACATCTGCGTCAGGGAGGGCTTGTGGCGGAAGTGCCCATGTGGCGCTATCATCGAAAAAGACAACTCCCACATTATCTTGTGGATTAAGTCCAGTCAGTGCTTGATATGCCGCTTCTTTGGCAATATCTAAGCGAGATGCACCAACATCGCGCACCTCCATACTGCCACTACGATCAATGACGAGATACATGGTCAATCGTTTTTGTTTGGCCGGAGTAAATGGATCGAGATTGACAGCAGCGATTTCGCGCAACGGTGAACGGCGAAACCCACCTGCACCTAGAGATTCTGCGCCTCCTATCCACAAAAACCCTCGGCCATGCACGGTCACCGCAGTCACGATTAACTCCATCACGGATTCAGGAACCCGGGTCACACTGGTGTCCGATAAGACGATAACATCGTAACTCACCATGTCTGTGAGCCGTGCAGGAACATCTGCAGGGCGGAGCATGGTCACCGTACTCCCAGTTGCCTGCAACGCCGCTTGCAGTGGTTGTGCTTGGTCAAGTGGATCGGCAAGGACAAGTATACGTGGCGCCCCTTGACGCTGTACGAGGAGCACGCGCTGATTATCGGGGAGCGTATCATCTTGTTCAGCTTGTAATATCACTTCAAGGCGATGCCATCCGGTGGGTATATTTGCGATGGGGATAATTAGTTGTTGCGCATTTCCTGTTAGTTCAATTGAAAGCCGTTGTAACACACCGTCCTGATTCCGCACGATGAGTTGTGCCGGTTGGGGGATGCTACTGAACAAATCAACGGTCATGATTAAGTCACCTTGCCCCTGACTACGTTGCGGAGCAGTAACCTGACGAATTGATGCCACCGGAATGATGAAATCACTTTCGAGCGGGAAGACATCGACCCGCACTCCACGTGCACGTAAACTCTCGATGCGCTCAACCACACGACCTTTGGTTTCAAGCCCATCTGAAAGGACGATAATCCGCGGGATGTAGCCAGCAGGAATTAACGCTGCCGCTTGCGTGATACCATCTGCCAATGCCGTTGCATTCCGATCACTGAGTGTTGCAGGTGATGTGTCGCTCGTATCATGGCTTGGCACCCGTGCAATCTGCGCGTCTGCGGCAACATCAACGATGCCGATCAACGCGTCTGTCGGTTTATCCGCCAAGAGTTGTGTGAGCGCCGCATTTTGTCTGTCTGCACTCACCGTGGTAGACAATGAGCGATCGCGGACTACAACGAGTGCCACCTGATTGGCAGATACACCGATAGACGGCGATGCGATTGCACACACGAGCAACGCAAGTGCCGTTCCTCGCAGTAGGTGCAACCAGCGTTCACGCCGCGTCGTCGCAATACGCCACCACCAGACAACCACGATGACTAACGGAACGAGACCAAGCAACAGCCAACTATCTCGCCAAATGATGGTGCTCATGTCACCCTCCGCTGCTGTAGTGCAAGGAGGCGTTCACCCGCTAACAACAGTAGCGCAACCAGCGATAACCCCTGCGCCCACGTCAGCCCCCACACCGTCGCCATCGCAAAACCGTCATATGGTTGCATGATAGGACGCACAACATCGGACTCGACCCGGCTTTGTAGATTGATGACGAGCGTACGTGTGGTGAGTTCGTAAAGTCCGGGAACGGTCGCATCCAAGAGGAAATATTGCCCACCAATTAGCTCGATACGTGCACGACTTTGTGGAGGTGCCATGCGAATTTGGATGGGTGCTTCTTGTGGTCCCAGCGGCACACTTTGCCCGGTCTGCCAACTGGACTGACGCGTGGCCGGAGTAAGGTATTCAAGTACGTTGCGTACCAGTAATGGGAATTCCGGGCGCAACACGAGGTCACTTTCACGCACATCAAAGCCAAATACCACAGTGGGAACGCCATTATGACTACCCAAATACGCATGGGTTCCACTTGTGCTTGTCAACCATCGTTGGCCCCAAAGTGGCACATCCAAGTTGGTAGCAGTGAGGATTTGCGTGGAGGATAACTCGACATCCCGATTCACACGACTTTCGATACCACTTAATTGGATCGTTGTGAGTTGCGGGTATGCCACTGTTGAAGACTCGGGGTGTTGTGCATTAATCAGCCACAATGGCTTTGTGGGTTCACGCGGGAGGGATTGTGCTGAGACAATCAGCACATCCGCGCTGACTGCGTCGGTGACCACCTGCATGTTTGGCAGGATGGCCAATGCGGCTGGTACAAAACGCGAATCATCACTTTGTACTGACACCCGAATAGGTTGATCGCTCGATGCCTGCCAGTAGAGTACATCGTCGCTCTCCAGCGCATCATTCGCATCAGCATCAAGGCGTAACTGTAACACATCAACCGGCTCATCCAGACCAAATTCCCAGATTATCTGATTTTCTTCAGATAATTGAAGTACATTAGCACCCAGTAATTGACCCTGTTGATCGCGTACTTCAATCAGACGGTCTGTTGCGTGCAGTGCTCCGTATCGACGTACACGCACACGAACGTTCCAGCCATCTGGCAGTTGTTGCACAGCAACATCATCGATGGCATCATTCTGCACCGGACTACCAATTGCAATTCGTCGCCATTCGGATGGCCACGCATATTCTGCGATGCGTGCATCATCACTCAACACCGTCACTTGACTGTTGCGCCCAGCCAGCGCCGCCATCCACGCCCCGATCGTCGCCATATTACCGGCAACGGGTTGCGGTTCTACGGCATCAATGAGTTGACTAATTCGAATGCGGTCAGATTCACGACTCGCGATCATTTCAACATCAGCGTCAACCCGAACCAGACTAAAATCACTTCCCGATGGTGCACGTGCAACGATTTGTTGCGCGATGGAACGCGCCACGTCTATGCGTTGTCCGTCGTCGTACGTGGTCGCCATACTCGCACTCGTATCAAAGACGATGATGACGTGTGTGGGCGTATCAGCGGCAACCGCGATTGGGCCTGCCGCAGCACACGTCATGACAACCACGATGAGTAACCGCAGAAGCAGGAGCCACCACGGATGCGGCGGATGAATGGGTCGATACGACTGTGATTCTTGCATCAAATCACGCCACAACAGAAGTGATGGCACTACACGCAAACGGCTTTTGGGACGCAAAATATGCCACAACACCATACATGTAGATAATAAGGCCCCTGCGCCGAGCACCCACGGGTACATGAATGTCATTGGAGCACCTCATTCATGATGGTGACCAACGACTGCGCATCATGACACCGCGTGTAGTCGACATCGTGGGCCAGACAGTGGACGCGCAGATGTTCACACCAGGCTTCAAGCGCATCTTGATACTTTTGGATGGTTTGCGCAGTGAGCGTCAACGTCACTTCATCTGCTCGTTCGCTGTCGCGCAGCGTGATCTCCTCGCCAGGCTCCGGCGATACTTCGGTGGCAGCGAGGGTATGCACGACCATGAGTTGTGCGCAGTGTTGACGGAGATGTTGAATCGACTGGAGCACTTCTTCATGCCATAAATCGCTGATAACAACGATGAGTTGACACGGCACCACAGCGGGGGCAGTCTGCATGGGTGAAGGACTTGCTTGTATTTGATTCACCCACGACAACCACTGATTGGCATCATTGAACCATGGCGAACTGTGCGCATCCACCATACCGCTGACCGAATCTCCATGTGCGGTGGCAACCACACCTACGGCAGCACATATTTGGCGTGCCATGGCCCACTTGGTTGATACCACATGCATTGACGGACTCGTATCAAGAAGCACGTGCACGCGTCCTGGCATGACCGCTTGTGGTTGCCGTACGGTTGGTCGTTGCAGACGCAGTGTGGCCGGCCAATCAATGCGTCGCACATCATCGCCGTACTGGTAGCGACGTAACAGCTCAGGTTCATTGCCACGCCCCGTGAATGAACGCCGTTCACCGGCAATGCCACGTGTTGCCAACGTGCGCCATGGTAGTTGTAGCTGGCGTAACCACTGGAGTTGTGCGTCGTCTAGAAGCATCGTATTCTCGTCGTGTTGGCGTGCCATGGTGCGGAACAACCGCGCTAGATGGCCACCGTATTTGAAAGCAGTTGTTGAATGATTGCATCCGGCGTCATTGATGCCATGCGTGCCTCACGGCGCAGAACTAATCGATGTCGTAGCACGGGGAGTGCCACACTCTGTATATCCGCAAAGTCAACATGAAATCGACCTGCACGCAGCGCTTCGACTTGCCCCGTGCGAATGAGAGCTTGTACCGCTCGTGGTGATGCGCCGTACTGCACGTATTCACGTACAAGGGCTGGTACATCGGTTGATGTAGTGTGTGTGCGTTGCACGAGTGACGCCGCATAGTGCAAAACTGGGTCAGCAACGAGCACTTGCCGTGCCACTGCGCGCACGGCAAACAACGTGGCCGCATCACAGACAACTTCACTGTGTGGCAACGACACAGTCGCCTCACGACGAGCAATCTCAACTAAATCGGACGTAGTCGGGTAGTCAACTAACACCTGATACAAAAACCGATCGCGCTGAGCCTCTGGAAGTACATAGGTGCCTTCCATTTCAATCGGATTTTGTGTTGCTAACACCATGAATGGATCTGGTAGCGCGTGCGTCGTACCTGCCACCGTCACCGTTCGCTCTTGCATGGCCTCAAGTAATGCACTCTGTGTGCGTGGTGTTGCACGGTTTATTTCATCCACAAGTACCAGCGATGCAAAGATGGGGCCCTGCGCAAAGACGAGCTGATATCGCCCCGGTTGGCTGTCAGCAAGCACCATGGTGCCTGTGACATCGCTCGGCATTAAATCGGGTGTGCATTGGACACGACTAAACGACACATCGAGTAATCGTGCTAACGTACGCACCAACGTGGTTTTTGCCAAGCCCGGTGCACCTTCAAGCAACACATGTCCATCCGCAATAACAGCTGTCACTACCTGATGTATCACTGTCTGTTGGCCAATGATGGATGCAGCAACTCCTTGGTGAAGTGCGTTGATGACGTGTTGTGCCTCGTCATGTCTCATGGTTGTTCTCCCTGTAACTGACGAAAGTAATCACGCACGATACCTTCACTCGTCCACGGAATTTGTGCTGATTCAATCGCTTGATTTGCCTGTTCACTTGCCTGACGTACGACATCTGCATATGTCAATTCCGCTGGTTCGGCTGACCCCGCAGAATCTGAAACTTGCACATCTTCTCCATCACCATCGCGCACCCCTGTTGGCATTTCAACCATCTTTCCCTCTCCGAGCATCGGCATGTAGATGGCCACTTGGTCACTCCCCGTTCCACTGCCTGAGCCTGCACCAGACCCGCTGCCGCTTTGTTGCCCCGTGCCGCTTTGTTGCCCCGTGCCGCTTTGTTGCCCCGTGCCGCTTTGTTGTCCGCTGCCG
>CAYZZI010000085.1:0-5804 GCA_964482795.1 uncultured Klebsiella sp.
CGGTGATTGGCATCAATCCGCTGTTCAAGGTGGGGCAATTACAACGTGAGTGGCGCGAGATTGTCGAGGAGGAGCTTGCACAGCGCCTCGCACCATTTGGGTCCAACCGCACGGATATACCTCAAGTACACCAGTGGATGACGCATATCAAACGCATCTGGGACACGCTCGAGAACAACGGCGTGCCGATGACACAACTCCACCAAGCCGATGTCGATCCATTGTCAAGTTTTGCGGAATGGACTATTGGAGGATCGCACAGCACAGAATCTGGCGACAAGGTGGTTGATATCGTGCACCAGGTCGTCGAACAGACCCGTATTCGGTTTCAACATACATGTATGCAATACCAGACAATCCCCACGAATCAGCTCATCCAAACGGCAGTCTACGTGCTCGATACCCTTGATGCCCGTGGCATGGCAATAAAGCAACCACTACGCTACGTCTTCATCGACGAATTTCAAGATACGGACGGCGTGCAGATGGATGTCCTTGTACGCTTGCGTCAACACTTCAACAGTCATCTCTTCATCGTCGGCGATACCAAACAAGGCATTTATCGCTTTCGTGGGGCCGAGGGCAATGCGTTTGACGTCATCAAACAACGCATGTGCGAAAAAAAGTTGCCTGAATTTGTGCCACTGTCGTTGGTGCGTAACTTTCGCTCAGACGGCAAGCTCCTCGACTCGCTTCACGACTACTTTGTGCGGTGGAACCGCTACAAGTTGCTCAGTTATAACCGCACACCTGATGACAATGACCAGCTGATTCCGCGCATCTCGCACAAAACAGCCGGCGCCCCGATCCACTATGAGTTCATCTCGTTCCGCCAGCGATATGAGGTGGATGAGACGACTGATGCTGAAAAGGACGACCCAGACTCACTCGAAGCCAAAATGGTCGCCACAATCCGTACTTGGCGCGATGATAATAAAGATGCGTCAATCGCCGTGCTGACGCGCACCAATAGCAGCGCTATGCACGTCCAACGAATCTTGCGTGACCGCGGCATTCCGTGTGAATTACGCGTCGGCGGTCAATTCTTCCAGACGCCGGCGGTACGCGAGCTCCGTGTCTTGCTTGAGGCGGTACTGACGCCGAGCGATGATGCGGCCATCCTTGAGTTACTCGACACGCGTTGGGGCGTTGGGTTGAGCTGGCGACGCACCAGAGACATCGATTTCATTGATGATAACCAGATTTGGCAGGAGCAGGCACCTACTGTATACACGTGGGCTAGCCGATTCGCTCAACTCGCCACACAACAATCAGTCTATCGTGATGATATCGAGCACTACCGCACACGTGTCATCTCGCTCGCCGGTATACTCCACAAAATGTCGGCCACATCGTTTTTGGTGCAATGCACGAAAATCCTCACCCCCGAAAAGTATGATGTACGCATGCGCCTTAGCAACGAACTCACCGATGACGAACGCAATGACATCTACAAAGTCGAACGACAGCGCTACGACCGGTGTCTGATGCAATTACTGACCATCATCGACGAAACGTTCAGCGCATCGCACGTCTCACTCCGCCACATCCTCGAGTGGTTGCGCATCAATATCGCCACCAATAACGATGTAGATGAGCAATTCGATGATGAAGAAGATATGCAGACCAAAAAGGGCACAATCACGGCCGTGACAGTACACAAATCAAAAGGGCTTGAGTACGATTATGTGCTGATTCCACAGACAACGATTACCTTCGTGCGCAACTCCAAAGAGCAGAAACCGATGCATCAAGTGGTGATTGACCCAGATACAACCGACAAACGCATTGTGGCATGGCAATGGCCGGCACCGATTTATGCGAATAAGAATTTGTTTTTCACTAACACCACGCGCAATGATAAAGTGTGGGATAGTGACCAGCTCGAAATCATCAAAGAAGAGACGCGTCTGCTCTATGTGGCGATGACGCGCGCACGCCACAAATTGGTCTACTTTCGCCCCGAACAGTTACGCAAGTTACAGCGCCAACTCGAACAGGCCCGAAAAAGCGGTGACATCAACAACGAATCGTACATACCAAATGTTGAGTCATGGGCAGATTTATTGGCAATCGGCGAAGGAATTGACGAAGGAGTGTCACATGCATAACGTCATCCGATTGGCCAGTATCAGGCATACCTATCTCGAATCAGCATTACACCAGCTCGGCTACGAATGGGGAGCTGTGATGCATATTGCGGCATCAACGTCACTCCGGCACGCCATTGCAACCCACGGCGGAAAATGCATGACGATGAGTACCCTCATGCAACTAATTGATCATCTGGGATATCATCACCAAATCGCTCAATTCCAAGCCAATCTCGCACGCGATATTGCCCAATTGAAAAGCAACGGAGCGCAGCAGGGTGTCAACGACCTCGTTGAGCGGTACAACACGAATCAACACACCAGCACACGCGTCAAAGCAGCAATCAACGCCTTCCCGAGTATCATGGCCGATGATTTTGACGATCAACTGGTAGCCTGGCATACACAGAATCAAATCCAGCACTTTCAGAATATTATCGTCGCAACCAACATTATTATTGAGCGGATCAACGCCACACCAGAGCCTAAACCAAGCTTTGTCAAAGCCATCTACGAGGCACGCAACACCGTGCGTGACAGCATTCGCTCGTTGATAGACAGCGGATTCACCCCTGACGATATCGCAGATACCGACGACGATCCGTTGATGCGTTGGGTGGTTGAGACCTGGCGCATCATCGAACAACGCATCCCCGAGATAACCTGGATGCGCCAAGTGTACTGGGAACAAACGGGCGATACGACGCTCGGTGCACAGATTATTGCCGAGTTGTGGCGCACCGTATGGCAGCCGGCCCGGCGCACAGCCTTGGTATTTCACGGCTTTCGCAGTTATACGCCAACGCAGTGGGCGCTGTTTCGCCTCTTGCAGCAACAAACCGATATTCCCGTGATTTGGATGATGCACGACGACGGGGTCAATCCGGCCTTCGAAAGTTGGCGCATGTTCTTTGACGAAAAGTGGCAACTGCCGATACCAATCACCTTGCCGTGCGACGAAACGCCGCTAGCTAATGCCCAACTCTTGCTTGCCGGATTCGATGGTGCACCGGTACGGAGCGAACACGCATCACTCAAATTGGTCGAGTACACATCACCAGCACATTTTGTGAAAGCGATAGATGATGACAGTGATTACGACCGCTTCCGCAAGCGCTACACACCCCAACTATACGCAGCAGCACCCGATCAAATTCGCCGCTACTTTCAACGGCTCGACAAAGCGAGTGCCCACACGGTCGTCGACATGTCAGATTTGCCGTTGGGGATTTTTTTAACACGGCTACATCAAACCTGGCCGAATACCTATCGCAACGACATCGAAATCACCACGCATCATGTCAGCGATATGTTAGTCAGCGGATATATCCCAGCGCCGGCGCATATCTACGAAGTATGGCAACGGGTCGAGCCCTACTTTTCGGATTGTACGAGTACGCGTGCATGGCGTGACCGCGCCCGTCAACTCTGCCATCTCCAATCGCTGGCTGAGCGGATTGGACCCAAGCACGCACAACACAACGACGTCGAACGCTTGCGTATGGCCGCGCGCAACCACTACCGACTGGTGTCGTGGGTCGATATCACCAAAGATGAGGCGCATCATATCGCTGATGTGATTGAGACAATTGTCTCGTTGATTGAGCAGATGAGCGATAGTGACCGCATCGACATCTATCAGCATTTTGAGACATTGCAACGCCAACTTGACCACGGCCTCAAAAATCTTGCACCTGCTGAACGTACCCAAGTGCTCGATCGGCTGCAGTGGTTTGATCGATCGTTCCAAGGGCGATTTTATCCGGAGGCCGTCATCGAGGCGGTGAAGATTGTATTGGGGCAATCAACGACAATCGGCCAACACGAACTCAACGACGAAGAGCAGGAACGCGTGCGCTCGTTGCACAGCCTTGATGCGCTGAGTTTTGTACGGCGCACAGAAGAAGTGCATATCGCCAACATGGCCGACGGCGTCTTTCCGACAATCGAGACCAGTCTCGGCTGGCCGTTCGAACGCCACCACTTCACCGCAACGGCACAAGCGCACACGGCCATGTTGTTGTTTGAGACGTTGCAGGAGAGTGCGCATATCCGCGACATCTATGCCTTGTGGGTGGCCCTCGACGGCATCGATGCGCCGGTGACCATCAGCTGGATTACGCAGATGAATGGCGAGGAGCGCAATCGGGCAGCGGTGCTCGAGTTGATTGCCCAGACTACACTACGGGCAGCCACGCATGTCCATCAGCAGATTGGTGGCGTGGAGGTAAAGAGAGAGAGAAAGAAAGCAAAGCGGACAAAACACACATACTCCACGCTCTACCTCCATCAAGACGAGTCGGTGACGCCCGAGCTCATCCGAAAAAGTTGGAAACTCGTCCCGCGTGAAGCGGGTTCGGCATGGATCTTGTGTGCTCGACGCTTTGTGTTGCAATGGGGACTCGGGAGTAGCATCAGTTATCAGTCGGATCATCATCAACGCATGCTATACGGCAACTTTCGTGGGGCCAGCGAGCGCCAGTCGTATCACGACTATGCCCCCGAAGCCGATGCACAGACGGTGGAGTTGATGTGGCCCCACATCCTCGACGGCATCAAGACCACCTACGAACAACATGCGGCGGTGGGCCAGGCCAAAGCGAACTACAAGTGGTTGTACACCATGAAGGGCAGTACGCGTACGCAGGACGGCGATGATAGCGACGAAGATGACCGCACACGCCATAGCAAGGCACTGCAATATATTGTCAACACGCGTGAGCCATTAATTCACGAAACCAATGGCAAATACAGCATCTTCCCCCATAACCTCGCCGGCTTCAGCCGCAAGATTTGTGCCAACTGCCCAGTGCAACGCCGGTGTGCAGCTGCAGATGATGGGGAGGGAGTGTAGATTGTTTACGACGAAGTATGACGCAAGTCAGCTAGATACTTTTTGAGGAGTTGTAAACGACTAGAAACGATTTGAGCATCATTACTAGTTACCTGTAATAGTGAATAATTTTCATACTTTTCTGAGTACTTGGGATACCGCAAGTCATTATGTAATTTACCAAACCACACGCCCTGCAATACATACTCATCAAGCTGTGTTTTAATTTGTTGTCGTATAAGTTCATCTGCAGAAATGATTTCAATCAGAAACACAATGAGTTCATCGACATCGTGTGTACGTGTGCGCTCACGGAAATAGGCAGTGTTAGGATTTACCAATCGAAAAATACTAGCACGAACATATTTCTCCATGGCTTGGATCAAAAAATAAATACCATGCCTATACTCTCTATGCACAATAAGCTGATTACCAATCTTTTCATCGTGCTTAGCCAAGGCCAAGTATTCATCGGCAACCTGCGTCAAGTTATGTGTAAACTTGCCAATACGTTTTGCTGGTTTCATTGCACATCCATAGTATTCAACGTAAATTCCAATTGAATGAGGCTCATATCATCAATCGAAGCTCCATCAAACAGTACATACTCAGGTAATGATTGAGATACAAATAACTGTTTCGCAAAAGCTTCAAGCGCATCTGAATGCATAAACACATGTAGACTATTTATTTGATGTATGTCATACACATCAATAAATACATCACCGCGCATGCCGTTATTCTTAGGTGTTAATGCCAAACATGATGAAAAGCGAATCTTATCATCGCTAAATCGGTGATCATCGTTCTGTAATCGCCGTGAGAAATGAGTCGAATCTGTACTCAACACCGGTACGAGCTGATCGGCCTTAACCATG
>CAYZZI010000086.1:0-5787 GCA_964482795.1 uncultured Klebsiella sp.
ACCATCCGGCGTATAATAGCCTCAGCCCGCGTTTTGAATGGAGAAGATGCAATGTTGCAGTACCGACCGATGCCGACCTACCTGACGCATACAGCCCCCAGCGCAATCCCCGCTGCCGTCTACGAAGCGCGTCTTGATGCGTTGTACGCCGCTGCAGGCTGTGATTGGGTGGTGATTTATGGCGATCGTGAGCACGCGGCGGATATTACCTTTCTGAGTAATTTTGATCCGCGCTTCGAAGAAGCCATCGTCGTGATTGGCCCAAACCGCGCCATCATTGTCGGGAACGAAGGCGTCGGTTATGTGTCGATGCTCGGCCCCGATTTGCCCCATTACCTCAGTCAGAGCCTCGGCCTGATGGGCCAGGATCGCACGCAACAACCCAAGTTGAGCGCCGTCTTGCGCCAAATCGGCCTGCGCGACGGCGCATCGGTTGGTGTGGTCGGGTGGAAGTACCTTGAGCCCAATGAGCGTGATAGCGACGAGCCCGCCTTTGTGCCGGCCATGCTCCTCAGCGCCATCCGGGCCGCCTGTGGTGGCACCTGTCGCCTTCTCGATGTCACGCATTGTATGACCCACCCGAGCACCGGCTTGCGCTCGCGCAACGATGCCCACCAAATCCGTCATTTTGCTTGGGGCTCACAACGCGCCGCACAGATGGTTGATCGCATTGTGCGCGGGGCGCGCCCCGGCATGAGTGAATATCAGGCGGCGGCTTCGATGCAGTACACCGGTGACCCGCTGGCGTGCCACAGCATGATGTCGGGCAGTCAGACGCATGTGATTGGCCTGCGTTCACCCAGTGCCCGGCAGCTTGAATTCAACGATGCGGTCACCACGGCGATTGGGTTGCGTGGTGGGTTATGTTGTCGTGCCGGGGTGTTGGCCGAGACGGTGAGTGAGCACTTTTTGACGGCCTATGTAGCACCGTATATGCGCACCCAAAAGGCATGGTACGAGGCGTTGGGGATTGGTGTGCAGGGTGGACACATCCATCAGGTGGTGATGCAGTCGTTGACCGGAGCGCCGTTTGTGCCGTCGCTCAACCCGGGGCATCTGGGGAGTATTGATGAGTGGTGTCATACGCCGATTCGACCGGGTTCGACGGATACGCTCGTATCAGGTGCGTTGATTCAGTGTGACATCATCCCGACAGAGACGCCGAGCGGTACGGCGCTCAACTGCGAAGATGCCGTGATTTTGGCAGATGTTGGTTTGCGCGCCGAGTTGGCAGCGCTTGATCCAGAGTTGTGGCAGGTGATTCAGGCGCGGCGAGCGTATATGCGCGATGCCTTGGGGATTCAGCTTGCTGATGCGGTATTACCGATTTCGTTGGCCAATGCACGGTATGCACCGGCGTGGTTGCAACCAGATGTAGTCTGGATTACGTCATAACGGTACAGAAATGGCGTTTGCAGTATAATGATGCAATTATGACGTACAGCGCAGCATGCGCAAAGGAGCACGGCGTGGGTAACTATCGGCAGACCATACGATGGCGTCAATTAAGTGTAGTACTCCTCATGATGGTTGCCGCACTCGTCATCCGTTCAACGCCACCGTTGCGTGCAAATGAAGTGCTCCCCAATGATGAGTCAACGCGTGAAGTCATCGTGGGTATCTCACAATTGCATGCCGAGCGTGTCCAACGTGCTACCGTGGATGCGCGAAGTAGTGGTATTGCGCCATTAAATGCATTAGCAGCCCAGTATCAAGTGGTCTCGATGACGCATTTGTACGATAATGCGCTCTTTGGGCGTGACAGTCGTGCGCTCGCGAACGGGCTGGTGGGGACGCTCGTGATTACACTGCCACGTGGCGTCGACGTTAACCGGTTTATGGCCGATGCTGAACAACTCCCCGAAGTGGCCTATGCCGAAGTAAATTATCGGGTGCAGTTGCTCGCTCCGGCTCAACAAACCAAACCGGTGTTGATCAATGGAGTTACCGCCACGGCCAACGATGCGACCGCACAAGCATCCATCCGACTCAAAGGATCGCGCAATGTGCTGTGTAGTGCAACCATCATCGATCAGAAGTGGGTGCTCACGGCCGCACAATGCGTCCAAGGACGGCGCACCCAGTCCGTAGAGGTTGTTGCAGGGATGCTCGATGTGCGCAATTCACGTGGTGCGCAAATTCGAGCCGTCCAACGCATACAGATACACCCAAACTATAATCGTGCCAAAAAGCTCAATGATGTGGCACTGCTTGAATTGACGGCGCCGTTCAAGTTGGCACCGAACATACAAGTGGCAAAGATTGCCTTGTCGCAGAGCGATGTCGATTTGTCGAAAGCTGTCATGTTGGGATGGGGTATCTCACAACCGGGTGCACAACCGTTGCTCCCCAACCTCCGCAAATCGGATGCACAGGTCAAGAACTCCGATACCTGTAAGAAGCAATTTGGTGCGACATTTGCAGAGAGCCTGATGTGTGCCGATCCTGCGACCGTCAATCGGACACGCACGCAACTGTGTAACAGTGACGTTGGTGGTGCGTTATCAGCACGTGGTACAGATGGATTACTCTATGCAATCGGTGTGGCCAGTACAAGTCTGATGTGTAACGACCGAAATCCTGGCGTGTATACCGACGTAACAAAGGTGACTACCTGGATTGATGAGTTTGTTCCAATTCTCCCGGAGCCCGAAGAAGAGCTCACACCGGATCCGCTATTTGGAGAGCAGTGGGGCCTGGCGAATTCTGCGGATACCGACATTGATGTGAATGAGGCGTGGGCAATCAGTCGTGGTGACTCAGGCATCCTTGTCGCCGTTATTGACACGGGTGTTTCGTTGGCACACGCCGATTTGGTGGGACCACGACTGCGCACCGACATCGATTATGACTTCATAAACAACGATGCCACCGCCGATGATGATAATGGGCATGGTACACATGTGGCCGGTATTATTGGGGCATCAACCAATAACGGGATAGGTGTGGCCGGTATCTGTGCAAAGTGTGAAATTCTGCCCGTCAAAGTGTTGGACGCCGAAGGAAGTGGTGATGTCGAGAGCATCGCAAAAGGACTTCGTCATGCGGCTGATCAGGGGGCAGACATTGCGAATATGAGTTTGGGCATGGATCCTAACTGTGGCTGTTCTGAAACGCTGGCAAATGCGATTAATTACGCGTACGAACGCGGCATGTTCATGATTGCTGCATCTGGTAACGATGGCATCGAAAAGGTCGGATACCCCGCCTCTTCGTCACGCGTGTTGGCGGTGGGTGCCACAAATATCGCAGGGAATCGTGCGTACTTTTCCAATTACGGCGTGCAACTGGACATTGTAGCTCCTGGACATAACGTATTAAGCACCTACACGACTCCCGAGTACGACCAGGCATCGGGGACATCCATGGCTTCACCGATGGTCGCCGGTGTTGCCGGGCTCGCCTTATCGACACGTTCGATGAGTCAAGCGCAACTGTGGTGGTTGTTAATCAATGCAACCGATTCAGCAACGCCAGGTAGCTTCAACAATCAGTTGGGATTTGGCAGAATCAACGCATATAGCGCATTGACGCTCCCCATTGGCCCGGCCACCACGGTGGTAGCCGATACCTGTGACGAAAGTCAGAATCCAACGTGTAATGATTGTAGTTTGGACTTTATGCTCGGGACGAGCGCTGAGAGTCAGTCAAAGATGCGCATGCTCTATGCATTCCGCGACAACGTTTTGCGCTCGCATGCGACTGGTCAACGTCTGCAAAATCTCTTTTATCGGCATACTATTGAGTTGCTCGGCATCATGGCGCGGAATGAGCCGATACGCCGTGACGCTGATGCGTTATTGACCCAGTTTGAACCCACCATACGTGGCATGGTCAGTCAACAAACAGACGGTATGACGTTCACGCAAGCGCAATTTGACGCAGCACGTGCCTTCAAGGATGCACTGCGACCAATCGCAAGTCCACGCATGTATGACGAAATCGAAGCCGAGTGGCAACGAATTGCTCCAGAGCGTTTTGTGGGTCAATCCATTGACTCGATATGGCAGACGCTCGCACGCTAACGACGACGAAGCGCCGGACATGGAAATCTCCATGTCCGGCGCTTTGCGGTGTTATTATGCAATTAATGCGTTGAACCACCCCGCAGCCATCTCCACGTCACCCTGTACAAGTCCATGATTTGCGTTCTGCCACGAAAGTGTGGTGCTCGCTCCGGCGCGTTGAAGGAGTTGCTGCAATTCATCGCTTTGCGTGGCGGGGATGAGTTGATCGGCACGGCCTGCACCAATGAACAGCGCCTTGCCCGACAAATTTGGTAACACTTCCGGCGTGTAGGTGGTTTGTGCGCGTAAAAAGATGCCACCGCGCAGACTTTGTGGGTGAAGTAACAGGGTGGCAATGGCGATATTGGCACCATTGGAGTATCCAAGTGCATAGACGTTTTTGGCATCAAACTGGTAGTTGATTGCCGCTGACGCTACAAACGAGGCCAGCTCACCGGCTCGACGTTGCACATCCTCGAGATCAAATACCCCTTCAGCGAACCGCTTGAAGAAGCGGGGCATGCCGCGCTCACTCACATTACCACGTGGGCTGATAATCGCACAGCCAGGCGCAATCGTCTGGGTCAATCCAATCAAATCGTGTTCGTTGCCGCCAGTGCCGTGGAGGGCAACTATTGTTGGTAGGCCAGGGACGGTGGCCGGTACAAATCGGTGGGTATACAGGTCAAGTGACATAATCGATTCCTATCAAAACCGGTTGTACGTTTGTACAACCGGTTCGTGCTACTTGTGAATAATACGTATCTACCTCGGTGTGCAGATTGAAGTAGATTGCACTAGTGTTGTTCACCTGCATACTTCTCGCCAGCGGGTATGGCCACTGGCAAATGGTTTTGCAGCGGTGCCACAGGACACGTCGCATATATGGTAAATGCACATGGCGGATTGACTGCCTTGTTGAAATCTAGCGTAACCGTGCCGTTGACTGGTGCGCCAGCCATCATGAAGCGCCCGGCACCGTAGCTTTCTTTGCCACACGTCTTATCACGGAAGTTGAAGAATAATCCGCTACCAGCTGCCGTGGCATCGAGCGTACACGTCTGCCCATTCACGCTGAACGTGACAAATCCTGGTGAAGGGGTATCGGTCACATCACCGAGAATGTTGAGGATGGGGATGGTTTTGCCTGCTTCGTACGGCGTGAAGGTTGCCTCAACGATGTAGGCTGGATCGTGGTTGAACCAGACGCGCCCGGCGAATTGTTGTCGCACTGGACTGTTAGTGTCGCGCAAACGGATGCCGACCCGATGGCCGCGCGTAATCACAAAGAAGCTCAGCGATCCATGGCGCACCAGGTCGGGCTGATTCTTGCCATCGCCGTCTGCGGTTAGTGCGGCGTGGGTGACTGCTTCGCCATTGACCGTGACGGTTGCACCAGACGCAACTTGCAACGTGACTCGCTCGCCCTGGCGAACCAAGGTACCCACGTGTGCTGCACATGAACCAGATGGGAAGACGAGGTGTTGATTCTCGCCACTGCCAAATGTGTTCTCACCCTCTTGTAACCAGAATAAGCCGGCCAACGTAAGCCAGCTGTCGTCAGCACGTAAGGAACGCTCTTGCTCGTCGCGCCAGCTTTGAATTTGATCGACCGCAGTAGTCATGTCAAACCTCCGTTACTTAATAAAGTTACTAAAGTATACCCGATTTTTTTGGCAAGTGTATTCGACATTATTCATTCCATGATGGCCTGCAGGCTGCAAAACACCCAGCCACACCGTCAGTGCATGGCCTGCGGTGAAAGAACGATACGGATAGG
>CAYZZI010000087.1:0-5687 GCA_964482795.1 uncultured Klebsiella sp.
ACCGGCGCATTACCCTGCGCCAAGACCAACGCATCAGTGAGTGGCAAGGCCCGCGATTGCACGAAGAGTAGCCCGCAGTTGACCAAATATGTTGTGTCAAATATCATTAATTACGTATACATGTAATTAATGAGGTGAGAATGTGCGTATACTCTCGATTGTGGTGTTGGTATTGAGTTTGGTTGGGAACGCGTTATTAGGTGTTTTGGTCCTTTCTGCAGATCGTCAGCTTCTTGCTTTGCAAGAGAGTGTGAATCAGAAGCAAACGCGCATCAATGAGTTGGTTGAGCAATACAATAATGCGACTGCTGAGATTAAAGAAGCCAATCAAATTATTGATGGACAGCAAAATTCTATTGGTAGATTACAGGACGCTCAAGAGGATACTCAGCGTGATATGAATAGTTATCGTGTGCGACTTGCACAGTCAACAAGGCCATTGTCACCAGATATGTGCCCGGTGCTGATTGACCAAATTGACGTACTCTCTGCTACATCAAATGATGATGTGAAACCTGCGCTGTACAAAGCCGTACGGAATTTATATGTCGGCAATATTGTGCGATCAACGATGGTTCCCTTATGGTCAGACTCAAAAACCGAGTTTGTAGAAATCAATTGGGGTACATTCACCACATATGTTGTTATATCATGGCGAGATGATAATCAATCGATTCAAGCAATATATGAAGCAAGCTATGCATGTTACTTGTATTCTGATGATACGCGTGATTGGAAGTGATTCAGGGATTTTCGACGAGAATGGATGCCCCCAAACAGCATAAGATAGGAGTCTCCCCCCATGCGCACAACAACCATCATCCTCGTCGCACTCTTGATCCTGAGTGTGATTGCGAATGCCGTGTTGGGGTATACAAGCGTCAGCTTTTTTGTCAAAAGTAATCAGCAGGAACTGACGATTGCCCAACAGAAGCAGACACTCACCGATACGCAAACCACGTTGGCGACAACGATTACCCAGTACAACACCGTGGTCGAGGAGTTGAATCGAGCAAACTCAACCAACAAGTCGTTGACAACACGCGTCGGCCAACTCGAAGATGAGGCCACCCGCACCGCCAAAACGCTGAACGATTACCGCGATCGCCTTGCCAAAGCGGATTACTTTGTGTCGCGTGCCAAGTGTGAAGTGATGGTTGATGAGTTGAAAGCGTTTGGGGCTAACTCGAATAACGATATCAAGCAGTCAATTTTGGTGGCACTCGAATCAATGTATGGCGGATCAATCACTAGTTCGAATTACACCACGTATTGGAACAACAATAAATCTGCTATGCTCACGACTGTGTGGGGACCAAATGGCTCAACCAAGACGATTGTGGCCTGGGATAGAGAGGGCAAGAATATTCAGTCGATTTTTGATGTGGGTGCCGGCTGCATCATGTACACCGGTGACCGAGGCGACTCTTGGTGATGCTCTACGTGCGGTATCATATCCCTATCTGATTACCCCAAAGGAGTGCAACGATGCACCACATCATCCTTGATACCGACATGGGCAACGATGTCGACGACGCCTTGGCCATGGCCGTCTTGCACAACCTGCAGGATCGTGGCTATTGCCAGCTCGAGGCAGTTATTTTGTCGCGCCCGGGCCACGACGCAGCGCGCATGTGCGCGGCCATCAATCGCTTTTATGGGCGCGGCACCATCCCGGTCGGGGTAATGCGCCACGGGCCAACCCCCAACAATAGCTCGTTTTTGGCGGTAGGCAAGGCCTGGCCGCATCACTACAAGCCCAAATCCGCCCCCGACGCCGTTGACCTTTTGCGCGCGACGCTCGAGCGGTTACCGGATGGCTCCGTCACCATTGTCCACGTCGGGTTTGCCACCAACATGGCGATTATGCTGAGTAATCCCGAGGATGTGGCCCTGATTAAACGCAAAGTGCGCCTGCTGTCGGTGATGGCAGGCGCATTTATGCCGATTGACGGCAATCAGCGCTTTCTTGAATTCAACGTCATCAGCGACATCCCGGCCATGCAAATGCTGGCGGCCACGTGGCCGACCCCGATTGTCTGGGGTGGGTTCGAGATTGGCTGGGCCTTGCGCTACCCGCGGGTCTCAATTGCCAACGACTTCGGCTACCGCGCGCGTCATATCATCGTCGAGGCCTACAACGCCTATTGTGCCCCCGACGAGGAGCGCCCGTGTTGGGATCTCGCCTCGGCGTTGTATGCCGTCTTGCCTGAGCGCGGCTACTTTGGGCTGAGTCAGCCCGGCAAGGTAGTGGTGGCCAACGACGGATTCACCACGTTTGTGCCGGGCGCGCGCGGCAAACAGCGCTACCTGACGATGGATGCAGCACAACAAGCGCGCGTGCTTGAGGCGCTGGTGCAACTGACGAGTATGCCCTAAATCCATGTGTGGCGGGGCGGCGTTAATCCGATGAGTCGCCCCAGCCGCCACCGCTGTCACCGCCACCCCAATCGCCACCACCGCCCCAATCGCCGCCGTTGTCACCGTTGCCCCAGCTGTTTTCGGCGTCGTAGCCACTGCCGTAGCTATCCTCCATGTAGGCCTGTTGGGTGTCGAGTTGCTCTTGATAGGTGGCCTCGTCCTGGTTTTGTTGCCAGGCGCTGCCGAGCAACCAGCCGAGCCCGAGGCCGCCCAAGATGCCACCCCAGCCGGGTCCGTTGTTGTAGCCGTAGCCAGATCCCGGGTAGCCACCACCCATCGGGCGCCGGCGGCCACGAAAGGCGTTGATGACGGCTGAGGCGGCCCAGACCATCCCCAACAAACACAAACAATTGACGATCATGTCCATGGTGCGATTTCTCTTTCTTTAAAAATGATGCCTCGAGTTGTGCAGTCCACCACGATGCGTTACGGCTGCACAAAGCCACTCCGTTGGAGTTGCTCACGCAACTGCGTGATGCGTTGTGCCGTGAGCGGATAGTCGACCACGGCTGCCCCAATCTGTTGCCACAGCGCCAGTGAGCGTTGCCCTTTGAGGCGACTACTCAGGCGCTGGCGCAGTTGCTCATCGAACAACGCATCGGCCTGCGTTGGTCCATCCGCTTGTGCCACAATCCCCCACAAATCGCTGAGCGACCGATAGCCGAACGGGCGCTCCACCGTCGTCAAGGAGCGCTGCAGCGTCACCACGGTCTGCCACTGGCGGGTATCGATGGGGTGGGGCCAGCTGGCGCGCCACGCAGACAAATCAACGGGTGGCATGTCGATGAGATGCATGCGATCGAGAATTCTCGGTGTGACGTCATAGGTTGATTCATCTTGATTGACGGTGCCAATCCACAAAATGTTGCGCGCCAGCGGCAGTGGGTTGGGGATACTCTCGCCGTCGCTGAGGCGAGCCTGATGCCCGGGGATGCCCAAGTCAATCAGGCGGTCCACGCTTTCGCTGGCCGACAAAATCGGCGCGAGGTAGTACTCGGGCCGGGCCAGATTCATCTCGTCGAGACAGACCACAAACGGCTGACGCGGTTTGCGCAGCGCCTCGAGGAGCAGTCGCGTCAATGGTGTTGGCTGAAAGACATCGGCCAGTGCGTTGTAATACCCCAAAATATCGCGAGCATGATGCCAGTCGGGTTGCACGGCAACGCGCAAAAAGGCCGGATTATCGCCGTGGCTATCAGCACCGTATAAGGCATCGGCGTACCGCCGAGCCAGCAGGCTTTTGCCGACGCCGGGCGGGCCGGCGAGGATGACAAACGGGCGTTGTTGCAGGCTCAGGTGCATCTGGCGAATCACCGATTCGGGCATGATGACCCCACTCTGGGCGATGCGCTGAACGATAACCTCGAGCGCCGGTGCGGTGTCGTAGACAACCGATGCCTCGCGGATGCGGGGGGCTGGCGCAATCACGTGCTGAATAATCGCATCGTGGAGCGCTAGTAACGTGCCAACATGCCCACAAATCCACGCGCCGATGGCCGGGGTGGCAACCTCGGGGTCGCTGAGTGGGCGCTGAAAGCCACACAACAACGGGCTCGGGCGCCGTTGATTGACATAGCGCTCGTACCACGGCGCCGTCGTATCGCCTTGATTGACCCCGCGAAAGCGCACATCGGTGCAGGTCGCCAACTGTGCGGCAACCTGATCATCAATGGCCAACAGCCGTCGTAACGCATCGCGCAAGCGTGGTGCGAGTTGCAAGGCTACCACGAGTTGTTGTGCCGGGCCGTCGATACTGACATAAATACCGCCGCCGCGGGGCGGTCGGTCAATCACGAGGTAGGCGCTACTCGCCTGGTCAGGCTGTGGGTGCCGTGGTTGTTGCTTGAAGCTGGTGGTGTAGAGCGACCAGCGTTTGGGCAGCGTGCGTTCGCCGTGCGTATAGAGCAGGTCGGCCAAGGCCACCAGTTGCGGGTGGAGTACCTGCTCGTAGTGCGCTTGGCGTTGGGCAATATCGGGGTTGTCGAGGGGCCCAGGCGTGATACCGGTGAATGCTGGGCGTTGGTGTGGTTGTGTGGTCACGCACGTTCTCTTTTGTGTGAAAGCATTTAGGCGAGCACCATGGCATCGGGCTGGCGCACACCACGGTACCAGTCGCGCGCCGTCATGGCACTTTTGCCGGCCGGTTGGACGGTATCCAGGACAAGAAGGCCCGTGCCGCAGACCACGGCTGGACCGTCTGGGGTGTCAACCACGCTACCAACCGGCCGGCTGTGCGACTGATCGAGGGCGCGCGCCGTGATGATGCGGAACGGCTGATCGTTGAGCGTGCTAAACGTCCCCGGCCACGGGTCGTAGGCCCGGTTCAGCCGGGCAATCTGGCAGGCCGATTGACGCCAATCAATTCGCCCGTCATCCCGACTCAACAGACCGATGTAGGTGGCTTGCGCATCGTCTTGTGGGGTCGGTGTCAGCGTGCCGTCGATATACGGGTGGAGCACCTCGCAGAGCAACCGTGCCCCCACATGAAACAGCGCCTCGGTCAACGTGCCTGCACGGTCGTCATTCGTCAGGGGTTGTCGGTGTTGCACCAAAATCGGCCCAGCGTCCATTTTGCTGCCCAGTTGCATCACGCTGACGCCCACATCGCGGTCACCGGCGAGAATCGCACTGGTAACCGGGGCCGGGCCGCGGTGGCGGGGCAACAGCGATGGGTGGATGTTGAGGTAGCCGTGTGGCGGGATAGCAAGGACGTTTTTGCGCAGAATCTCGCCGTATGCGGCCACTACGCCGATGTCGGGCGCCAAGGTGGCGATTTGGGCGACCACTGCATCGTCTTTGAGCGTCTCGGGTTGCAGGATGGTCGCGATGCCCAGCTCTTGGGCGACCACTTTGACTGGTGGTGGCGTGAGTTGACGGCCACGCCCACTCGGGCGATCTGGTTGGGTGATGACGGCCACGATGTCGACGCCGGGCATGGCGTGGAGTGCCCGCAGCGGGATGGTGGCGAGATGTGGGGTTCCCAAAAAGATGAGTCGAATGGGATTGGTCATGGTGTCACTGCCTCAACGACGATTTACCAAAATAATACCACCGATGATGAGCAGTCCGCCGATGATTTGACTTTCGCGGATGGGCTCGCCGAGCAGTGGCACCGCCAGGAGCGCGGCAATCACGACTTGGCCGAGTAGCGTGACCGAGGTGATTGAGGCCGGCAGATGACCAAGGGCGTAGTTGATGGCGAGCCAGCCGATGGTCTGGGCAAAGAGGCCGAGCACGATGATCAGGATCCAGGTGGTGGTGCTAAA
>CAYZZI010000088.1:0-5454 GCA_964482795.1 uncultured Klebsiella sp.
GTGGCTGATGGTGTTATCGGTGTGGCGGTAGGTACCACGTTACGCATGGTGTACACGGCACCATCATTTTTTTCTGAGTTGTTACAGGTGGGGTCGCCCTTGTCCCAGTTACTCGATGAACTACTGACACCAGGATTGGCGATTTCGAACCAGGCATATTCGTCTGATTCACTCGTAGCATCGGTGAGATATTGGATGGGGATCGTTAACCCACTACGGGTACTGCGACGAACCACGCCGCCATCGTAGTCACCAGCAGGTACGGTAATCAACCACACACTGCTCCCGGGTGTGTGCGTGACCGATGCGGTGCCGTATGCGCCTGCAGAGACGGTACCGATGCGGAAGTCCGCATCAGGCGTTGCCGTGCCTTGTTTCATCTGTAATGCGATTTTGGTGTTCGCCTCGACACGGCCGTTGATACGAATGCTTAGTGAAGTGGGTGTCTGAATTTCACTGGCTGAGGTGTCTCGCGTAGCACCCATGTCTACGATTGGCTTGAGCCCGATTGTAATGTCGTCGATGACGTTACCGACTGAACTCGTTGGCGTAATACCAAAGAAGCCGAGATTGCGAATGCCATCAAATCCGGCCGGCGTGGTAAAACTACCGGAGACTTTGACCCAATAGGTGGTACTGAGTACTGTGACGGCTTCGCCACTCGTGTTGGCATGTTTTGACACAACGGATGCAGTTGGTGGTGTCGAGCTTCCGTTCCACTGGTTAGACACACGAATGACTTCGAGTGAATTGGCCTCAATGTCTGGTGTCTTTGATGATGACGCGAGTGTTGATGGAATACCAAAGCGGAACGCAATCGTATCCGTACCCGTGCTCCCGAAACCTGGGCTCAGGTCGCGGGTAATATGATGGAATTGGAAGGTGAAAGTCTCGCCACCGCTCATACAAATGGGCTGATAGGCCATTGATGCATTGTAGGCATTAAGCTCAATGGCATGTGTGCCGTCTGGCGCTGCACGATTTTCGATGTTGTTTGAGAATGGATACGTCCATACTTCGAATGGTGGGCATGACACGGTGCTTGTTTGATTCGGATGCGTGGTCAACCAGCCGTTCATATCGTCTTCGCAGATCATACCATCAGCACGACCACTTGCGTCGTACTCTTCGAACGATGGATTGGCGATAATACGTACACCTTGAGTGCCGCTGCCTGTTGGGTTTGACGTGGTGGGGATCGCAGCGTACGTGGGAGTAGCAGTAACAAATGTCATACTCGCAAGCATGACAATTATAATCAAATAATGGATGCGTGTGCGTGTTTGCTCGAGCATGAATACTCCTTCTGATTGCATACGTATCGTCGTGATGCTTTTGATATCGATGCATAACATAATCAGGTTGCATTATATATACATATAGTGTTGTTTTCTATACGGATTGTAATGATTTGTATACTGTAATTTACAAAACTCACATATTCATGCAATGTAATCTTTAAATGTTCAATTATGTCACAATTGTAATTAATAATTTCATCATAATGTACATATCTGCTGATAAATATGCATGTATGTCTGAGCAAGTGTTGTTTGGGTGTATGTGAGAAGGACCCGATGACGTGCCTGATGGCTGATGTGAGCATAGGTATCAGCCTCGTGCAGGAGCGTCTGTACATGCTGGGCAAGTACCTGACTATCACCTTCCGCAAAGACAAGACCGCCATCGCCGATGACATGTGGAATCTCGCCCGAACTGCTACCGATGACAGGTATGCCACAGGCCATGGCCTCGATGAGGACGCGGCCGAACTGCTCTTTCCAGTTGGCTGTTGTGCGCGATGGCAAGACCAGTGCATCGAATTGTTGCATGACGCTGGGCATCTCGTGACTGGAGACGGGCTGTTGCCAGGTGATGCGTGTATCGACACCGAGATTAGTAGCGTGTTGACGGAGCGCAACCTCGTGCTGCCCGGCCCCGACGATATGCATGCGTACCTGATCGGGGAGCTTGGCCAGGGCGCTGATGGCGTCATCGATGCCCTTCTCGGGTACCAGTCGCCCGACATAGCCGATGGTAAACGGTGTGCGTGCAATGTGCGCATCAGGGCGTGGCACAAAATGCGTCTCGTCGACCCCGGTCTGCGGGATGATGCTGAGCGGTCCGGTATAGCCGTGATTGCGGATGATGTCGGCGGCCTCGTGCGAGCAGGCCATGGCGTGACTCGCATGCGTGAATGCGTAGCGTTCAAACCAGCTGAATGGCGGCGGATAGCGGCGTTCGATGTTGGCGTAGTTGTAGAAGCAGGTTTTGGCGCCGACGCGGTGTGCAGCCACCATTGCCAAGAAGGTGGCCAGATTGAACGACTCCTCGTCGACGTGCACCACATCGGGCTTGATGCGCGCCAGAATGCGATGAAATGTTGGATAAAAGTGGATGTGATGGCGCCCATTAAACCACATTGGTACCTGTTCGACCACGTAATTGGGTGTGGGGCCGGGCTCGTAGCGCACGACGTTGGCGTTGGGCTCGCGCCATTCACTGGGGCTGACCACGGTTAATTCGACGCCAGGGATGGCGGCGAGGGCATCGGTTTTGCGGCGGTAGGCGACGCTCAGGAGCGCTTTTGAGAGGATGACAATCTTCATCGCTGACTCCCTGCCTGGTTGATAACTGTCCGATAGGCCGTGACCGTCGTTTGGGCGGTGTGCACGTAATCAAAGCGTTGGGCGCGTTGCATCCCGGCTGCACGCAAGGCAGCACGTTGATGGGGATCCTGCAACAGCCGTGCGAGCGCATCGCGCCACGCTGATATGTCCGAAGGATCGACGAGGATGGCCGCATCACCTACGACTTCGGGCAGACTCGATTGATTGCTACACACCACTGGCGTGCCACAGGCCATGGCCTCAAGTGGCGGCAAGCCGAAGCCCTCGAGAAACGATGGATAGACGAAGAGCGTGGCGGCGCTATACAAATACGGATTATCTACGCGACTGACATCGATGTGTTTGACTCGTGCACGGATGCCGAGCCGGTCGATTTCGGCATCAATATCGGGGAACAGCGTGCGGTTGTGGCTGGGCACCTTGCCGGCTAACACTAACCACGTGTGTGTGCGGATATGATCGGGCAACGCGGCAAAGGCGCGCACGAGAGTCATGACGTTTTTGCGCTCGTCATAGCCCCCTACGTAATAGATATACGGCCCGATGATGCCTCGTTGGGCGACATACGCCACTGCATCGGCGTGTGGCGTGTACATCGGGTCGGCGGCCAAGTGGGTGACGACAATCTTGTCGACCGGGCGGCGTAAGAGCTGACTAGCACTTTGGGCGACGGCGTGCGAAATAGTGAGCAATGTGTGACTGCGCTTACTGGCAGCTTTGACGAGCGCCATGTAGCCGCGCACCAAGGCACTGCCACGGTATGCCGGGCGTGTCAGTGGAATGAGATCGGGGATGGTTGTGACGACGGGTATACCACACATATACGGTGGGGCAAAGTACGGCACATGCAGGAGTTGGGCACCGAGGCGTGCAGCAGCTTGTGGTACGGCAATCTGCTCGAACCAGAGCTTGGCGAGATTGGCAGATACGCCGTCGAACGGGGTGCGCGCGACGTGGAGTGTAACGCCGGTTGGCACCTCGGGGGGCGTGGTGTCGGCTGGAATGATGAGGTCGATACGCACCGCATCAACGTGCGTGATGGCGTTGAGGAGCCCGTGCAGGTACTGGCCGACGCCGACGGTTGGTTTATCCCAAAAAAAGCCATTCACGGCAATATGAAGCATGGGTGTATACTGCCTGTTATACGTCATCATTCATCGTTATCCCTTACCATTGTCGCATATTCACGATGAGATGCGTAAAAGGAGTAGGCCAATGACACATTCGTCATGGAGACACGCACCACAGAGCCGTGCGGGGAGACTTGCGCAATCGTTGCTCATCGGGTTCTTTGTGCTTTTTATTGTAAATCAACTGAACGTCGCCCTGCTGAATGATTTGCGCGACACTGCGATGGGGCAAATCGCATCACAGCTCCCGGTAGCGGTATGGATGGCAATCGGCTTTGGGATGTTGGGTGTTGGTCTTGCAGCGAGTATTAGCGCGGTAATCGCCGTGATTCGACACCATGAGCGTTCATGGGTGTTGTGGCTTGCATTGCTCCCAGGATTGTTTGTGGTGTTTCTTTTGGTGGGTGAGTTTTTGATTGCTCCGTTCGATTAAGGTCAATGGGGAGAGAACCATGGCTACTTCGTTTTGGCCGCGTACGCGCATCGGCTGGGTGGCTGCGCTATCGTTTATCTCGTTTGTGGTGCTGTATATCATCAACGGCTATATGATCAAAGTGTCAGGATACGGAGCGTGGTGGCTTGCCGACGTGTTGCCGTATTACGGGTATAGCTTGGGTCTGACGGTGTTTACTGCGAGTATCGGCAGTGTTATCGCCTTATTTGGGCGGGATAATGCCTGGACGGTACGAGCAGCCACACTGCCGATTTTCGGATTCGTATTTGTACGCACCATGATTGTGGTGTTAGATGCACTGCACTTGTAGTGCGCACTAAGGAGATGCACCATGCGTATTTGGCCACAGAGTCGTATCGGATGGTGGGGAGTTGTGGGTGCAATTCTGAGTGTAGTGTTGTTCGGCGTGAATAGTCTTGTGTTTCCAATGATGGCATCGACCGATCGCATGTATGCCATCTTGTCGGTCTATGAATCGACCACGTTTGTCGTGGGGCTGGTGGGGAGTGTGTGTACGTTGGTGGCGTTGGTATGGCGTCGTGATGATGCATGGGCGGTGCGGCTGAGTCTGCTCCCGCTGGTCATCTTTATGGGCGGATTGTTGTCGTTGTTGTTGCCGGTATAGTACCGGCGGCGCCGTTTTTTTGACAAAATGCTACAATGTGGGCACGGCATATACAAGAGGAGTACCACGAATATGGTGATGAGCGTCGAAGATATTATGAAGGTCATTCCGCATCGCTATCCGTTTTTGTTGATTGACCGGATTGTCGAGCTTGAGCCGGGCGTGCGGGCGGTAGCAATCAAGCAGGTGACGATTAACGAGCCGTTCTTTCAGGGGCACTTCCCCGATTATCCGATTATGCCGGGGGTCTTGATTGTCGAGGCCTTGGCGCAGACGGGGGCGGTGGCTGGCATGGTGTTGCCGGAGAATCAGGGCAAGATTGCCTTATTTGCGGGCATCGAGTCAGTGCGATTCCGCAAACCGGTGGTGCCGGGCGACAGTTTGCGCCTTGAGGTGACGATCGAGGCGATGAAGCGCGGGATTGGCAAAGCCTCAGCCAAGGCCACGGTTGATGGGGCGTTGGCGTGCGAGGGCATGTTGACCTTTGCGTTGGTCAATCGTCAGGCGTAGCAGGCAAAAAGCGTTTGCCGTCGGCTGGTAATTCGTGCTATGATTAGCACGTTGCCGGAGTGGCGGAATGGCAGACGCTACGGTCTTAAAAACCGTTGAGGGCAA
>CAYZZI010000089.1:0-5229 GCA_964482795.1 uncultured Klebsiella sp.
TTCATGCACCAGAAGATTGGCGTGTTTGACAAGCGCATCGTCTGGACCGGCTCGTGGAACATGACGTTCAATGACACCTACCGCAACAACAACAACATGTTGCGCATCGAAAACCGGGCCATGGCGGCCGATTACACGCGTGAGGTCGATCAGTTCATGGCCGGTGACTTTGGCACCAAAAAAACGGGCAACGCGCCGTTTGAGACGGTGACCCTGCCCGATGGATCGCTTGACTACTACTTTTCGCCCAAAGACAAATCAAATGCCCTGATTGTGGAGGCGATTAATCAAGCACGGACACAGGTGCGCTTCATGGCCTTCTCGTATACCGACGACGCCATCGGTCAAGCCATGATTGCGGCGCATGCGCGTGGGCTGTCAGTGGCGGGTGTGATGGAGCGCCAAAATGCGAAAGGCATCGGCTCCGAGTTTGCCATCCTTGAGGATGGCGGTGTCGATATTTTGTCTGACGGCAATTGTTACATCATGCACCACAAGACGATGATTATCGACGACAATGTGGTGATTACCGGGTCGTACAACTTTACCAAAAGCGCTGAGCAGAGCAACGACGAGAATCTGTTGATTATCCGCAGTCCGCAACTGGCAGCGCAGTATTTGGCGGAGTACGACCGGGTGCGCAATCAAGCTGAGAATCCCTTGACCTGTGGTCGTTAGAGTGAGGAGTTGAGTGTGACGACGCTCACGCGTGTATTAAGCATCTGTATTGTCGTGTTGGCGATTGTGTCGGTGGCGATTGGTGAGTGGGCGGCGTTCATGATGGGCGCCTTGCAGGGTATTACCGAGTTTTTGCCGATTTCGTCATCGGCGCATCTCATCTTGTTGCCGTGGCTCTTTGCCTGGGACAACGACCTGCTCCACTCGCTGACCTTCGATGTGGGCTTGCATGTCGGTACGCTGGCGGCCGTGTTGTTTTACTTTCGCGATGATTTGCTCGATCTCGTCAAAGCGACGCCGCAGTTGTTGCGCGGCGTGCGCAATCAACAAACCCAGCTAATCGTGGCAATTGTTGTGGGCACGCTCCCGGCGGCTATCGTGGGCGTCTTATTTGAGGATGTCATCGAAGCATATTTGCGTTCGCCCATTCAAATTGCCGTGGTACTCGCCATCATGGGTATCGTGATCGCCTATGCCGACCGGGTCGGGCAGACGCACCGTGAATTGCCCCAGCTCGGCTGGCGCGACGCCGTCTGGATTGGTCTGGCACAGGCCTGTGCCTTGGTGCCGGGCGTGTCACGCTCGGGGGCGACCATGAGTGCGGCGCGTGTGCTCGGGTTTGATCGCAATGCGGCAGCCCGCTTTGCCTTTCTGCTGAGTACGCCAATTACACTGGCCGCAGTGGCCGTCAAAGCCGACGATTTGTTGCTGATTCAAGGCAGCGATGTGGTCACCATGCTGGTTGGCGTGGTCACGGCCGCGGTGGTGGGCGTGGTGGTGATTGATTTGCTGTTGAGCTGGATTCGCCGCATCGGGCTTGGCGTCTTTGCCTACTACCGCTGGGGAGTGGCGATTGCGGTTGTCGTGGTCTGGTATCTGCGTGGATAGGAGCATGCGTGCTATACTCAATATCAACAATATATTAAATGTGTTAGCCAACATGGGTGTCGAACATGCAACAACCGCCTTCACACGAGATGATTCGCCAGCGTCTGCTTGCCGCCGGACTCAGTGGCACCCAGTTGACAGCAGCATTAGCTGCTATCCACGAGAGCTTCGACCCAGACGATCAGCGTATCGTGATTACGGGCATGGGGGTGGCCGCACCACTCGGCGTGGGCGTTGAGACATTCTGGCAACAACTCCTCGCTGGCAAAAGTGGCGCTGGCCCGATGACCCTCTACGAAATGGGCGATGCGGCGGTGCGAATTGCCGCCCAAGTGCCCGACTTTGACCCACGCAACTACATGGATGCCAAAGAGGCCCGGCGCATCTCGCGGGCTAGTCAACTCGCCGTTGCAGCGGCTCGCGAGGCCATTGCCGACGCCGGCATCGAGGTGAATGACGACAACCGCCATCGCATCGGCGCCATGATTGCTGACGGCTCATCATCGGCGATTGATACCGAGCAAGCCGTTGAGACCATCGTGACCCGTGGGTGTGCCAAGGTCAACCCCTTCTACATCACCCTGTCGCTCCCCAACATGCCGTCGTGCCAAGTCAGCATCCAACTTGGCTTGACCGGCTATAACACGACCATCGCCACGGCCTGTGCGGCCAGCACACAATCGATTGGCGAGGCCGCCAATGTGCTGTTGCGCGGCGACGCCGACATCATCTTGGCCGGCGGTAGTGAGGCCCCGATAGCCCGCTTGTCACTGGCGAGCTTCGGCGCCGCCCGAGCCTTGTCGATGCGCAACGATGACCCCCAAGGCGCCTCGCGCCCGTTTGATGTCGACCGCGATGGCTTTGTGATTGGCGAGGGCGCCGGCGTACTCGTGATGGAGCGCTTGAGCCACGCCAAGCGCCGTGGCGCCCGGATAATTGCCGAGTTGGTTGGTTACGGTACCACCAGCGACGCCTATCATGTCACCTCACCCCACCCTGAGGGACTCGGAGCGGCGCGTGCCATGCAGATGGCCATCGAACGCGCTGGGATTACCCCGCAACAGGTTGATCACATCAACGCCCACGCCACCAGCACACATGTGGGTGACATCGTCGAGACCCAGGCGATTAAACGCGTCTTCGGCGATTATGCCTACAACATCCCGATTACTGCCACCAAGTCGATGATTGGCCACCTGACGGCGGCCGCCGGGGCAGTTGAGGCGGTGACGACGATTTTGACGCTGCGCGACCAAATCATCCCACCGACGATTAATTTACATAACCCAGACCCGCAATGTGATCTCGACTATGTGCCGTTGGTGGCGCGCAAAGCGACGGTCAACGTGGCGCTGAGCAATTCGTTCGGTTTTGGCGGTATTAATGCAGTGATTGCCCTACGTCGTTGGGAGGGGTAGTCGTGACGGCGCGCACGCTCGACAACTGGGGACTAATTGGCCACGAATGGGCGGTTGACATGCTCCGGCATGCGATTGCCGGTGGCCGACCGGCCCATGCCTACTTGATCAGCGGGCCGCGCCACATCGGCAAGGCGCTGTTGGCCTTACGCCTCGCACAAGCGTTGAATTGCGAGCGCGGTGGCACTGACGCCTGCAACGAATGCCGTACGTGCCGGCGCATCGCGAGCAACAATTACCCCGATGTGCGTATTGCTAGCCTCGAGACGCAGGCGGCGGCCCTCAAAAGCGATGAGGCCGCGCGGCAGCGCGATTTGCGCATCGACACCGTGCGGACATGGCTGGCCGACATCAACCTGCGCCCGTATGAGGGGCGACGGCGCGTGTTTATCCTTGATGATGTCGAGCGCTTAACCGATGGTGCCGCCAATGCGATGCTCAAAGTGCTCGAAGAGCCGCCGCCGTATGCGACGTTGATTCTGCTGGCACACACGGCTGGCGATATCATGGCGACGATTGTGTCGCGCTGTCAGCAACTCAAGTTGCGCCCGGTGCCCCGAGCGACAATTGCCGCGTGGTTGTACCACCAGCAGGTCGGCCAGCACGAGGCAGGTGTGTATGCGGCGTGGAGCGACGGCTTGCCCGGCTTGGCGTGGCAGTACAGCCAAAACCCCGAGATTGTCACCCAACAACACCAACAGCTTGATGAGTTGTTGAGTCTGTCGACGCGGCCACTACACGAGGCGTTTAAGTGGGCCGAGGAGCAAGCCAAGGCCTTTCGTGGCGGTGAGCAAGCCGAGGTCTATGCCACGATCGCCTTGTGGCAACGCTGGTGGCGCGATGTGCTGATGGTGGCAGCTGGCCTGCCCGATCAGGTGGTGTGGCTCGATCGCCAGGCTGATTTGACGCGGGTGGCACGTGGTACAGGGGTGGTCTTGGCGGCCGATGTGGTGCGCCGGTTGACGCTGGCGACGCGTCAATTGCGTGAGAACGCCAACCCGGCGCTGGTCTTTGAGCAGCTGATTTTGCAGTTGCCCGATCGACAGCGCTAATTCTGCCTAAATATGCCCTAAATTTGTAGAAACCGTGCATCTACGTGGTATAATTTGCACAAACTTTTTTCCGCTGTCCCCATCATTTATTTGACTAGTAGAGAGGTGCCTGTGACAAACACTTCTGCTGTTGTCCTACAACAGGTCACCAAGCGCTTTCAACAGGTCGTCGCAGTTGATGCACTCGACCTCGACATTCGTGATGGTGAATTCTTTTCGTTGCTCGGGCCGTCGGGGTGTGGCAAAACGACCACCCTGCGCATGATTGCCGGTTTCGAGTTCCCCTCGAGCGGATCGATTTATTTGGGCGGTGAGCACGTTGAGCGCATTCCAGCGCATCAACGCAACGTGAACACGGTATTCCAGTCGTATGCCCTTTTTCCACATATGACGGTGGCTGAGAATGTGGCGTTCGGTCTTGAGATGAAGGGTGTCACCAAGACCGACATCAAGAACCGCGTTGCCGAATCCCTGCGGATGGTGCAACTCGGCGATTACGGCCACCGGCGCCCCAAACAACTCTCGGGCGGCCAGCAGCAACGTGTGGCCTTGGCCCGGGCGCTCGTCAATCGCCCCAAGGTCTTGCTCCTCGACGAGCCCCTCGGTGCCCTCGACCTCAAGTTGCGCAAAGAGATGCAAATCGAGCTCAAGCGCTTGCAACAAGAGGTGGGCATCACGTTTATTTATGTGACGCACGACCAAGAAGAAGCCTTGACCATGAGCGATCGTATCGCCGTCATGAGCGGTGGCAAGCTCCTGCAGGTCGGCTCGCCGACCGAGATTTATGAGCGCCCCAACTGCCGCTTTGTGGCGGACTTCATCGGCGAGGCCAACTTCGTCACCGGCACCATGATAGACGGTGCATCGACGCACTGTGCAGTCGATGTGGGCAACGGCATCATCCTCAAGGGGTTGCACCAAGAGCCGATTGCCAACGGCACGGCGGTGACGATTGCCGTGCGCCCCGAAAAGTTGCGTTTGAGTGTGGCACCGCCCGATGGCAGTAGCTACTACCCGGCCACGGTCGAGCAGGTGGTCTACATCGGCAGCGACACGCGCCTGACGGTGACGCTCGTCGGTGGCATTACCCTCGATGTCTGGGAGCAAAACAGTCGTTCGACCCTCGACCGTGACGCCTACTGGCAACGCGGCGAACAAGGCTATGTCTGGTGGAACCCCGACAACGCCTTGGT
>CAYZZI010000090.1:0-5156 GCA_964482795.1 uncultured Klebsiella sp.
CGATGGATTTCCGCGATGCCCGTGATTGGATTCAACGATGGGTCGCCGGTGGATTCTGTGATGGTAGAGACGCATGGTCATGCGTCTCTACCAATTCACCAACCACGCCACGTTCCATGATGCGTTGCATCAATGCCATCAATTCGTCGGCCGGCATGGGATTGGGTTGTTGGTGCCAGTGGACCATCACGCCAATCATGGCCGAAAGCACGTATTCAACCACCATGTCACGACGCATCGCCTCAGACGCATTCGCCGCCGGGTACAAGGCCATGATGGCCGGCTTGATGTGTCGCTTGAGTCTGACCGCAAACGCCGGATCGCCGCGTTCGCCGAGCAGCACCGCATAGTATTTGGCGTTTTGGGCATACCACTGCCAAAACTGGGCCAGCGGCATGCCAATGGTGCCGTGTGGCCCGGCAAACGGCGGCAACGTGTCGACCGTGGGGATGATGCTCGTCTCAATTGCCTCGAGCACGGCATACACGTCGCTGAAATATTCATAAAACGTGCTCCGGTTGTAGCCAGCCCGCTGTACCACGTCTTTGACGGTGATCTCTGCAAGTGGGCGCTGGCAGTAGAGCTGCCAAAAGGCGTCGATCAGGTTTTGTCTAGTCTGCGCGGTGATTTCGTGTCGTTTTTTCATGTCACTCCTGTCAAATCCCACACCGGCCCGGTAATTGTTGGTTGATACAAGGCATCTCGCTGTTTATAGTGAAATCATACAACACGGTGTTGGATTTAGCGAGAGGGAATACTCCGTGATTACCATTTTGTGTGCCGGGTCGCGCGGCGACTTTCAGCCGTATATCGCCTTGGCGCAGGAGTTGCAGGCGCTAGGCAAGTCGGTACGCATCGCCGGCAACCGCAGTTTTGCCGGGTTTGTGCAGGGGTACGGGATTGAGTTTTTTGCGATTAACGCCGACATCGAGACGCTCAACGTCGACCCCAAGTTATTGCGCGAGGCAGGCAACGCCGACAACCCGCTCAAGATGCTGTTGGCCTTCAACAAAATGAAGGAATACGGCATCTACATGGTCAGCGACTACTTTGCCGCCTGCGAGGGTAGCGAGCTGATTATCTATCACCCAGGGTGTGCCATCGGCTACTTTGCGGCCCAGCTCTTCGGCATCCCGGCGGTGCTGGGCAGTCCGTTCCCCATGCACCGCACCCAGGCCCACCCGTCGGTGGTGTTATACGGGCAGGTGCCGGCCAATCGGCTGACCACCTCGCTCAGTTACACCATGATTCAGTCGATGTTGTGGTTAGCCAGCAAGGACTCGATCAAGGGGTTTTGGCGCACCAAGTTTGGCCAGGCACCGGCCGACTTCGGCATGCCGTTTGAGCGCCACAATCAGGCCGGACAGCCGGCCATCATCTCGTGTAGCAATCATGTCTTTGCTCGGCCCGATGATTGGAATCCGCACATTCACCAGCACGGCTATTGGGTTGTGTCCGAGCGTGAGGCGTATGTGCCCAGCGCCGAGCTGGCGCGGTTTCTTGATCACCCGGACAAACCGGTCTACGTCGGATTCGGCAGTATGACGGGCATCAATCAGTACCCGGGGTTGGCTGAGATGGTGGTGGCGGCGATTATGCAAAGTGGGCGCCGGGCGATTATTCACGGGCTGGGGCACGATCTAACATTGCCGGAGTCGATTTTGCGGGTAGAGGCAGTGCCCCACACCTGGCTCTTCCCTCGCATGGCCGCAGTGTGTCATCACGGTGGCGCCGGCACCACGGCGACTGGACTAGGAGCAGGTGTGCCTAATATCGTGGTGCCGTTCGCCAACGACCAATTCGCCTGGGGGCATCGCGTCCACGATCTGGGCGTTGGCCCGGTGCCTATCCCGCGCAAGCGGTTAACCGCGGCCAATCTCGCGGCGGCCATTACGCAGACCACCGATGCCCAGATGCAATCAGCCGCCGCCCGTTTGGGTGCGCAGATTCGGGCCGAGCGCGGGGCCATGCGCTGTGCCCAGGTCGTAGCGGGGTTGTGATGGAGATGGGGCGGTCCGCCACCAGTTGACACCATTGATATACAGAGACGCATGGTCATGCGTCTCTGTATATCACCCGTTGCGACCGGTTTTATCCGACCGTATGCACCCGAGTCATCAACAAGGCCAACAGCGCCGTGCGCGGCACGATGCTATCAATGTCGATGTATTCGTTGGGGCTGTGGTCGTTGCCACCCACCGGCCCGAGGCCATCGAGCACCGGCAGGCCTTGTTCGGCCAAAAAGTTAGCATACGACATGCCACCGGTATGGGCGTCGTTGGTGGTAAACCCAAGGTCAACCGCGCATTGCTTGGTCAACTCCGCTAATGCCGCGATAGTCGGGGTGCAGGCCATGGCCGGCACGCGGATGCCGCCCGTCACGGTGGTTGAGGTACCCGGCACAAAGACCTGTGCACCCACGGCGCGAATCGCCTGTTCGACCGGCTCGCGGTCGGCCGGATCAACGATGCGCACGTCGATTTTGGCGCTAGCTCGATCGGGCACCGCATTCGAGACGGTGCCGCCACTGACCACGCCCACGTTGAGCGTCATGCCCGGGCGCATGCCGTTGAGCGCATGCAAGGCCACGCTTTGGTGGGCGAGTTGCACAATGGCATTGGCACCTTTGTGGGGTTCGACGCCGGCGTGGGCCGCTTTGCCCTGCACCTCAAAATAAAAGTTGCCACCGCCTTTGCGGGCGCTGACGATATCGCCGTTCTCACGACCCGCCTCAAGCACAAACGCCACGTCATGTTGCGGAGCCAGCTCGGCAAAGGCGCGGAGCGATACCTTCATGCCGGCCTCTTCGTCGCTGCCACACAACAGGGTAATCGCGCCGATATGGCCCAAGCCGCCACACTCCTCAAGCGCCATCATGGCATACAACGCCGAGAGCAGGCCGCTTTTGTTGTCGCACGCGCCCGGGGCCAGCAAGGTGTTGCCATCGATGCGCATCGGGCGCTCGGCGGCCACGCCCACCGGGTAGACGGTATCGAGGTGGGCGGCCAACAAAATGCGTGGGCCGCCTTTGCCCAGAATCGTAAAGGCGATGCTATCGCCGAATTCATCGTCCTTCCAGCGTTTGACCTCCCAGTTGCGCCGGCGCCCCCAACGGGCCACCCACTCGCCGGCCTCGTCGACACCGGCCTTGGAGTCGGTCGGACACTCGATGGCGCACAGCTGGCGCAACTCTTCGATATAGGTGTCAAGCTGTGGGGCGAGGTAGGTGTGCAGCGTCTGTGGGAACATGGGGGTGTCTCCTCCGTCTAAGGCGGCGATTTGGTCGTGCAACTCCCAGATCATGCGCATGCGGCGCATATGCCAGGCCGGTCGTTTGGGCCCCGTCTCGCGCATCAAAATCAACTGGCGCAGGCGCTGGCGCAAACTAATCCGTGAATTCAATGGGTGGTCCATGGGTGTCTGTCGTTTCGTTTACAACTGGTCATGTCTGGTCATTATATAAAAAATACGGGCCCCGTAGAGACGCAGCATGCTGCGTCTCTACGGGGCAATGAGGCAACACCTTAGGCGTCAACACCCACGGCGCGCAAGCGCTCGGCGTTGTCGTACACCGTCAAGGCATCGATCATGCGCTCGATGTCACCGTCGAGCATACCCGGCAAATTCGAGAAGCTCTGGCCAATCCGGTGGTCGGTGATGCGGTCTTGGGGGAAGTTGTAGGTGCGCACCTTCTCCGAACGCTCGCCACTGCCCACCTGGGCCAAGCGCGACTCACCGACGGCCTTGGCGCGTTTGGCTTCTTTGATGGCAAACAAGCGGGCACGCAACACGTTCAGGGCTTTTTCTTTGTTCTTGAGCTGTGAACGACCGTCTTGACAGGTCACCACCATCTCATCGGGCGTGCCGCCTTTGTAGACGATACGCACGGCCGAGTCGGTCGTGTTGACGCCCTGCCCACCATGGCCACCAGCGCGGAAGACGTCGACGCGGTAGTCCTCTTGCTTGAGCTCGATCTCGCCGTCATCGTCGAGTTTGGGCAACACGGCTACGGTGGCCGTCGAGGTGTGGATGCGCCCACGCGCTTCGGTGGCCGGCACACGTTGCACGCGGTGCACGCCGCCCTCGTACTTGAGGCGGCTGTAGGCACCTTGGCCTTGGATTTCGAGCGAGATTTCTTTGTAACCACCGATACCGTTTTCGTTGGCGTTGAGGAGCTCAACCTTCCAACCCACACGCTCAGCGTAGCGCATGTACATGCGGTACAGGTCGGCCGCAAACAAGGCTGACTCATCGCCACCTTCGCCTTGGCGCAACTCCATGATGACACTGCGCTCGTCGTTCGGGTCACGCGGCAACAAGAGGAGCTTCATCGATTGTTCGAGTTGCTCGCGTTCGGCGTTGAGTGCAACCATCTCCTCTTGGGCCATGGCACGCAGATCGTCGTCGTCGCCGTTGATGAGCTCTTGGGCTTCGGCAATTTGCTGCATCACGCTGTTGTAGCGCCGAAAGGTGTTCACCACCGGCTCAAGATCGCGTTGCTCACGGGCGATTTGTTGTAGTCGCGCCAAATCGGTGAGGACTGCTTGGTCAGCCATTTGATTCGTCAGATCTTCGTAGCGTTCAACCACGCTATTCAGTCGATCAAACATGGCGTCTCCTTTTGTGTAAAAACATCAAGCTATGCACACACACCACAACGGTGTGAAAGAGTCAATAAAAAACATACCAAAACCGCTCCGGTAAAGACCGGAACGGCTGGTATGTATGCATCACAGGCGCTAGTGACCGCTTTGAGCCATCTTCTTGCGACGGTTACGCTCAGCACGGCGGCGCTTTTCTTTGCGCTGCTCGCTCTTTGACACGAACTGCATCTTCTCGCGGTAGGTCTTGGTGATACGCTCAGCCACGACGATTTTGTTGAAACGGCGGAGCAACTGCTCGATGCTCTCTCCGTCACGGCGTTCAATCTTCATTGCGCGTGGGTTAAACCCGTTCACCCCCTCCCGAGTTGACTAAATGATTACCGTTTTCAAGTATACGGGGTTATACGGGCAAATGCAAATGAGGTGATGTGCATCTGGATTACCCATCCGACTCCCCGTCACTGCATGCCGGTAAATGCATCTGGGATATGCTTAGCTCCACCCACCCGCCCCCCGTCACTGCATGCCGGCCGATGCATCTGGGATATGCTT
>CAYZZI010000091.1:0-5089 GCA_964482795.1 uncultured Klebsiella sp.
TGCCGCAACTGCGACCACTTCGCCTGAGTCAACGTCAGCACCTCAACCATAAACAGCAGGCACACTGCAGGGTATCCCTGCAGTGCGCCTTGTCGTCATCATCGCGATGCATCTGTCCAGCGTTTACTCCCGCTGTTTGCGCTCTTTGGCGCGGCGAGTCGTCGTATATCGTGGGCGGCGGAGCGCATTTTCGCCACGTTCCACCATGATACGCCACGCATCTTCGTTGCTTTGGCGCGTGCGTAACAGTTCATCTTCGATACGATTGGCCTGCCGATCGTTGAGTCGTGCAATGCGCCGGCTCATCGCCTCGTCACTCGGATTAACCTCCGAGACACTCTGCCAATAGCGCCACATCACGCCAACAATTGCAATAAAAACGAATGCCACCACAATGAATAGAGAAATCGGTGCATCCATACCATCCTCCACCATGTTATTTTGGTATGCTTCTTAAGTATACTCTGCGTCGCGTCAATTACCTAGTAAGTGGATCTCATGCGCTTGCGCCAACTCATCACTGCAACATGGTCACTTATGACCACACCATTATTCGTCAAAGCACCACAGCGCGGTAAACGGGACTCAGCTGACGTTCCATGCATTGCCCCCGTCAATCACGATGCACTCACCGCCATTATCGCCACGGCCAAACACCATGACGGCACACTCGATTATCGGGCCATTGACAGGCGTGTGCTCAGCACGTACGTCGCACAGATGTGCATGCACAATCCAGATATCTTTGCGACTGATGCCGAACGACTTGCATACTGGATAAACCTCTACAATGCCCTCGTCATCGACCAGATTATTCGCCACGATTATCCAGACTCCGTGCAGGTGGTGGATGGATTTTTCACAACGCCCCTGGTCGTCGTTGCCGGTGAATCACTCAGCCTTGATGGCATTGAGCACGGCAAAGTACGTCGCTTTGCCGACCCACGCATCCATGCGGCGCTGGTATGTGGTGCACAGGGTTGTCCGATTGTGGCAACGTATACACCCGATTCGCTCGACACCGCACTCGAAAGCGCATTACGCACCTTTTTGGCTGATCCTACTCGCGGCGTGGCCTACGACGAACATGAAGATGTCGTGCTCATCACTCCGATTTTGCGCTGGTTTGCCGGTGATTTTGCCGGCCCAATGGCGTATATCTCGATCCAACGCCTAACCCCCGTTGTCACACCATTTCTTTCGGATGCCGGCCAACTCGCATGGCACACCGGCCGTATTCGGGTACGGGAGTACGACTGGCGCCTCAATCAGTATGCGCCAGATGACGCAGATAACCCATAATCCATTCACCCTACATCATGTTATTCCATTCTTCATTATGCATTCTTCATTATGCATTCTCACACCCTCACACTCGGTCGATACTCGCCCCACACCGTGCGCAACACGCCACACACCTCGCCAACGGTCGCATTGGCCGCGAGCGCTTCGCGCATGGGATACAACAAATTGTCACTGCCTTGTGCTGCTGCTTCAATCTTGGCTAACGCCACTGCCACCGCTTGATTATTACGGCGTGATTTAACATCGTTCAGACGTGCCAGTTGTTCTTCGGCAACCCGTGCATCAGGTTTGAAGACGGGGAAGTCTTGTGTGCCACCTTCGGCAAACCGATTCAACCCCACCACAATCCGCTCTTGCTGTTCAATGTCACGCTGGTACGCATAGGCTGCATCGGCAATCGCACCCTGCACCCAACCCTGCTCAATGGCCGCCACAGCTCCGCCCATGTCGTCGATTTCGGCAATCAACGTACGCGCACGCGCCTCGAGCTCATCGGTCAATGCTTCGATCACATAGGACCCAGCAAGTGGATCCGCACTACTCGCAACACCGCTTTCATATGCAATAATTTGTTGCGTGCGCAACGCCAACGTCGCCGCCTGCTCAGTGGGCAACCCGATGGCCTCATCGAAGCTGTTGGTATGCAGGCTTTGCGTCCCACCTAACACGGCTGCAAGCGCCTGCATCGTTGTGCGTACCACGTTGTTCAGTGGCTGTTGGGCTGTCAAGCTCGAACCAGCCGTTTGGGTGTGGAAGCGGAGCATCAAACTCTGCTCCTTCTTCGCCCCAAAACGCTCGCGCATAATCGTAGCCCACAAGCGCCGCGCTGCCCGGAACTTGGCAACCTCTTCTAAGAAGTTATTGTGACAGGCAAAAAAGAACGACAACCGCGGCGCAAAGCGGTCAACATCCAGTCCCGCTGCCTGTGCCGCACTCACATATGCAATGCCGTTGGCCAACGTAAAGGCAATCTCTTGCACCGCCGTACACCCCGCCTCACGCATGTGATACCCACTAATTGAAATCGTGTTCCACTTGGGAATCCGCTCTGCGCAATAAGCAAATGTGTCGGTGACAAGCCGCATCGATGGCCGCGGTGGAAAGATGTACGTCCCACGTGCCGAATATTCCTTCAATATATCGTTCTGAATGGTCCCACCCAACGCAGTCGCATCGATGCCCTGCCGCTCAGCCGCCAACTCGTAGAGCAATAATAACACCGCCGCCGGCGCATTAATCGTCATCGAGGTCGTCACTTTGTCGAGTGGAATCCCGTCAAACAACGTCAACATGTCGTCAAGACAATCAATCGCAACACCCACCTTGCCCACCTCGCCGTCGGCGCGCTCATCGCTCGAATCAAGCCCGAGCTGTGTGGGCAAATCAAAGGCCACCGATAACCCGGTCTGTCCCTGCTCAAGCAAGTATCGATAACGCTCGTTGCTTGCCTTAGCCGACGCATACCCCGCATATTGCCGCATCGTCCAGAACCGATTACGGTACATCTCAGGGTAAATACCTCGCGTATATGGGTACTCGCCTGGATCAGATTGCGTCCCTTGTACGTCATCGTTGCGGTATATTCCCTTGATTGGGATGCCCGAATCTGTTGTGTGCTCCATATGCGCTCCATCAGTCATATTTTGTGTGGTGTCTGTACTATACCATCATTCATTCTGCACCACGAATGACCTACCCCATCCCGTTTCGCCAGAGTAGCACCATAACACCCTCATCGCTCCCGTAATCATTTCGACTGACTTTGTTATCATGCAGTAATCAATTCGCTCACCATTTTATTACAACTCATTTACGAATTGTAAAATGATTATTTCAATTACTTTTAATGTGTAATTTAAATACTTTTTTCAAAAAATAATTTCATTTTACAGTAATTATTGTATGCAATAAATAAAATGTTTTGTCGATTGCAATTATCTGTTTTTCTCCTCAATTAAATCTATTTCACTATATTTTTACATTTTTTATCATTTATCGTCCATTTTTACAGATTAAATGTTTATTATTTTATATTTAATCAACTAAAATATTTAAATACTTGTATACTATTTTTTGCACTTTTTTGCTACAATTTTAATGGTCAATTTACGCTCATTCACAAGGAGTTTACATGCTAAGAATCACTTCTCGCGAAAGCATACAGCGGCAACGAACGATGGTGAGTATATTCTTATTACTCATACTGTTGATAAGCACCACAGTCGTTGTTGAGGCGAGTGCACCCTCCGCACCACAAAATCTCGATTTTCGACGCATTGGTAATGCGTACGTCACAGTTGAATGGACTGCGCCGAGCAGCACTGGTGGCTCAGCAATTACCGACTATGTTATTCAGAGCTGTAACAGCGCCGGCACATCATGTGTCACCTTTAATGACGGCGTCTCAACAAATCTATACGCTAAAGTAACAGGGCTCACCAATGGAACCCAATATCGATTCAAAGTTGCCGCCAAAAACGGCAGTGGCCAGTCAGCTTTTTCGGCATTAACGACTGCCATCGCACCACGGCCACCGCTCCAAAACGGCAGCTTTGAAGTTGATGCGGCCGACTCAACCACAATTACGGGTTGGGATCTCATCAGTGATAATTTGGGCACTGTGAATGCTCCGCCAAGCGGCGACGACCCGGCAGGCGTGGCTGGTTCCAACTACATCGATCTTGGCGTCACCACGTTGGGTGGATGTGTGAGCCAAGATACAACAGACTATGCAGCGATTTGGACACGTGACACTAGTAAATTTGGCGCACCTGCAACGAAGCCAACATTTGGTACGGCGCCACTTGCAGCGTATCCAACAAGTTGGCCAGCAAACGACCAAGACGTATTCACGAGCACCACACCATATACAGAAGGCGCGTTGAGTGTTGGTCAAGGCTGGCTCAATAATCGTGGTGCCACCGACTCACAATACGGCAACGGAAGTGGTGTCGCAAACACCTACTCCTCCGTCGCCAAGACCGTCAGCACTGTTGGTTCGGTTGGCCCGAGCGAAGGTACCAAGGCATTAATGTTACAACTCGGCAACTTCTGGCGCGACAAGAAGTATCACGTCTTGCACGGACCAGCCGTTGTCAGCGATTTGTTTAGCGCTTCGGCAGGTCAAGTCATTACACTTGACTGGTACTCAGCTGCCGGCGCCGATGACTTTGCCGTACTCGGGTACCTACTTGACACCGCCACCTGTACACAGTACGAGGTCGTTGACCAGACTGGTACGTTCACCAAATCTGACAATGGGTCAGGAACATACGCAAACGCCTGGCAAAATTCTACAGTTACCGTTCCCGCCACCAAATCAACGTACCGCTTCGTCTTTGTCAACGGCACATTTGATCGTACCGGTGGCGCCTGGTCGGGTGCTTCATTCTGGCTCGACAAAATCGCCGTTGCAAATCCGCAGGAGATTCCATTCGGCCCGGTACCTGACAAGTACGTTGGCGATGGCACGTTCACGGTGCCTGAGTTCGCCGATTCAGGGTTGACGGCCGCCTACGAGTCAACAACGACATCAGTATGTACGGTCAGCGGCAAAACTGTGACGTTGCTCTCCGCCGGTACCTGTACGTTGATAGCTCGACAGCCAGGTGGTGAGTTGGATGGTGAGGTCTACATCGCAGCCACACCGGTCACGCAATCGTTCAATGTCATTGCGGGAAGTCGCCCAACGCCAAGTCCAACGAATAGTCCTGTACCAACGGCGACGCGCACCTTCACCGCCACACGGACCTTTACACCGACGCGCACCTTCACATCGACGCCG
>CAYZZI010000092.1:0-5042 GCA_964482795.1 uncultured Klebsiella sp.
CAATCAACAATCTCCATATCATGCCCATACTCTACCATAGATACGTTAGATTGGTTTACTCCCACGTCACTGCATGCCGGCATGTGCACCTTGCACCTCGTTTGGCTCCTCCCGGCGTGCAGTCTCTTCACCACACCTCACCCAGCGTCACTTCATGCCGGGGCATGCCGTCGCTACCGCTCCTTGAGGGTGGCCAAAAAGTCGCGGGCCATTGTGCCCCACGCCTCACGGGTACGGCGGAGTTGATCCTCAAGTTTTACATCGTGACGCGCTTCATCCTCCATCCGTGCCCATGAGAAGAGGAGCATCTCAAGTGCAATTTTGGCACGACGAATGCGTTCAGCCTCAGAATAGCGAAATGATTGACTGTCGTCTAACATCTCAAAGAGATATGTGTACGCCGGATGATTACTATTCAGCGTGAGATTCAAGACGCCGATGATATCGCGGACACTAAACACTACTGATGAATCCAATGGCTCGACTTTGATATTCACACGACGATGTTGTTGCACAATATCTGTCGCTTGCTGTACTGCCACCTGTGGTGGTGTACCTGACTTTTCTATTTCCTTAGCCAGTTGATCAATGCGTTGTCGAGGATTGGTATCAAGCGATTGATCGCTTTGGGCGATTCGACCATCTTTGATACGCCGTTCGATTGCTTTGGTGGCAAAATCAACGCTCTCTGGCATCTCGGGGGTTAGTGTTGTTCGTATTCCGTACGTCTGCTGGCTAAGTGAATTGCGAACACTTCGAAGTGTCGCCCGTACCTTTTCCCATAGCGGACGCAACTGCACAAATTCTTCTATTTCACTCATTGACTCTGTAGCACGACTTGATACATCTTTGTGATTCAGAATTTCACGCAAAATAACTGCCGACTGCTTGTTATTTGTAACGCCAAATACCTCATCAAGTGCCGGAGGAAATTGAATTTCCATACCCCACCAACGTTCAACTGGATCGTGTTGCGTAACTTGCCCTTCGTCCATATCAAGTTCACGCCCTGCTCGCACAATCGATATACCGACATTTTTAGCCGCATGCTTGCCATGATCACGTGCACCGGCGAGATCACCTTTTCGCGCTTCAGCACATGCAATCGTTGTATAGATAATCACATTGTGTGGCTTACCCTGTAAATCCGTGAAAGGGATAACTTGCTTGTACAAATCACCGTATGGTTCAAACATACTCCGCGTATTCCACGGTTCAGGAAGTGTATGATATGGCATCAAGTGCAATGGATCATTTGGGCTGATCGCAGTATCGATATATGGAAAATCTGTATCTGCTTGATCATGCAAAACGCCGTATCGATCGGTTTGCACATTGAAATTTGCCATGCGAATTTTGACTTTACCCTCAAAAATAAAATGCCGGTACATGCGCCCAACTAAAAACTCAGAGTTTTTAATAATCGAGCTGCTCGTCTTCCACGTAGCCCGATCGATATTCGACCACACCACCAATGTGCCGCTATTTCCGACCTGCTCCGTGCGTTTGAGCCACATCGTTGGTACAGTGCGAATTTGTGGAATAGGCACTTCACTTGTACGACGCTGTTCGATATCTTCCAAATCGAGATACGTATAATTGGCCTTCGTAATATCGCCTTGCCACGACCACACTTCGACGCGCCGACACTGTGAAATTGAAGCGCTGGGCAGACCCATACCAAACCGGCCCATGCCGTCACGCTTGCTGGCATCAAGGCGCGTACCATTGCCGAACTGCAGGGCCATACGCAACACGGCCGCACTCATCCCCGAGCCATTGTCAATCACAGCCACTTGGTAGATACGCCGCTTTTCACGCTCAGTCACCAACTCATAGCGCTCGGCCAACAACACCTCAACCTGCGTTGCACCCGCTTGAATCGAGTTATCAATCAGCTCGGCCAAGGCATAGGCCATGTTTTTGTAGCCGTTATCGCGCATCGCTTTGACGGCCAAATGCGCCGGAATAATTGCATAGTCAGTCATTGGGTTATTCCTCCACTTTCAACCACTGCATCATGCGGTCATGAAATATCTCTAACATTCGCTTGGTACGTAACTGCACTAAATCGGCATCCCACCTGCCATCTATGCCGACCGCGACAATAGGATCCATATGGCCAGCATAGGTTGATTTGTTTAACAATTGCATCGTTGATTTTTGGAGCGTAATCCCTTTTTGTTTCATTTCTTCGAAAAATCGATCACGCAAATCAGCGTTTCCTAATGCCAAATATTGATAGTATGTCCATTTCATTGGCCAAATATTATTTTGTAATGATGAATTCAAGTCTACTGGCATGAGCACCAAGTTTCCTAACGAATCCACCAGATTACTTTGCGGGTCATACAAACTGCTATCCCATCCTTGGGTTTTGCTCTGAGGTGCGATATGCTCAATACTTTTTAAATCACGTGAACGCCAATGGACGAGGGTAGCATATGGTTGATATCCGTTTGCTCCTTTCTGCATCAACCCAGGATGATGAGTATCGTGACTGGTTTGGTGTGAAACCATCAATAAGATAAATCGTGTAATTTCCTTCATACGCCGCGCACGAATTTGACTCGCTTCACGCACCCAAATCTCACGATCCAATAAATTCATAGGATGTGATTCAGTTGCCTTCAACTTATCTCTTAGAGAACTTTTTACCGTCACACTATTCCAATGAGAATTGGAGCCTTTCACGCTAAAAGATTCCATTAATTCACGATGCACATCAGGCAACCCATTAGTCCCTCGGACAGTACGCCACAACACAAAAAATGCAGCAACAGCCATACACACATCTTCAAACTCATATGATGCACGTTCTCTACGCTGACCCACGCGTGAGTAAAAACGCGCCAACAACGCATCAACTATCGTGTGGTTGGCATCAGCCAGAAATCCAATGCAAAGCATGGCTGCATCTCGCCTCGACGCATCATCAGACTGAAGATGTGCTAACACCGGTGCATCTTGAGATAGAAGCGCATCCTGGTGTACACAATATTGTGTAAACTGTTGCATGTTTTGAATAAACTCTAGTTGGATATGTTGTTGAGCCGTAAAATCCTGCACTTTTTGAAGTTCCAAATCATATGTTTTTTTCAAATACATCCGTTGCTCATGAATGTGATATCCAACTTTCTCGCCAGTCAGATATAAAGCCAATGTGGTTACATATTCTTTGACACGTTTTGCTCGTTCAGTTGCTTTTTTCTCACGATCAAAGTACAGCTCAATACCATGATGATGATTAATGAACAAATCCTGAATACGTTGTGTTATCAAACCAGCATTTGGCAACGCCTTCGCTTTTTGCATGAGATACGCACGAAATGTTTCAACCGCACTTAAAGGGATGCCAGATGTATTCAACCCGATGAACATATCAAACGCCCATCGTTCATCACCGGTATATACATGATTTAAATAACATCGATGCAAAAACACATTAGTAAATATCAACAATCGAGCGAGGCGCAATAACGGCGTATCTTGACGAGCTGAATCATGGAGCACTGCAGTGGAAAGATCGCTGTAATTCCCATGCCATAACAACGCATTTAACCTTATAACCACATCATATGGTTGATAAAATGAAGGCTCTTCATTATCGTCATCAATCGTTGGAAACCCACCCATCGAATGCTGTGACAATAACTTGCGCATGGCCAAAACATTCTTCACTACGATATCAACTTCACGATGTGCATTCTTGCCACTCTCGTTATTCGGGTGAATATGCTGATGCAACAATCGTGCCACTTGTGAACGAAAAGATCCTTTATTGTCTTCCCAGCGATCATTTTCTGCACGAATAATTGCTGGCAATACAAAATCCTTAGTCATTTGTTGCAATTTATATGCATATACAACTTCTAGCTGTTTCTCATAACGATTAACCACATGTTTAAGCTTATCTATTACTGCATGTGCATATTCATCTTTGGCAACGTCGACGTATGCATCTCGTACCATTTGATGCAGCACTGACGCAAGAAGCGCAAATGTTGTTAATCGTTGTTGTCCATCCACAATTTCATGAAAAACATTTGGCTGCAAACTACCATAATGATTATGTTGCAACCCTGCAGTTTGTACGATAGTAATAATCGATCCTAAAAACCGAATCTCATGATCAAGACTTGACGATTTTGCGATTGAACAGATACTCATGTGAATATCTCGTACCAAACTTTGAATTTGACTCTCCCCCCATTGATACGAGCGTTGATATTCAGGCACCACAAACGCCTGTGAATGCATAAACACATCATGGATACTTTTTACTTTGGTATCAATGGGAAGTGGAGTCATCCCTCTCACCCTCTCTCTGTTTTACAAATGACAGATATTGCAGCCAAACTCATCATCTTCAGCATCGAGTGCATCGCCAATCAAATCAATCAACGGCTTGTCGGGGCGGCGCTGGCGCTCTTGCTCGAGGCGAATCGTGTGCAAGCGCTTAATCTCGGCCACACGTTCGGGTTGCTCGAGTTCGGCCAAACGCTCGCGTTGCCGCCAATAAAAGCCCACGCCGCCGAAGTCTTCTTCGTAGCGCTTTGATTGCTCAAACAACTCGGGGTGACGCTCTTTGAGACCAACCCACTCAGCTGACCGCTGGAAGAAACAGAAGTAACAGCCGCTCCGTTGGCGCCACTCGTAGTACGTCGGCAAACCCATACCGCTTTCGGTCAGCAAGCGCTCGATATCCGGCAACTTGAGGCCGTATTCTTTGAATGGATAGACCGGTGTGATGTTCTTTTTGGCCGAAATATAGCCATCACGATTCTCGTCGGCACGAATCCCGATGTAACTCCAAATCTGGTCGTCACCGACATACTGCTCGAACGGCTCGATTTTGAGCTTGCGTGTGCACCAGCGCGTCTGTGCCGATGGCAATACACCGCCATAGACGGTCAACCAATGGTCAAAGCCACGACCGGCATTCAGACGCATAATAGGCTGTTGCAAAAACGCCTCTAGCCGATCCAGGTACTCGTATGTTTCGGGGAGCTCTTTGTCGGTGTCACAAAAGATATACTCAA
>CAYZZI010000093.1:0-4897 GCA_964482795.1 uncultured Klebsiella sp.
TCGGTATACTACACATATCATACTTTCCGCGTTACAAGGTGGCACTATGCTCTTCCACACCATAGACCATATCGGCTTGGCCGTCACCGACATCGAGAGTGCAGTAGCTTTTTATGACACCCACTTCGGCATGAATGACTGGGAGATTATCGATCTCGCCGATCGCCACATGCGGGTAGCCGTGGCCGTCGTCGGCGGCAGCAAAATCGAACTCATCGCCCCGACCTCAGACGAGGCCGCATTTGCGAAGTACCTGGCCGAAAAAGGCCCCGGCATGCACCATATCGCCTATGCCGTCGATGACATCAACGCTGCCCTCGCTGATCTCGCCGCCCAAGGGTTGCGCCTGATTGACACCACCCCACGCACTGGTCTCCACGGCACGCTGGTTGCGTTTATCCACCCCAAAGCCACCATGGGCACCTTGATTGAGCTCGTCCAACACATATGAAGCCTGTCACCATCGGCGTCATCGGCTGTGGCCCAATCGCCCAGGCCGGTCATCTACCAGCCATCGTCAAAGCGTCACACGCCACGCTCTCCGCCGTGTGCGACCGTTCGCAACGCCTGCGTGACTACGCCCAAATGGTGCACCAAGTGCCGGTCAGTTATGCCGATGCAGCTGACCTGCTGGCAGACCCACAGATTGAAGCTGTGGTCATCGCCGTGGCCGACCAGTTCCATATCCCCGTGGCGCTGGCCGCCCTCGACGCCGGCAAACATGTGTTGGTTGAGAAGCCACTCGGCGTCGATGTGGCTAGCTGTCGCCAACTCGAAGCCCACGCCGCCACCCGCAATCGCATCGTGCAAATCGGCAACAACAAGCGCTTCGACCCGGGTATCGCCTATGCCCACGACATGGCCCAGACCGCTATCGGGCGACCCATCATGTATCGCGGTTGGTACTGTGATTCACTCTACCGCTATACGGTCACGGACAACGTGCAGCCGACCATCATCCAGGCCGACGATGCACTCCGCCCCGAGGGCAACCCCAAGGGCGATCGACGTCGTTACCTGCTCCTGACCCACGGCAGTCATTTGGTCGATACCGCCCGCTTTCTGTGTGGGCCGATTACCCATGTGCAGACGCATTTGCGCCACCAAGACGACACGTGGTGTTGGTTGAGCAGTGTGACCTTCGACAACGGCGCGATTGGTCAGCTCGACTTGACGGTGACGATTCGCGGCGACCACCACGAAGGGTTCCATGTGTATGCCAGCGAGGGGAGTATTGTGGGCAAAACCTACCTGCCCTGGCACCTCAAAAGTAGCGACGTCGAGGTGTTTACCCATCACGACCAAACCTACCACCGACCGCTCGGCGCCGACGGCCACTCGTACAAACGCCAAATCGAGGGCTTTGTGGCGGCGATACGCGGTGAGCCCCAACGTGGAGCCACGGTGCATGACGGGCGGGCTGCCGTGCAGGTACTGAGCGCTATGTCCCATTCGGCGAGTCACAACGGCATGCAGGTGGTCGTCGATGCAATGGAGGGGGCACCATGAGCGTGTTTCGCATGGGGTTGGCCATCTGGTCACACAAGGGCTGGGTTGGGTCGTTTTTGCCGAGCGGCAGCAAAAGCAGTGACTATCTCAAGCACTACGCCCAACGCATGCAGATTGTTGAGGGCAATACCACGTTTTATGCCATCCCACCACATGAGACGGTCATCAAGTGGCGCGACGACACGCCTGAGACGTTCCAGTTTTGCTTCAAAATCCCGCAGGTGATTAGTCACCACGGGGAGCTTAAGGACAACATCAGCGCCACGCACGACTTCGTTTCGCGCATGGCGCCGCTGGGGAGTCGTGTCGGGCCCTACTTTCTACAGCTACCACCGCACTTCAGTCGGCGCCATCTCGCGCAACTCGACACCTGGCTGAGCGCTTGGCCGGCCGAATACCGTATCAGTGTCGAAGTGCGCCATGCCGATTGGTATACGCAGCAGGGCGAACGCGAGCTGATTGATCTGCTCAATCGCCATCAGGCTGGGCACTGTCTGATGGATGTGCGCCCGCTCGATTTGGGCGATTTGCCCGGCGCCGAGGCCGATTTGGCGCATGCCCGCGACCACAAACCGCACGTTCCGATGCGACCATGGGTGAGTGGCAATCTGGCGCTTGTCCGATATATCAGCCATCCCGATACGTCGCGCAATGCGGCACTCTTCGAGGAGTGGACGACGCGCATGACGCAGTGGTTGGCAGACGGCGTCGACGTCTACTTTTTTATGCACTGTCCAGGAGAGCACACGTCGCCAGAGAATGCGCGCTTGTTGTACCACCAACTCGCCCAGCGCGCATCTCTGACGCCGTTACCGTGGGACACGGTTGAAACGACCGTTCAAGGGACCCTTTTTTAGTAAAACAGAGGCTCGTGTGGACTTTTTGGCATCACTCAACGCCGATCAACGCTCTGCCGTGACGGCTCCCATTGGCCCTGTGCTGGTCAAAGCCGGGGCAGGGAGCGGCAAGACGCGTGTACTCACGCTACGAATCGCGTACCTCGTCAATCATCATCGCGTTGAGCCGCAACACATCTTGGCCTTGACCTTTACCAACAAAGCAGCCAAGGAGATGCGGACGCGCCTCAAACCGATTCTCGGCGGACATATTCATGGGCTCGCAACCGGAACCTTTCATGCAATCTGCGTGAAAATTCTGCGCCAGCACATCGAGGGACATGTCGGCAACTTTACGCGTAATTTCAGCATTTATAGCGGTGATGAACAACTGCAACTCATCCAGCAGAGCATTGACGCCGCAACCGACATCCCACCCGAGGCCATCGACATCGACGATCTACAACGACGCATCTCGCGGGCCAAGAGTCGCATGCAAAAGCCGCATGACATTGAACGCTTTAGCCCGACACCGATGGACCGCTGGGTGGCATCGCGCTACCGTCATTATCAGTCGCTCCTTGCTGAGGCCAATGCACTCGACTTCGATGATTTGATTATGGTGACGCAGCACCTGCTCAGCCAACACGATGAGGTGCTCGACAAGGTACAGGCGCAGTGGCGCCACATTTTGGTCGACGAGTATCAAGACACCGATCCTAGTCAATTTCAATTTGTGCGCATGCTCAGCGATCCGGTGGGCAGTAGACCTCGATCGCTGTTCGTCGTTGGCGATGCAATGCAGTCCATTTATGGCTTTCGTAATGCGGATCACACCATCATCAGTCGCTTTGCTGAGCACTTTGACAAGACGACAGTCATCGAACTCAAAACCAATTACCGCAGTCGGCAGGCCATTCTCAATGCGGCGTATGCCGTGATACGTCCTAGTCAGATGGTCATGCCGATGCAGTTAATAGCGCATCACCAAGGGCATGTTGGCGAGCAGAGTGTGGTCTTTTTGGAGTATCAAAGTGGCAAAGAAGAGGCCGAGAAGATTGCCTTTGAGATTGCCGGCATGGTCAACTCAAGCGACAACATTGGGGCCTTCGGCGATGTACGGCGCGAAGGACGCCGCCCCAAAGAGATTGCCATTTTGTACCGTTCAAAGCACTTAAGCCGCGTCTACGAAGAAGCATTGCGGAGCAAACGCATCCCCTACAAGCTCAAGGGGCAGTTGGGGTTTTATGACCGGGCCGTGGTGCGCGACATTTTGTCGTATGTGCGCCTGGCCGTCAACAACCGCGATAACATGGCGCTGAGTCGTATCGCCGATGTACCCAAGCGCGGGTTGTCGGCCAAGCCGCTCAAGGTGTTTAGCATCGAAGCCGCCCGGCGTAACATGGCGATAGCCGACGTCCTCAACGACCTGATGATTTTGGCGCAGCTCGATGAGAAAGCGCGCAGTGGCGCGCGGCAACTCAATCAGCTCCTCGGCCGGATGCGTCAACGCATCAAAAACGGCATCTCGGCACGCGAGTTGATTGAAGATATCATCGATCAAGTGAACTACAAAACACATCTCGCTGAGGTATACGCCAAAGATCCTGAAAAACTACAGGATAACTTGGCGCACATCGACGAACTCCTGCTCGTCGCCGACGAACATGATGACGTTGAAGCGTTTTTGCAATATGTCGCCATTATGACAAGTAGTGACGGAGCCGACGATGAGCGCGATCAAGTACAGTTGATGACCATTCATGCCTCCAAAGGACTCGAATGGCCGATTGTCTTTGTCACTGGGCTCGAAGAGGGTATACTACCTCATGAACGGAGTCTAGTGACGCACGAAGGCATCGAAGAAGAGCGCCGCTTGTGCTACGTGGCCGTGACACGTGCTGCCGAACGCCTCTACCTATCGTGGACACATCATCGTATGGGCGCGAGCAACCGAAACAAAAAATCAAGCGTCAAAGAAGGCATCACGAAACGCTCGCGATTCTATGACGACATTGAATCATACGGCCGCGAGCTCAAAGCAAGACAAGGACGATAACTGATGGATACCTCAACACCACCCAAAGAAAACAGCTTTCAAACGCTCCGCCGCATCGTACTGCAATGGTTAATTACCACACTGGCTATTTTTGCGGCGATGTACCTTGTGCCCGGCATCACGTTCGATGGCCCTGGTTGGCAGTTGGGCATCATTGCGATGATTTTTAGCGTGATTAATCAGTTGCTTAAGCCATTGTTGCTCTTTTTGACCTGTCCGATGCTCATTCTCACACTCGGACTGTTTACCGTGGTGATCAACGCCGTCTTGTTACTCATCACGGCGTACTTCGCTGATTTCTTGGGTATTAACTTTGTCATCGACACATTTACCACGGCACTCTTTGGTGCGCTGGTCGTATCGTTCACGACGTTGATTTTGAATTTGCTCTCCGGTGAAGGCAATGTACGCGTGCAAATGCACCGCGAATAAGCAACGGGAAGAATCTCTCAGCCACTCCTACTGCGTAGGAGTGGCTTTCTTTTTTCTGGAC
>CAYZZI010000094.1:0-4817 GCA_964482795.1 uncultured Klebsiella sp.
ATGTGGGCGTATGGTGATGCCGAGGGGCTGGGGGCGTAAGTGAGGTAATGGGAGATCGGCATGATCATGCCTTCTCCCATCACAAATATTTCACAAAAAACGTTTTGGTCAGGCGTGGGTCTTGCGCATTGACCCGCACAAATTCCACGGTGTAGCCGCATTTCGCATAAAAGTCGGGCGCCTGAAAGGCGTTGGTGACCAAGTTAATGTTGTGGTAGCCAGTGCCAGCGAACTCCTGCTCGAGGCGTGCGAGCAATTGACGCCCATAGCCGCGCCGGCGGTAGGCCTCGGCCACCCACAAATCCTCAACATAAATCTCTGCATATGCAGTATAGGCCTGGAGCGCACCACAGAGCGTACCGTGGTCGTCGTGGAGCAGGAGCGCAAAGCGCGTGAATTTGATGTCGATGCCGTGGCCCTGCTCATATGCAACGTGCCCAGCAGAGACGATGGCCTGGTCGGCATCACTGAGTGCATGATGGATGGTAATGGTGTAATTGTTCATTCAATCGTCACGGCATCCATCAGTTGCGACCAGAAGGAAGGTGCGGAACGAGTCGATACTCTTGGCAAAGACTCCACCCCAATTCCCCAGCCGACCGTGCTACCGATGCCCAAGATGACGCTGATGAATGTGTCATTCATGGGATAAACGTCCATACGTGCGGTGTAGAATTTCGGCCAGTAGCGCGGTCAGTGCAAAGATGCTGAGGATGATGATGTATAGTTCGAGGTTTGTGCGCGTGCCGAGATTCCACCAGGTGCTATCGGTCAGCGTGCTAGTCGTGGTGTTGATAATGGCATGAAAAAAGATAGCTGCAAACAGACTCCCACCGCTCCAGCGCCACAGGTGAGCCATCGTAAATGAGGTGAAGACAAGTGAAAGTGTGTAGAGTGGGAAAAAGGTGCCAAGATCTAATCCGAGGCGAAAATCGTCAAATCGAAAGAGTGGGGCATGCCAGAGTGCCCAGACGACGCCGATGATGAGTGCACTCCATATGTGCTGGTGCCGCTGCCCGAGACGCTCCTGCATGAATCCGCGCCAGCCCATCTCTTCACCGAGTGGCCCATATCCGAAGATGATGCCACCCATTAGCGCATTGAGTGGAGCAACAGGGAGCAATGTGACGGCAATTTGCCAGAGTGGGATGCTGTTGGGTATACCGATTATCACGTAGACAGCGATACTGATGGCAGGGAATGCGGCGAAGATGAAAAGATACAGGCTCCAATGCATGCGAATGCGTAGTAGGCGGTGGAACAGGTCGCGTATCGCAGTGACTCCACCATACATTGCCGTGATGATGAGTGCGGCAATGGTCGGTGCGAAACTTCCCGCCAACAAGTATGGCGCAAATGCGGTATCGTTGAGGTGGCTAATATCGTTTTGTACGAATCCAAATGACCAGGTTACCCATGCTAACGCGTATGCGACGATGACAAACATCCCCAAATGGAGTCGTGATTGTTGTACGGTATACATGTGTGCACCTTTTGATTCTCTGTTGTCTGTATGTGTTATGTGGGGCAATTCTGCTGGGTGATTGTGACCACGTGAGTGACCCACTTCGGCATCATCTTGATGCTCGTTAGCATGGCATTTTATAATCCTCATGTCATGCTACACGGTTGCTACTATGCCAAACCGCGCGCAGACGATGGCAATGATATTCGCGATGCATGACACAATAAATAGGTTTAGTAACGGATTACACTGCGAATAATTGTTCGGGGTCGTTGCTTAATTTCTATGTAAATACGTGACAAATACATGCCAATCAATCCAAGAATGGTAATGATGACACCACCAACACACCAGATTGATACGACGAGTGATGTCCAACCTAGGAGGAAGTTACCAAATAGCACATATGTCGTTAAAAGATAAACTATATATAAGAATGCCAGAAAAATTACAAGTAAGCCACCATAAAATATTCCTATGAGGGGAGTTTCATACGAAGTAACCGCATTAAGCACATGGGTAAGCTTTTTTTGAAGGGTATACGAAGTTGGACTTGTGGAATGTTTTTTGACGTGCTGAGCAATTTGCACGAAACCAGTAATATGGAAGATATTTACGAAAAATACTTCGCGTTCGGAGTGTTGTAGTAATGCGTCGACGTATCGGCGTGTCATCAGTCGTGCCGTCACCACATCGCGTGGATAATCAGAACGGCTCACAACATCCATCAGTTTATAAAACAGCGACCCGAACAGTCGCTCAGAGAACTTCCCTTTGCGCGTCTGTTGCACGCCATATACAACATCGGCGTTTTGTTGTTGCAACATATGTAAAAAGTTAGGCAACCATTCTGGTTCTTCTTCGAGATCACTGTCAAGCAGATATATCAACGACCCTTGTGCATAGGATAAACCGGTCATAATCGCTTTATGATGACCAAAATTACGGGACAAATCAATAATGGTTATCCGGGAATCTGCTTTCGCAAGCACCGTAGCAACAGCTAATGAGTCATCAGGAGAACCGTCATTGACAAACACAATCTCAAAATCTGAACACTGCATTTGTGCCATGACCGCACAGACACGTTGATAAAATTCGTTGATGTAGGGCGACGAACGATAGAGCGTAGCAACGACAGATATCATCACAAGCGATACCCTTTGTCCATTAGCAGTTTACGCGTGCATTATAGCATATCGACTGTACGACAAGCCGACATATGCATACGACGATGGTGAGGTGTGCCCTGTACACATCTAGTGTATAATTATCGTCATGTGTAGAGAGGGTATTCCTGTGGCTAGATCGCGCTTTGCTAAAACCATCGATACATATCGTAGTGCCGTACCACAATTTGTACGATTTGTTATTATTGGGGTAGCATCGAATGCGATTGGGTATGGGTTATATCTCGTTCTTACCGCCGTTGGCATGGTACCTTCACATGCAGTAACGGCCATTTATTTTACAAGTGCAACGTTAGCGTATTTTGGAAATAAGTCAGTAACATTTATATCAAATTCATCCGTTTGGTCAACAGGAGTACGGTATATCATTGCACAACTGATTGGTTATGCAATGAATATTGCGCTGTTGGCAATTTTGCACGATTATTATGGCTATTCACACCAACTTGTCCAACTCATAGCGATTGGCGTAGTGGCAGTGTATTTGTTTATCACATTGAAGGTTTTTGTATTTCAGGACACACAATGACACATTCACCACATCCATATCCAACGGCTGCATTTGAGAGTCTCTTCCAGCGTGAATCAACAAACTGGTGGTTTATACAGCGGAATCAGCTGATTTTATGGGCATTACAACGCTTCATGCCCAGATTTGACTCTTTGCTTGAGATTGGCTGTGGCACAGGATTCGTACTCCAAGCAATCCATGCACAACATCCGCATGCAACACTGACAGGTACTGATTATTTTGAAGAGGGATTAGTGTATGCGAAACAGCGTCTCCCCAATGTGCAGTTAATGCAACTCGATGCCCAAACGATGAGTGATACACAAAAGTATGATGTAATCGGTGCATTTGACGTTCTCGAACATATTCCAGATGATCAGCTCGTCCTACAAAACTGTGCTCGTGCACTCACACCAAATGGGATGATGTTTATTTCGGTGCCCCAACATATGTGGCTATGGTCGCATGCAGACGTGTATGCTGCACATGCCCGTCGTTATACTGAACAAGATCTCTCTCAAAAATTACAACGCGCTGGATTGCATGTTGTGTATAGCACATCGTTTGTGTCACTTTTGGTACCGCTGATGCTATTGATGCGCATGCGTGTGACTGCTGCGACCTACAACCCAGATGCAGAGTTTGATATATCGCCCGTACTTAATACGATATTGAAGACAATCATGCAATTTGAGTTGTGGATGTTACGGATGGGCATTCGTTTCCCAATCGGGGGATCGCGTTTTATGGTGGCACAAAAACGTACCTAACCAGGTGCATTGTGTGGCATGTATGCCTCACAAATCATGCTACAAACACACCACTGTGTAATCTCAGTAATTGTGGCATGTAGTACCAGGTCACAACCAAGTACACTCAGCATACGAAGTACGGACAATGTATGCTGAGTTTTGTGTGTGTCAGTGAATGGTGTGCGTGGAAGCGGAGTAACACATTAGGTCACTCCCCATAGTGCCATGTTGGTACTGTGGGGAGTATTTTGCATGACTCAACTCTGGACATAGAGGAATTAGTGGTGGCCTGTGTGTTATTTAAACATGCTCACCACGCTGGTGAACCATGCCACAGTAATTTAGAAGTATATAAATCATGCTGGCTTTTTTGCTGATTAGAATCTGTTATTGTATAATCAGACGGAATATTCTGAGATGTTCATAGTGCAAAGGTATCAGGCATGAAAGCCATTTCATACGCTATAAACCTCATAAAAATGTTTCCAAAAATTACGTATAATCAGGCTTTCGTGCTGTATTCACTATTCATTCTTGTTTGGTTTTGGCCATTTATCATCGGTGGCCAGGTTATTGCGCCGTGTGTGGAATTTACGGTAAATAAAGATGTTATTGAACGTTTATTTAAGAACGACATACTCTATATTACCCGCAACACCCCGAATTGCGTGGAACATTCCGACTATATATTGGTATACATTCCTGAAGCACATCAAATGTTAAATAGTGATTACTATCACTGGATTCCTACGTGGATTGCTGAAATTGGGTTTGGGGGGATGCTGCCGTTATCACGCGGCGCAAGTGCCAACTATTTCCCATCATTTCTTGTATCGCTACTCACTGATAATCCTCACGTGTTTTTCACGTGGATACACATGGCATATGTCTTCTTGGCA
>CAYZZI010000095.1:0-4742 GCA_964482795.1 uncultured Klebsiella sp.
AGTAATGCTATACTCGCAATATATTCATTATGTTAACAGTTTACACATTGGAGGTCAGAATGGGACGTTTGTCTACATACCTCATTCGTTGGGCCATGATTGTTGTGATGACAATTAGCATCAATGCCTCAGTAGTTGGCGCACAATCTCCGCGTGCCACAATTACGGCAAGTGCCGTGAGTTCCGTTTTGGTTGACGGCGTTATCAGTAGAGGTGAATGGCCAAGCACGAGAGCCCTCTCCTTTGATCAAGGAGGTATCACAGTCACGCGCGATGCCCTGCGCTTGTACATGTTAGTAAATGTCAGCGGCGATACCAACAGCCAAACCGGAGCGTCAGAGTACGCCAGTGTCTCGTTTGATGTAAACAAAGATGGTAGAATCACGCCGAATGTAGATGTGCGATTCACATTACTTGCGAGCGGGGTGATGTGCAAGCAAAAGTACACATCAGCGTCCGCGTTGAGCACGTGTGATACTACCAACGTCGTAAAATCAAGTGGTGTAAGTGCATTTAATTGTTTTGTGGGTGATGAATCGCGAACCGTGGCTGTTTCCACATACGTCACTAAGTGCTTGGCGCATCGTGTCTATGAATTTGCCTTTGATTTGGTCGAAATCGGCGCCATGAACAGTGATGGCACCTCTTCAACTCCACGATTTGGCGTTGAGGTATCATCACTCACGCCGAAGTTTAAAGTAAGTCTGCCTGCGGCAATCAATAATGCAGCTGAATACACCGTCGTCAATCTGGCTACTGTGCGCTTGCCCGGAATTGGCACAGGAACGCTCTCGTTCCCTACGAATCCTATCGAAGTCACGCAGGCCATTCAAACGGTCGATAATCAGATCCCCCTGGTGGCCCGAAAAGAAACCGTGGTCCGCGTGACCGTAAGGTCGAGTGCAACCTCGCAGCCAGCCGTAGTCTACCTGAGCGCTAAGCGCGGTGGCATCACCCTTGCCGGATCGCCGCTTTCCGTCATCATGACGGCAAAAAACGCACCAAATCGGCATAACTTGTACGATACTGCGAATTTTCTTTTGCCAGATTCATGGACATCCACTGGTACTATTTCCCTACAGGCAAGTGTCGCCAAAGTGGCAGGAAATATTATTTCTTCCACCTCAACAAGCGTACGTTTTAACACACGAGAAACTCCAACATATTGGATTATCCCATTAAACGAAGGTACTGAAGCATCGCCAAGTATCGTGAGTGATACGTTCATCGCCGATAACCAAAGTTATTTTGAAACCGTCTTACCAGTTCCAAGTGTTGACTACGTGCGTCGGCCATGGAGTGATCTATCGGTTGGCAATGTTACGTTAGATGGTGCAGTTGCACTCGGTGTTGATTATTATCATAGAATACAGCTCGCGTGGTTACTGACCACTTTATTTACCGGGAGTGAACCGTTCAAATTACCGGAGATGGTCTACATCTTCACGACGACAGGTGGCGGTTTATCATCGCCTACTTGGTGGCAAAGTGGTGAAGGACGAGTTGCAGTGGGCGGTAACAGTGTGAGCAGAGAAGCAATCATTGCCCACGAATTTAATCATAATCTTGACCGCAATCCGGAAGGGTCTGAGTCGTTTGGACGCCACGTGGGAGGATGTGGAAGTGAAGGACCACACGCTTCATGGCCACATGGAGACCTCTTTATCAATGAAGTGGGATTCGATACGCGGTTACCATGGACTACCGCAACCTCTACACGACGTACCGTCATCCCCAATAACGACACCTGGCCAGACTATATGAGTTATTGTCAGTCTGGATCACTTCCCACGCAATGGGTAGCACCATTTCGGTACACGAGTCAGTATGCAGTATTTGCTCCGGGGGCATCACGTATTGACGATACATCGCGATCTGCGAGCAAAACGCCGGCATTATGGGTAAGTGGCACGATTAACGCCGACGGTAGTGGTGCACTTAGCATGATAGCGTTAGAGCCAGAATCATTTGCGCCGACCATTTCGTCAACTGTAACTGGAACGCACTCCATCAAAGTGTTAGATAGTGCTGGTGCCGAGTTAGCCACATATGGATTCACTCCAAACTTCACGGCACACCGCGATCACACACCGACATCGCAAGCATTCGGGTACACCATTCCAAACACCACGAATGCCGCCAAAATTGAACTCTACAATGGATCCACACTCCTTGAAAGCCGTGCAAAGAGTGCAAACAGCATTGTTGCGACCTTCAACAATCTGACCCGGGGTCAAGTCATCAGCCGAAAGACCAGCGTGACATGGACCGCCACTGATGCTGATACAACTGATAGTTCGTTGTGGCGGTACGATGTGTTCTATAGTCCAGATGGACTCAAGTGGTATCCTCTCAAAATGAATCTACGCAATAAAAATTTCGAGTTTGACCCAAATACGGTGCAAGCAGGAAAAGCCGCCAAATTACGGCTGGTGGCAAATGATGGCTATAATGTCACGCGCGTTGATTCACCCGTTATTACGGTGGCAGGTGGCGCACCGATTGTATCAGTAATACAGCCGGTGAATGCTGCAACATACTCTGCTTCAGATTTCATCCCCTTAAATGGTGATGCACGTTCCATCTCAACCGACGGGTTGTCAGAGAACAACGTCTTCTGGTTCGCCAAAAAAGTGGGCACGAATATCTCACAACTTATCGGCACCAGTACGCAATCAATTGCCAAGTTGTCGGCTGGCACCTACGACATTACCCTCGTTGCCAAGGATGCAAACAGCAAAGTCAACACCAAGGTCGTGCGGATCATTGTAAAGTAAACACCAAACAGTCACCCCCAAGAGGCGAACCTCTTGGGGGTTAGAGTGGGGTGCTCGACGGGTTTCGAACCCGCAACCTCTGGTGCCACAAACCAGCGCTCTGCCGTTGAGCTACGAGCACCACAACGCTAGACAGTATAGCACAGTCACCACGCCGTGTGCAAATTGAATTTGCTCCCACCGACGCGAGTGCATCGATGGGAGCGGATGATTTAGGACAACGATACCCATGCATGCGTTGCATGGCTAGCCACAATCGCATCAATGACACGCATGTTAGCCACGGCATCGATGATTGGTGTCGGCACTGGTGTATCGTTGATCACTGCCAGGCTAAACAAATCACCTTGGATGGTGTACTGATCGCACACCGGGAAGACGATCTCCTCCGTCTTGCCCGCCACCGTATGCCACATCTTGCAAGGGCGATCAGGCGGTGCATTAAACGGAATTTCTATTTCGATGCGCCCCTCAGTGCCAAAGATATGCACACGTTGATAGGGTGCCAACTGTGTTGAACAGGTAAATGTCGCAGTGCCACCTGCAAATTGCATCATTCCAGAGGCCAAGCGATCAGTCTTGAGCGTAGGATCGTACTCCATTAATCCACACACCTTGGTCGGTTCACTGCCGAAGATGAAGCGTGACAACGAAATGTTGTAACAGCCAATATCCATCAACCCACCACCGCCGATGTCAGCTTGATTGCGCACATTCGTCGGGTCAGTCAAATAATACGAGAAGACACTGTTAATCGTGCGCAACTGGCCTATCCCACCCGATGCCACAATGGCTTTGGCGCGTTGCCACTGTGGATGGTGGCGATACATGAACGCCTCCATCAATTTGAGCTTCGGAAAGCGCTTGGCAGCATCAACCAACTGCTGTGCTTCGTTTGCATCGAGTGCGATCGGCTTTTCGCACAACACATGCTTGCCGGCTTCAAGTGCCTGAATGGTCACGGGCACATGCAAGTGGTTCGGTAACGGATTGTAAATGGCATCAATATCAGGATCAGCCAACAACGCTTCATAACTCCCATAGGCCTTGGCAATCCCCAGCTTACTGGCAGCCGCCTGCGCCTTTGCCTGATCGCGCGAAGCAATGGCTACAATTTCACCATGTACACCCTTTTGCATGGCAGGAATTACTTTGGCTACACCGATGTTTGCCGTACTGACAATACCCCAACGTACTTTGGTCATCTTGTCCCTCTATTTCTGTGTTGTTCGACATGCTTATTATAACGGTGGTATGATGCAGGCAAATCACCACGGCACGGGAGTACGGTACAATGCGCTGGATCGGTTTAATAGGTGGTATGAGTTGGGAATCATCTGCTGAGTACTATCGTTTAATCAATGAAGCAGTCAAACAACGCCTCGGTGGTCTGCACTCAGCCCAAATACTCATGGCGAGTGTTGATTTTGCTCAAATCGAGGCCTATCAGCACAATGGTGAATGGGACAAAGCCGGTACACTCTTGGCCGATATTGCACAACGACTCGTGCGTGCCGGTGCCGAATGTATTGTGCTCTGTACAAATACCATGCACAAAGTAGCGCCGGTTATTACCAGTGCACTGCCGGTACCGTTCATTCATATTGCTGACGCTACTGCACATCAAATTGTAGCGCACGGAATCACACGTATTGGCCTGTTAGGCACGAAATATACCATGGAACAAGATTTCTACAAAGGTCGACTCATTGAACAATTCGGACTTGAGGTCATCGTGCCATCACCCGCAGAACGTGCCGACGTCAATCGTATCATCTATGACGAATTATGCCGCGGCATCATCAGCGAAGAATCGCGCCTGCGCTACCAGACAATCATGGCCAATCTCGTAGCCCACGGTGCCCAAGGCATTATTCTCGGCTGCACCGAAATCACACTGCTAGTTGGCACCACTGACACCTCCGTACCAGTGTTTGACACCACGCGCATTCATGCGCACGCGGC
>CAYZZI010000096.1:0-4740 GCA_964482795.1 uncultured Klebsiella sp.
GCCGCGTGCGCATGAATGCGCGTGGTGTCAAACACTGGTACGGAGGTGTCAGTGGCACCGACAAGGAGTGTGATTTCGGTACAGCCGAGAATAATACCTTGGGCACCGTGTGCCACGAGATTGGCCATGATTGTCTGGTAACGCGAGCGCGATTCGTCGCTGACAATGCCGAGGCATAATTCGTCATAGATGATGCGATTGACGTCGGCGCGCTCTGCAGGAGATGGCACAATGACCTCGAGGCCGAATTGTTCGATGAGCCGACCTTTGTAGAAATCTTGTTCCATGGTGTATTTGGTGCCCAGCAAACCAATACGAGTGATTTTGTGTGCAACAATTTGATGCGCAGTCGCATCTGCAATATGAATGAACGGTACGGGGAGTGCGTTGGTAATCTCCGGTGCGACTTTGTGCATGGTGTTTGTGCAGAGTACGATACACTCGGCACCGGCACGCACAAGTCGTTGTGCGATATCGGCCAAGAGCACGCCTGCTTTGTCCCATTCACCATTGTGTTGAAAGGCCTCAATTTGGGCAAAGTCAACACTTGCCATCAGTATTTGGGCGGAATGGAGACCACCAAGGCGTTGTTTGACTGCTTCATTGATTAAACGATAGTACTCAGCGGATGATTCCCAACTCATGCCACCAATTAGGCCAATCCAGCGCATTGTAACTACTCCCTTGCCGTGGTGAATTGCCTGCATCATACCACCGTTATAATGAGCATGTCGAACAACACAGAAACAGAGGGACAAGATGAGCAGAGTACGTTGGGGCATTGTAAGTACGGCCAACATCGGTGTAGCCAAAGTTATTCCGGCCATGCAAAAGGGTTTACACGGTGAGATTGTGGCAATTGCCTCGCGCGATCAGGCCAAAGCGCAGGCGGCTGCCAGCAAACTGGGCATCGCCAAGGCCTATGGTAGCTACGAGGCGTTGCTGGCTGATCCTGACATTGATGCCATTTATAACCCGTTACCGAACCACTTACATGTGCCCGTGACCATTCAAGCACTTGAGGCCGGCAAACATGTGTTGTGTGAAAAGCCGATCGCACTCGATGCCAACGAGGCGCAGCAGTTGGTTGATGCTGCTAAGCGCTTTCCGAAGCTCAAATTGATGGAGGCGTTCATGTATCGTCACCATCCACAGTGGCAACGTGCCAAAGCAATTGTGGCCTCGGGCGGGATTGGCCAGTTGCGTACCATCAACAGCATTTTTTCGTACTACTTGACTGATCCAAATAACGTGCGTAATCAGGCCGATATCGGCGGTGGTGGTTTGATGGATATTGGCTGCTACAATATCTCGCTCTCACGCTTCATCTTTGGCAGCGAGCCGACCACAGTGTGCGGTCTGATGGAGTACGATCCAGCGCTCAAAACCGATCGATTGGTCTCTGGCATGATGCAATTTTCCGGTGGTACGGCCACATTTACATGCTCGACACAACTTGCACCCTATCAACGTGTGCATATCTTTGGCACTGAGGGGCGCATCGAAATAGAAATTCCGTTCAATGCACCGCCCGATCGCCCTTGCAAGATGTGGCATACGGTCGCCGGAAAGACCGATGAAATCGTCTTCCCGGTGTGCGATCAGTACACCATTCAGGGTGATTTGTTTAGCCTGGCAGTCATCAACGATACACCAGTGCCGACACCAATCAACGATGCTGTGGCTAACATGCGCGTCATTGATGCAATTGTGGCTAGCCATGCTACACATGCGTGGGTATCGTTGTCCTAAATCATCTGCTCCCACTGTCGCTTTAGCGACGATGGGAGCAAATTCAATTTGCACACGGCGTGGTGACTGTGCTATACTATCTAGCGTTGTGGTGCTCGTAGCTCAACGGCAGAGCGCTGGTTTGTGGCACCAGAGGTTGCGGGTTCGAAACCCGTCGAGCACCCCACTCTAACCCCCAAGAGGTTCGCCTCTTGGGGGTGACTGTTTGATGTTACCGGACAACAATTCGCACGACCTTGGTGTTTACTTTGCTGTTTGCATCCTTGGCTACGAGGGTGATGTCGTAGGTGCCTGCTGCAAGACGCGTTTGTTGTTGTCTACCAATTCCAATAAATTCAGGCGTACGCGCATCAACTTTCTTGGCAAACCAGAAGATGTTGTTCTCTGATAACCCATCGGTGGAGATTGAACGTGCATCGCCATTCAAAGAGATGAAATCTGACGCTGAATACGTTGCAGAGTTTACTGGTCGAACAATCGATACGATTGGTGCGCCACCAGTGACCACGATGGTGGGTGAGTCAATGCGCCCGACATTGAAGCCATCATTTGCAACAAGACGCAATTTGGCATTATTTCCTGATTGTACGCTGTTTGGATCAAACACGAATCTAGTATTTGTGAGGTTCATGGCGAGTGGGTACCATTTGCTTCCGTCAGGACTGTAGAAGAGATCATAACTCCATAACGAGCTATCTGTTGTATCACTATCAGTGGCTGTCCACGTTATGGTAGTCTTTTTGCTGATGTTTTGCCCTTTGGTCAGATTGTTGAATGCTACAACAAGGCTGTTTGCACTCTTCATACGACTTTCGAGGAGCGTAGAGCCGTTGTAGAGCTCAATTTTGGCAGCACCTACAGTATTCGGGATGGTATACCCGAATGCTTGTGATTTGGGCGTGTGATCGCGATGAGCGGTGAAGTTTGGCGTAAATCCATACGATGCCAATAGTTCACCGGCATTGTTGAACACTTTAATTGAATGTGAACCCCTACTTGTATCCGAAATTGTTGGCGCAAAAGATTCTGGCTCTAGCGCTATCTTTCTAAGTGCACCATTACCATCGGCGTTAATAGTGCCACTCACCCAAATTGCAGGTGTTTTGCTCGCAGAACGAGTAGTATCGTCTATACGTGATGCACCTGGCGCAAATACTGCATACTGACTTGTATAGCGAAATGGAGCTACCCATTGTGTTGGCAGTGAACCAGATTGACAATAACTCATATAGTCTGGCCATGTGTCGTCATTTGGGATGACGGTGCGCCGTGCTGATGTTGCGGTTGTCCACGGCAAGCGAGTATCGAATCCGACTTCATTAACATAGCGATCACCATGTGGCCACGTAGTATGAGGTCCATCACTTCCACACCCGCCCACATGCCTGCCAAAAGACTCAGACCCTTGCGGATTTCGGTCTAAATTATGATTAAATTCGTGTGCTATAATCCCTTCTCTACTAACGCTGTCTCCACCTACAGCAACTCGTCCTTCACCATTCTGCCACCAGGTAGGAGATGATAGACCGCCACCTGTGGTCGTGAAGATGTAGACCATCTCTGGTAATTTGAACGGTTGATTTCCAGTAAACAGTGTTGTCACTAACCATGCTACCTGCAACTGATGATAATAATCAACCCCAAGAGCAACAGCACCATCTAAAGTGACATCGCCCACCGACAAATCACTCCACGGACGCCGCACATAATCTACACCGGGTACGGGTGCTACGGTTTCGAAGTAACTTTGGTTATCGGCAATAAACGTATCGCCAATTACACTTGGTGATGCTTCTGAACCTTCGTTCAACGGAATAATCCAATATGTTGGCGTGGCACGCGTGTTAAATGTGGCATTCAGCGTAGTGCTTGCACTAATTCTTCCTGCAAGTTTAGAAATGCTCGCAGTAAGTGTGATTGTACCTGCGCTAGTCCAATCATCAGGTAAGAGAAAGTTAGCTGTGTCTTCTAAGTTGTGTCGATTGATGACATTTTTAGCGGTATGTAACAGTACCAATGGCGACCCTGGTATTTCACGGCCAAGTCGTTTGGCACTTAGGTAGACAACTACGGGGGTAGAGGCTTCGTTCGATTTGACGGTTACACGTACCACCGTTTCTTTACGAGCTACCAGAGGTATCTGATTGTCAACCGTTTGAACAGCTTGTGTTACTTCAATAGGATTTGTCGGAAACGAAAGCGAACCAGTCCCAATGGGAGGTAAGCGTACCACCGCAAGATTTACAATGGTGAAATTGCTGAAATTGTTGGGTAAACTTGGCGTATTAATTTTAAATTTCGGTTCTAATGATGACACTTCAATGCCAAAACGTGGAAACCTCGTTCCACCTTTCTCGTTGATTCCGCCTATTTCAAGCAAATCAAAGGTAAACTCGTAGGTACGATGAGCAGTACATCGCGTCGCATATGTCGATAGAGTAACTGTCAACGATCCATCATTTGCAAAACAGTTGAATCCACTAATGCCACTCGAACGTGAAGTACTTGATGTGTCACAAGTGCTTAATGATGTGGTTGATGTAAATGTTTGTTTGCATAATATTCCACTCGCAAGCAATGTAAATTTGATGTCTATGTTTGGGGTAATAGCCGCATTACCATCTACATCAAATACCACACTCGCATATTCTGTGGAACCTGTTCTACTATTTGTATCTCCCAATACATTAACCAGCATGAAAAGTCGAGTGGCATCACGCGTTACAGAGATGTTACCTTGTGCAAATGGCAGCGCACCTGTGCTCGGCCATTCGCCGCGACTGATAATGCCGTCGATATTGACTGAACTCACGGCGCTAGCGGTAATAGTGGCACGTGGAGATTGGGCACCAATTACTGAGACATTGACACTGAGTAGCATTGAAACAATCAATGCCCAACGAATGAGATGTGCAGAAAAATTTCCCATGTACACCTCCAATGTGTAAACTGTTAACATAATGAATATATTGCGAGTATAGCATTACT
>CAYZZI010000097.1:0-2512 GCA_964482795.1 uncultured Klebsiella sp.
TGATTGACGAGTTGTAAGAGCACTTGCCACACGTATAAATCGGCGTCTTCGTCGGTCAGCGGTTGGGCCAGCACATCAGCATCGCTCAGCGATTGCACATACGTCTGCAGCTGCCGTGCCACTGCATCCCACTGCACTTTGAGTGGAGTCGGTGACACATACTGCGTCGGGTCGAGTGGATCGGGGATTGCCTGCCCGCACAAACCGGCCAACCACGTGGCATCAACGCTCAGCATGTGCACGAGTTGGTTGCGAATGGAGCCGTGGGCGTAGGCAATGTCGGCAACAAACTGGTCGGCCGTCAGTTGATCGACGTACGCCCAGAGCGTGGCGTTTTCGGCAATATGGTAATTAATAAAGTGGCGGAGCATCAAGGCCTGCATGGGTTACTCCTGTATCGTTTGATGCAGCCAATCAGTGATAATCTGATTGACCTCAGCTGGTTTCTCTTGATGCACAAAATGGCCAGCATCGAGCACCACCATCGTCGGCTCGTGCACCAACCACTGCCGATTCGTATCGTGGCTACTCGTCAACAGCGCCGTATCGCGACTGCCGTGGATAATCAGCGTCGGCGCGGTAATCAGTGGCAACTCAGGATCAAGCGCATACGGCTCGCGCGGATAATTATGGCGATAAAAAGCCGTAATCGCCCCTAGGTCACTCCCCGCATCCGCCAAAAGATAGAGCGGCAAAGCCTCCCGCCCAAACAGCATACTCAACTGCCACGGCCGAAAGAGCGCCTTGGCACCGGGCGGTTGCATCTGTTGCGCATACACACTCGCCTGGGCTTGCGCCCCACCTTGTGCCAACGCATACCGCATGGCGTTGGGATGCGGCACACTCAAAATAATCAGACGCTCAACCAGCTGCGGATGCAGTGCGGCCACATGCCACGCCAACCAGGCACCGGTATCGTGCCCCACGATGATGGCCCGTTCATACCCGAGATGTGCGATCAGCGCCACGATGGTGTCGGCAAGACGAGTGGTCTGATAGCCATCATCCGTCTTTGGCGGTTGTGAAAAGCAAAAGCCCGCTTGATCCACCGCTACCACATGATGCGTCGCCGCCAGTGCATCTATCTGGTGACGCCACGAATACCAAAACTCGGGCACACCGTGAATCAGAATCACCAGCGGTCCCTGCCCGCACGACACGTAATGCTGTTGCGTGCCGTCGTAGGTGTACCAACCATCGCGGACACGGCGTGCCACCGGATGGAGCCATGGCCATTGGCGGATTATACGAAGGAGCATGTCATTTTCCCTCTCATGTATCACGAATGCGGATATATTGAAATTGTTCACCACTGCGTACTCATGGGCGCATGTCACACCTCAAGCAGAGTGATGTGACGTATCACCTGTGCGGTAGAACTGCAACACTAGGATGATGCCCAGCACATTCAGGAGTCCAACCACACCAAACGGCAGTCCAGGTTGAATCTCGACGAGCCAACCACCAACCAGTGAGCCAATCACCATACTGACGCTCCAGACGGCGTAGAGCAGACCAAACAACGGCGCATGATCCGCTTGTGGAACGCGATCGGCCACCCAAATAAACATCATAGTAGCGAGTGCCCACGCGGCAGCAATACTCACGACTCCTGCCACAAACAAGACCCACATCTGCTCTGCCGCCACAAACACGACGACGCCACACACGACGACCAGCGCAAACGAAATCAGTGACGGCCACCGTGCCCCCCAGCGGTCGGCGGCATAGCCGGCCACGTACTGCCCGATAGCGGCAACCACCAATGAGACAGCGCCATAGCTAGCAACCAGATTCATGTCGTTGGTCAACTGATTCAACAACAGCGGGACAAGGACCAACATCATGCCGTAATTAATGGTTGCCAGCGTGCGCAACACGATGATGATTTGCACCGGCACAGGGCGGATGATGCGCCAGTCAATGACCCCACGCATCGGTGCCGGAATATCTGCGTGATCGGCATGCCAAAACCGCCACACCACGAATGCCGCTGCGAGCACGCAGATCTGGCCAACGAGTGCAAAGATCCAATACCCGTATGTTTGAATGAGGTGACTCGCACCCGGATGCCCGATAGCGCCCGAGATGGTCGTACTCAAAATGAACAACCCAGAGAGTAGGCCGAGTTGACCGCGTCCCCCAAGCTGCGTTAATAGACTTGCGCTTGCAATGTTGGCGAGCGCACCTCCTGCACCACCAATGGCCCAGAGTACGATCACCAACCACGTATCAACAACTTGAAAGACGAATCCATTGGCCGCAGTAATCACCAAGCCGAGCACGAACAACCACTTATTACCGATGCGTGTGGCCAACCAACCACCAATCAATGCGGCCAACATGCCAGCAACTTGAGCGCTAGCAACAACTTGGGAGATGGCGGCTGGGGTGTACGACTGATTTTGTAGGTACAACACCAAAAATGAGCCGAGTGGCACATCACGAATACTGACCAAAAACTGTACAAGCAACAAAACCAACGCCGGCGTCGAACGCCACAGCGGTGGCG
>CAYZZI010000097.1:2612-4702 GCA_964482795.1 uncultured Klebsiella sp.
ACCTCACGACGCTTCGGCGTACCAGCACTCTTGTTGTTTCTCACAGTCGGCATGTTAGCAGGGTCAGACGGTCCTGGCGGCATCGCCTTCGAGGATTACCGTCTCGCCCAGACGGTCGGCATTGTGGCACTCGCCTACATTCTCTTCTCGGGTGGACTCGACACCGATTGGCCAGCCATCAAACCAATCGTTACGCAGGGGCTCGTACTCGCTAATGTGGGCGTCATCGTGAGTATGCTTCTGCTCGGTGGTTTTGCCATGTGGGCGCTCGGCTTTGATTGGCAAACCGGGTTGCTGCTCGGAGCGATTATCTCATCGACCGATGCCGCGGCAGTCTTTTCCGTGATGCGCGAACGCGGCGTCAACCTAAAGAATAATCTCGAGCCACTGATTGAATTTGAGTCCGGCTCAAACGACCCAATTGCCGTCTTTTTGACGACGGGCATTATTGGTCTCATTATGATGCCTGAGAGCTCCATCTGGCAGTTAATTCCCAGCTTTGTGCTCCAAATGGCCATTGGCGCCATCGGCGGGTGGGCATTTGGACAGGGGATGCGCATACTAGTCAATCGCATTCAACTCCAACAAGAGGGTCTCTACGTGGTACTGACGTTAGCAAGTACCATTCTAATTTATGCGACGATCACACTCATCGGTGGGAACGGCTTTTTGGCAGTCTACGTAGCCGGTATTGTGGTTGGTAACCGCGATATTGTGCACAAGCGTAGTATTTTGCAGTTCCACGACGGCGTCGCCTGGTTGATGCAAATCGGCATGTTCTTGACGCTCGGGCTGCTCGTGTTCCCATCCCAACTCTGGCCAGTAGCACCTCTCGGCCTGGCAGTAGCGATGTTCATGGTGTTGGTCGCACGCCCGGTGAGTGTCCTCATCTCGCTCGTGCCATTTAAGCGGTCACTGGCAGAGATTATCATGGTATCGGTGGCAGGGTTACGTGGCGCGGTGCCCATCGTGCTGGCCACATTCCCGCTATTGGCAGGTGTCCCCAACGCCATGATGATTTTTAATATCGTCTTCTTCGCCGTACTCGTCTCTGTCCTCCTCCAAGGCATGTCAATCGGCTGGTTGGCTCGTTGGCTCAACGTCAACGATGACATGCCAGCACCGCTTTCGCCCCATACCTACATCCCTGACGTCAGCCTGCGCAGCCAAATCATTGAGGCCACGGTCCCCACTGATTCACCGCTCGTCGGTCAAAGCATCATCGAGATTGCCTTGCCACGGGGCGCGCTCGTCGTCCAAATCCAACGCGCCGAAGGGGTGCTGGTGCCCAACGGTGGGACTCGCCTCGAACCCGGCGATCACCTGATGGTGGTCGTCACACCCGAGGCACTAAGCGAGTTACAGCAACGCCCAGCTACCCATCTGACACTGATTGCTCCTGCGCTGAGCGACGCCACCGCTCGCCCAGCAAATGCGGTATGATGACGCCACACCGGTCATTCACAAGGATTACTCCATGACACAATCGTGGTGGCACCTCTTACGCGTCTGGGCGGGCATCGGCATCCAATCCTTCGGTGGCGGCGCCACCACGCTCTACCTGATGCGCAAGGTATCCGTCGAAGAGCAACGTTGGTTGAGCGACGATGAGTTCTCACAGTACTGGGGCATCGTGCAGATTGCCCCCGGCATCAACCTGCTCGGTCAAGCCGTATTAATCGGCTACAAAATCGGCGGGTTACCCGCCGCACTCATCGCCCTCCTCGGGCTCCTCGTCCCGAGCATCAGCGCTACGATTGCCATTACCGCCGGCTACGCCATGATTCGCACCCAACCCATCGTCCAAGACGCCCTGCGCGGCATCATCCCCGCCACCGTCGGCATCGGCGCGATTCTGGTCTACCAGATGCTCAAACCGGCCATCGCCGGCAGTCGCACCCAAGGCATGCCGTATCTCGTCTTGAGTGTTGCCGTCATGATCGTCGCACCGCTCATCATGACTGTGAGTACAATTCCCACCATTGCGGTCTTATGGGGCGCCGGTATTGTCTGTGCAATTGGATTTTGGTTGATACACACAAGGTGGCCCACATCATGAACCCATGGGAGTTTTTTTGGTTGCTCCTCAA
>CAYZZI010000098.1:0-4515 GCA_964482795.1 uncultured Klebsiella sp.
AGAATCTATGACGATTCAGGCAATCATTGACGATTGTATGCCCTACATTGTGGCCATGGCAGAGGGGCGGTATGCTGTCTCGCTCGGTGGCTCGCGAGGGAAGCGCATTGATGACAGTCGCTCGGACATCGACTTTCGTCTTTTTTGTGATGGGGCGGTCGGTGGCGATGCCTGTTATCAGACGCCAGCCTGGCAACAATTCGAGGAGCGCGTTGCGTATTGGCGCACACAGGGAATCAATATTGACTACTGCTGGATTCGTACGGTGGCCGATATTGATGGCCAAATTGACGCCTGGTTGCGTGGCGATGGCCGAACCACTGAGATGGTATGGACGCTGTGGGGATATCACGTGTTGACCGATATCACCAATCAATATGTGATCGTAGATGAGCATGGACTGATTGCTGCGTGGCAGGCACGACTCACCCCGTATCCAGCGCAACTCAAACAAGCGTTAATCACCAAGCATGTTGAGTCTTTGGTGTACTGGAAATCAGATTATCACTATCACAACAAAGTACTCCGCAACGATGTGGTCTTTTTGGCCGGTATGGGGGCGCGCTTGGTGCACGACATGATGCAAATTCTATTTGCGCTGAATGAACGGTACTACGTGGGTGACGGCAATAATTTGCACTATGTCGAAATGTTTGCCATAACACCACCCCACATGGCACAACGAGTGATAGAAGTATTACATGCCTTGCATGAGCCGACGCGTCAGTACGCGTTGTTTCAACAGTTAATTACGGACGTATTGGCATGTGTTCCGGCCGAATTGTTGCCGACTAGGCGTATTTGGTGATGGTTACCCCCGGTTGTAGAGACGCAGCATGCTGCGTCTCTACAACCGGGGGGTTGTGTTACGGGGCGGTGGTGAACTTCCAGGTTGGGCCAGTGGCTGTGGTTGTGCCACCTGCATTCTTGGCGCGCACTTGCCAGAAGTAGGCTTTGTTTTTTGCGAGACCGGTGACCGTAACGGTGCGTGCGGCGCCGGTGCTCTTCCAGGTGGTGCAGGTAGCCGTTGTGAGGGCAATACAGTACTCGTAGCTGGTGGCACGGGTGCTGGCGGCCCATGTGAGGGTTACATTGGTCTTTTGTCTGGTAGCGTTATTTGCGGGAGCGGATTTGGCGAATGTGTTCGGTGGGAGGGCCACAAAGAATCGCCATGGTGTACCGCTATTGGCTAGTGTGCTCCCAGCGGCGTTGGTGGCGCGCACCTGCCAGTAGTAGGTGGTATTGTGGGCGAGGCTTGCGACGGTGGTCGTGGTTGCAGTACCGGTGCTTATCCACGTGGTACAGATTGCTACTGACTGGGCGATACAGTATTCATAGCTAGTAGCGCCTGCCACGGCGTTCCAGGCTATTATGACCGATGACGTGGTAATGGTGGTCGAATTACCAGGTGCGGTCATCACAAAATCAACGGGTTCGCCGCTGTAAATAGTATCGGCTGCTACGTCGAGTTTGAGATTGCCGTTGGTAGAATCGGCGTAGGCAATGACGGGGATGTCATTGCTCGTGAGTGCGAGTGTGTTGTATTCACCGACGATGCCAATACTGTCAAGCAACTGAGTGTCGTGACTGCCACAGTTCCGTGTATGACAGTAGATGAGTGAGAGATCGCCACTAATCTCATTGTAATAACTTATGACTGGTAGATTATCACTTGTCAACGCCAATGAGTTGTACCACCCCGAGGCAATCACCCCTGATTCAAGGGTGCGGATGGTCGGATTGGCACAGGCGGTATTGTCACACATGGCGAGTATCAGTTCACCAGCTGTGAAGTCGTTGTAGCTCATTACGGGGATATCATCGCTGGTGATGGCCATTGATGCATATAGGCCGACCATGCCCGTACTATCGATGACGGACAGGGTTGGACTTGCACAACTCGTGTTGTCACATACTGCCAACTTGAGATTCGTATTTGTAGCATCGTAGTAGCTGATAATCGGTATATTTGTGCTGGTGAGGACGAGTTCGGTTTGTGATCCTACAATTCCGGTTGTGTCAATGTCGCGAATGGTTGGTGCGGTACAGGTCAGCGAATTACAGATGGCAAGCTTGAGCTTGTTATCACTGGTATCAGCATAGCTGATGACCGGAATGCCAGTGCTCGTTAGTGCCAATGAGCTCTCCCATCCGACCGCATTTGCACTATTATCGACCACGGTGATGGTCGGATTGTCGCAGTCTGCATCATTACAAATAGCCAAATGAAGATCGCTTTGGAGGTTATCGTAATAACTGATGATAGGAATGTCAGTGTTGGTCAGAACCAGCGATGTTGAGTATCCTTCGTCGGCGATGATGCGCACGATGGGGTCACGACATGCCAGCGTATCGCAGATGATGAGTTGGATGTTATCATCTGCGACTAAACTCACCACCGGCGTATTGGTGCGTGTCAATTGAATGTCATTGTATGAGCCGACCCAGATACCGTCGCTCGCAACACGTGGCGTGTGTACGGCAAATCGCCAAGGTGTATTAGTATTGGCGATGGTCGTACCAGCAGAATTGGTGGCTCGTACTTGCCAGTAGTAGGTTGTCTCAGGCGTGAGCCCTGTCAGACTCACACTTGTTGAAGTTCCCGTACTAACCCAGGTCGTGCAGTCAGCTGCTGATGTGGCAATGCAGTATTCATATTCGGTTGCTCCTGTACTATATTGCCATAAGAGCGATACGCTGGTGCTTTGGTTTGTGGCGTTGTTGACGGGGAATGATTTGGTAAAGGTGTTGGGTTGGCCATTATCAATGGCTGATTGAGATGCACCTACATGTAAATTTAGATTGCCATTTGATTCGTCATAATAACTTATGAATGGTATGTTGTTATCGCTAATTTTGATGGCAGTAAAAGATCCTACTGAACCAACTGTGTCTAAAATATTCGTGGTATATGATGAGCACGATGTGTTATCACAGGTAATTGATTTGAGATTCGTATTTGTGTAATCGTAGTAGCTAATAATTGGGATGTTACTTGACGTGAGTCCTACGGACGTGTAGTAACCGACGCTACCGGTACTATCAAGCGTACGTAATGTCGGTGTATCACACACAATTGAATTACAGACTGCAAGCTTAAGATTGCTATTTGTCGAGTCATGATAGCTAATAACAGGAATATCACTCGATGTTAGTTGTATTGACGTATGTTTACCAACGCCACGCCCTGGGTCTCCATTGCTGTCGATAGTGCTAATTGTATATGAATCGCATGCAGGATTGCTGCACACAGCCATTCTTAATGCCCCAAGTGTCCAGTCATAGTAACTAAGCACTGGTCTATCATCAGATGTTATATCAATCGAATTATCCTCACCGGTAATACCTGTGCTAGCAATAACGCTGATTGTTGGATTTGCACAGGCCAAATCATTACATATTGCAAGTTTTAGATTGCGATTGGAATAATCGTGGTAGCTGATGATGGGAATATCATTGCTATTGAGCGTGAGTGCATTAAAGTTACCTACATCACCTGTCACATCAACTGTTGTTTTCATCGATGAAGTACATGTGGCGTCAGTACATACAAGCAACTTCAGATCAAAGAACGTGTCATCAAAATAACTAATAACTGGTTTGTTATCAGAGGTAATTGCCACTGACGAAAAATATCCTACATCCCCTGTACTGTCAACAGTGCGAATAGTTGGTGATGTACATCGATTATCATTACAAATTGCTAATTTTAAGTCTCGATTTGTTGTGTCAAAGTAACTAATTACTGGCATGCCATGTGCGTTAAGTGCCATAGAACTACTGCTACCAACATTGATAAGAATACTAGATGGATCATCAAATAAGATTGCTTGCTGGGGATTATCTACGTTCGGTTGACTAAACGCACTACTCACCGCATTCCCATTACTCACACCTTGGCCACCAAGCGGTATACCTGCCTCATTGACAATTGAATCATCATCAATGAGCACCAATACAATTTCTGAAACAGATTGACCATATGACACATCGACGAGGTATATTGATGTGTTTGCTCCGGCACGCACATTTGAGATCGATGCATCCTGCGACTCAAGCACACGAAAATCTTGTGTATTAACACCTTCGACTGCTTCATTGAACGTTACGGTAAATGTGACTGTGCCGGATGCCGACGATTCTGGTGCAATTGACCATACGCGTGGAGCAGGGCTTTGTTGGGCACGGCTTACAACCACCATGCTACTCAGAATTGCAAAGATGCCAATGAACACGGCGATACGAGGCCAGTATGAAGTCATTTGTAGCCCTTTCACGTGTATGGTGTAAATGGAATTTTGTATATTTGAGTGATTAACATACCAATTGTATGGCGAAATATATTATCATGCAAAAAATTCTCCATGGTAGGACGCATGACCATCCGTCCTACCATGGGGGCATAGATTTTCTACGACACAAACAATTTTCGTGGAAAATTGGTCAAGCGCTCATACCCATCCGGCGTAATCGCAATCGTCTCGGACATGCCAAAGCCCTTCGCCAAGACATATG
>CAYZZI010000099.1:0-4469 GCA_964482795.1 uncultured Klebsiella sp.
TATTGTTATTGTAAAAAATCACATTTATCAAAAACAATAAAAAAAGAAACCCGTAAATAATCACAAGGGAAATACCAAACTGCCGTGATAGCCTGTATCAATGATGGGCGTATTGCGGAGGTATTTATGAAACGATTGCATGTACTTGTATTAATAGTTGCATTGTTTACGAGTGTGCTTTCACCAGTCATGACCGTAGAGACCGCATATGCTGTTACGATCCCCCACTTGGGTTCAGTGTATCGAGTCAAAATCGATATTGCGAATGAATATGCCCGTAATCGCCTGATCGCGAATGAGCTACGAGTGGTCACTCACGCGTCAGGGACCTACACAGTGGCTGACATGCAACAAGTAGGATGGCTTGCCCGTACGGGGTATCAACCGCGTGATGTGGTTGATGTGCTCGCGGTAGGTGCGCGCAATGCGCCGACAATTGTCATGCCACGAATGAGCCCGCGTGATCAAGTAGTGTGGATAGGAGAGAATCCGTCGTCACGCCGGTCGTGGATTCGTAGTCTCGATGAACGCACGATTACCCAGTTTGTGGAACGTTCAGGTGTTGATACTGATAATGATGGCTTAACCGATGATGAAGAAGCAATCTGGTGTCTGAATGCGACCCGTGCAGATACAAATGCAAACGGAGTGACCGACAGTGTTGAGGTGTCACGTGCACGTGATTGGCTGGCAAATCGTCGTGAGCGTAGCTCGGGCCTAGGCATACCATACCTCAAAACAGCGCTTAATGTGGGTGATTGTATTGATACTGACGAAGATGGCGTGCCAAATCTACTTGAATTACTCTTGGGGCTTAATCCAAACCGAATGTCGTCCGATCTTGATGAATATGATGATGCGCAGGAGGTCTTTGGGCGTACGGTAGTTGCCAATGAGACAATGCCGAGTGTTGTCACTAACCCTGGGCGACATCCATTTGTTGCAGCCTTTCCAAAACCAGTTATCACCATCAAAGAAGATTCAATACGCGTGAATCTGGTCACCACGGTGAAAATCGGCAATAGTTCGGTAACGACGACGAGTATGAATTACACGTCAACCTCGTCGACGAGCGTTGAGACAATTAATACTACGGTAGAAGAGTGGAATGATTGGCTATCGGTACAGACGCGTGGCAGTAGCACAGGACGTCGTGCTCGCACGCTATCAGAAGGTGACACCGATACATGGACGGTCTATACCCAAGATACAGAGTCAGCTGATGGTGGGGCAGGCACAGAGTTCAACCAGGATTGGGATGCATTGATTGCCTGTATCAATCGTGGTATCTATGATGATGGTGCCGATTGTACCGAATACTTCTATACGTACCCAGATGGTGAGGACGCAAATACCGCGGATCCATGTATCTACGACGCATCAGGGTGTGGATTTGAAACTGCGTGGGATGGGTATGGCACTGATCAAGATGTATATGCGAACGATGACACATCACTCGATGATTTGGGAATTGGTGACGTCGCGTGTGACTATGGCTATGACGGCGGGTGTCTGCCTGGTGAAGTGGTTGTAGTCGAAAATGACGTACCAGAAAATACCGTTGAATCAGACGATCGTGGGAATGAACAAAGTGGCGATACGATTATTGATAACAATACAAACAACACCATCATTGTAGAGAACGTAGAACCAATCGAAAGTGCTCCTGATGAGGCACCAACACTTGAGAATAACGAAGATGTCGCCACTGATGACGTTGATACGAGTGTGGAAGTCATTACCTTTGAGGAACAACAAATCGACAATAATGGCCAAATAATCCCCGTGACAAATTATGATAACGTCACTGCGATGAACACCGCACATGCGGCCGATTTGTGGTTTACCTATAACATTCGTAATGACGGTACTGATACCGTGTCAGGATTGCGGGATGTCAAATTTAATGTGTACTTAAATGATGAACCGTATCCAATGACGACGTATGCACTTAGTCAGTCATTTGGTGACATATTGCCAAATACCACATCCAGCGATTTTACGATTCCAAGTAATCAAAAAATCCCCTTGACTTTGGCACAACTAAAAGCAATCGAGATGGATCCGGTGTGTGCAGAAGGCGTGCGTACCGGTGTGCTACCAAGTACAACGCAATGCCCTGGTGGACGCATTCGAATAACGGTTGCTGACATGATTTACGATGATCAAGCAAGCCAAAACAATGCCGAAGCTGGTGGCGTGATGGTCGGTATTGATGATGGAAATCTTGATGAAGTCGGAAAGATTGATTGGTTTGTACTGCCGACGTGGGAGTTAGCCACAACGGATACGATTGCCGATGTGATTCAACGCTATTTCCCCATGAGCCGGAATAGCACTGGTGATTTAGTGGGGGTGCGGACGCCAAAGTTTGGGACGAGTACGCCACCACGCGGGTGCAATAATTCGAGCTTGGTCGGGACCGGCGTGAATGCCGTGCTGTGGTGTCCCTTCGAGTTATCACGGACGCAGTGGATGGAGATTTTGACGGATGGCGTCGTTGTCTCCCAAGATATTGCACTCGCACCAGCGAGCGCAGGAGCGAAGGTGATTCTTCGTCTCGAACGAGATAGTGATGATGATGGATACAGCGACGACATCGAGTTGGAGTACGGCACAAACCCGAGTGACGCAACAAAGCGTCCCGTGACCAATATTGGTGCGCGAGTATCGGTACAACAAACGGGTGGGCAATCAAAAGGTACGCTTATCTTGACCAATCGCGGCACCTTCCCGGTGCATGGGGTTAAGGCCACGATGTTCGCTCCAACGCGTGATGTCCAAATTGCGAATAATCAAATCGGTGGATCAGGATTTGTGGATGCTGGGACCGAGGTGATCATTGGGAGCGATGCACAAATCAACACCACGGCAAGTACTTGGACGGGCAGTGCGGTCATTGATGTTACCGGGATCTACAGTGGGACAACCAACATTCAGTATACGTTGACTGCAAGTTGTAGTGATACCTGTGAAGTCGGGAGTGGTGATACGACGCTTGCGTGGAGTTCGAGTGACGGCGATGCAGGGACATTGAACATCGGTGCAGGATATGACGCACCGAATCCACAATCGATGAGCGATTATGGACTACAAATCGGCATCCATAGCGGTGCCGTGGTGAACGGCGACCGTGCGGTGATAAACGGCATTGCGGCACTGGATACCTTTACATGGCAATCGACGGATGGCACAACTGCACCGGCAGTGGTCATTGAATATGGTGATGCAGAAGGAGCCCATCGGTTGATGGTGCCTGATGCGTCACTCGTCTGTACAACAGGACCACAAGCATGTGCAGTGAATAGCGATATGACATATGCGCCGACAACGGAGTTGTATTCATACGACTATACAGCTGATCAAGGTGGCAAATTTGCGGTTGTGGTCCACAATACGTTGACACGTGCCATTATCGATTCACAGATTTTGGTGCGCATTGTTGACGGGAGTGGCAATATCCAGTGGCAACATATCGCCAGCCTGGCAGAAGTACCGGTAGGCCCAACGGTGGTGAAAGATATTGCCTGGGCCACCGCAGATTTCATCGATGGATATGACACCACAAAGTCATATTATGCGGTGCTGTACTGGGGTGATTATCAAGGGAACACGATTGATCAACAGCTACGCCCGTTGAGCGATGTGCAGAATGATGTATTGCCACGGCTGGGGATGACGCTCGAAGGTAATACACCAGTCACTGTGCCATATGGCCAGACGGAGTACGTCATCAATATCGGTACGGTTGCGCAAGGAATGCCACTGAAGCGCATGTTGACGTTCGCCAATGTCGGTGATGTGCCGATGCGCGCATCAATTAATAAGGTCGCCAACACGCAAACGAGTTTCACTGGGGCGTTCTTTGTGCCTGCCGGGTTGGTGTTGCCGTACATCATTGCATTTGATACAGGTGCACTGACGCCTGGCGCGTTTAATCAAACTGTGTCTGTACGTACGTCGGATCCCACCTGGCCGGTGTTGAACATCCGGTTTCAAGGAACAATCGTTGCATCGCCGGTTGGTGCATCAATCGCGTATGTCGAAGATGTGTACGAACCATTGACGACGGGTGTCTACGTGAAAGGGCCGCAGAGCCGTCGGGCAGTGGTCAAGTACAACGAAGCAGCGGTTGCCAATCCTGGATTGGTACACCCATTGGCCATCTATGACGACTTGAGCGGTCAGGCCATTGGTGTCGGCCGCAAGATTGTGAACAACCCGAGTGTGTTCGGATTCGACTCGACGTTGGCCAATCGATCAGGTGGGGTTGTGGTGGAGCGCAGTGACGAGGTCGCGCCGGTCGCTACGATGACACCGACAGCGACACCAACGCCGCTATTCAGCGTAACAGCGACACCAACGCCGGTATTCACCGCAACACCGATTGCATCATCCACACCAGCGCGCGTTGATAGTACGTCTACTCCTGTATTGACGATGACTCCGGTGGTGCAGGTGATGAGTAC
>CAYZZI010000100.1:0-4181 GCA_964482795.1 uncultured Klebsiella sp.
CGGTGATTGGCATCAATCCGCTGTTCAAGGTGGGGCAATTACAACGTGAGTGGCGGCGGATTGCAATCGAAAGCCTTGATCACCATCTTGTCAATCTATTTGAGACGCAACCACATATCACGCCCCCGGTGCATGCGTGGTTACAACATATACGGCAGCTCTGGCAATCGCTCGAGAATAACGGTGTCGAGCTGATTGATATTGGCAATGCCACAGTCACTGCATTGCAGGACATTGTAGACCTTGTTGATGATAGCGTGGGAAATGAACAGGACTTAATCAAGGCGGTGCACAACACGATTCAACAAATTCGCACTGAATTCCAGCAACGCTGCTTCGATGAGCAGACAATTCCGACCAGTCAACTGATTGCCACGGCGGTACGCATTATCACGCAGCTAAATGATACGCATCGTACCCTAGAGCAACCATTACGATATCTGTTTGTAGATGAATTTCAAGATACGGATGAACAACAAATCAACTTGGTGTTGTTACTGCGCAAATTTAGTCAGACAGCTATTTTTGCAGTCGGCGATATAAAGCAAGGAATCTATCGCTTTCGCGGGGCAACCGGCAATGCATTCGATGTATTGTTGTTAAAAGCTTGTCAACATGGACTTAAAGAATTTGCGACATACTCGCTCGTACGAAACTTTCGATCTGATGGCGCTTTGCTTGACTCAATGCACAAGTATTTTGCCTACTGGGGCGATGTGCTCTTGTGGGGAGAAACGCCGTTGCTCGTCTATAGCGATAACGACCGACTCTACCCGCGTTTATCAAAACATGGTCAAGGAACACCTGTTCAACACATCGTATTAAAGCGTACACATGCACAAGACACCGATCAAAACTCAACCATCATGCAACAAATCGTCTCTGTCGTCTCTGCATGGCGCAACGCCGACACAACACGGACCATCGCCATTTTGACGCGGACCAACCAAAGTGCGATTAGCGTGCAACAAGCGATTCGTCATGCCGGTGGACAATGTAGCTTGCGTGTCGGCGGTGCGTTCTACCAAACACCGGCAGTGCGTGAATTACGCGTGTTCCTCGATGCAATCATGCACCCACACGATGATGCAGCTATTCTCGAGTTATGTGAGACACGGTGGGCAGTCAAGCTGTTCAGCAGTAATACGGCACCAGATCTTGTCGATAATCCAGAGCTTTGGCAACGACCACTACCGCCTTTTTATGATTGGTTTTCACGCTTTGTGAACGTGACCGACAAAGGCAACTTCTACCGGAGCGATATTGAACCACTGCGCAAGCGCATTATTTCACTTGCAAGCAGTCTACAGCGCATGTCAGCAATTGCATTCATTGTGAACTGTCGAACTATCTTTGCGCCAGAACGATGTGCGTTACCAGACGATAAAGAAGACGATAAAGAACGTGAGCGCTACGAACGGTGTCTCGTCCACGCATTGACGCTGATTGATGCGACATTTGCTGATTCAGCAGCGCCGCTCAATACCATACTTGAGTGGGTACGCAACCAAATGCTCACAAACCATGACGAGGATGAGCCGGTCGATGAAGTCACAGACGGTGAGACGGTGGCGCTCACCGTGCACAAATCAAAAGGACTCGAATTCGATTGCGTTCTTATCCCGTTCACCAATAGCGTGTTTGCGGCTGCACGTGACAGCGATACAACAGGACATGCCACGCAGGTTGTCATTGACCCGAAAAACACAGAGAAACAATGCATCGGCTGGCGTTGGCATGTCGAACACATGCCAATGATATCCAATCGGAATAGTCAAGATCCTATCTGGAGGAAAGATCTTGATGAATCACGCCGCGAAGAGACGCGCTTGTTATATGTGGCAATGACACGCGCCAAACACCAATTAACCTACTTCAGAACACGCGACCCACGCGAAGATACATGGGGAAAGTTGCTCCAACTAGGAGAGTCAAACGATGCATAAAGTGCTTAGATTCGCCTCCATCCGCCAGCACGAAATAACCCGAGCGCTCGCATCGTACGACCTCGAGTGGCAACAGGTCACACATATAACCGCGACGCCATCGCTACAACGGGCAATCAACGGCACCGGCGCACATGCGCTGGTCATTTCCGCAGTGATGGGATTGGTACTCGATCAACACCCGACCACTGCAAAGGCATTTGCACAGATTCCACACATCAATGAGCATACATTTGGCGATGCATTTCAGGCTTGGCAGTCACAAAACCGTCAGCACGATATTGCCACCAATCTGCTAGTCAGCGACATGCTGCTCGAGTTGATTCGCCGCGATCAAGACCGCATACCGTTTGTGCGCGCATTTTACGAATCACGCGCCACCCTACGCACTACAATTCAAACGCTCATTGATTGTGGATACACGCCGGATGATGTTGATGCAACAGATTCAATTACGCACTGGGCAGTGGATGCATGGCGTCTACTTGAAGAGCGTATACCCTCATTTGCGCGGCACCGTGAATTATTGTGGAGCAAGTGGCAGGATGGCACATCTACCCAAGAAATACAGGATAACATTGCGGCAGCACTCAATATTCTGGTCGGTCATCTTAAGCGAAAAGTGATTGTCTTTCATGGGTTCTACCGCTATCCACCCAAAGAATGGGCGTTGATGCAGTGGTTGATGGAATGGCCAGACCTCGAAGTTATCTTTATCATGCACGATGATGGCACCAATCCGGTATTTGGCAGCTGGCGGCATTTTTATGATCCGCGCTGGCAGTTGCCATCGATTACAACCATAGCATGTGATGAACAACCAACCCAGAACGCCCGTGCCCTCTTAGCTGGGTTCACTGGTAGCCACATCGACCCCAACCGATGCCGCATCAAACTTATTCAATACACTTCCCCAGCCGAATTTGTGAAGGACATTCGTACGACAAAACCGAGTTTATTGGGATTGGCGAGCGAACGCATGCCATCGCGGTTGTATGCTGCTGATGCTAAGAGCATTCGTCGATTCTTTGAGCGGCTTGATGATCATCATGCAGATGCACGCGTCGACATGTCAAAATTACCGGTTGGCACCTTCTTGATTAACTTGCATGCCGCATTACCGACGTTGGCAAATCGCGATCAACTCAATCTCACGCGCGATCATATCACGAACATACTTGCAAGTGGCTATACCGGTGATGACCACTTGCCGCCATTACTCGCCGTATGGAATCAGGTCGAGCCCTTTTTTCGCAATTGTGATGATAACCAAGAGTGGCTCACACAAGCGGCACATCTCGTTGAGGTTGTTGCGGAGGTAGGACGCTACGGTCATATTTCCAAAACACATACGGACATTCGACGAATAACACTCGCATCACAAAACATCTACCGACTCGTACCCTGGGCCGACATCTCACCCCAAAGTGCACAACGCATTCATGCGGCAATCAGCAACATCACCAATATTCTCGCCACCATGGCAGACGATCAGCGCATCGATGTTGCAAAACATTTTGGCTTGATTCAACGCGAAATCACCAAAGGTTTGCAACAGGTATCAGCGGCAGAACGCACGCAAATCATGCAAAACCTGCAGTGGTTTAGTAGCGTTGAACAGCGCATGTACGCCGAAAGCGTGATTGAAGCCGTGGGAATTGTGCTTGGACGAGCCGTCACCGAATATGATGAAGACCTCGAGGATGAGCGCACGCCAATTCGCACATTACGGCATCTTGATGCGCTGAGTCTGCAACGAACGGCACAACCCATTCATATTGCGAACTTGGCCGATGGTGCATTCCCCATGCCACGCTCAAGTGTTGGATGGCCGTTTCGAATTACCCAGTTGCCGACCGAACACCATGCTACGGCGCTTCTGCATGCGCTCGATGAACAATCCTACTTGGTTGATCTTTATCATTTGTGGGTGGCGCTTGATGGTGTCGATAACGAGGTGACGCTGAGTTGGATTGGCGAGATTGCCGGCGAACTCTACAATCGCTCGGCATTACTAGAGCTACTGGCCATCCCGGAGGTACGCAAAGACGCCAACGCCATTAAGACGATGGTTGGTGGTATTCCAACTCAAACAACACAGGTGAAGTCAGATGATAGTGAGGCACTACCAGCCTTAGCCGTACATACCCTACCGTCAGCCGACGATGATATCGTGCAACATGCATGGCAGCAGATACCACTTGTTGCCCGTGCAAGCGTTGAGTTGTGTCAACG
>CAYZZI010000101.1:0-3868 GCA_964482795.1 uncultured Klebsiella sp.
CCCTGTGCTAAACAAGCTGTCGATGTCTTTGTCGGCGTTGACTTCGATCATCGAGCGAATGCTGGTGTTGAGCAGATCGGAGTATGGCTGCATGTGCCGGCCGTCGGCGCTGAGTTGATTGAAGATGCGGCAGACATGGGCAATTGGCTCGTCAGCGCCTTTGCAGGCGCTCCGTACGAGGTCGAGCAAGCGCTTGACTTCGGTATGATTGGCGACGATGTGCCCGTGCGTATCGACGTAGACGAGGTAGTACGGGTGGAGCCGATTGTGTTGGGTCAGTGATAGTTGTGGACTCCGGTTGCGCAACGCAAAGATGACGCCCGGCGGGAGCCCGCGTTCGGGCTGCGCTGGGACGACTGCATGGAGTCCCTTGGGCGCATTAGACAGCTCACCGTGCGCTTTGACGTAGTTGAGCAAGTCCATCCTGAAGTCGTTGAGCCCGAGGTCGGTAATCGAGATGCCCGTTTTGACGTCTTCGAGCTCGATGACCTCTTCTTGTAGGCGGCGCAACTGTTCACGCCGGTACGAGACATCACTGCTCTGGCTCGTCAGCGGATTATCATCGCCGGTGGCGGTCACATCGGCGATGACCATGCGGTTCTCGACGCGTTCTTTGAGTTTGATGTACTCATCGAGACTGATATCGGGCCAGTAGTTGACCAGCTGGATGCGTTGATTGCGCGACCCGATACGATCCACACGACCGAAGCGTTGGATGATGCGCACCGGGTTCCAATGAATGTCGTAGTTGATGACATAATCGCAGTCTTGCAGATTTTGTCCTTCGGAGATGCAGTCAGTGCCAATAAGCAAGTCGATTTCGTGGGTGACCTGGGGCATGGTGAGCGCTCTGTCCTTGGCGTGCGGTGCAAACAGCGTGAGTACACCTTGAAAGTCAAGCGATCGGGGCACGGTTGACTGTGGCGCATCACTGCCGGTGACGAGCCCGCTGTGAATGCCGTGCCGCTGTTGAAGTGTGTGCGCCAGTTGTTGGTAGAGATAGTTGGCCGTATCCGCAAACGCCGTGAAGATGAGCACTTTCTTGTTGCCAGAATTGATAGGATTGGTGATTTTGTGGCTGACATGTGCGAGTACGTGTTGGAGCTTGGCGTCATCGGTCGGCGTAATCAAGCGCATGGCGTCGAGCAAATCGTCGATGATGGTGAGATCAGTCTGGAGCGCACGTTGCCATGTGGGCACATCCATATCGGCGAGGTTTATTTTGATTTTGGTGCCGATGTTGTTGGCGAGTTCGTCGCTAATATCGTCATCGTCACCTTCGAGATGTGCCATGACGTCTGTGATGTCTTCGACGCTGCCGGCGCGTTGGTGCTGGTAGGCGCTGATGCTTTGCAAGGTGCGCAGATGGAACTGTTGCAGACTGGTCAGTGTGAGGCGAAACGCTTCTACAGAGCTTTCGAGGCGCTTAAGTAAATTGGTGGTCATCAACGCTTGCAAACTGCGTTCGCGGTCGATTTGACGCAAGTTCCCTTTGCCGCCGCTGACGCTGGTATCGTAACGTTCAGCGTACTTTTTGAGGCGACTCGGCAAGACGTAGCTAATTGGGGCATATACTGCAAGTGACATGGCTTGCAAGCGTGCAAAAATCTCGTTGAATGCGAGGACATCAGCCCGGTGGCTCAGTGGTGCGCGGTACGATAGTGGTTTGTTGCGTGTCGGGAATTGGCCGATGTCACGCGTATCGTAAAACGTCTCAATATGTTTGCGTGAACGCGCGATGGTGACACTATCAAGCAATTCAAAAAAGTCGTAGTCAAGCGTGTCGAGAATGGTCTTGGCGGTGCGTTGCTCAGCGGGGAGCTTGCTCCAGACATTAAACGCTGCTTGTGCCCGCTGAAAAATAGCGTCAACGCTCCGCTTGCTGTGTAATTTGGCGCTTAATTGGCTTGACTCGCCCTCGTACGCAAGCGCGAGTTGATTGCGCAAATCAACAAATCGATTGTTGACCGGCGTAGCCGACAACATGAGGACTTTGGTTTTGACTCCAGAGCGGATAACCTTGTTCATCAAGCGCTGGTAGCGCGTTTCGTGCTCTTTGTAGGCGTCGTTATTGCGAAAGTTGTGCGACTCGTCGATGACAACGAGGTCATAATTGCCCCAGTTGATGCGATTGAGCGGGATGTTGTACGAATAGCCCGAATCACGTGACAAATCGGTATGACACAAGACATCGTAATTGAAGCGATCCTTGGCAAAGATGTTGGTGACGACGTTGGTGTTGTAGTTGAGCCAGTTATCTGCCAGCTTCTTTGGGGCAAGTACGAGGACTGACCGATTGCGGAGTTCGTAGTATTTGATGACAGCGAGCGCCGTAAACGTCTTGCCGAGACCAACACTATCGGCCAAGATACAGCCGTTATAACTTTCGAGTTTGTTGATGATACCGTGAGCTGCGTCGCGTTGAAAGTTGAATAACTTTTGCCAAATCAGTGTGTTTTGATAGCCGGTACGATCGTTGGGGAGCACATCTTCGCTCATATCAGCGAGGAACTCGTGGAAGATGTGGTAGAGCATGAGAAAGTAGACGCGCTCGGGTGCGTTTTCGGCGTATACGGCCTCAATATGATCAATGATAACGTGCGTTACATCCTCGAGTTTGTCGGTATCGTGCCAAATTTGATCAAACAACGTCAAGTATGTGTGGGCAACCGGGGCTTCATCAAACCGATTGGTGATGTTTGAGATTGCGTCACTCCGCTGATAGCCCAAATCGACAGCCGTAAAGCCGTTGAGTGGCATGTACGCCACTGTATCGTCTGCATGGTGGGTGGTTGCAAACGCTTGCATCGGTGATTTAGTTTTGTTGGATTTAAATATCGCCTTACGTCGAATCCATTCCGCACATTCACGAGCAATCGCCCGTTGTGACAGCTTGTTGCGTAGTTGTATCTCAAACTCACTACCGTATAAATCGAGCTCACGATTGATTTTGGGGATGTAAAATTCCCGGCGCTCTTTGGCAATGCGATCGGTGGCACTTGATGCGGTGAACGTTGGTGCGGTGAAGATAAATTCGAGGGCGTCGATAGTTTCTAGCTCAGCCTTGAGTGCTTCGTAGGCATATATCGAAAAGCACGATGCGGCGATTTTGAGCTTGGTATGAGGCTGGAGATGCGCTTTTAGATCATCTCCCAACAGCAGATTGATGTTGTCGATGATTTGCATGGCAGGTGTTCGTTATGATAAAAAACAACGTGATACGTACAAAATGCGCAATACGTGTAGGGTACTATTGTGAATGGTAGCATTTGTTTTGTCAAATCGTACATTTGATCGTGATGAGCTATGTCAATATTATTGACATGTTTCATTCGTGTATGTTTTTGCATAAAAAACGCCGCGCCTGAAAGCGGGCAAAACGTGGCAGTAATGTCATGTCTTTTGGAGGCAGTCCAGACGGCCTGACCCATTGCGGTGATGATCCGTTGCGGTCAAGGCATGACCTTGACCGCAATACCCCATCAATCCCGCCGTAGCCGTTGAGTCAGTCGTTGGTAGAAGGTGTTGGGTGAGTAGACGCGGGCGAAGGTGCAACTGCGTTGTGAACGCCGAATGGTCACGGTATCGCCTTCTTGCAGGGGGTGCAAATCGTCGCCATCCGCATAAATTGCCGCACTGTGGCGGCCACGCAGCGTGAATTTAATCGTGGCATCTTCGTGGAGCACCAACGAGCGGATGCTGGTCATGTGCGCTGCAATCGGCACGAGCACCAAGGCACTCGAGCGCGGATCCACAATTGGGCCGCCTGCGGAGAGGGCGTAGGCGGTCGACCCGGCAACGATTTTGACTGTCTTCTTTTCACTATCTTTTTTCTTCTGTGCATTATCACAGACCAGTGCTTACAGAA
>CAYZZI010000102.1:0-1766 GCA_964482795.1 uncultured Klebsiella sp.
ACCATCAAAATAATCGAGGCCATGGTCAGCACTTTCATGACCTGGTTCAGCCGATTGGACTGCACCGACAGGTGCACATCAAGCACCGTGGCCAACAAATCGCGGTGCAAATCAATCGCATCTACGATGCGCAACACGTGATCATACACGTCTTGCATGTGCGTAAACGCCGCCGCGTCGAGCACCAACAAATCGCCGCGCAACAAGGCGTTCAACGCCTCGCGGGCCGGGGCGATTTGGCGCCGAATCGTCAATAACATGCGCTTGAGGTGCACAATCTCGCGCAACTGATGCGCCTGCGCCCCGACCAACATCTCGGTTTCAAGCGTTTCGACCAAATCGCCGATATGATCAAGTATGGGGAAGTAGCTGTCCACAATCGTGTCTAACACCACGTGTAACAACCCGGCCACGCTCACCGATTGCAACCCGTTCATCGAATCCCAGCGCGTGCGCGCATCACCAATCACCTCGAGCTCGCCGTGATGAATCGTCATCACCTGCGTGGTCGTTACAAACAAATAAATCGGCACGGAGTGCAACTTCTGCTTGCTGCGCCCGTGATAGCTCAAGGCATAAAAGACAAAGAAGACGCCAGATTCGTAGCGCTCGATTTTGGTGCGTTGCCCACCTTTGAGGATGTCGTCGATAATCAGGGGGTGCAAGCCCAAGCCCTGCAGGCGCTCCTGCGTGGGATGCGAAATATCAACCCATAACTCGGCCGTCATACCTGCCTCCTACGACAATACATGTCGCTCCTATTGTATGACACCCAGCGCCACATGCGTGCGTGGTACAATTCGACTGTTTATGTACATGTTGTTGAGGAGCACATGAGTCACTACGAATACGCCACGCCGGAGAACTTTTTGGGGCTCGAAGGCGATATTGCCAGCTACGAGCAGGCCCAAGTCATCGTGTTGCCAATCCCCTACGAGGCCACCGTCAGCTTCGGCCAGGGTGCCCGTGGCGGCCCGCGCGCCATCATCAACGCCTCGCGCCAGGTCGAGCTGTATGACCGCGAGTTCAACTGCGAATACGCCTACGAATACGGCGTCCACACCTTGCCGGCCCTCGCTCCACACACCGCCGGCCCCGAGCAGATGGTCAACGCCATCGAGGCCTGCGCCCGTGAGCACATGGCCACCGGCAAGCTGTTGGTTGGTCTCGGCGGCGAGCACAGCATCTCAAGCGGCTTCGCCCGGGCCATCAAGGCCATCCACGGCGACTTCGTGCTGGTCCAAATCGACGCCCACAGCGACCTGCGCGACAGCTACGAGGGTAGCCCCTATAGCCATGCCAGCGTCGCCCGGCGCATCGCCGATTTGGGCGTCGATATCCTGCAATTCGGCATTCGCTCGATCTGCCAAGAAGAGATGGACTACATTCGGGCCACACCCGACACCACCCGCGTCTGGTTCAACGACGACGTCCACGCCGGCGGCCACCTGCCCGAGCTGATTGCGCGCATCAAAGGCAAAAAGGTCTTTTTGACCATCGACGTCGACGGCCTTGACCCTAGCATTATCCCCGCCACCGGCACGCCCGAGCCCAACGGCTTGAGCTGGACCCAGACGCTCGATATTGTGCGTACCGTCAGCCAAAACGCCGAGATTGTGGCCTTCGACTGCGTTGAGCTGGCCCCAATTGCTGGCATGCACTCCAGCGACTTTATTACCGCCAAGCTGATCTACAAGGTCATCAATGTGATTATGGCGGGTCGTTTGGACTAGTCTCTTTCGCCCTAGCTCTCGAAAGCGCTGCCC
>CAYZZI010000102.1:1866-3803 GCA_964482795.1 uncultured Klebsiella sp.
TATGGCGGGTCGTTTGGACTAGTCTCTTTCGCCCTAGCTCTCGAAAGCGCTGCCCACGTGTCGCACCAGCGTCCGGGCAGCGCTCATTAGTGCCGAACCTACAGACAACGCACCACTCGCACGCCACCCAACCACTTTCCCCACAAAAAATAACGCACCCTACTGATTTGCACACTCGCGCCCAACGGCAGTCGCAATCGCGCTGAGTCGGTCCGCATCGACGAACGGGTTGAGCACCACACTGCGCAACCAACGTTGGCCGCGCCAGCGTGGCGTCGAGAAGAAAGCAATCCCCTGTTGGTGCAAACGCCGCTGCGCCTGCTCCACCACGGCATCGCTGGCCTGTGCCGGCCTGAAGCAGACAATATTGGTCGTTACCGGCGCCGCCAGCGTCATGCCGGCCGCCTCAAGTGCCTGCGCAAACGCATGGGTCAGCGTCATGCTCTGGTCAATCAGGTGGGCGGCTCCGTTGCGACCGATGACCTGCATCGTCAACCACAGTTTGAGCACGTCGGCGTGGCGCGTGCCCTGCAGGCTGAGTTCGCCCGGGTTGACCAGCTCGGGGTCTTCGCCCATGTAGGGCGCCGACACCCGAAAGTAGTCGTGCAACCACTGGCGATCCTGTACCAAGAGCATGGCCGTCGTTTTGCTGACGTACATCCACTTCTGCGGATTAAAGGTCACCGAGTGGGCCAGGTGGATGCCGTTGAGCAGGTGGCGGTGTTGCTTCGACAGCACCAGCGCTCCGCCGTACGCTGCATCGACATGAAACCACAGCCCCGCATCGCGCACCACCGCCCCAATCCCGGCCAGATCATCAATCGCACCGAGCACGGTCGTGCCCGCAGTCGCCACCACACAAAACGGGTCTTTGCCGAGTGCCCGTTGCGTGGCAATCGCCCGGCGCACCGTATCGCCCCGCAGTGAGCCACTCTCGTCGACAGGCAGGCCGACGACCGCATCCGTGCCGAGACCCATGACCATAGCGGCCTTCTGTAACGAGGTGTGGGCCTCTTGCGAGGCCAAGATGACCAGCGGGCGCTGATAGCCGTACATGCCCGTGGCGGCGATGCCGTCGTAGCGGGCGTTGCGCGCGAGTACCAATCCTTGCAGGTTGGCCAAGGTGCCACCCGAGAGCATCACGCCGCCGGCGCGTGGCCCCAAGTTGAACTCGGCGGCCAACAGGCGGACCAGGCGATCCTCGAGGCGCGCCGCAAACGGGGCCATCTCGAGCGACAGCATGTTGTTGTTGGTGGCGGCGCTGACCAACTCCCCCAGAAAGGCCGCCGTGCTGGGCATGGTGTCCATGTGGCCGATGTAGCCGGGGTGAGCCGGGTTCATGGCGCCGTCGAGCGCCTGCTGGATGAGCGGCAACAGCACCTCGGCCGGCTGTGGCTGCTCAGGGAAGCGCATCAGCACCAGGCTGCCCGGGTCGGGCTGTAACGGCTTGTTGGCCGCATCAGCGAGATGGCCGATCAGCATGTCGAGCACCTGGTGGGCCAAGTCCGACACCTCGGTCTGGTTGTGGCCGTGCGGGTTGACAAATGCGCGTGGGTCGATGCGGCTTCCGCGTATCATTGGCGTCTCCTTTGGTGGTGTGGGGTATATCCGCGATGGGGCGGCGTGTATATCCGCGATGATAGACGCATGACCATGCGTCTGTACCATCACCCTTGCGTGCGTGTATCCGCGATGATAGACGCATGACCATGCGTCTGTACCATCACCCTTGCGTGCGTGTATCCGCGATGGGGCGGCGTGCGTCCCCGCGATGGGGCGGCGTCCCCATGATTGTAGAGACGCATGGCCATGCGTCTCTACAATCAATCGCATCGACCATCCCATCGACCAATCAATCCCATCCCATCGCACACCGCGACCGTCATTATCACCGATACAATCTGATTTATAATCCATTACACATTGGTTGTCGTGGA
>CAYZZI010000103.1:0-3727 GCA_964482795.1 uncultured Klebsiella sp.
TGCATCAAATCAAACCCCAACGCATCCACATAAAAGCGCCGGGCATGCGCCAAATCGCCGACGTGCAAATGCATGTGGCCCAGAATCGGCAACGTGGGATCACCCGCAGATTTGAGCAGCGCATGCACATCGAGCGGCTCTGTCACCATCGCCAAGCCCTTGCCGTTGGTAGGCCATTGTTCACGCGGGCGATCGACATACAGCTCAATGCCGTTGCCCTCGATGTCGCTCAGGTACAACGCCTCGCTCACGCCGTGATCCGAGGCGCCGTCGATGCGCCAGCCGACGTTGCGCAGATGTACCAAGGCGGCAGCCAGTGCCGGCCGATCGGGGTACAAATAGGCCACGTGGTACAAGCCGGCCGTGCGTTGTACGGGGCGGGCCTGTGGATCGGGGATCAGGTGCACCAATTCGTACTCATCGCTGCCGAGCACCACCGTGCCGTCCTCACGCTGGTCGTGCAGGCGAAAGCCGTGGACTTGCGTGTAGTACGCATACATGCGCTCAACATTATGTGCCCGCAATGCCAGTGGGCCAAGGGTCAATTGATTGGGTAACATATGTGCCTCCTGTGTGACGATGATTGACGTGTCTCAATTCCTTCTATCGTACTCGATACCCATCAACACAACCGTCATCATGGCGTGAACAAAAAGAACACCGCCGGTAACTCCTGTGGTCACCGGCGGTATCATCGCGTGTACTGACGAATTTATTCGCCCTTGACGGCCGTCCAGACATCGCTGAACACCGCCGTGGTCTCGTTACGCACGGCCCACTCAAGGCGCTTAACCACCTCGGCATCGGGGGCAAAGCCCTCAGCGTACAAGGCGCGCACCGTTGGGTCGAGCAACTCGATGGCGTCTTTGTTGGGCGTCAAGTAGCCGATGTAGTCGGTGTTCTTGGCGGCCACTTCAGGACGTGACAAATAGTTGATGAAGACGTGCGCCGTGTAGGCGTTTGGTGAGTCCTTGAGGATGACCAGGTTGTCCATCCAAATCATGCCGCCCTCTTTGGGGATAAAGAAGGCAATGTCCGGATTGCCGGCAAACTCATCGCCCAATCCATTGCGGGCTTGCATGGCCTGACCGCTCCACGCTTGGGCCATCACGTACTCGCCACTGGCCAGCTTGCGGTTGACGTCGCTACTGTTGTAGGCCGCCACAAACTCTTTCTGGGCGATGAGCAGGTCTTGGGCTTTTTGTATTGCCTCAGGGCTGGTCTCATTCAACGAATAGCCCAAGTAGCGCAGCGCCGCACCGGGCACTTCACGCTCGTCGTCAAGCACGCTGAACTGCCCCTTGTACTGCGAGGCGCTGGCCGGGTCCATAATCAGGCTCCAGCTATCCGGCGTGCCCGTGATAATGCTCTTGTTGTAGGCGATACCCGTAATACCATACATGTAGGGCACCGAGTACTTGTTGCCCTCATCAAAGTATTTGTTCAGCAACGATGGGTCAATGTGCTTGAGGTTCGTCAGCATTGACAAATCAAGCTCTTGGACCAACCCTTCGCGCCACATGGTCTCAACCGCATAATCGGATGGCGCAGCGATGTCGTAGCCCGACCCACCAGCGCGCACCTTGGCAATCATGTCCTCGTTGGCGTCGTAATTGTCGAGAATCACCTTTACGCCGTATTCGGCCTCAAAGTCATCGAGAATCGTTGGATCGATATAGTCGGTCCAATTGTAGAAGTAGAGTTCAGCAGACAGCTTACTGCGATCAACACCGTCATTGGTGCTCGTCTCACCAGTCGCATCGTTGCTGGCTGGCGCCTCTTCTGCCGCAGGTGCAGCGCCACAGGCGGCCAACAGGCCTAGCACCAACAGGGCCAGCAATCCACGGTAGATACCCTTCATGTCTCGTCCTTTCATAAAAAAATCAGTCTATCTCTAGTCGTCGTCTGTCCCGTTCCTTACCGATTGGCGCGCCGTTGGACAAACTGCGACAAAAAGATCAGAAGCATGCTCAACACCAACATCAAGGTCGAAATCGCGTTAATCGCCGGCGTCACCGCCCGCTTGACCCGCCCGTACACCTCGACCGGCAACAGATTCGTGCCTGGGCCGACGGTGAAGAAGCTGATAATAAAGTCATCGAGCGACAGCGTAAACGCCAACAAGGCCCCACCAATCACGCCCGGCATAATCAGCGGCAAGGTGACACGCCAAAAGATGGTGCGCGGGTCGGCCCCCAAATCGGCCGCCGCCTCTTCGAGCCGCATATCAAACCCTTTGAGGCTGGCGCGTACGACCACCACCACAAACGAAATACAAAACGCCACGTGCGACATAATCACCGTCCAGATGTTCATGCGCAACTTGACGCCCGTGATACTTTCGATAATGCCGAACGAAAACGAAAAGAAGGCCAGCAAGGCCAAGGCCATCACAATCTCGGGGATGACAATCGGCAGATAGAGCAAGGCATCAAGCCCACCCCGCCCGCGAAAGCGATACCGCTCCATGGCAATCGCCATCAACGTGCCCATCACCGTCGCCACAATCGTCGTCACCAGCGCCACCCACAAGGTGTTGCCGGCCGCCCGCATCATGCGCGTATCGTTGAACAAGCGCACGTACCAATCGAGCGTGAATCCCGTCCAGCGCACCCCGAACGAATCCTTGGTGAACGAGAACAAGACCAGCATCACAATCGGCGCATACAAAAAGATGTACGTCAACCAGGCATGTGCCCCCAGCACGCGCCGCCCCGCCGTATGGCGCTCACCGCCGACCGTGCGATTTGATACCGAAAAATCAATCATCGCTCATCCTCCGTGGTATTGCGGAAATAGAGAATCACGATGAACGTCAGAAAGAACATGAATACCAGCGCCAACGCCGACCCCAACGGCCAATTTGGCGGATTCGAGCGGGTAAACAAGCGTTGCAACAAGTTGCCCAACATGTCCACCTTTGCGCCACCCAGCAGATCCGACACCACAAACTGACCGACCGTGGGGATGAACACCAACACCGATCCGGCCACGATGCCTGGCAACGTCAACGGGAACATGATGCGCCAAAAGCGCCACCAGCCGTTGGCGCCCAAGTCACTTCCGGCCTCGAGCAAGGTGAAATCAAAGCGCGACAACGAGGCATACAACGGCAAGACCATAAACGGCAAATTGCCGTAGACCAAGCCGACCAACACCGCTCCCTCGCTCGGGTACAACAACTGCTTGGCAAAACCGAGCATCTCCAACAGCCCGTTGATGATGCCGTTGTTGCTCAGAATCAACATCCAGGCGTAGGTACGCACCAAAAAGTTGGTCCAGAACGGAATCAGCACCAAAAACAACAGCACCGTGCGCCATTTGGGGTCGGCGAGTACCACGTGCAATGCCAGTGGGTAACCGATGAGCAAACAGAGTAGCGTCGTCTGTAACCCAATCACCAACGACCGGGTATAGGCGTTGAAGTAGAGGTCTTTGCCAAAGAGGGTAACGTAGTTGTCGAAACTGAACTCCCAGATGACACGCCCAGTTGGCCCAGGCGTCGCAAAGCTGTAGAGCAGCACAATAATCAGGGGTATCACAAAGAATACGACGAGCCAACCCAGCCCAGGAGCAAGCAGTAGTTGCAACCGTCGACGGGCAGCAGTACGTTGGGCTAGGGGCAATTCGTCGGGTGCAAGCGTAGTCATATGCCCCTCCTACTTGACCAACACCAAGGCGTTGTCGGGGTTCCACCAGACATAGCCTTGTTCGCCGCGTTGCCAGT
>CAYZZI010000104.1:0-3644 GCA_964482795.1 uncultured Klebsiella sp.
CTTGTGTGGCCAACCACTCGGCCCAGGCGATTTCACACCGGTGCCAGATGGATAGATGCGCAGGATATGTCATAAATCGGCATCACATAACGGTATTTGCACAATTATACTCGCAAATGACGTGTTGCGTAATATATATGATGCGATATAAGGGATACATCTATACGAATTTGTAAAAAATAACAATAAATAATGACACCTCGTGTCGTAATATACTCCTACATATCTGCCAAATTCCCGTCATGTCTGTGCTTGCGTGAGAGTGATGGTGCTACATGAATTTGAATGAGCTCTATGAGCGAATTGTCTCGCTCGCGTCGCAACTCGTTGACACGTATATCTTCTCGATTATGAATGCCGTTATAATCGGCATCATCGGGTTTGTGGTGACGCGCTGGATCAAACCAATCTGTCGCAAACTGGGCTGGTGCAAAAACACCACCGTGCTAACTCAACTCAACGGACATTTTCGCGTTATCGAGATTACCACGTACAAACTGGCCACTGAAGAGCAAGTCAAACTCTTTTATAGTGGTAAATTACCGTTGGGCTGGAATCTCGTCCGCAAAAAAGCCATTATTCCCCGGCAACTCCAGCAAGTCATTTTGGCACAACACAAACTCCCCCCATCTGTGCTCGAAATCATTTGTGTGACAGGAGAGATGGGTGATGGCAAATCGGCCTTGACCTGGGATGTAACACTCGAAATGGCGCAACGCGCCAAAATACCTCTGCTCCAAAGCATATCTGACGACCCTATGGCCTGGGTAACCCTTGAGTCAGCCATTCGTGAATATAATCGGCCTGTCATCGTGTTGGTTGACGATATCTTTAGTAATAGCCGTTACTCAGATGCTCTGATGGCTCTCGCCACCGATTTACCAGTGCGTATCATGTGTACCTCGCGGGTGAGTGAGGTGCCGGTCTATCAGGCACAACCCATCATCGAGTATCATGTGACCGCCCCCACCAAAGAAGAAATTCAAACCGCTATCCGTATGGTACATGGTACCCTCGACAAAGTAGCACCTGATAGTGAGATTTACTCCATTAAAAATTGGCTGATGCTGATGATTACACTGTCGATCACAGGTAATTATCGTCAATATATCTTGCGTGCTCTTGATGATCTAGCCCGCCAAAAACCGGATAGTTATTGGGCATACGTCTATGTGAGCTTCTGCTACCAGTTCAATGTAGCTCTCGACGCCGTGGTGCTCAATGCGTTGGTGCCTGCACTCGGCACAGCCGATAATGCTGTCAAGGGGTACATCTTCCGCTCAAATGACCACCAACGCATACGCTATGTGGCAGCACATGCGTATATCGCCGAAATAGTGGTCAGTCATGCGCAACAACGTCTGCCTGTGTATGAACTTCTTAGCCGCATCGTTGCCAAGATAGATTTTGCTGATGCAAGTCAACGTGCCTTGTTTGGCACGCTCTTAACGGTGATTCGTGGCCGTCAACAGGAACGCGATTTTGTGGCGATGTATCAAGTATCACATCCCTCAATGCAGTTGTATCTGCGTAACGCCATGCATGAGGATGTGTCCACTATCGAACAAATCGTGGATCCGCAACAGGCCGGTGATGCCTTAATAGCGCTTTATACACGGCTTCTTGCGGTCGTACCACGGACGGTCAGCGATTGGCAAGCGCTCTTTACTATCAGTCGTAATCTCCAGCGGCCAGTTATTTTTGATATTGTCACCGCCGTGCGCGAATTTTTTTCTTCACATGATGACTCCGCCCTCCGCGCACAACTCCTCACGTTCATCAGTAATGTCGAAAATGACAAAGTGATTGCACTCGCTGATGATGCGCGCCGCTGGTTGACACCCGATTCACCAGTCGTGTTGTGGGTCGCTTACGGCAAGTTTATTGCAGAGTTGGGCTCTGCGACGCATGCCATTCACGCCATCAAAGATATTCATCAGCAACTCGAGTACCGCCCAGACCCTGTGCCCATTTTTGATGTGTATATCTCGCTTGTGCGGAAATACGGCACTGCTACCGAGGTGTCACGTGCAATTCAGCTCGCGAACAAGTTGCTTCAACTTGATAAGCCTGAGCAGATTCACCGGCATCGGCTGAGTACGTATGTGGCGTTTCTCAGTCATATCGAAGATAAAAACGCGCTCCGCGCTGTGCGTGACGTGCTTACCCCACTCATGTTCCCCATGCCGAATCTTAATTACTACGATACCTATCTCATCATCATCACCGAGCTTGATGACAAAGAGACCTGTCGTAACGTGGTGAATCAACATGCTGATATTCTTGATACTGCATTGGTTTCATCACACGTGGTAAATCTCTTTTTGAAATTAACGCGCAAGTATGGTGATGACAAAAGTAAACATCATGTACTTAACAAGGCCACTAATTTAATTCAGCGCTATCCGCAGGGTCGTATTCCCCAGGCATACCTAGAACTTCTCGAATACATCGGTGACCCCCACATGGCACAAGAAGTCATCTCGCTGTGGGAGCAAAGTGTCTACCATTCGGTTGCCTCGAGTGCTGGGATGCGCTTCTATGTCAAATTTATCGCACTTGTACAAAAATTTGCTACGCCCGAACAACGTTCGTTGCATGTCAATAAAGCGCTTGAGATTCTCAGTACCAAACCGTATCTTAAAGAATTGCGTGTTGTACTCTTTCAACTGTTTCGCCAGCACGGTGATGTGACCAATGATGCTGCATCCTTTGAACGTGTGCTGAAGAGTACATTATTCACATTAACGAAGGACGAGGCGCAACTAAAACGTACAGATGCCTGGTATTACCAATTATATTCAAGTTATCTACAGGTCGTTGCTAATGTTGTGCACACGTACCCTGATTTCAGTGCCAAAGTGGTTTCAAATATGTTCGAGTTGTTGAACCGCAATCCACCGCGCAAAGATTGGGGATCAACTGGCACCGCATTCTTGATGCTTGTATTGGCACACGCACATCCAAATTACATGCAACAAGCCCTCGTGTTGGCTCGGACATGGCAAGGCGTCTTCACGCATCGTCATCGCGAATTACTTGACCAGTTGACTATGCGATTGATTCTCCGTGTCGGTGATGATCGCGATCTCGATACGGTGTTTCAAGGCCAACAAGTACTTCAACTCATTGATGTCAAAGAGATTGATGAGGTGGACTTCGTGATGATGATTGACAAAGGGCAACGTCTTGTCTGTCAGAATCCATTACATTGCGATGCATTTACGTGTGTGATGGCGGCGGCCCGGCGCATGCAATCACCTCCACCATCGTTGGTTACATCCCTGCTCAACGATGATACAAACCTTGTCCTGCTTCATCCAACTGCACCGATTCTGTTGCACTATATCGCCATTGCAAAGCACCATGGCTCTCTTGATCAAGTGCACCACGTCATCCATCGCATTGCGTTAATCCAACGGTATAGAGGCCAAAGTATAACCGATGCCGTCAAATCAGCGCTCCACGAACTTCGTACCGAGCGACTATAAATGATAGAGTGGCGGTAAGTAGGTGGCCCACATCGTCGAAATACGTCTTATATAATCACCCATGGGGGTGATAAACCTCCTGTTTTTGTTGCGATAAACTGCTACAATAGGCGGTACAGAAGCAACGACTCGGGTGAGGTACGGCCATGTTTG
>CAYZZI010000105.1:0-3588 GCA_964482795.1 uncultured Klebsiella sp.
TCGCTGTGGTGGATCCTCAAGCAGTTCTGGGAGCGCGATCTGCTCTTCCGCGACTACAAAGTCACCATGCACTGCCCCCGTTGTGGCACCACCTTGTCGGATGCCGAAGTCAACTTGGGGTTCGAGGATGACGTCGATGATCCATCGGTGTGGTTGCGCTTCCGCGTGACCCCATCGGGGCATGCGCTCGACAGCGCCTTGGCCGGCGCCGCCTTCGTGGCCTGGACCACGACGCCGTGGACATTGCCAGCCAATGTGGCCCTCGCCGTCAATCCCGATGCCGAGTACGTCTTGGCCGAGACCGGCCCCGAGGATCGCCGTGAGCGCATCATCATGGCTGCTAGCCTCGCCACTCAAGTCCTGGGTGAGGGGCATGTGGTATTGTCGACCTACACCGGCAATCAACTGGTCGATATGCGCTATACGCGCTTGTTCGACGGAGTGCCGGGTGCCGGTGACAAGCCCGATTTGACGCAGGCCTACCGCGTCATCAGTGACGACTTTGTCTCGCTCGAGGATGGTACCGGCATCGTACACATCGCACCAGCCTACGGTGATCTCGATATTGGGCGCAAGTACAACTTGCCCACGCTCTTCTCGGTTGACCTGAACGGCCGCACCATGGCACAGTTTGCCGAGTTGGGCTTTGCTGACATGTTCTTCAAAGAGGCCGATCCGGTCATCACCAAGGTGCTCAAAGAGCGCGGCGATTTGTTCAAGAGCGGTCGCGTCAAGCACGCCTACCCCTTCTGCTGGCGCTGTAAGACGCCGCTGTTGTACTACGCCAAGCCCAGCTGGTATATCCGCACGACGGCGCGCAAAGAGCGCCTCGTGGCCGCCAACCAAGAGATTCACTGGGTGCCCGAGCATATCAAAAATGGCCGATTCGGCAACTGGCTCTCGAACAACATCGACTGGGCCATCAGCCGCGAGCGCTACTGGGGCACGCCGTTGCCCATCTGGGTCTCGGCCAACGGCAAACACATGGAGTGTATCGGCTCGGTGGCTGAGCTTGAGGCCAAAGTTGGGCGCTCACTGAGCGACCTCGACTTGCACCGCCCCTACATCGACGAAATCACCTGGGAGGATGCCCAGCACGGCACCATGCGCCGTATCACCGACGTGGCCGACTGTTGGTTTGACTCGGGCGCTATGCCGGTGGCGCAGTGGCACTACCCGTTTGAGAACAAAGAGCTGTTCGAGAAGATTGCTGGTCAGGCCGATTACATCAGCGAGGCCATCGACCAGACGCGCGGTTGGTTCTACACCCTGCACGCCGTCTCGACGCTCTTGTTCGATCGCCCAGCCTTCGAGAACGTGATTTGTCTCGGGCATATTCTCGACGGCAAAGGCGAGAAGATGTCGAAGTCCAAGGGCAACATCGTCAATCCGTGGGACATCATCAACGAGTTCGGCACCGATGCAGTGCGCTGGTACATGTTCGCCTCGGCACCGCCCTACAACCCACGCCGATTCTCACGCGAGCTGGTCGGCGACATGTTGCGTCAGTTCACCTTGACGTTGTGGAACACCTACTCGTTCTTCGTCACCTACGCCAATCTCGACGGCTGGTCACCGGCCGGCGTGCTCAACAAAGACGGCTCGCTCAACGTCGACGTCACCACGCTGACCAACCCGCTCGACCGCTGGGCGCTGGCGCGTCTCGATGACTTGGTGCGCACCGTGACCAACGAACTCGACGGCTACGACATCTATGCGCCGGCCAAGGCGATTGAGCGCTTCGTCGATGAGTTGTCGAACTGGTACGTGCGCCGCTCGCGCCGACGTTTTTGGAAGACGGCAAACGACGCCGATACCCAGGCCGCCTACACCACGCTCTATACCTGTCTGGTGACCTTGAGCAAGGTGCTGGCACCGTTTATGCCGTTTATTGCCGAAGAAATGTACGGCAACCTCGTGCTCAGCAAAGCCCCAGAGTCCGGCGAGTCGGTGCACACTGCCCAGTGGCCCCAAAGCAACCCAGCCTGGCGTGACGATCAGCTGGTGGCTAGCATCGACGTGGTGCAGACTCTGGTGGGTCTCGGTCGTGCGGCTCGCCGCAGTGCCGCCCTCAAGGTGCGCCAGCCGTTGCCGTCGATTTTGGTGCGTGTGCCGAGTCATGTCGCACAGTCAATTACCGCATTCGAAAGCGATATCCGTGAGGAGCTCAACATCAAGTCAGTCAAGTGGCTTGAGACGGGTGCCACCTTCATCGACTATCGCTTTAAGCCGAATCTGCGCGTGGTCGGCCGCAAGTACGGCAAATTGGTGCCGGCCTTGACCGAGGCCCTCAAGCAGATGAGCAGCGATGTGGCCCGTGCCAACGCCGTTGCCGTCGAGAGTGGTAATTCGTTTGAGTTGGTCGTTGACGGCCAAACACTGACGATTGCGCCCGATGAGGTGCTGGTCGAGACCTCGTCGCCCGAGGGGTACGTGGTTGCCGAAGAAAACGGCGTCCTCGCCGCCCTCGACACCACCCTCACCCCCGAGTTGGTTGCCGAAGGCGTCGCCCGTGAAGTGGTTCGCTACATCCAAGACGCCCGCAAAAACGCCGGCTTCGCCATCGCCGATCGCATCGAGGTCAGCATCGACGGCATCAAAGGCAACGCCGATCTTGAGTCGATGATCGAGGCCTGGCGCGACTACATGTGCGCCGAGACGCTGGCCGAGGCCCTGCATCTGGCCAAACCAGCTGCCGGTGCCCACGTCGAATCGCTCGAACTCGACGACACGACGCTGACGATTGGTGTGACGAAAGCCAACGCCTAACCAGGCAGTGCCCCCGTGAGTGATACATCATTCACGGGGGTTCTTATTGACAAAAATAAACTAACACTGTATATTAACGATGTAAGTTAATTATAGCGAGTCAGAATATGGTACGTCCAAAAAAGCACGAGCAAGTGCCCAACTTAAAAGAAGTCATCAAAGATGTGGCCTGGCGCCAGATGGTCGAGGTAGGGGCTGCAGGGTTGTCGTTGCGGGCGATAGCACGTGATTTGGGCATGAGTGCGCCATCGATTTATAACCATTATGCCGATCGTGATGCATTGGTGACGGCGTTGATTATTGATGCATACATGTCATTGGGCGATTATCAGCTTGCGGCGCGCGACATGATTCCAATCCGTGACATGCATGTGCGCTTGCGGGCGACAGGTGTGGCGTATCGTGCGTGGGCGTTGGCGATGCCGCAGCGCTATCAGTTGATATTTGGCACGCCCATCCCCGGCTATCAGGCACCGTCTGAGATGTTGGCAGTAGCGGGGCGGTCATTAAGCGCCTTGGTGAGTGTGTTGGACCAGTTGCATCAGGCAGGGTGCTTGCGCACTGATGCATTGCCGTCGGTCATGCCCGAGGCGGTGCCGATGTTCGCTGCGTGGCAACAGCATACCCGCGCCTATGATCCGGTGGCGCTGACCGCGGCCATCTTGATTTGGGGGCGCGTCCATGGGCTCGTGTCGCTGGAGATTGCCCGTTCCATTCCGCCATTTGGTGCAACCGGAGATGGATTGTTTGTGTACGAACTTGATTCGATTATGAAGCAATTTATCGTGTATTAATCGTCAGAATAATTTGTATTTTTTG
>CAYZZI010000106.1:0-3574 GCA_964482795.1 uncultured Klebsiella sp.
TAATTCATCCGTCTGCGCCGACGGCGCATGGCGTCTTGATCGCTTGGCGCACTCCCAGTCGGTGGCGCTTGTGGTACCGAATATTGGTCATCAGCGCTCTCATCGCGCGATGGTGCCGCTGGGCGCTCACCTTGGCCACGCGGTGGACCAAATTGCTGTTGCGGGTCACGCGGTGGCCGCGGCCCACGATCACCTTGCGGGCGATTGGGGCGCTCACCTTGATTCGGCCGCGGTTGATACGGCCGGTCGCCGCTCGGCGGCCCTTGGCGCTCACCTTGATTCGGCCGGGGCTGATACGGCCGGTCGCCGCTCGGCGGTCCTTGACGCTCACCTTGATTTTGGCGTGGTTGGTACGGCCGGTCGCCGCTCGGCGGTCCTTGACGCTCACCTTGATTCTGGCGTGGCTGGTACGGCCGGTCGCCGCTCGGCGGCCCTTGGCGTGGCCCACGGTCACCCTGAGGGCGATTGCCGCCTTGACCTTGGCCAGCTGGGCGACGGTCATCGCGACCGCGTGGTTTAATGCGCGTAGCCGCCCCCACGTCGTCACTACTGCGTTCATCTGGTTTGTCTTCGAGTGCCGCCAAGGCAGCCAACATGTCTGACGACTCAAACTCATCGCGGAGGAGCCGGCGCTCACCACGGTTGCGCTCACGCACCACTGGCGTCACACCTTCGGCGTTCCGCGTCCGCGCCATTGTGGCGACATCCTCGGTCGCCTCACGAATCGCATCGGGTTTGAACTCTTCGTGCACACCACTGGCAGCCAACGTTACCGTCAAGGTGCCTCTGAGCACATTGACACTCGTCACCTCACCTGGGCCGTCTGGCGTGTGCACCCACGTGCCACGCTTGGGCATCTCGGCTTTCATTTCGATATATTGCTCATGCTCATAGGCCAGACAACAGAGCAAGCGCCCACACACACCGCTGATTTTGGCGGGATTGAGAGGCAAATCTTGATCTTTGGCCATTTTGATGGAGACGCGCGCATAATCTGGCAAAAACGACGCACAGCACAAAATACGCCCACATGGGCCAATGCCGCCGAGGAGTTTGGCCTCGTCACGTGGGCCGATTTGACGTAATTCAATGCGAGTGCGGAACGTGCGGGCCAAATCACGCACCAGATTGCGGAAGTCGACGCGCTTGTCGGCCGTAAAATAAAACGTCAGACGCGACCCGTCGAAACTATATTCAGCCTTGACCAGACTCATCGGTAATTCGTGCTCGTCAATCTTCTCTTGACAGCGCCGAATCAGCTCCTCCTGTCGGCTGTTTAACTGCTTCCACCGCACCTCATCCTCTTCGAAAGCAGCGCGCACTACCGGTTTGAGCTCGCCCACAATGGCCGATTCATCGACATCGTGTGGCAACTCGGCGACGCGAGCCATCTCAAGCCCACGCGCCGTTTCAACAATGACATACTGCCCAATCGTCATATCTGGGACAACCGCAGGATCAAAATAGTATGTTTTACCGGAATCCTTAAAGCGGATACCGACTACTGTTGGCATCGTACTTATCCTTTACACATCAAAACCACATCAATTATTAATGTATGAATTGTGGTTGCCATTGTAACACATCCCGCTACGCTTCTGATATAGTCACTTGACGAGTACTACAACTCCTACTATGATGATGTCAAATAGTAGTGTGCTCCAACAAAGTATTTGACAAATTTGATAAGTTAGCGTATTATTCTATTTCGCTGTATGTGAGTTATCACAGGCAGCCCTATACCTTGTGCAGACAGAGAGAAGCATGCACGAACCGAGCCAATGACCAGGCATTTCAGTCGCTACCAGGCGCCAAAAGCCGGGTAGGGTGTTTTTTGCATTATCTCGACCGTTCTCGTGAGCAACTTGCCACACGCAATTGGTTACCGCCCGATACAAGCGAGGTTTCCATGTCCCCAAAAAATCACCATGTTGCGCTCCCACCTCTGATTATGCCGAATGGCCCGCGTACTGCACAGCGTGCACAGCGGCACACCTTCGGACAGGAGCGGGATGCCATCGAAGTGCCGAATCTGATTGAAACGCAGATAAAGAGTTTCGAATGGTTCCGTTCCGAGGGGTTGAAAGAACTATTTCGCGAGGTTTCGCCTATTCGCGATTTCACTGACAAGAATCTTGAATTGCGTTTCGGTGATTTTAAGTTTGGCGAGCCGCGCCACACAGAGCACGAGTGTCGCGAGTATGATTTGACCTATTCTGCACCGTTGCGTGTCAACGTGCAGTTGCGCATTTTGAGCACCGGCGAAATCAAAGAGAGCGACACGTTCCTCGGCGACTTCCCGCTCATGACCGAGAACGGCACATTCGTGATTAACGGTGCGGAGCGCGTCGTTGTCTCGCAGTTGGTACGTTCACCGGGCGTCTATTTCAGCGCCGAGGTTGATCCAACCTCGGGGCATCGTTTGCACTCCGCCAAGTTGATTCCTAACCGTGGCGCATGGCTCGAATTCGAGACCAACCGACGCAACGTTGTCTCAGTCAAGGTCGATCGCAAGCGCAAAATTCCCGTCACCGTCTTTTTGCGTGCGGTGCTTGCCTGGCAAGCTGGGCCAACGGGCGAGGGACATTGGTGTGATGACAGCGAACTCTCCAGCTATGGTCTGAACGAGCACATTGAGCAGATGTTCGGTGCCCTTGAAGACAACAACGATATTAAGTACATTCGCACGACACTCGACAAAGACAACACGCGCAACGCTCGTGAAGCCCTCATCGAGTTGTACAAGCGCTTGCGTCCCGGTGATCCTCCGACGCTTGACAATGCGAAGAGCCTGCTTGAGTCGTACTTCTTTAGTGAGCGACGATACGACCTTGCCAAGGTCGGGCGCTACAAACTAAACAAAAACCTCTACGAGCGCAGCAACGACAACAATCCTCCGAACGAGGATATTCGCGTGCTGTTGGTGCGTGACATCTTTAAGATTATTGAATTGGTCATTGAGCTCAACAACGGCCGTGGCGATTCAGATGACATCGACCACCTCGGCAATCGTCGTGTGCGCACCGTCGGCGAGTTGATTCAACAGCAGTTCCGCACTGGTTTGATGCGCATGGAGCGCGTCATCAAGGAGCGCATGTCGCTCACCGAGCCCGAGAGTGCCACTCCCAATCAACTCATCAACATCCGCCCGATTTTGGCGGCCATTCGTGAGTGGTTCGGCGGTTCACAGCTTTCACAATTCATGGATCAGACCAACCCATTGGCTGAGTTGACCAACAAGCGTCGTTTGTCGGCTCTTGGTCCTGGCGGTTTGAGCCGCGATCGCGCCGGCTTCGAAGTACGTGACGTGCACCATTCACACTATGGGCGCATTTGTCCGGTCGAGACTCCCGAAGGTCCAAACATCGGTCTTATCGGTACGATGTCCACCTTCGCCCGCGTCAACGACATGGGCTTCCTCGAGACGCCGTATCGTCGCGTGTACCGTGAACTCTTGACCGCTGCCGGCATCTTCGAAGACGCCAAAGACGCTGCGCGTGGTGCAAGCACCATCGTGGCCCCACGCGACTATCGTCACCTGATTAGCGGCGATTTGTTGTTGGCCAAGGGGAGT
>CAYZZI010000107.1:0-3532 GCA_964482795.1 uncultured Klebsiella sp.
TAATCAATCGCAAAGATTACCTGCTCGGGCGGGGCCTGCTCGAGTATCATCCATAAGTGTTCTATCTTGGCTAATCGCCAGCCCTCAGCCGCCCACGTCGATAGTCGCTGCAAATCACGTTCTTCGGCAAACGCGAGCCCAGAGCTCATCTCCCGGCGTGTAATCGGGATTACTTTCTGTGGTGTACTCATCACCGGTTCCTCTCTAGTACGCAACCATCCAGCCACACAGTGCCCCAGCTACGACACTCAACCCATCAACACACATCCGTGCACGGTGTCGCGACCAACGCACATGAACTCCATACCGACGCATCTGATACACAACCCACGGCAGTGCGGTATACCAGACCATCACCATCAAGGCATACATGCTGACAAATCCACTACCAACCAGCACCCACGCAAGGAGTCCATCATCGTTCGTTGCAATCCATGGCCATACCAGTGCTGATGTGAGCCATATCACGATGATCAGGGCGAGACCACTCAGCAACGCCGCTCGATTCAATCGTTGTTGCGCCCGGAGTACCATGGTCGTATCGTGGGTACTAAACAACGATCGAGTGCCGACGGGAGCGTTAAAGAGATGGATGGAATGCGACAGCGATACCACATGCCTCCATCCGGCCATGCGACAGAGTTCGAAATACTCGGCGTCAGGGTGGTGCTGATAGTCCACCGCAAATACCACCTGCGCCGGGGTCGAGCGTTCGAGCACCACACACATCCTGCGCACCGCAACAACCTGCCACCCCTCTGCCGCCCACGTGCTCAGACGGGTCAGATCCTCATCTGCACAGCATGACAAGCCAGCAATTAACTCAATACGGGTAATCGGGATGAGCTTTTGCCACGCAGATTCATACATTGCCATATCATCCTCACCATACCATTAGCCACAAAAAGGCCACCACCGTCGCCAGCGGTATGACAATGCGCATGGACGACAAGACCACCTGACCGGGGCCACGCCATCCACGCAGTCGATACGCCAACCACGGCATGAACGTAAAGATCAACAGCGTTTGCACAGCCATAGCCACGCCCAACATCCCCAGTGTGCCTAGTAGCGACAACCATTGCGGCTCGAGCTGTGCGCGCCATGGTTGCCCCCACTGCACCATCGCCCACCATACAAGCACCGTCACCACCAAACTTACAAGCACCGGCACAAGCAACCGTTGATGCACTCGTTGATACTTTTGCTGTGACTCAGCCGTCGAAAACATCGATGGTGTGCCTGGTGCCGCCTTGAAAATGTGAATCAATCCGTCCATCGTCACCACGCGCTCCCACCCACTGGCGCGACATAGCGCAACATACTCTTCATCTGGCTCATACATGTAGTCCAACGCAAAAATCAGTTGCTCAGGTGGCGCCGGCTCGAGCACATAACTCAACCCTTTGAATCCAATCAATCGCCATCCCTCAGCAGCGAGGGCACTCAGGCGTTGCATGTCACCCGCCTCGTCAAATGCAACGCCTTGACTTGGCTCATACCGCACTGTTGGTTCATTCATTACTGGTTCTCCCCCTCCAACGCCCGCCGCGCAAACTCCACCATCGCCTGCTTACGTGCGATTTCATTCACCAGTCGTGTGCGTCCATCGGCGGTCGTCACGTACACCTTGCTCGCCCCATCAGACACACATCGCTCAAGCAATCCGGCATCAACCAGCTGTCGTAATGTCGTGTATAACGTGGCCGGCCCGATATGCACCGTTTGACTATCAACCTGCATCAACATCTGCATCACCGCATAGCCGTGCATTGGCTCAACCAACGCCGCCAGAATATAAAACTGCGAGTCATTCAACTCACCTATCGAAATCGCATCGCGCCTCGGCATGTGTTGTTCCTATGATTACCACTTATATCATTTATTGATATACATACTATATCATTTATTGATATATGTCAATTATGCACCTTTCTTCAAAAAACTCTCGTCGATTGTGTGCATAACGACTACTCGCATCCTGTCGGGTTCGTACCAGTCTTTCACGCGCCGACACATCTATGTATACTCACAAATACATAACTGCTCGCAGGGAATCCCTGCGAGCAGTCCTGTTGCATTGCAACAAACCATCTTTTTGTATCACGATTGTGTACGCTGAAGATACGCACGAATACCACAGACAAACAATGGGGTACCAATCACTGTCGGCCAAAGCCAGCGTACCAATCGCAGGAGCATATCACGGTTAATCGCAGGCGGATACGTCTGATACCGTGGCAATGAATGCACCACCCATGGCACTCACATGTGCTACAACGTTGCTGACGCGTGTGCTGATTAGTGCATCTCACATCCCGCCAGCCAAACCGTGCCGAGATGAGACCAAACACGACCGCGGCCATCCCAAACAGCTCATCCGATGTCACCCACCGCACGCCAACCCCCAACAAGAGTGCAGCGGCCACAAACGAAGCGATCCTGATTACTTTACCGAGGTGAGAGTCATCACTGCGGGCCGGCAACCAGGCTGAGAGTGCCATCTCAGCCAAAAACATAGCTACAATGGACTGAGGCGCATCGTCGTCATCAATAGTGCCGTCACTACCACACCTATCATACAGACGACATAAATGGTGCCAGCACGAAGATGTGATCGCGCACCTTTACGCGTAATAATTGCCATTTTCATGCCAGCCATATGAAGATGATATATCATTATAAAAATAAGATGATTTATGAGGATTTATGCCATTTCTCAAAAGTATCTACACCATTCCAGAATTAGTCAATCAACAGACATACCCATTCACCATTCCACTGTTTGCACAGGGCATACGCCATGATTTTACGAGTAATGTGACTTTTTTTGTAGGTGAAAACGGATCAGGCAAATCGACACTCCTCGAAGCTATTGCAGAGAAATGTGACTTTCATGTGGCAGGTGGTGGGCGCAATCAACGATACAGCCACCATCGCAGTGAGTCCACGCTTGCACAGGCATTACGGCTATCTTGGTTTCCCAAAGTAACCGAGGGGTTTTTTCTTCGAGCCGAAAGCTTCTACAATTTCGCCACATACGTTGATGAAATAGCCAAAGATGATCCAAGTATTTTGGCTGGTTATGGTGGTACATCGCTCCATGAGCAGTCACACGGGGAGTCATTTTTAAGCCTCTTCACCCATCGTTTTCAACGTGGGTTATTCATTCTTGATGAACCAGAGGCAGCCTTGTCACCGCAGCGTCAACTGGTATTCATGCGCATCATTCATCAACTCACGAGTTCAGGACGAGCACAATTCATTATTGCCACACACTCGCCGATGCTACTCTGTTATCCTGGTGCCGAAGTCGTGAGTACCGATGGTGACACACTGCAACGCATTGACTTTCACGAGAGTGAACACTATCGACTCACCACCGCGTTTCTTTCAAATCCTGAGCGATACTTTCGTCATTTATTTGATGAATAAAAACACACATCCCCTCTCTGAAGTTGCTCAGAGAGGGGATGTAACTGGTAGCGGCGAGCGGATTCGAACCACTGACCTTCGGGTTATGAGCCCGACG
>CAYZZI010000108.1:0-3420 GCA_964482795.1 uncultured Klebsiella sp.
ACGTTGTGCTGCACGAAGTCCTCGTCGAACAGTTTGCGCATCAGGCGTTCGGTCAGCATGTGCTGGATGAGCATTTCGTCGACGGCGGCTTGGCTGATGTTGGGGTTGAGCGCTTGGCGGCAAATATCCATGAACTCGGCATGCGCCCGCTGGAACGCCGGATTGTGCGTATGGGCGTGGGCGATGCGGCTAGCCAAGCCATTGGCCAGGGTGGGGATCTCTTGGCCGAAGTAGGCAATCGCCTCCTCGAAGCGTGTAAACGGCGCCACCTCGTAGTTGATGAACGACTCGAGCAAGCGGGCGGTGGCGCTGGCATCCTCGAATCGGGCGCGGCCGACCTCGTGGCCATTCTGAAAGAGCACCAGCGTCTGGGTATCTTCGAACAGCATATTGCCAAACGAGTAGCCGCGCATGCGTTTGTGCTGAATCTCGCGGTCGAGGTCGTCGTGGCTGTCTTTGGCCTCCCAATAGGCGTGGGGCAGGCGGTAGTCGTCACAGAGCACGCCGTCGTAGTAGATGGTATGACTGCCCAATTTGTGGCTGTATTCTTCGACGAGGGTCCACTTTTTGGCCTTGCCGAGATCGCTGAGCAGGCCCGCAAAGGCCCGGCGCAAGGCGCTTTCGGTGCGGGCGCCTTGGGCGCGCAATTGGGCGATGGTGGCGGTATATGTGGCCAGCGCCTGTTCGATGTGGGCACGTGACAGCGTGGGCATGGTGATGCTTTCTGATGGCTACATGATTTATATTGATGTCATTATAACGTATGGGCGTCCGACAGGGCGCCCGATGGGGGTGACGGGGTGGTGATAGGTAGCGGCGCATCACGATGCGCCGCTGGATTGACCATAGTGCACCACCCACATCAATCCAGAGGGGCGCCCGGTGGTGATGATGGGATGATCAGGGGCGCCGCACGCGGCGCCCGTACGGGTGATGATCCCAAATGTAGGGTGCGTCGCGTGCGGCGCCCGGGATGGGCCTGTGGCGCACCCCCCCATCAATCCAGAGGGGCGCACAGCTGTGCGCCCCTTGATAAATCCATCCGGCGATGACAGGTCAATCAATCAATGGCCACCCAACTTGCTGACATCACCATTGCCTGCCACAAAGAATCCGAGGGCGCCTTTGCTGGCATTCGAGAACTTGTGCGTTACGAAGGGGTACAACCCGTCTTGCGCAAAGCTGAACTCCACAAATCCACCTTGGGCCGGCTGCAAATCAAGCACCTGTGATCCACCCTTGAGCTCGCCTGGTTGCAACGTGTAGTTGCCCTCTTTGTAGACCGTGTCGAAGACCGTACCGACGATGTGGAACGCTGAATTCTCACTCGGGCCATCGTTAATCACCCACATACGGTAGCGCTTGTTGACATCGACTTTGATTGGCGCATGTTTGTACTGGTTGTGATAGCCGTTGAATACCACTGCATCCCATTGATCGTTGAGCATCTTGGTCAAGCTACCTTCTTTGCCCTCGGGGCCGAGATACAACTCACTCTGCACCACCACAAACTCTTGCTCAACCGGAGCTAATCCGGGCGGGTTGATGATAATCGCACCATACATGCCGTTGCCGATGTGATGGAGTGCGGGCGCCGTGCCACAGTGGTACATGTAGGCCCCAGCAAACTCTGCCACGTATTCGTAGACCAGTGACTCACCCGGGTTGAGCGTGCGCATCTTGTCGTCCCAGGCCACGCGCCCCGCGTGGAAGTCGATTGAGTGGCCCATTTTGCCCTTGTTGACAATCGTAAAGCGGAACGTGTCGCCGACGTTGCCCCGATAGATGGGCCCAGGTACCTGGTTGTCGAATGTCCACATCATCTGCGTTACGCCAGGGGCAACCTCGATGAGCGTCTCGGTCATATCCACCGTAATTTCGTGTACCGTGCCGTTGGCAGCCGCCGGCAGGACAGGATTGCGCGCCACCCACTGCGCACTCGGCTTGGCTGCCGCATCAATCACCGCATTGCCATCGTTGTTGGTGGCGGTGGTGGCCATGTCGTGTGTGGTGGTGTGCTCAGTGGTCGCTGCCGCACCAATCACGTTGATGGCCAACTCCATCCCTGATTCGCGGTGTCCGGGGACGGTACACCATGCCAGTGCCGACTGCGTAAACGGCCCGACCTCGACCGTCTCACTTGCGCCTGCTTCGAGCATTGCAGTGCCAGTGCTGCCATCAATCTTGACGTCGTGGGGCATGACACCAGCGTTCTTGACGTTCAAGATGACCTTCTTGCCGGCGGGTACATCAATTGATGCCGGTTTGATATACATGTCGCCCAATTCGATGTCGAATGTGACGGTGTCTGCGGCACTGGCCGTCGTGCTCGATGTGGCGGTTGCCCCACAGCTCGCAAGGACCAAGGCGGCCATCATTACCATCAAGGCGAACAACCGTTTGACGCTGACGGTAAACGTGGTTAACTGTTGCGATTCCATCGCTTCCTCCTCAGGTTCAGTACTTTCGTTCATGCGTACTGTTAAACCTTGAGTCGTATACTATACGATTAAATAATAAATGTCAAGGGGTTGTGAATATTCATTTCAAATCATTATTTTGTTGATTGATATGCGTATTTTTGTGTGTTTGTTTGTTTTTTTAAAAAACTGATTTGCGCATAGCGCGCACGTTTTTTATCTTCTTGACAAACAAAACAAAAACCTATAGTATTACAGTATGAGACTAGAAATAACCCGTAAAACTGATTTAGCCACGCGCTCATTGATTTCGCTGGCACGGTTTGGCGACAAGGTCAAAGCCGGGGTACTGGCCGAGGCCGTCGGCACGACGACCGGATTTTTGTCACAGGTGATGACGCCGCTGGTGGCCAAAGGCTGGGTGCGGTCAGACCCAGGGCCAACCGGTGGGTACACGTGTGTGGTCGACATCAACACTATTACCATTCTGCAGGTGATTGAGGCCATTGAGGGGCCAACCGATACCACGCATTGTGTCTTGATTGATCGTGGGTGCAACGAGGCCAACCCGTGTGCGTTGCACGGGCCATGGAGTCGAGCCCGGCGCCAATTATTGCATGATTTACACCAGACACCATTGGGCAGTATTCCCATTCCATCAGGCACCAAGGTAATTTAAGCAGGGGCGCACCCGTCGTCGTAAGGGCGTCCGACAGGGCGCCCGGGATCCACCACTGTGCGCCCCCAAATGATCCCCAACGGTGCGCCCGGTGTGCCGGGGTGGTGATGGGTAGCGGCGCATCGTGATGCGTCGCTGGATGGAATAGGGCGCCCGGGATCGGCCATGGCCGGGGGTGCCGAGGTGGCGGTGATCGGTGATCGGTGGCGGCGCATCGTGATGCGTCGCTGGATTGGCCATGGCGCCCGGGATTCACCCGCACCTCACGACAATCCAGAGGGGCGCACAGCTGTGCGCCCCCTGACGATCCCAACGGCACAC
>CAYZZI010000109.1:0-3417 GCA_964482795.1 uncultured Klebsiella sp.
GTGATTCTTCGGCTACAATAGCAACATCGGCCCACATCCACAGCAAAGGGTACAACGATGAAGTTAACCGATTACCGGCCACGCCCGCAGCTCGTCACCACACAGACGACCATCAGCAAGCCCCGATTCCCCGTGATTGACGCCCACAACCACCTTGGCCCCGATTTTGGCGGCGGCTGGGACCAAAAGCCCGTCTCGCACCTGCTCGAGGTGATGGATCGCGCCGATGTGCGCCTGTTGGTCAATCTTGATGGCGGCTGGGGTGAAGATATTTTGCAGCGCCACCTGGCCCACTTCGTTGACGCCGCTCCCGATCGCTTTCGGGTGTTTGCCGGCGTGAACTGGGCGGCCTGGCCCGAACACGGCGACGAATTCGGCCATTGGGCCGCCGAACGCCTCGCCGCCCAAGTGGCAGCCGGCGCCACTGGCCTCAAGATTTGGAAGCCGTTTGGCCTGCATGTGCGCGACCAGCACGGCACCTTGGTGGCCGTCGATGACCGCCGCCTCGATCCGCTCTGGGCCAAGGCGGGCGCCCTCAACATCCCCGTGCTCTTCCACGTGGCCGATCCGGTGGCCTTCTTTGATCCGATTGATGCCAGCAACGAACGCTGGGAGGAGTTGCATGCCCACCCCGATTGGCAGTTCCCCAGCCCACCGTTCCCGCCGTTTTTGACGATTCTCGAGGCCTTTGCGCGTGTGGTTGAGCGTCACCCGGGCACCGACTTTGTGGGTGCGCATGTGGCCTGCTATGCCGAGAATCTGGCCTGGGTCGCAGAGTGGATGGACCGTTGCCCCAATTTGTACATCGACTTTAGCGCCCGTATCGCCGAGGTTGGTCGTCAGCCATATGCGGCGCGACGATTCTTTTGCAAATACGCCGACCGCATCTTGTTTGGCACCGATATGCCGGCCGATGTGGCGATGTACCAGCTGTACTACCGCTTTCTTGAGACGGATGATGAGTACTTTCCGTATCATCTCGGCCCCACGCCACCTCAAGGACGCTGGCACATCTACGGGCTGTATTTGCCTGATGACGTGTTGCAGAAGATTTACTTTCGCAATGCCGAAAAAGTCATGCTCCGCCGTGTACAATAAATGCCAGAGCGTGCATACAGGTGCCCATAGTCGTACCAGAAAGGGAGTGCAATGCGGGCGGTGATGTTTGATGGAGAGCTCCGATTAGCGCACGACCAGCCGCTGCCCACGGTGCCGGCCAACGAGGCGCTGGTCAAGATTCATATGGCGGGGATTTGTAACACCGATATCGAAATCACCCGTGGCTACAAAGGATTCAACGGCATTCTCGGCCACGAATTCGTCGGCACCGTCGTCGCATGTGCCGATGCCCACTGGGTTGGCCGGCGGATTGTCGGCGAGATCAACGCCGCCTGTCGTACCTGCCCGACCTGTTTGCGCGGCGACGACCCGCATTGTCCTAATCGCACCACCGTCGGCATCTACAAGCGCGCCGGCGCCATGGCCGATTACATCAGCTTGCCGATTGACTGCTTGCACGAGGTGCCGGCCGATGTGACCGATGCCCAAGCCGTCTTTACCGAGCCGTTGGCCGCCGCCCTCGAAATCATCCAGCAGACGCATGTGCGCCCGACCGACCGCGTGGCGCTCGTCGGCGACGGCAAATTGGGGCTGCTCATCGCCCAAGTCTTGCGCCTGCCCGGCTGCGAGGTGACGATGGTCGGGCGCCACCCCGAGCGCTGGGATTTGCTCCACCGCCAAGGGATTGCCACCTGCCGACCCGAGCAGGCCGAGGGCTGGTATGACGTGGTGGTCGATGTCACCGGCAACCCCGATGGTCTCAAAACCTCGCGGCGCCTCGTGCGCCCCCGTGGCCGACTGGTGATGAAAAGCACCGTCGCCGCCGAGACCCAACTCGATTTGACGATGCTGGTGGTCGACGAGATTCAGCTGATTGGATCGCGCTGTGGCCCGTTCCCGGCGGCACTACGCCTGCTCCAACGTGGCTTGATCGAGACGGCCCCGTTGATTACGGCCACCTACGCGCTCGATGATGCGATGGCGGCATTCGCCGCGAGTCGCGGCGCTCTCAAAGTGTTGTTGCAGATGGAAGGATAACCAGTATGAGTTTGGCAGATCACACCGCAAATCTCTCCCCGGTTTGGGCGCGCTATAGCAACATCATCGTTGAGCGTGGTGAGGGTGCCATGCTCTATGCCGACGATGGCCGCGCCTACTACGACTTTACCTGTGGCATCGGCGTGACCAATACCGGTCATTGTCACCCGCGCGTGGTAGCGGCTATCCGCGACCAGGCCGGCTTGTTGCTCCACGGTCAAGCAAATATCGTGTATCACAAACCGATGTTGCGCTTGGTAGAGGCCTTGAAGCAGGTCGTTCCGTCAGGTATTGACGCGTTTTTCTTTAGTAATAGCGGTGCCGAGGCAGTCGAGGGTGCGCTCAAGTTGGCGCGCCAAGCGACGGGGCGCACCGATGTCATCGTGTTTGACGGCGGCTTTCATGGGCGCACCTCGGGCGCCATGGCCTTGACCACCAGCAAAGGCAAGTACCGCAGTGGCTATGCGCCATTGCCGTCAGGTGTGCACGTGGCGCCGTATGCCAGCTGTTACAACTGTGCCATCGCTCGGGCGGCGGGGCGCGATACGGCGGCCATGTCGGCGGCTGCGCCGGCAGATAACGGCTGTTGTAACGACCCGATTGCCCGTATCGAGCATATTTTGCACGGCCACACGACGCCCGATGATGTGGCGGCGATTTTGGTCGAGCCGGTGTTGGGCGAGGGTGGCTACGTGGTGCCGCCGGCGTCGTTCTTCCGCGGGTTGCGTGCGATTTGCGACAAGTACGGCATTTTGTTGATTGCCGACGAGGTACAGAGTGGCTTCGGCCGCACCGGCAAGTTCTTCGCCATGGAGCACTTCGGCGTCCAGGCCGACATTATCGTGGCGGCCAAAGGCATCGCCTCGGGGTTGCCGTTGTCGGCCGTGATGACGCGCCAAGAGATTATGCAACGCTGGCACCCGGGCTCGCACGGCGGCACGTACGGTGGTAATGCGGTGGCGTGTGCAGCAGCGGTGGCCACGCTCGAGGTCATGATCGAGGAGAATCTGGTTGAGCACTCGGCGGCCATGGGGCGCGTCCTCAAAGACGAGTTGGCCGAGTTGCAACAGGCGATCCCGACGATTGGCGACGTGCGCGGCATCGGCTTGATGGTCGGCGTCGAGTTGGTCGACGACAAGGGCGCGCCCAATCCGACCTTGGCCAAGCGCACGCTGGCTGCCTGCCGCGAGAACGGCTTGTTGTTGCTGACGTGTGGCACCTACGACAACGTGGTGCGCTTCATTCCGCCGTTGGTGATTACCGACGACCAGATTCACACGGCGGTGCGCATCTTCCGCGAGGCGTTGTTGGCCGAGTAGT
>CAYZZI010000110.1:0-245 GCA_964482795.1 uncultured Klebsiella sp.
CGTTGATTCGTCAGGTACGCAGTATGGTTCACGGGCAGGGTGCTACGTCCGCTACTCCATCGGGAGCACAACTGAGAACGTGCTCGGATTACGCATGCTGATGAACTGCGAAAATAAAGTCATGATCCTCAATGTCTTTGGATACGGTACCAGTGATGAATTCATCCAGCTGGTGCTGACAGTACAAGACTTCTTCGCCAACAGCTTCCGCTGGTAGGTTTCTTCCCGGGAAGAAACCTACCAGC
>CAYZZI010000110.1:255-3250 GCA_964482795.1 uncultured Klebsiella sp.
GACGGACAGCGGCGTCCCCGAGTCCGTCCCCCTCTCCACCACCACCTCCCTCACGATCGAGATTACGAATGTGAATGAGCCGCCGCAGTGGGCCGCCACTCCGCCTGCTTTTACTATCTTCGAGAACTCCCCCACCACCCCGCATCAATATGCTACAATCGCAGTATGACGAACACAGCAACCAAACCCAAAAACAGCGCCACCATCGGCTTTGAGGCCACCTTGTGGCAAGCGGCCGACAAGCTCCGCAGTAGCATGGATGCGGCCGAATACAAACACGTGGTGCTCGGACTCATCTTTCTCAAATACATCTCCGACACCTTCGCCGCCCATCAAGCGTTGTTGCGCGCTGGTGCCGGCGAATTCGCCGGCGCCGATCCCGAGGATCGCGACGAGTACCTAGCCTACAACGTATTCTGGGTGCCCAAAGAGGCCCGCTGGGAGGCGCTCCAAGCTGCCGCCCGCCAAAGCGACATCGGCAAGCGCGTCGACGACGCCATGCTGGCCATCGAGCACGCCAACCCACGTCTCAAGGGCGTCTTGCCCAAAGAGTTCGCCCGCGACAACCTCGACAAACAGCGCCTCGGTGAGCTCATCGATCTCATCGGCACAATCGGTCTCGGCGATGCCGCCAGCCGCCAAAAAGACCTACTCGGGCGGGTGTACGAATACTTCCTCACCCAGTTTGCCAGCGCCGAGGGCAAAAACGGCGGCCAGTTCTATACCCCGGCCAGCGTGGTGCGCACCATCGTCGAGATGCTCGCCCCCTACAAAGGGCGCATCTACGACCCCGCCTGTGGCTCGGGTGGCATGTTTGTGCAAAGCGAAAAGTTCGTGGAGTCGCACGGTGGCAAACTCGGCGACATCAGCGTCTACGGCCAAGAATCCAACCACACCACGCGCCGCCTCGCTATCATGAATCTGGCCATTCGCGGGATCGAGGCCGACATCGGCAAAGAAAACGCCGACACCTTCCGCAACGTACAACACCCCGACCTGCGCGCCGACTACGTCATCGCCAATCCGCCGTTCAACGACTCGGACTGGTATCGCGACGAAAGCGATGTGCGCTGGCGCTACGGCGTACCGCCCAAGGGCAACGCCAATTTTGCCTGGGTGCAACACTTCATCCACCATTTGGCACCCAACGGCGTAGCCGGTTTTGTGCTGGCCAACGGCTCCATGTCGTCGCAACAAAGCGGCGAAGGCGACATCCGCAAAAACATCGTCGAGGCCGACCTTGTCGACTGCATGGTCGCCTTGCCCGGCCAACTCTTTTACAGCACCCAAATCCCCGTCTGCCTCTGGTTTTTGGCGCGCAACAAGCATGATGGCCGCCAACGCGATCGTCGCGGCCAAACCCTTTTCATTGATGCCCGCAAACTAGGCACCCTCGTCGACCGCGTACACCGCGAGCTCAGCGACGCCGACATCCGCCGCATCGCCGACACTTACCACGCCTGGCGTGGCGATCGCACACTGCCGGGCTATGCCGATATCGCCGGCTTTTGTCGATCAGCCACTATCGACGACATCCGCACCCACGGCCATGTGCTGACACCCGGGCGCTATGTAGGGGCCGAAGAGGTCGCCGACGACGGTGAGCCGTTTGCCGACAAAATGACGCGGCTCGTCGCCGAGTTGCGCGCGCAACAATCGGCAGCGGCCACGCTCGATGCAACGATTGAGGCCAACCTGAGAGAACTAGGATTCTGATAAGGGCCAACAATGACCGGTGCACGGCATACCATGCGAGTACGACGCACCAATATGGCATACCCGAGCATACCCAATCATTCAAAGTGCGTTCAGTACTGCCATCCAGAGTACAGGTGAGCACACCGCATACATCGAGGCACGATTATCATGACGCATGATTCGCTCCCAACACCGGTCGATTACAGGCAATGGGTCAACGATGTGAAGACTCGGTTTCGCCATGTCCAAATCAAGGCTGCGGTGGCGGTTCACACCGAGTTACTCTTGTTTTATTGGGATCTCGGGGCGGACATCGTTGCACGGCAGCACACCCAACCCTGGGGGAGCAAGTTCATCGAACATCTCAGTCGCGACTTAACACATGAATTCCCAGACGTGCAAGGTTTTTCGGTGCGAAACCTTAAGTACATCCGTCAGTGGCATGTGTTCTGGAGTGCCTCTGAAATTGGGCAACAGGTTGTTGCCCAATTAACCAACATTCCGTGGGGGCATCATTTGGTTTTGATTAGCAAATGCCGAAGCCATCACGAAGCCCTGTATTATGCGCAAAAAGCTCATCTGCATCATTGGAGTCGAGCAGTGCTCACCCACCAGATTGAAAGCGGTCTCTGGCAACGTGAAGGACATGCGTTAAGCAACTTCGCACAAACACTCCCTACACCACAATCAGATTTGGCGCAGCAACTCCTCAAAGACCCCTACATGTTCGACGTTCTATCGCTCACACACGAACATACCGAACGCGAACTAGAAAAAGCGCTGACAGAGCATATCACTCACTTTTTATTAGAACTAGGCGCTGGCTTCGCCTATATGGGGCGCCAAGTACCCATTCATGTCGGCGAGCGCGAGTTTTTCTTGGATTTGTTGTTCTACCATGTCCGACTACGCTGCTACGTGGTCGTCGAGCTCAAAACAGTGGACTTCGAGCCTGAATTCGCCGGCAAACTCAACTTTTATTTGAAAGCCGTCGATGAACAGTTACGGAGTACCCATGATGCACCGTCGATTGGTCTGTTGTTGTGCAAACACAAAGACAAGCTGGTTGCTGAATACGCTTTGAGTGATATCAACAAACCGCTCGGCATCGCCACCTACCAACTCACCCAGACGCTCCCTGAGGTCCTGCGTGACAAGTTACCGAGCATTGCGATCATTGAACGTGAAATGCGCGCAAATCTCAAGGAAATGAAGGACGATGAATGATGCACACACACGCTCTGCAAATCACAGCGAGGGCCGTTCGACACACTGCCTGCCGTGAATCTGGCCTGCC
>CAYZZI010000111.1:0-3220 GCA_964482795.1 uncultured Klebsiella sp.
GCCGAGGCGCAGGTGTCGTGTATGCTCCGCGAGGGCAATACCTCGGTGCGCCTCGGGATTGGCTTTTTTAATACGACCGACGACATCGATCGCCTAATCGACGTACTCAAAACGTTTTGAATTGTCGGATGAATTGATGTAGTATCTACAGACGCAATCAGTAGGATGAGGGAGAGGCGCACAGGATGAGCGCAATCATCGCAGTTGAGGGGCTAACCAAGCACTACGAGGTACCGGTGCGCGAGTCGGGCTTGGGCAACGCCATCAAAAGCATCTTTCAGCGCCAGTATCGCACCGTCAAAGCCGTGGACGGCGTCAGCTTTCGCATCGAGCCGGGCGAGGTGGTCGGCTTTTTGGGGCCCAACGGCGCCGGCAAAACCACCACGCTCAAAATGCTCTCGGGTCTGCTCCACCCCACCAGCGGCCGCGTGTCGGTGCTCGGCTTTACACCGCACCAGCGCGACTACAACTACCTGCGCCAGATGACGCTGGTGATGGGCCAACGCAACAACTTGGTCTGGGACCTGCCCGGCGCCGATTCGTTCGAGCTGGCCAAGACGATTTATGGCGTCGATCAGGCCCAGTTCACCCAAACCCGCGACGCCCTGGTCGAGATTTTGCAGTTGCAGGAGCTCCTGACCAAACCGGTGCGCAATTTGTCGCTGGGCGAACGCATGAAGATGGAGTTCGCCCACGCCTTGATGCACCAGCCCAAAGTGCTCTTTCTCGATGAGCCGACCATCGGCCTCGACGTGACCATGCAAAAGCGCATTCGCGCCTTTGTGGCCGAGTACAACCAGCGCTTCGGCGCCACCGTCATGCTCACCAGTCACTACATGGCCGACGTTGAAGCGTTATGTAAACGCGTCATCGTCATCCATCACGGCACCGTGCTCCACGACGGCGATTTGGCCGATTTGGTCACACGCTTTGCGCCGACGCGCACCATCACGCTCCAGACCAACGCCGATGCGGCAGCGGTAGCCCAGTACGGCGAGGTGGTGGCGCATCACGAGGGCAGCATCACGCTCAAGGTGGCCAAGCACGACGTGCCGCGCGTCACCTCGCAGCTCTTGGCGCACATCGAGGTCAGCGACATCGCCATCAGCGAGCCGCCCATCGAGGATATCATCGAGCAGGTGTATGGGTCGTAGGAGTCCGCGTTTTTGCCGAAACGCTTCGCGCCCCGTGCGCAGGTGCCATCACGACCGCCGGGGCTCGGGGGCGTCTCACGCACCGCTCCACACTGGTTAGAACGGCAAGGTCGCCCGCAGCGTGGTCACCCCGAGGGTCACATCGGCGAGCAGGTCTGGCCCGTAGCGCGCTTCGATGGCAATTGAGCCGCCGTAGTGCATCGCCTTGAGCGCGCCGAAGTAGGCCCCAAAGTCGTCGCCGGCCCGACCGGGCACTGTGCGCTCGACCCGTTCGGCGATGTGGGCGTGGGTAATCAGGTGGGCGTAAGCGGTAATCTGGTCGGCCGGCTCCTCCTCACGGAGCATGTGGTAGATGTCGGTCAATAGTCGGATGTTGGGGTGATTGACGGCGCTGACCACATCGGCACCCTCGGCCAACGAGTTAATCAGGTTGCACTCGCCGCGGTTGAGCGCCTCGACCACCACGGTGACGCCGTTGCGCTCGGCGTGGGGCGCCATCAGCTCGAGCAGGGCCACGAATTGGTCGCGGGCCTGGGCTTGCGACCAGCCGGTCGGGATCTGCCGGGCGCCGCCGCTACCGAGCACCAGCGTGGTCATGCCGGCCTCGGCGGCACGGGCACAGGCCACCTCGACGTAGCGGGCCAGCGCCGCCCGGTCGACCTCGGGGCCGACGCATTTGAGCGTGGCCGGCAAGAATGAGTTGGCCGAGGGCACGGGTAATGGAGATTGGCGCAGTGCGGCCAAGAGTGGGGCAAAGGTGCTGGTCGGTTCGGTGGGCACCAACACGCGCTGGATGTTTTCTTCGATAAAGTCGACGCCGCTGGCCACAAGGGCGTCAGCGTGCTCGACCGAGGTACATACGCCAATCGGAATCATGCGCCACCCCCGTGTGCTCTGTGTGTTCTACGGCTCTCGTCTCAGTATACTCGACAAAGGATGGTGATTGGCATGCGCCGACTCTGGCTCATCTACGGCAAATTGGTCGAAACCGGCACGCAAGTGACCTTTCAGTATCGCCTGGTCCACCTCTTTTGGTTGATCGGCATGCTCTTCGAGCCCGTCATCTACCTGGTGATGTGGACGACGCTCGCCGACGAACAAGGGGGCAGCCTGGCCGGCTACACCACCGGCAGCCTGGCCGGCTACTACATCGCCTGGACGCTGGTGCGCCAGTGGAACATCGCACTCACGCCGTTCGGCTTTGAGCAACGCGTGCGCAACGGCGAGCTCAACCCGCATCTGCTCCGGCCGATTCACCCGTTCCACTACGACCTGGCGGATTTTATTACGATGCGCATCATCGGCACCCTCTACTGGATCCCGGTAGGCGGCGTGTTGATCTGGTTGTTCCAGCCGACGTTCGCCGTCGACGCCGCCATGATTGGGCTGTTTGCGCTGAGTCTGGTGCTGAGCTTTGTGATGCGCTTTGTACTGGTCTATGCACTGGGCATGGCCGTGTTTTGGACGACGCGGGTCAGTGCCCTGTTTAATCTGTACTTTGCCATCGAGACGATTTTGTCGGGGCGCTTGGTGCCACAGGCGCTGTTGCCTGGCTGGGCGCAGGAGCTGAGTTGGTGGTTGCCGTTCCGCTGGAGTTTCGGCTTCCCCATCGAGATTATCATCGGCAAGTTGAGCTACGCCGAGATCTGGCAGGGGTTCGGCTTTCAGATTGGCTGGCTGATTGTGGCGACTATTCTCTTTCGGCTATTGTGGAACGCCGGCATCAAACGCTACGGCGCGGTAGGAGCCTAACCGATGAAACGCGCATTCACTCTGGCGTGGCAGTACCTACGCCTAGCATTCATGAACGAGATGCAGTACCGCATCAACTTTTTTATTCAGCTCTTTGAATCGGCCTTGGCGCTGGGCACGGCCTTGATCGTGCTGGCGCTGGTCTACGCCCAAACCGAGATGCTCAACGGCTGGAGTCGCTACGAGCTACAGGCCTTGCAGGGGATTTATGTGATTCTGATGGGTTTCGTGCAGATTAGCGTGCAACCCAACGTCGAGCGTTTGCTGACCGACATCCAGCAGGGCACGTTTGATTTTGTGCTGGTCAAGCCGAT
>CAYZZI010000112.1:0-3175 GCA_964482795.1 uncultured Klebsiella sp.
ATGAAGAATGATAAATCAGAGGAACATCCTGCGGATTGACGGCAGTGCTGGCCTTATCGCTGGGGTCATCATGTGGCTTCTCAGTGACGTGTTAGTTGCGCTCTACCAGATCCCCCCCTGGCTCTTCACCATCAACATCATGGCCAACCTCATCTACGGCATCAGTGCATCTCTCCTCGCATCAAGGCCACACCGCCCACTCGGTGCTGTTGTGGCCTTGAGTCTGGCCAATCTGCTGTGGGCGGTGCTCTGCATTGTCACAGCGGTGGTGATTGCGCCTACCGCAAGTATCTTTGGCATCGGACATTTTGTGGGTGAAGGGCTGTTCGTTGGCACACTGGGGGTACTCGAGTGGCGCTGGCGCCATGCACTCCAGCGTGCACATTAAAGAATTTTTCCACAATAGTGAACGTTTTGCTTGACTCATCGTCTGGATAGCATACTATTCACACGATGAGGAGTCATACCATGCGCACGACTGCCCTACTCACCCTGCTGGCACTGGTGCTAATTAGCTGCACCAATTCTCCAGCAACTCTACCGACACCCACTGTCATGATTGTACCGACCACAACGCCGACGGTTGCTGAATCGTCAGCTGTCACCGCCGACATTGCGGCCAATTACCAGCGCTGGCAAGCGGCAGACATTCGCGATTATCGCTTTTCACTAATGGTCGGCTGTTACTGCCCGATGACGGCCATGATGCCATTTACCGTTGAGGTGCGCGACGGCAATGTGGTATCGGTCATTGATGCGAATGGCGTGGTGGTTGCGACAGACGACCCAGACACGGGTTTCTTTCTTACATACGCCACCATTGACGGCATCTACGCCGAACTCATGTCGGCGCGGTTCAGCGAGGCTGACAAATTGACCATCTCATTTGATCCAACCTACTCAGTACCCGCCACCGTCAGCGCTGACTTCATCGAAATGGCCGCTGATGATGAGTTGTATTTAGACATCTCGGGTTTTACGGTGGTATCGAAATAAAAGGGACGCACAGCAGTGCGTCCCTTTAGATACCGATGATCGCACGCAGCTTTATTTCGTACCTGGGGCTTTCCAATCAGCGCCCATCGCAATAGCCCGACTCCTATCCATGTCGGCAGCACTCATGATTGGAATGACCATCAACGATACTGCGCCTGAAGGATTCACCTTGAGCGCCACGGAGGCAGCTTGTGCTTCGTCTGCTTCCACTACAACGATCAAGTCGTACTCGCCGACACCAAAACCGGCAGAAATGATTTTCGCACCAACCGAGTTCGCAATTTTGTACATGGCCTGTTCACGAGCGGCAAAGCCATCTTGCATCGCTCCAGCAAGGCCTTGGGCGGTGTACTTCCCCAAAAAGAGATACTGGCGTGGCATAGCGTCCTCTCCTTCTTCATCCCATATATTCGTTACACACCAAAACGCAACTAGAAAATATCATGATTACGTGAAATTTGCAATACCCTCCATCAATTGAATCTACAACTACTCAAATTATCGTATTAATTAAATTCTATGTATTAATGAACATATCAATTTAAATCACAGATATTTGTCATATTTATTTGCAAAATTTATCAACACTGCTGTAGATGATACGTTGTCTCTGAGTATCTCGACTTTGATGGTGGCATCAGTACATATTGATAACAAACTATAAATGTGTAAAAATTTTTACCAAAATGAATTAATGTATTGATGAGCATACAGAGGGGGCGCACCGCGGTGCGCCCCACGACCAATCCCTATCATACCCATATTTATCCCATCCGCACATGCGCCTCAACCACATCTCGGGCCACCGCGCCTGCCCGTGCCCCCAGTCCACCCACACACATTGCCGCCGCTGCATTGGCAAACTCAGCTGCCGCGCGCAGATCCATCCCCGCCGCCCGCGCATAGACAAAACTCCCTCCAAACGTGTCGCCAGCGCCCGTCACATCGATCACCTCCATCACAAATCCCGGGACGTGGTGGGTCTGATCGGGCGCATACACGGTGCACCCCTGCGCCGCTTGTGTGACCACTACCACCGAGATGCCGTATGAGAGCAAGCGCTCTGCCGCTAGTTGCATCGACAGATTGCCACGGTAGCTGTCAAACCCTACTTCGTTGAAAAAGACCACGTCGAGGTGCTGGTAGCGCGACTCGTCGCCATCTTTGAAGTAATCGACATCGAGATCAAAGACGAGTTGCGCACCGTGCGCCCGACAATAGGCGCGGATGGCCATGCTATCCATGGTGCCACAGCGCAAGACGTCAAACTCAACCGGCGTCGAATAAATCACATCAGCCTGCGCCAGCACCTCCAACTGCGTCGGCGTAATCTCGATATGTGTGATGCCCATCGTGGGGATGATGACGGTATGCTCATCCTCCACCAAAAAAATCATGCACTTGGCATCGGGGAGCGTCTCATCATAGATCACCAGCGACGTGTCGATACCCCGTTGTTGCAAGTCAGCAAGCAACAATTGCGTGATGGCACCGCTGTTGAGCTTCGCCATAAATTTGACCTCCATGCCCAAGGCTGCCGCCACACAGGCCGCATTGGCAATCATGCCCCCCGGCACGGCAGGCAAGGCACGCACGATGGCTTTGTCTTTGATGGTCGGCCAATAGTCGGCTTTGTAGTATTCGTCGAGGGCCACATCGCCCACAAACACGGCATATCCCATATCGTCGCTCCATATTCCATTCCATGTATTTCCATTATCACACGGTGTTTATGGGTATGGTAGAGACGCATGGTCATGCGTCTCTACCATACCCCACCATCCCCACACATCCCCATATGCCATCACGTGGTACCATGGGGCATCAATACAACCAAAGGACAGTACCATGTTTCTCGATCTCTTCGCCAAACCCAAACCCATCCTGGCCATGCTCCACCTCAAAGGGACCACGCGCGACGACATCCTAGCGCGGGCAGTGCGCGAGGCCGATATGTATGTGGCCAACGGCGTTGATGCCATGATTGTAGAAGATTATTTCGGCGACGTGGACGACGTCGAGCGCGTGCTCGACGTGCTCGCCCGTGAGCGCCCACGCTACATCCTCGGCGTCAACGTGCTCGACGATTTCGCCAAAAGCTACGAGCTGGCCGCCCAGTACGGCGCCAAATTCATGCAGGTTGACTCAATTTGCGGGCATCTGACGCCGGCCGACGAGC
>CAYZZI010000113.1:0-3171 GCA_964482795.1 uncultured Klebsiella sp.
GCTACTCGCCCAGCCTGATGCGCGGCATCCTCGAGCTGGGCACCACCGCCACCGCCGAGGAGGTGTTGCGCCAGACGGTGGTGATCCCGCGCTATGATTTGCGCGCATAAATGCACAGAGGCGTGGCATACCGCCACGCCTCTGGTGTTGAAATCAGATTAACGACTACGTGTGGGGGACTTAGTAAGCGATGGAACGCGAGGGCGAGTCGGCGATTTTGTACGAGTCGCATTCGTAATTCGTGTCGGAGATGATGTGGGAATACGAGTTCTTGAACGCGTTGCAGTTTTGGTAGCCGTCTTCGTTACTGTGCGCGTGTGAGACTTAGTCGCCGTGCGTGTGTGAGTCTTGGTTGCCGTACGCGTAGGAGTTTTGGTTGCCGTGCGGGTTGCAGTTGGAGTACTCGTGAGTGTCGCAGTATGTGTACTGGTCGGAGTTGCTGGTATTGCATTGCTGCCGCCCACGAGTTGAGGAATATGACTTTGTACTCGTGTGCCATCGCCGAGTTGACCGTCAGTATTTGATCCCCAACAATATGCCTGATTTGTTGATGTAAGTGCGCACGAATGACTACTACCAAGCGCTAGCGATTGTGCAATAGTTCCGATGGGTAACGGCACCTGTACCGCTGTATTTGCGTCAGTTTCTGCACCGAGTTGTCCATCAGCAGAAGCTCCCCAACAGAAAACGTCGTCATTTGTGGTTATTACACAAACATGTTCACGACCCACTTGAAAGTCGGAAATGGTAGTGCCTGTCAGTGCAGTTACTTGAGTTGGAACCAGCGATTCAACATACGTATTTGTCCCGAGTTGATTTGAAGAATTCATTCCCCAACAGTACAACTGCATCGTATTTGACTGCGCACAAGAGAAGTGATTGCCGGTGTCTATCTTTGTAAAGGTTATCCCTGAAGGTGTGCTTATTTCGGTGGGACTTACGACATTGTCCATCGTGCCGTTCCCAATTTGACCAAACGCATTATAGCCCCAACAATAGACTCTGCCGGTAGCAGTGAGCGCACAGGTATGTGATAGTGATGCCTGTATCTGTGTAAAAATCTCACCAGGTGGCATGTTTACTGCTACCGGATTTGAATAAGAGTTCGTGTTTCCATTGATTTCATCACTATCCCCATTTCCTAATTCACCATACACATTACTACCCCAGCATATTGCGGTACCAGTAGTCGTAAGCACACATATATGAGATGCGCCGACACTAATATTCGTCAAACTGCTTGCATCTGGAATCGATATGAGCACAGGATATGGATGTTCTGTTCCCCAACAGTAGGCATTACCTGTATCCGCAATCGCACAATTTTGTGCCCCATGCGTATTGATATCTGTAAACGACACACCAGATGGCATCTTCACTGCAATTGGCACCGTTGACCGGAGTGTTGTCGTGTTCCCTAATTGACCGTAGGTATTTGATCCCCAACAATATGCATCACCTGAAGTGGTAAGTGCACATGAATGAGTGGCATCAATGCTCATGCGAACAAACGCATTCAAATGATCTACCGATGGCGCTTGTGTCGGAGAAAATGTCGGCGTCTGCGAAGCCGTACTTGGCGGTATTAATGACGCGCCAACACGTGCGCCGAACATATTTGCAGTCATTGTGCCATCACCGAGTTGGCCTTTTTGATTGGCTCCCCAGCAGTAGATGCGACCACTGACCGTTGTTGCACATGTATGGAGTTCATTAACGCTTATTTGGTTGATAGATTCGTCAGCGAGTTGGAGAGCTGGTGTAGCCACGATGTGATTAAACGTATCTCTTGTGCCTAACTGGCCAGAGTCATTGTTGCCCCAACAGTAGCGATTTGCTGACGAATCTTCTGCACAGGTATGCACATTTCCTGCATTGACCGACGTGAACGATACTTCGGTTTCAAGGTAGATTGCTTTTGGCGTACGTGAAATAATTCCTGTTCCATCTCCTAACTGACCGTATTCGTTGTTGCCCCAACAAAATAGTTTACTATTGGACATGACGGCACAGGTATGATATCCGCCTGCGCTTATGTGTGTTGCAGATAATCCATTAGGGAATTCAACAGCAACGTAGTTTGACCAATTTATACTCGTTGGTTTGCCAAGTTGACCATACGTGTTATACCCAAAACAGTACAGAGTGCCGACATCGGTGATAAAACAGATGTGTTGTCCACCCACGTCAATTTGACTAATTGAATTGCTACCAGCAGGCAGCGTCAGTGCCATAGGTGTAGACGAGTAACCTCCAGGATCTCCGCTTGACGGAATTTTGAACACACCCCAACAATAGGCCGTGTTCGTGGTACTTAATGCACATGTACTCATTGCACCTGCACGTATCGTCGAAAATGTGGTGTCGGCAGGCATAGTCACTACTTTGGGAATATTTCGATTTGTCTGTGTACCATCGCCAATTGTTAGCGCTGTGTTATTGCCCCAACAGTAGGCTACTCCTTGCGTTGATAGTGCACATGAATGGATGTAACCAACATCAATCGATGAAAAAATCACTCCAGCAGGTTGTGTCACGGCCACTGGAGTACTACTGTCATTAAATGTTCCATTACCTAACTGACCTGAGTCGTTCTGACCCCAACAATACACAGTGCCCGCGTTCGTTAATCCACACGTGTGCGTTTGACCAGCACTAACCGCAGTGAAATCATCGAGATAATTGATATTCTTGGGTTGGTGTATGTGATCATTCGAATTTGCCAGCGCATTTGTTTCTATTGAGAGCAGAATGAGTGTGATCGCGCAGACGAGTATGGCGGTTATTGCAACCTGGCCAACCAAAACCTTTTGCATGTGATACCTCAATCAGTGTGCAGGATTGTGCAAAGGTAATTATGCTAAACATAATCGGTATGTGATACGGTAAATATAGCAAATTATTCGCAAATGTAAATACGACGGTTCAAAATTAAGTGCATTGTGCCGTCAGTACAATGGCAAAATATGGAACGTCCATCATTGTGTTGAGGGGAATTTTGCTGTCTTTTGAAGGAGGGTGTTAACTGAGGGTACTCATGAATGCTATGAAATCGCCGAAAAATCAGTTAATGTAGGTGCATTCAAACGCATGCATCAGCATGTGCTTTTTTGTATCGATGCGACCATGGCGGTTAATTTGTCCAGTGAATCCTGCATGCCACCGGGTCGG
>CAYZZI010000114.1:0-2887 GCA_964482795.1 uncultured Klebsiella sp.
CGGGCGCCCTGTCGGACGCCCTTACGTGGGGGGACTGTTGTCCGCCCCGCTGGATTCCCGACCACCCGAAAAGTATCTGTTGGTGCGCTGCAGTATACCTCAACCGAAGCAGCAAATTCACTGCCTCACCTTGCAGTTGTAAAGTTCCAAATAACCCCAGAAGCAGGAGTTGTGCCGAATGCGTTTGATGCGCGCACATGCCAGAAGTAAGTTTTGTTCTTTTCCAAGCCGCTGATAGTCACGCTTCGATTTATCCCCACATCCAACCATGTAGTACATGTAGTAGCGCTTTGCGCAATACAGTATGCATATTTGGTGGCGTTTTTGCTCTCCTGCCATGACATTGTCACACGTGTACCGACGTTTTTGGCTCCGTTCAATGGTAGCGATTTGATAAAGATCGATGGGGATCTAAAAGATGTTGGCGATGGTGTTTTGTTTATAAATCTCGTTGGCGAACGAGTTGGCGAACGCGTTGATGTGCGCGTTGACGTGCGCGTTGATGTGCGCGTTGGCGTTGCAGTTGCGACACTCACCGCACCACCATCGATGACTTTTTTGGTCACTGTTGTACACGATGGATTTGCACAGATTGCCAACTTTAAATCGCGGTTCGTGATGTCAAAGTAGCTGATGACTGGCTTGTTATCGCTCGTTAGATTGAGTGATGTATCAAAGAACGCGTCTTCCGAATAGCCAGTTGCATCGATGGTCACCACATTCTTGCTAGAACAACTTGTATTGCTGCAAATGGTCACTTTGAGATTGGCGGTAGTAGCGCTGGTAATATGATAAAACGAAATCACCGGAAGATTTGTTGTCGTCAACTGCATATCAAAAACGAATCCTTGATCACCAGACAAGGTTGACTGCGTGTTTGTGGTACATGCGCTGTCACCACATCGTGCCAGCTTTAGCGCTGATACGTCTGCATCGAAAAACGGCAGAACCGGTTTGTTATCCGATGTAACCTGAAGTGCAGCAGGCATCAATAAGCCGAGCTCGGCTGAGGTCGCGAGAGTCCGAATCGTAGGTGAACCACATGAGATGTCATCGCATACCAACAACTTTAATGCACCATCATTTTGATCGATATAGCTAATGACTGGAATATCAGAAGAACTCAACGCCATGCTCACACCGAATTCATACGCGTTACCAGCTGCTTCAACTGTGACCGTGTTGAGTGATGCACAGGCTGCATCAGCACAATGAGCTATTTTGACACGCGAATTAGTAGCATCGAAGTAACTGATGACTGGCACATCAGTGCTCGTCAATCGCACTGTCGGGTAGATACCGACATCACCCACAGCATCGACAACATGATACGCCGGATTCGTACATGCAGTGTTATTACACACAATCAGTTTTAGATTTTTGTTGATCTCATCAAAGTACGCAATGACCGGTGCATTCGCTGACGTCAACGCAATGGATGGATAGGTTCCTACTGCAACTGCCTGATCAAGCACGCGTATTTGAGGTGTAGTACAACTTGCATTATTACAGACAGCCAGCATCAAATCAGCATTCGTATCTGAGTAATAACTAATCACGGGAATACCAGCAGTAGTGAGGGCCAACGCATTATGCGAGCCAACGTTGGTATTTGACGCAACATATGTCGCAGTGGGTGTCCTTGTGGATGTAACTACCAGCTCGGTGGGAGTGGCACTATGAGGTGTGGCCGTTGCACTCTGTGTTAAAGCGCCATTCAGCACAATCCAATCATAAAACGACGATACTTTGGTATACCCTGATAGCGTGCTTGCTCTACAATCTGCATTGTCGGTAAAACTTACAATTCCCGCTTGCACAAATGCACCATCAACGCGACCGACCAACGGCCCCCCACTATCACCACTACAAGGCCCTTTGCCAGCCTGCGCTAATCCTCCCGTACACATGACCGTAGAGGCGATTGCGCACGAGATCACATTGAGATTCACTGATTGCAAAAACTGTGATTCACTCCCACTCTCAGTGATACCCCAACCACTCACAAAGACCGGAGAACCAACATCATAGAGCGTCGGAGAATTCGATTGTGCTACGGTGATAAGTTGCACACCAGTGGTCAACGTCGCCGGAGTAGCCAATCTCAATAGCGCAATATCATTCATTGAAGTTGTCGGATTATATGATGGATGAATAATCTTTTGTCGTACGCTAATGCTCTGAAGAAACGTATTTGCAGCGACCGTGAGCGTGTTTTTGTCGTGCAGACCAAGGTGCGCAGTCATGGTGGCAACATCCTTGCCATCCACACAATGCGCAGCAGTAAGCACCCACTCAACACTAATCAATGAGCCACTGCATCGTGAGCTCCCTATTTGCAAAAAAACCTGGTGCGGGAGCGCGTTGGGTGCCACCGTGCCACCACCGATGATTTTGGGCGCTACCACTCGATCTGCATAAACAGGGTACACAATGACCCCAAGTAGGACTCCTACCAAAAGTACGAATAATGAATTGCGCATATGATACACTCCGATTCTTCGTTAAAAATAACAAAAGAATAATTGCATATTTATCACTGGATTTATGTAAATATTATCACAGAATGTCAATACTCTTATGTCATGTTTCAACCGGGTCGCTCCGTATGGGCGTCGCGTGCGGCGCCCATGATTATCACCCACACCCATTCCGGGAGCGGCAAGCCACATCCCTACGTCTCCCCTCCCCCACGTCACTGATGCATGTGGTCGTCTGGAACGATCCGGGCGCCCTTTCGGACGCCCTTACGTGGGACGGTGTGGATAGGGTAGAGACGCATGACCATGCGTCTCTACCCTATCCGACCTATGCGTCATCCTGATCTGAGAGTGTTGCATCACGTCCCACCCCCGGTCACTGCATGCCGGCCATTGCATTTGGGCAC
>CAYZZI010000115.1:0-2728 GCA_964482795.1 uncultured Klebsiella sp.
TCGCCGGCATACAGTGACCCACGAGAAGTGGTAGTATGCAGAATTGGTGACATTTGGTATAGTTATGGTGAGTAGTAGTATTGACAAAATTAAAGGAAAACGATGGGATTTCACGGTCGTAGCGACGAACTTGCGCTCTTGCGCCAATACTGGGATTCGTGTACCCAACGCAAAGCCCCGAGCATCGTCACCCTGGTCGGCGAAAGTGGCGTCGGCAAGAGTCGTCTGGTGCGCGAGTTCTTTCAACAACTCGTCAACGACACGCAGTGGAATCCGCCGGAGCATGATTTTTGGCCGACCGATCCAACCAGTGTCGCCATCTTGACCACCGATCCACTTGCATCTGAGCACGTCGCATCCGGACCACCGCAATTCTTGTGGCTCGGGCTCGACTGCACGCACATTCCACTCGACAATCTGCTCGAACAAATCGAAGCCCAACGCCAGCTCTACCAGCGCTTTCAGGCACCCCTCAAACGCCTCGGTCAAGGCGTACGTCAGTCAATTGACCGCCAACGCTGGACGACTTTTTATAACCAACATCTCGCCTCCGTGGTACACACGGTGCTCTCACCGGTCGCCAAAAACGACGATGAGGCAACGCCCGAAACATTTGCTCAGCAAGTGGTCATGAGCAACGTGGCCCAACAGATTGTGGCAATGAACCCACTGCCGATCTGTATCTTTCTCGATAACGTGGATCGCCTGAATACGGCTAGTCAACAAGCAGTAGCGCACTTCGTACGTACGGCACTCAAACAAGACTGGCCACTGATGATTGTGACGACGCACCACAACGAGCGCTGGGAGACGCTGCCAGATACCTATGTGTGGAAAGAGAATGTGTGGGTTGATCTCGCGCCTGCCACCGAGGCCGACGCCTTCTCCTATCTGGCTGAACACTTTAGTAGTTTGACGGTTGATGATATTGAGTACATTCTGCAAAGTGCCAACGGGAACTTTCGCGTGCTCCACGAATTCATCAATGAACTCAGAGCCAATCCGAGTTACTTCGTCAACGGCGATGTTCGTCAGTCACTGAGCATCACGGGTAGTCAGCGCTTGCGCGCATGGCAGTCGCCCCACCAGCGCATTTTGGCACAGCGCTATCGCGACGAGCAGTCCGGCGTCGAGCAGTTGCTCCAACACATCGGGCACCTCAACCTCGACCTGTCGTTTTTGTTGACAGTGGTGATGCGCCAAAATCCCAAGCCGCTCCTGCGCTTACTCGACGACGCCCTCGAATTGTGGCTCAGCGAAGCGTTCGACGCCCACGGTGAACTCCAAAGCTCAGGTAACAATACGCTGGCCGATTTGCCCGTCACGCACCAGCAAATGCTGACGACACTTGGGCACCTACGCCTGCCCATAAACGAAAAAGCATGGCTACAAGCAACGGTCATGGCGTGTATCAGCTACGGCAAACAACAACAATGGTCGTACTTGACGCAATACGCCAGCACGCTCGATAGCGTGGATTGGCGTACACACGCCGGTACCTCGATCGGCTGGCAGACGCTGGAGCAACTCGCAGCGCAGTTGCAACACGCCGGTAGTTATGCCATTGCCAATCTGCTTTACGACACGATTGCTGATCATCAGCAACCCGATGCAGAACTCGCCGACAAAATTGACGTCAACGAACGCTACGCCAAAACGCTCCGCACCATGGTGCAACATGCCCAACACCAAAAGGATGGTGTGCGTACGCGTGACCTACTCGAACGGAGCCTAGAGCCACTACGGAGCCTGGCACGAACGCGCGTCAGCGTTGAAGATTTGCGCACCGTGACGCAAACGCTCCTGCAAATCGGTCAAATCTACGAAAAACGCGGGATAGCCCAGATTGCTGCCGTCGCCGAACCGTACTTTGGCGAGATGCTGATGCACCAGCGGAACCGCATGAAGCAAGAGCAACGTGTGAGTGCCGAGGGTCTATATGCCGATGCCATCACGATCACGCACGAAGCGCAACGCTACGCAAACCAATTAGTGGAAATGCAACAGACCACGCCTAACACGCATCAACTTGTTGGCGCACTTGGCCAACTCAGCCGTCTACAACGTGGTGCCAACCAACTCAACGATGCGTTGAATACCACCCAAGAGTGGTTGTTGTGGCATCGTCAGATGAGTTCGGGGGCTATTACCCCGACCAGCCGGCGCACCCAAATCGGCATTCTCATCCAACTGGCCGAGGTGCACATCGCCACTAATACCGTGAGCGAGGCCGTCACCACACTCACCGAAGCGATGAATATGTCGCAAAGTCTGCGCGGCGCCAGTGAAACACCAGCCGACTACCTGCAACGCAGTCTGATATTGAGCGGCCATAGCCGCATCGCCCTCATGAGTGGCGACGGCCAACGATCTCTTGAAATAGCTATTGAGATGCTCAACCTACGCCGTGTCATTGCCAACCAGGCACCTTCCATGCACCACGTGCGCCACCTGTTGAGTGCCATGTACATGACCAGTCAGTTGCTCTCCCAGTTCAACTACCATGCCGAAGCCCGGAGAGTGGCCAACGAAGCGCAACAAATCGCCAGCCAGGTCTTTCGCAATGTGCCACCGGCCAAAGTACGCTACGATGTTGCCGTCTTACGCACGTGGAGTCAATTCATCGGCTAGTCGTACCACATCAACGCATTAATTCTCGTACAATGATGTGGATTCTGGTTGATACGATTGAGGACACCGCATGACGAACGCATTTGATGCACTTGAA
>CAYZZI010000116.1:0-2648 GCA_964482795.1 uncultured Klebsiella sp.
GAATGAATAATGAAGAATTGAGGTGTTGTTGTTCATTCTTCATTTTTCATTCTTCCCTCTTCATTTCCAACCGCCATACCTCGAGTGTTTTGACGATTGTCGGCGCTCCCACCGTGATGCCGTACAACGCTGTGTGGCCCGCATACGCCGCATATTCGGCCACCATGCTCTGGCGGTCGTTGACGAAGACCTCCACCACACACGCATCCACAAAGATGCGAATCTCTAGATCTTCATCCTCCGTCAGACGATTCATGGCAAACGGCGCTTCGGCGCTACCCAGGCGCATCGTGCCTGTCTCGGGGCGGAAGATCAGCGGCAAGCCGTGGCCGTGCGCATCGGCACACACCACCACGCCAAACAGTTTGCGGAGCACCTGCGTGCGCGCCAGGCAGATGCGGATTTCGACGGCCTCGTGCCCGTAATCGACGAGCCGCTGCACTCCGGCTGGGTTGAGGGCCAGATTGGCCTGTGGTGCCCCCATGTCGACGTCGTGGTAGATTGCGTGCTGGCGGCGTAACGTGGCCAGCTCGCGCAAGGGTGCCATGCGCAGGGTGTGATCGGGCGCCAGCCAGAGCTCGCGCGGCAGTGATTGGATGGTGCGTTTGTCCATGGTGCCGTCGTCGCGGCCGAGGGTGGCCAGCCAGGCCCACATGACGCGCCGGCCGTCTGGGGTCAGCACGCTTTCGGGCGCAAAAAAGTCGACGCGCCACTCTTGCATGCCAAACAGGCTCTGGTTGGCGCGGCGCCAGTTGAGTCGACCATGCGTGTGGGGCACGAATTGCTCGCGTGTGGCGTCCCAGTCGCCGATGTAGTAGCGGCAACCGATGTGGTGGCTGATGCAGAGGAGCATCCATTTGTCGCCAATGGGGAAAAAGTTGGGGCACGAAATGTCTTCGCCATACGCCACATCGGGCAGGTCGTGCGCCAAAAAGTCGCCGACCAGCGTCCAGGTGCGCAGATCGGTCGATTTGAAGAGCGGCGGGTTTTCTCCACCCGAAATGGCGTAGTAGGTGCCGTCAATGATGAAGCAGTCGGGGTCCCAGTGATTGATGTTGGCCACACTGCCGTCGCGATTGCGCACATCGACGGGGTAGGGCGGGTGCCAGCCCGTCAGCTGGCGGTCGGTGGCGATGACAATCTGGTTGCGCCCCGATCCTTGGCCGTGGTAGATGATGGCCGGTTGGCCGTCGCGCGTCACAAAGCCGGTGCCGCTGAACATGCCGTGGCCGGTGAAGTCGGGCTGCAACGTGGTCGGGTGCCACGTCCAGTGCAACATGTCGGGGCTACTCACATGCACAAACGAAAACGACTCGTGTCCCTGCCACGGGTGCGCCACGATGTAGTGCAGGTGGTAGACGCCATCGAGATAAAAGGCGGCATTAGGATCACCGGGCAGACTCGGGCCACCCGGGTGGATTAGGTGGTAGTGGAGTGGTAGTTGTGACATGGTGTGTCCTTTTGGTGTGTGTGCAAGGTCATTGTACCGTTGCACGCAGAGGACTGAACCACCATTTCACACAACTCATTGCTCAGTCTTCATATGCGCCGATGTGTTTGACTTCGAGCGCAAACGGCCCTTGTTGTTTGAATTCGATGAGCAGACTCATTGAGCGGATGCTGCTCGGATCAAGCGCGGGTGCTATTACGGTGCGGCCGAAGCTCGTCGGTACGAATGCGCTCCATGGCAGACGCACTTCTTGCCATTCATCTTTTTGGGTGGTGAATGTTGCTTGATAGCGAATCGAGCCGCTGTTGGTGCGCAGGTAGACGCCGTACTTCTTGCCATCGCCACGCACCTGGAGCGTGAGGCCGTCGTATAGTGCCATGGTGCGCGCCGGATTGAAGTCAGTTTGGACTGTTGCGAAGCCGCCGTTGTTTTCGAAACGGACGACACCGCTGAAGATTGCACTCCCATCGGTCGTCGCCTTAAACGCGCTTTCGCTGACGCCGCCCATGACGCCGTCATTGACGCTGTACCAGGAGCGCACGGCTTGTGCGTCTGCAAAATCAATGATCGCCCACTCTTGCGTCTGTCCGCTGCGTAGTACAAAATTCTGTCGCCAGATGTATGTCATGAGGCCAGGGAAACGACTGTTGATGAGTGCTAACCCGATGATGACACATGCCCCAAAGATCCAATATCGCATATGGTATTCCTTTACATTTGTTCTATCGTATCAAACATAGGTGAGATGCGGGTGAGTGTGTGTTGGGGGTACCTGTTGCGCGTTGACGTCCATGAAAAACGTTGCCACGATGTGCGTGCAGGAGATCTGCCTAGCCAAGTGGTCACTGTTGCCCTTGTCGCAGCCAAAAAGGAAGAATGGTTAGGGGTTGTTCCTTTGGTATACTACACGCAAGCAGTCAAGTGTCATAATTTATTATTGTCGTGTATGTGCAGTAGTGTACGTATGCACACACAAAGAATCACATGGAATGCTGCTCTCGAATGTATTGTTGTTTATTGAGAAGGAGCACACCATGGCCACCGGTACAGTCAAGTTTTTTAATGATACCAAGGGGTTTGGCTTTATTACGCCCGATGATGGCGGCGAGGATTTGTTCGCACATGTGAGCGCCATCAACATGCCTGGTCGCAAGACGCTGAAAGAGGGCCAAAAGGTGTCGTTTGACGTCACGCAAGG
>CAYZZI010000117.1:0-2414 GCA_964482795.1 uncultured Klebsiella sp.
GCCGGGTGACCATGCCCCAAATTGGCAGAGCCTTGGCCGCCGACGCAGTCGATGTACTGTGTGCCGTCGGCATCCCAGAGCGTGGCACCAGCGCCGCGCACGATGGCCAGACCGCGCTTGCTATAGGTGCCGCTGGTGCGCACATCCTCGTGAGCAATGATGTCGGCGTTGGTGGTGAACGGTGATGCTATACTCATGGTGCCAGCCCCTCTTTTGTGTGTGGCGCAGTGATGCGCACGGGTAGAAACGAGTATCCCTCATGACGAATCAAGACTCCGCAACCGTGATCCACCGCCTGTGTCAGCAACGCCATGCCGCCTTGGCCACGGTGGCGACCGATGGTGCGCCGCATGTCGGTATGGTGGCGTTTGCCATTGCACCAGACGGGTCGGCGCTTTTACTCCATCTGAGTACCTTAGCCGCCCACACTCGGCATCTTTTGGCTGAGCCACGCGTATCGTTGTTACTCAGCGAACCCGACCACCCCGATGTCGATGATGTCCAAACCTTGGCGCGGCTAACAATCTACGGTCAGGCTCAGCCGTTGCCACCAGACGATGCGTTGTATGCTGATTGCCGGTCTGCGTATCTGCGCCGCTTTGCGGCGGCCGAGATGCGCTTTGGGTTTGCCGATTTTGTCTTGGTGCGGGTCGTCGTCGACCAGGCGCGGTTTGTGGGCGGCTTTGCCCAAGCGCGGACACTGACGCAGGCACAGCTCATTGATTTGCTCGCGCAGTCAGCGCATTAGCCGATGACGGTGCCGTTGCCGGAGAGGGCGTTGCTAATCGGCTGGGCAATGCGGGCATCGGCCATGATGACGCGGCCGACGCCGCCTTCGAGGGCCTCGCCAGCCCCCATGACCTTCTTCTTCATGCGGCCTTGAGCCACATCCATGTAACTCTGCACTTCGTGGCGTGGGATGGTGCGAATCAGGCTACGTTCATCCGGGAACGCGCGCAACAGCCCGGGTACGCTTGATAATAGCATCAAGGTATCGGCTTTGAGCGCTACGGCGATTTGGGCGGCCGCCCGGTCGCCGTCGACATTCAAGGCCTCGCCGGCGTGGCTACAGGCAATCGGCGCGATGACCGGCATGACGCCGGCGTCGATGAGCGTGCTGATGAGCTGACTGTTGACGCCGTCGATGGTGCCGGTGCGGTCATCACGCAAGATGAGTTGCTTGCCGTTTTCGACGATGCGCAAGACGGCCTTGCGCTCAGCGCGCAGAATCTGACCGTCGAGCCCACTACAGCCAAAGGCGTTGATGCCCCGCTGTTGCAGGTGCTCGACAATGCGTTTGTTGATTTTGCCGGCATAAATCATCATAAATACGTCCATCGCAGCCTGATCGGTGTAGCGACTGACATGTCCCGAGGCGGTGGTGACGAAGCGAGGTGGAGTGCCCAGTGCCTCTGCCACACGATTGGTCTCGCCCGAGCCGCCGTGCACGAGGATAATCTGCTGACCCTGCTTGGTGAGGGCGGCGATATCGTCGCACAACGCCGCATAATCGACATCGAGACCACCCCCGACTTTGACGACAATCATGATGGTGCTCCTTGGGTGGTTGGGGTGCGTTGAATCGTGGCCAAACCGAGTGCCACAAAAATCAAGACTGCCCCCACGTATAAACCAGTGCTCGTCCCTTCTTGGAGGATGAGTAGGCCAATCAACGAACCAACGACCGGTTGGATGAAGAGCGATACAGCGCCGAGACTTGACCCCGCACTGCGCAACACCCAGAACCAGAGCAGATAACTAATCACCGAGGTGAAGACAGCCACGTACGCCACGGCCAACCAGGCATCCCAGCCGACACTGGGGAAGGTGCCGCTCACCACGGTATACAGGATGAGGGGGATCCAAATCACCAGACTGCCGGTATAGGTCCAGCGCATCACCGTCATTGGGTTGTAGCGTTGCGCCAAACTCGCCCCAACCACCGTAAACAGTGATTCACATAAGAGCGCTGCCAGTACGAGCGTATTCCCAAGCGCCCTATTCGGCGCATACTCGCTGTTGGGTGCGCCACCGAGTGTCAAGACGACCACGCCTACGATGCCGATGGCCAGGCCGATACTGCGTTGCCAACCGAGGTGCTCTTTGGCGATGAGCACGGCAAGGACCGCGGTGAAGATGACCTCGCCAATAACCATCAACGATGAATCAGTGGCAGTGGTCAGCGCCAACCCGCTGAAGTCGAACATCTGGGCGGCGCCGACGGCGATTAATCCGAGCGCGGCCAGCTTGAATCGTTGCATGGTGGGCATTTGCTCGGCCGGCGCAATGCCGCTGATGCGCAAGCCCCAAAAGACGGCGGTGGCCACAACCACGCGCAAGCCGGCGAGCAACAATGGGTCAAACGACTCGGTGGCTACCTTGCCGACAGCGTGCGATGAGCCCCAGATGATGTT
>CAYZZI010000118.1:0-2180 GCA_964482795.1 uncultured Klebsiella sp.
AGGAGCGCTATGTTCACCATTCGATCGGCCACGATGGCCGATGTGCCGGCGATACATCAATGCTGGCTTGACACTGATTTCACGCCGGAGGAGCAGATACCTCTCAAACCAATGGGCATTGCCCCGTGGTTCCCCAATCTGGTCGAACACGGCCGCATGCTGGTCGCCGAGGCGGGCGGTGAGATTATCGGCTTTGCGGCCACGGTCACACGTGGGCGCATGCAATACCTGTCTGAATGTTTTGTGCGGCCCGATTGGCAATCGAGAGGGGTGACCAAACAGCTCCTCGACGCCTTGTACGACGACCCGACGTTGATTCGTTGCACGCTGGCGTCGAGCGATCGCCGGGCCGTGTCGCGCTATATGCGCGCCGGTATGACGCCACGATGGCCGATGTATATTCTTGATTTGGTCGATGCCACCAAGTTGGGCACGCCGCGCTACCGCGCCGAGATGTGTACCGATGTGGCCGAGTGGTTGCACTACGATTACCGCTTGGTCGGGCACGACCGGAGCGTCGACATCGTGCACTACTTTGTTGAGCGCTGTGATGCGGCGTTGTTGCAAATCAAAGACGGTGCGCGCCTGGTTGGTCAAGCGCTGGTGCAACGCCGCCACTACGACCCGGGGGTGGTAGGGGCACGCAATGTGGGGCCAGTAGGGGTATTTGAGCGGGCCGATGCGGCGCACGCCGTGCATGCGGCGGTGGCGTGGGTGGTGGCTGATGGCGTGACCACGGTGCATATGCGCATCCCGGCTGAGCACCCAGGGTTGCCGTGGATGATCGAGCACGGCATGCACATCGACGGTGCCGAGACGTATTGTGCCTCGCACGAGTGGTTTGACCCGACCTGCTATGCGCCGTCGGGCTTGATGTAGGACGAGGTGAGCTGATGCGCTATTTTGAGTTGTTGCCCGATCAGTTCCGCGCTCGCCTGGCGGCGCGCCCCGTCGCCTACCTGCCACTCGGGACGGTTGAATGGCATGGTGAGCACATGGCGCTGGGCAGCGATGCCTTGATTGCTGAGGGGTTGTTTTTGCGGGCGGCAGCCCGCCTCGGTGGGATTGTGATGCCGCCGCTCTTTATGGGTCCAGACCGAATTCGGCGTGAGGCCGATGGCACCTATTTGGTGGGGATGGAATACGCCGACACGACGACGCCCGCACGCCAACTCGACGGCGGCTGCTACTGGATGCCCGAGGGCTTGTTTGTGATGCAACTCGAGCAGGTGGTGGCCCAAGCGGCACGGACGGGGTTCACCACCCTTGTTGCTGACGGCCACGGCCCATCGCGGCGGGTGTGGGGCACGCATGCGCCAGCCTGGCAGGTGCAGTACGGCATCAGGTTGGTGAGTGTGATGCACGACCTGCCGGGCTGGCAGAGTCAGATTGACCACGCCGCGCGCAACGAGACGTCGTTGATGCTGGCGTTGCACCCGCACCTGGTCGATATGGCCAAATTGCCGGCAAATCGCGCGATTTGGCCGCAAGGGGTTGGTGGTGAGGACCCGCGCGATGCAACGGCAGCGCACGGCGAGGCGTGCTTGGCGACCTGTGTGCAGATGCTTGCCGATGTGCTGGGTGATTAGATGATGTGACCAAATCGGGTGGTGGATTTTTGGGCAGAAATATTTGACAATCTATGCTTAAATGACACATAGATTTGTTGTTTGTGAGGGTGTATACCATGTCGATTGTGATTGCCCGTGAAACGCCGACGACGCCGGATGTGGCCCAGCTGATCCATGATTTGCAGAGCTATCTTGAGCAGTTTTATCCGCCCGAAAGTCAACATGGCTTCAGCGTTGAGATGCTGGTGACGCAGCAGGTTGACTTTTTTGTGGCGCGCATCAATGGCGTGGCGGCCGGCTGTTGTGGCATCAAGTTTTATGACTATGACGGCGGATTTGGTGAGATAAAGCGCATGTACGTGGCACCGACCTTTCGTGGGCATGGGCTGGGCAAACAGCTGTTGCAGGTGGTCGAGGCGCATGCGCGTCAGCAGGGTGTGGCCAAGTTGCGCCTTGAGACGGGCATCCACCAAACCGAGGCGCTAGCCCTGTACACCTGGTTCGGCTTTGTGCAGATACCACCGTTTGGCGAATATACCAATGACCCGTTGAGTTTGTGTTACGAAAAAAATCTGGACATATAAATTGAAATAGAGACGCATGGTCATG
>CAYZZI010000119.1:0-2130 GCA_964482795.1 uncultured Klebsiella sp.
TAATGCTATAATCGAGCCATCTTCAACGTAGAAGGAGAGAGCAATGTCGCTACGCATGCGTCAGATTCACATGGACTTCCACACCAGTGAGTTAATTCGTGGAGTTGGTGGCCAGTTCGACGAAGAAGTGTTCGCAGATGTGCTGCGCCAGGCAGATGTGAACTCAGTGACGGTCTTTGCCCGATGTCATCATGGGATGCTCTACTACCCCAGCAAACGGTTCCCCGAACGCGTTCATCCGCACATGCAGGGTGACCTGCTCACCGCCCAGCTCCGCGCCTGTCGCGCCGCCAACATCAAAGCCCCCATCTATATCACCGTCCAGTGGGATTATCACACCGTCATGCACCACCCAGAGTGGGTGGCCATGGACGCCCTCGGTAATCCGTTTAGTGTCAGTCGTCACGGCCAACCGCTGTTCGAAGCCGGTTTTTACCGCTTTTTGTGCGTCGGCTCACCCTACCGCGACTTCTTAATGGAGAGCGTGCGCGACTTGGTCGAGCATGTGGGTAGCGTCGACGGTTACTTTTTTGATATCGTTCAACCCATCCCGTGTGTCTGCTACCACTGCCGCACGGCCATGATGGCTGCGGGGCTCGACCCGTCCATCGAGGCCGATCGCCTAGCCTGGGGTGCTGAGACGAGTGCCCGCTTTAAGCGCGATATGTCGGCGCTCGTGCGCTCATTGTCCCCTGACGCCACCATCTTCTATAACGCTGGGCACGTGGCACCGCGCGATCGCCGTTGGGCCAGCGATTACACGCATTGGGAGATCGAGACGTTGCCCAGTGGTGGCTGGGGCTACCTGCACTTCCCGATTGCGGTGCGCTATGCGCGTACGCTAGGCATGCCGGTGTTGGGCATGACGGGCAAGTTCCATACGTCGTGGGGTGATTTCCATTCGTTCAAAAACCAGGCTGCGCTCGAGTTCGAAGTATTCCGCATGTTGGCGCACGGCACGGCGTGTAGTATCGGCGACCAACTCCACCCCGACGGCCAAATCGATGCCGACGTCTACGACCTCGTCGGCTCCGTCTACCGCGAGGTGGCCAAACGTGAGGCGTGGTGCGTTGATGCCACGGCGCTGACCGACATTGCGGTCTTTTCTCTCGAAAAACCGATCTCCTCCTCATGGGCTGACGGCATCCCACCGGCCACCTTTGGTGTGGTGCGCATGCTCGAAGAGCTGGCCATGCAGTTCGACATCATCGATGCCCAGGCTGATTTTGCACCCTACAAACTGCTGATTCTCCCCGATGTACTGGAGGTTGATGCCGCCCTTGCCGCCAAGATTGAGTCATACGTAGCCAACGGCGGCCGCCTACTCGTCTCGTATCACTCTGGTGTGCGTGATGGGCGCATGCAACTACCGTGCGTCGGTGTTGAGTATGCCGGCGAAATTGCCATGAGCCCGGATTTTGTGGTGCCAAGCGATAGCATCGGGGTTGACTTGCCCCGTACCGGCCACGCCATGTATTTGCGTGGGGCACAGGTGGAGCCGTTGCCGGGTACGCGGGTGTTGGCCACGACGGTCAAGCCCTACTTTGAGCGCTCATGGCGCAATTTCTGTTCGCACCGGCATACACCATCGGATGGTTCGCCGGGATCAGCGGCGGTCACACAACGCGGCAACGTAATTTACTTTGCCCATCCGGTGTTCGGCCAGTACCAAGATAGTGCGCCGCGTTGGGTCAAACACCTCGTGCGCGATGCGATTAACCGCTTGGTGCCCCAGCCGCTGTTGCGCCATCACGGGCCATCGACAATTACGACCTCAGTGATGCAACAAGCAACGCGCACGGTGGTGCATCTGTTGCACTACATCCCTGAGCGACGTGGCCAGCAGTTTGATGTGATTGAGGATGTGATTCCGCTGTTTGACATAAAAATCAGTGTGCGCAATGATCGTCCAATCACACATGCCACCATCGAGCCCGCAGGCGTGACTGTGCCCATGACTGTGGTTGATGGTCGATTGACGTTGACGGTGCCCGAGATTCGCGGGCATTGCATGGTGGTCTTGCATCACGGGTAGGGAGCGTCGCACGCGACGCTCGGAATGAACGCAATGATAGCCAGAGACGCATGGCCATGCGTCTCTGGCTATCATCATCCCCCACCATCCGGCGT
>CAYZZI010000120.1:0-1782 GCA_964482795.1 uncultured Klebsiella sp.
ACCAATCTAACGTATCTATGGTAGAGTATGGGCATGATATGGAGATTGTTGATTGGATCCTGTCATGTCCGAAGAATCTGCATCTATCAATTGGTACGATACCCATGGCCGTGAGTGGGCCACCCAATACGATCGTCATGACCCGGCGCAACTGAATGCCTGGATTAAGCCGCTATTGCCAGTCGAAGCCGGTCTCATCCTTGATATCGGTGCCGGCAGCGGCCGCGATGCCCAATGGCTGGCCGAGCTCGGTCACCAAGTGATTGCCGTTGAGCCGTCGCGTACCATGCGCGAATATGCCCAGCAATACCATGCGCATCAATATATCGAGTGGGTCAACGACAGCTTGCCCGGCCTTGAGCAGGTGTATCAGCGCAACTATCAGTTTGATGTGGTGTTGCTCAATGCGGTATGGATGTTCGTGGCGCCGCGCCAGCGCGCTCGGGCCTTTCGCAAAGTGCTCGGACTGCTCAAACCAGGCGGCCTGCTGTGCATGACGGTTCAGGTCGATGTGCACGACGATGACCGTGGCAAGTATGCAGTGGCCTATGACGAACTGCACCACCTCGCCCGTGAGCACGGATTAGCCATCGAGGTGGATGCGTTGGATGCCGATCAATCCGGGCGTGACATACGCTGGCTGCAACTCGCTCTGCGTATCCCCGATGATGGCACAGGGGCGCTGCCGCTGCTCCGCCACATCATCCTCAATGACCGCAAGTCGGCGACCTACAAGCTCGGGTTACTCCGGACATTGGTGCGCATTGCTGATTCGGCCCCGGGTCTTGCTGTGCATGACGTTGAGCGCGAGACGGTCAGCTTGCCGTTCGGCCTGTTCGGCTTGTATTGGATGCGACTGTATCTGCCGCTGACGCATGGTCAGTTCCCGCAGTCATCGGTGAATGCGCAGGCAGGTGATCGCCTGGGATTTGCGACTCCGGCCTACCGCGCATTGCCCGTACATATTGCAGGCGACCTGCGCATCGGCATGCAGTTTAGCGGCGATATGGCGACGATTCTGCATACCGCCATCAAAGACGTGTGCGATGTCATTCAAAAGATGCCGGTCAACTATACGCGCTATGACGATAATCGACAGATTTTCGAGGTGGCACGTGGGCGTGCCATTAGAGCCCAGTCCACGTTGACGATTGATGATCAGCTGCTGTGGTCGTATGGATCGTTTACGTTGCCACGCCATATTTGGCTGAGCATGATGCGCTTTAGTGCCTGGCTTGAACCGGCCATCATCTGGGAGTGGCAGAAGCTGATGAACGCCTATGCCCAATCACAAAGCCGCATCCTCGATGCCCAACAGATGAATCGTGCCATGGAGTGGATCGACCCTGAGCGCACCGTGCTTCGTGCACGTGCCCAAGTCGAACGCCTGATTGAGCGCAACCACCCGGTCTACTGCATCTGGAGTGGTAAGCGCTTGAGCATGAATACGCTCGATATCGACCACGTCTTCCCGTGGGCGGCATGGCCGAACGGCGATTTGTGGAATCTCGTGCCCGCCAATCGCCAGGTCAACCAACACCAAAAGCGCGATCGCTTGGTGAGCGCCGCCTTGCTCGACGCATCCGCCGATCGCCTCAACGCATGGTGGCACGATGCCTATTTGCATAGCCAAAATCACCTCGTGCCGGCCGTCTTTTATGACGAGGCTCGCACTAGCCTGGCCATCAACGATACCACGCCAACCGCGCTCATCCACGGGATGCACCACCGGCGCATTACCCTGCGCCAAGACCAACGCATCAGTGAGTGGCAAGGCCCGCG
>CAYZZI010000121.1:0-1740 GCA_964482795.1 uncultured Klebsiella sp.
TTCTGGTTGATACGATTGAGGACACCGCATGACGAACGCATTTGATGCACTTGAATACGTGCGCCAACTCCGCACACTTGGCCCCGAAATGCCCTTCCCACTAGCACAGCACATCCTCGCCACCGGCGAGGACGCCGTTGCCCCCCTTGTGGCACTTGCCATCGACACTGAGCTCTTAATCGGTGCCGAGCCACGCTGTTATGCGCCCATCCACGCCTTGCGCTTGCTCGGCGAGATCGGCTCACTCGACGCCATCGCACCGCTGATTCACGCGCCTATCCCGGCTGCGCCCAATCAAACCATCGAGAAGCGCACCGCCATCTGGGACGGCGAATTACCCCAGGTCATCGCCCGCATCGGCGTCGCCGCTTACGAACCACTGGTCACCCTGCTCGACGACGAACACACCAGCAACATCGGCCACCATCGTGCTGCCATCGCCCTCGCCTATTTGAGCGTTGCCCAGCCCGAGTTGACCGACCAGATTATCAGCACGCTCGAGGGCCGCTTGACCAGCGCCGATACCGATCGCAATGCGTCAGTGGCCCTGGCCCTGGCCAACATGGGCGTTGACCGCAGTTACACCGTGGTCATGCAGGCCTACAAAGATGGGCACCTGGCCAAAGACGCCGTGCAACCCGGGCCATTACGCCAGCTCTTGCTCAGCAAAAGCAACGCCCGCTTGCGCTGTGTCACCCACCCGCTCGACGAGCGCTACGCCCACCATCCGCTGACACCAACGAACTAATCCCCGCCAGGAGGTGGCAATGATTTCGATTATTCTCAACGAATCGTGGGAGGCGGCACTCTTCGAGGCCGCCTTCGCCGGCGAGATGTTGACACTCTATCCGGCCGGCACGCCGGCAAATGCCGTTGACCCAGACACCACCGTGCTGAGTGTGTTCATTCACACGCCAATCAGCGCCGCCGACATGCAACGCTTGCCCAATCTGCGCTTGATCGCCATTCGGGCTACCGGGTATGACCATGTCGATGTCACGGCTGCAGCGGCACGCGGCGTGACCGTCTGCAACGTGCCGGCCTACGGCGAACGCACCGTGGCCGAATACGCCATGGCATTGATGCTGGCCTGCACGCGCCTGATTATCCCCAGCACATTGCGCCTCAAGCAGGAGTGGAGCAAGGATTTGCACGACCTGCGCGGCGTCGATTTGTACGGCAAGACGATTGGCATTGTCGGCACTGGCCTGATTGGGCGCAACGTTGGCCGCATGACCACCGGCTTCAAGATGCAGATTATCGCTCACGATCTCGCCCCTCATCACGAATGGGCCGAGGAGGTCGGCGCGCAGTACGTGCCGCTACACGACGTCTATGCGCAGGCCGACATCATCTCGTTCCATACGCCGCTCTTGCCCAGTACACATCACCTGTTCAACATGCAGAGTCTGACACTGATCAAACCAGGCGTCATCATTGTCAACACCTCACGCGGAGCGCTTGTCGAAAACGCCGCCCTCTTGACGGGCCTCGATCAAGGGCTGATTCGGGCGGCGGGACTCGATGTCATCGAACACGAGGCCATGATTGGCAGCGGCGCCGACACGCCCGAAATCGCGCTGATGCGCCAACTCCTCGACCACCCGCGCGTCATCGCCAGCGCCCACAATGCATTTAACAGCGCCGAGGCCCTCGAACGCATCATCACCACCACCATTGCGACCATTCGGCAGGTGCAGGCCGGCATGGCCCCACAATACGTGGTGATGGCCCGATAAA
>CAYZZI010000122.1:0-1663 GCA_964482795.1 uncultured Klebsiella sp.
CATCGAGGTCATCTACAAGCCGATCAAACGCCTCTACCTGCGCGTGCACACGCCGGACGGGCGCGTCAGCGTCACGGCGCCGCGCCAGCTGAGTATCAAGGAAATCACTCAATTCATCCAGACCAAAGTCGCCTGGATCCAGCAAAAACGCACGGCCATCGTGGCCACCACCCCAATCGCCGCGCCCGATACCACCCACGCCTGGGTCTGGGGCGTGCAATACCCTATCAACATCACCCAAGGGTCACGAGCCCAGGTTGAACTTACACCCACACACCTGATGGTGACTGCACCGGCAACAAGTACACCCGCTCAACACGCCGCCATGATACAACGCTGGTACAACCAGCAGGTGCAGGCGGCATTGCCGGCGCTGGTGGCAAGCTGGAGCACACGCATGGGCGTGCAGGTCAACAAGATCTTTGTGCAACAGATGAAAACACGCTGGGGTAGTTGTAATTACCGCGCCGGCCACATCCGCCTCAACAGCGCATTGGCCCAGTACCCGCCCCACCTGCTCGAGTACGTGGTCGTGCACGAGTTGGTGCACCTGCTCGAGCCGTCGCACAACGCGCGCTTTTATGCGTTGATGGGGCAGTTTTGGCCACGGTGGAGGGAGGATCGAGCGATGTTGCGGCGGGGGTTGGGGTGCAAATGAATGGATGTGACACCACGGTATACACATGTGTGCGTCACATCAATCCCAAAAGCAGATTGCACGACCACCAATCTACGTTGATAAAATCACATGGTGTCGTTCAGTTGGTGGCCATACATGTCGCAAGAGAGGGGTTGCATGTCAGCATATAATATCGGTGCCGCACACATTCACCCCACCGGCGTGCAGTCTCTCTCCGCCCCCTCGTCACTGCATACCGGGATTACAGGTGCCGACTTTTGTGCAATGACGTGGCTCGATGACGATCGTGTGGTTGATTTATTCGACCGCAATATCCCAACTATCGAGACGAGCACCAATGTGGCCCAACTCGCTTGTACGCGCTCGCTCTATGCCGTACGTACACAAATTAACGACACAACCATTTATTATCGTCATGAACTCCGGCAGCGTGAGCTATCAAGCGATTGGCAGACACTCACGCTCACCGGAGTCATTCATATCGCCGCAACCGCGCACATGCTCATACTTGTGTTTACCGATGGGCGCATTCGCGTTTGGTTCTCGGATGATCAGTTCGGGTTTGCACCAGTTGAACTGCCCATACCAGAATCAGTACGTTGTCGCGTATAAGTACGCCATACCAAACCTCCCAAATGTCATACTGTGTAGACGAACTTTTATTTCGTTTCTACGCAGTATGACATTGATAAGCAGGGTGAAAGAAATGTATACATTACTGGCGAAAATCACCATGACCCACGAATTCATGCTAATACCTCACCTCCCCTCCAACTCCCGATTAAACGCGAACGCCTGATCAAGCCACTGTTGCAGTGTTTCATCGTCATCAAGCAGTGATTCATCAATCACCACAAACCCGCGCATGCGGTTGGGCAGGCTCGCCAGTGGCGTAATACCCGATTGGCCAATCAGGTCAGCATGTCGGTGTGGCGCTAGGCGCACCATCATGCCATCGCCGAATACGCCAACTGCGATGTGCCCTCGCACAAAGAAGCACACGCCGCCGAACATGCGTTTGTA
>CAYZZI010000123.1:0-1662 GCA_964482795.1 uncultured Klebsiella sp.
TTGAAGTAGCAGATGACCTGCGTCGCATCATGGATCGTGCGGTCGTCCATGCCATGGGTGCGGAGCACATCGAGGTCAGCGGGGCCCATTTGTTGTGGGGTGCGGGTTAGCTTTTCGGCATATTCACACAAAGCTCGATCAAAGGGAGACAACCCGGCTTGGCGCCAGTCGCTACAAATGTGGTGGACAAACAGGTCGGCTTGCGTCTCGTCAACAATCCCAAAATCTTTGACCTCAGCACGGAGGTCGTGCGCATGCGAGCGCCTTCAGTAGAGGCAATGGTTAATCGAGGAAGTAACGGTAGCCAGCATCTCACGTTGGCCACGGCTGAGGGGCGATTGGCCGAACATGATGACGCCGTACATGTCCATCGAGGCCTTCATGGTGCGCGGGTTCTGGCTCATGATGCCGACGATGTTCCAGATACGACCAGCGCGCTTAATGGCTGCATCGTACTGCTCTTTGAGAAAGCCGGTGGCCTCCTCAATACTAAAGACTTTGATCCACGGCATAGTGGCTCCTTGTGTGTATATCCCTTATGTGGATAGGGTAATTATAGAGCAAAATAAAACGTAGCCTAGGTCACATCAGCATTTCTGCGGAATCATAACGAATTTGTCAATAACGAACGCAACAAGATACTGTATAGTATGTAGTAGAAAAAAGTAATCAAGGAATCACTATGACACGGATTGTGACGGTCGCCAACCTAAAAGGTGGCATCGGCAAAACCACAACGGTAATTAACATTGGTGCCGGCTTGGCGCTCCGTGGTGTCAAAGTGCTTATGATTGACACAGACCCACAAGGCAACCTGTCTTCGTCACTCGGTGTCACCGCCAAACACACGTTATACGAACTGATGATTGAGGGCATGGATCCGGCGCGTTGTATTGTAGCCGCCCGCCACAATCTCGACCTCATTGTCGCCGATACGACCCTACTCACCGCCCAAACGATGATGTCACGTGGGGCCGAATGGGGACGCACCATTGAGCGGGCACTTGAGCCGATTACACAGTACTACGACATGATCCTGCTTGACTCGAGCGGATCGCTCAATCCACTCAACGCCAACGCCTTGGTAGCAGCACACGATATCATCGCGCCAACCACCGTCGAGCCCTTCTCGGTGCGTGGCCTCGAGCTCCTCCACCAGCAGATGCGCTCAATGCGCGGCGACGCCAACTCGATCAAGTTGATTGTGCCCACCATGTACGACCCACGCTCACGCCAAGCGCTTGAGTTGCTCGAGAACTTGCGCCAGACCTACGGCAGCAAAATCACGCAACCGATTCGCACCAACGTGCGCCTGTCGGAGTCGCCGATGTACGGCAAGTCAATCTTCGAGTACGACCCCGAAAGTCGTGGCGCCGAGGATTACCGCGTGCTCGTCGACCGCATCATGGAGTCGCTCGAGATTGTGCCCACCGGCAACGCTCGCCCCAGCATCCACCAGCGCAATAATCCGACCAGTGTCGCCGAAAGTAGCCAAGCCGGCCAAAACGGCTCGTCATTTATGTCGCGCCCAGCCCCCACCTACGACCTGCAGGTCTGCCCACGCTGTGGCCGCGATGTGCGTTACACCAGTGCCGCCGGGTACCGCATTATGATCTGTAATTCGTGCAACTACACCAAGCAGATTTTGATTCGTAACGTACG